>OZ243950.1:0-685000 GCA_965214545.1 uncultured candidatus Poriferisulfidus sp. | reverse complement strand
GGCCAGGGTGAAGGCTGGGTAACACCGGCTGGAGGCCCGAACCCACCTATGTTGAAAAATGGGGGGATGAGCTGTGTATAGGAGTGAAAGGCTAATCAAGCTCGGAGATAGCTGGTTCTCCTCGAAATCTATTTAGGTAGAGCGTCATGTATCACTTCCGGGGGTAGAGCACTGTTATGGCTAGGGGGTCATCCCGACTTACCAAACCATGGCAAACTCCGAATACCGGAAAGTGCAGCGTGGCAGACACACGGCGGGTGCTAACGTCCGTCGTGGAAAGGGAAACAACCCAGACCGCCAGTTAAGGTCCCAAAATTGTAGCTCAGTGGGAAACGATGTGGAAAGGCTCAGACAGCCAGGAGGTTGGCTTAGAAGCAGCCATCCTTTAAAGATAGCGTAACAGCTCACTGGTCGAGTCGGTCTGCGCGGAAGATTTACCGGGGCTAAGCTATATACCGAAACTGCGGATGCGTCCTTTTGGGCGCATGGTAGAGGAGCGTTCTGTAAGCCGTTGAAGGCGAACCGGGAGGTTCGCTGGAGGTATCAGAAGCGAGAATGCTGACATGAGTAACGATAATGCGGGTGAAAAACCCGCACGCCGTAAGCCCAAGGTTTCCTGAGCGACGTTAATCGGCTCAGGGTTAGTCGGCTCCTAAGGCGAGGCCGAAAGGCGTAGTCGATGGAAAACAGGTCAATATTCCTGTACTTTGCTAACTGTGATGGGGTGACGGAGAAGGCCAGGCGGGCCGGGTGTTGGATATCCCGGTTCAAGCGTGTAGGGAGTCGTACCAGGAAAATCCGGTACGACAATTCCGAGACGTGATGTCGAGCTCCTCTTTTGGAGCGAAGCCGCTGATGCCATGCTTCCAGGAAAAACCTCTAAACTTCAGGTTACGCAAAACCGTACCCTAAACGGACACACGTGGGCGGGGTGAGAATCCCAAGGCGCTTGAGAGAACTCGGGTGAAGGAACTAGGCAAAATGGCACCGTAACTTCGGGAGAAGGTGCGCCTTTGGCTGTGACGGGACTTGCTCCCCGAGCGGCTGAAGGCCGCAGTGACCAGGTGGCTGCGACTGTTTACTAAAAACACAGCACTCTGCAAACTCGTAAGAGGACGTATAGGGTGTGACGCCTGCCCAGTGCCAGAAGGTTAATTGATGAGGTTAGCTTCGGCGAAGCTTCTGATCGAAGCCCTGGTAAAAGGCGGCCGTAACTATAACGGTCCTAAGGTAGCGAAATTCCTTGTCGGGTAAGTTCCGACCTGCACGAATGGCGTAACGATGGCCACACTGTCTCCACCCGAGACTCAGTGAAATTGAAATCGCTGTGAAGATGCAGTGTACCCGCGGCTAGACGGAAAGACCCCGTGAACCTTTACTACAGCTTTGCACTGGACTTTGAATCTGTTTGTGTAGGATAGGTGGGAGACGTTGAAGCGATCGCGCTAGCGGTCGTGGAGTCAACCTTGAAATACCACCCTGACATGTTTAGGGTTCTAACCCAGGCCCGTGAATCCGGGTCGGGGACAGTGTATGGTGGGTAGTTTGACTGGGGCGGTCTCCTCCCAAAGAGTAACGGAGGAGCGCTACGGTACCCTAAGCACGGTCGGAAATCGTGCGTTTAGTGCAAAGGCACAAGGGTGCTTGACTGCGAGACGGACACGTCGAGCAGGTGCGAAAGCAGGTCTTAGTGATCCGGTGGTTCTGAATGGAAGGGCCATCGCTCAACGGATAAAAGGTACTCCGGGGATAACAGGCTGATACTACCCAAGAGTTCATATCGACGGTAGTGTTTGGCACCTCGATGTCGGCTCATCACATCCTGGGGCTGAAGCAGGTCCCAAGGGTATGGCTGTTCGCCATTTAAAGTGGTACGCGAGCTGGGTTTAGAACGTCGTGAGACAGTTCGGTCCCTATCTACCGCGGGCGTTTGAAACTTGAGGGAGGCTGCTCCTAGTACGAGAGGACCGGAGTGGACGTACCTCTGGTGTTCCGGTTGTCACGCCAGTGGCATTGCCGGGTAGCTATGTACGGAAAGGATAACCGCTGAAAGCATCTAAGCGGGAAGCCTGTCCCAAGATTAGGTTTCACTGGACTTCGAGTCCCAGTAGGGCCCTGGAAGAATACCAGGTTGATAGGCTGGATGTGGACGCTCAGTAATGAGTGAAGCTAACCAGTACTAATTGCCCGTGAGGCTTGACCATGCTACTTCAGACCTTCCGCTTGATTGAGCGCTTGTGAATCATCCAATCTTTTTTCGCCTGGTGACCATAGAGAACTGGTACCACCCGATCCCTTTCCGAACTCGACCGTGAAACGGTTCATCGCCGATGATAGTGTGGGGTCTCCCCATGTGAAAGTAGGACATCGCCAGGCACCTCAATATCCGGCCCCGCCTCGTGCGGGGCCGTTTTTTTTTTGTTGTTCCACCATTTCCTATGAACCCCGTCCAATCCCGGCAAGATCTTCGGGCCGCAACCGGTAGCGTATGACGTTGCCCTCATGCAATCCCCGAAACTCATGGCCAACATAATCAACGACCTGCTCGCAGTCGGCTTTGGGGATGCCCGCTTCATCGGCCATGGCCCTGACATGGTCCGGACTGAAACCTTTCCAGTCGAGTACGCAGCGCCGGACGGCCCGACGCACGAAATCGCGATAGGTCAACGCCACTTTGCCCGGTGATTCAAGTTCCGCACGCAGGGTTCGGTAATTCTCAGCCGAGGTGAGATACGCATCGACATAGGCCTCGCGCAAGAGTGAGACATTATTGAGTTCATAGACACCAATCAGGCCACCGGTATAGGCGGTGTCATCCATGGTCAGGAAGGACATGGGCGCAAGGTCCGCCTTCAGGAGCGGGATATTGGAGGCAATGCGCGAGGTTCGCTTGTTGATGTCTTCGAAGGCCTGCAAGTAAGGAATGTGGGCAAGAAGGAAGAAAGACTGCTCGAAAGGATCATCGATCGCCACCGCTTTCTCGACAAGGACGCCAAACTCTTCCTCGATGACGGAAGGGCTGTCAAGTGGCCGGTAACTCGAACGGGCGAGGGCCACGGGCCTGCGCCGCAACCTCCCTGCCATTGCGGGATCAAACAGAAGGCCGCCTGCCAGCAGGGCGTGGATGTCAAACAGGTCCGGCCGGCTGATCGTGATCTCGGGGAGATGGTCGACGACGTGCTGGATGGCTTCCTTGTGGTTGAGGATCATGACCGCCTCCTTGCGGTCTTTGTCGGCGACTTCCTCCCCGAAACGGATCAATCTCTCGGTCTCCAAGAGACTGTAGGTGTTCCCTTCCATGCGTGAGGATGCCCAAGACAAGTCAACGAGAAGTTGCTCCAAGATGCGCTGCGCGTAGGTCCCGGCTGGCAGAGGTGACACCAGCCTCCCGATCTCATGCAGACGCTGCCGGTCGGCTTCGCCAAGATAGAAGTCCTTGTTCGGGACATAACGATCAACAAATTCTTTCCGGTAGATGGCAAGCCGCCGCTGGTTGTACGGCGTCTTCAGGTGGGCATGCACCGCGGCCGCGCCCGCTAGGCTGTAGCCCGTGGCCCGGGCTTTGCCCGAAACCTCAAGCCGGCCCTCATCAACCAGTCGCTTCAGGGCACGCCAGACCGTTTGCGAACTGGCTCCAGGCGCAACGTTGCGACGCACATCCTCCCGTTTGGCTCCAGGATGGGCCGAGATGTAATCAAGAATGGCTTGGCCGGTGAGTTTCATGAAACGAAACAAGAAATATTTGGAACGATTATATTACTAATATAACAAGTATTTCTATAATTTTCAAAGTATCGTTCCATTAATATTGAAACGATACTTCGAGAGTGTCACCAATCACTCTAATCGGGCCACCGAATAATCACCTAATCTGATGGGATGGTTCGTCCCGCTGCCCAAAAGAGCCTCAAGCAGCCACCATAAGAATACGACCAAACCACTGTGGAAGCGGGACTAAGACTTGGAAGAAGAGCATGATTCTAAGGGGATCAAGGATACTCTGAACCATTCAGTGAGTTCCTCGTAGCCGATCACTCCCCGAGCAACACTGATGACGATTTCCGCCAGAATCAAGTCGTCTTCAATCAATCTGTAGCCGCTTCTTCGCACCATCAGGTTCACCAGATAAAGAGCCGACGTTTGTTTCCATCTGCAAAGCCGTGGGCGGAAACGACACCGTGGAGCAATGCTGCCGCTTTCTGGTAGATGAACCGATGATAGCCGTGGTAGGGACGAGCGAGTGCCGATAAAATTGCGTGCTCGCTTACAACCCCCGGAGCGCCACCGACTTGAAGTGCTTCGTCATGGCCACGAACTGCATCAGCCAACGTGACCCTATAGTGTCGCTTAGCTATTAGCCAACACCTCTATGGCTTTCCGCCATTCGACCGAAGTCTCTTTGATGATGCGCTCAGAAGTCGGGGTCACACGTTGCGCACGACGACGATTCGAGTCGCCCTGCACTCGTGAACCATCGCCCCGCACCGTAGTAGCCTGCCCACGCAGCCCACCCTTGGATGCTCGAGTTTTCGTATTTTTGGCCATTACGTTTGCCTCTGGCCGGATATTATATCTACTAAAGCGCCATCCTTCTATACTGGTAACGGTGCGTCGGGAAATTTTTATAGGCTGGCCCTTTTGACTGAATCCTCTTTTTGCTCGTTGCTGGACGCCGAACGGATCGCTGGGGCCCTGCCCGAAGCCATCCGCGCCCGGTTCGGCCTGATCGAAGTGGTCGACGAGGTCGCTTCGACCAACGACATCCTCGACGATACGGATGCCCCCGACCGGATCCAGGTCGCACGCCGCCAGACCGGGGGGCGAGGCCGCCAGGGCCGAAGCTGGAAGACGTCCGAAGGGGCCCTGTGTTTTTCAGTCGTGCACGCCTTCCCGGCACAAGCGCCGACGGCCCTGGCCCTGTGGGCCGGCATCGCCCTGGTCGAGCGCCTGCGCGAGATGGGGCTGGGCCAGCCCTGCCTGAATTGGCCCAACGACCTGATGTACGGTCCCGCGAAATTCGGCGGGATCCTCACCGAATGCCGCGTCCGCGGCGGCCCGGCCCGTTGCGTGGTCGGGGTGGGCGTCAACGTGGAAGACGCACCGGAACTGGACCGCCCGACCACCTCGATTGCCCGCGCCTGCGGGCAGTCTCCCGACCCGAATCGCCTGGCTGCCGGCCTGATCGAGGCGGTCGCCACCTGTCTCGCTCGGCTCGACAGTAGCATTCCGGGCAGACTTAAGGCATACTTTGAACGGTACGATGGTCTCAAAGAGTGCGAGGTGCATGTGACCGGACCCAGCCAGACATATATAGGGCTTGCAAAAGGCGTGGACGACTGCGGCCGTCTGCAAGTCGAAGGAGAGGAGGGCGTGCGGTACTTCGACAGTGCCGATGTGCGCCTGCGCCGCCTATGACCCTGCTGCTCGACCTCGGCCATACCCGCGCCAAGCTGGGCGAGGAGCGGGAAGGACAGATCTTCCGGCTCGGGGTGGCGCCGGTCTCGGGCATCAGCCGGCTGCATCAGACGCTGCGCGAACGCCAGGATCATCAGGAGACCCTGTATGCGGTCTCGACGATGCAGGGCGATGCCGGAGACACCTTGCGGGCCGGGGTCGAGGAGGCGTGGAGCGGGTCGGTGTTGTGGGCCGACACCGAAAAAGTGCGCGGGGACATCAGCCTGCACTATGCGCAGCCGGAAACCTTCGGGGCGGACCGATTGCTGGCGATGCAGGCGGCGCGCCAGCGAACCCATTCGGCATTCATCATCGTGGATGCCGGATCGGCCATCGCCGTGGACGGGCTGACCGAGGACAACGAGCACTGCGGCGGCTGGATCGTGCCCGGCTACCTGCGCCAGAAAGACGGCTTGGCGATGCTGTACGTGGCCACGCACGCGCCGCCGGTGAGTCCGCTCGGGACCACCCACACCGGCACGGCCGAGGCGGTCGAATCGGGAGCCTGGAAACTCCTGTCCGGTGGCATCGATTCCATGTGCACGCGCTTGCGCGCGGACGTGCTGGGCGGACACGCCCTGGTGATGCTGACGGGCGGGGATGCCGAAAAGCTTCAGGTCTGGTGCCACACGCCGATGATTGCGACACCGGACCTGGTCCTGGAAGGCTTGGCGCTGTTCGCGCGCTCTGGGCCCCGCTGAAGCCCGCCTCCCCAAAACATCGGGCTGCCGATTTCCCTCCTGTTTCGACCTCCGGGTCCAACCGCCGCCGGGAGCCTGTCCCCGGACGGGTCGCGGGCCGGCTTCCGTTCCATCGGGCGCCCGTTGACCGGGGAACCATGCTTGGGCTTATGGGGGCGTGACTGATCGTGCAGACGCAACGCCGGGCCGGAGCCTGCCTTCACCTGAGTTCCCTGCCGGGCGAATACGGCATCGGCGAATTGGGCGAGAACGCCCGCAGCTTCGTCGACACGCTGGCCTCGATGGGCTTCGGCGTCTGGCAGTTCCTGCCGCTCGGCCCGGTCGGCCACGCCGATTCGCCCTACCAGTCGCCGTCCACCTACGCCGGCAATCCCCTGCTGATCGACCTGGAAACATTGCGCGACCAGGGTCTCGTCGATGAGCTTGAGCTTTCACCTTTTCGGGTCCTGCCCCGCGGCCGGGTGGATTTCCCTGCGCTGATTCCGCTCAAGTTGGGTTTGCTGGCCCGCGCCGGCGCGCGTTTCGAGATGGCGGCCTCGCCACAATGGCGGCAGGCGCGGGACGAGTTCGTGGCCGTCCAGGGCCCGCTCTGGCTGGATGACTACGCCCGGTTCGAAGCCTTGAAAACCCGCTACCGGCAGCGCCCCTGGACCGAATGGGACGCGCCGCATGCCCGGCGCGACCCCGACGCCCTGCAGGCCCTCGAGATCGAAGCCCGGGCACAGCTGCGAAGCATCCGGTCCGTCCAGTTCCTGTTCTTCCAGCAATGGCGGGAGCTCCGGGAATACGCCCACGCGCGGGGCGTGCGCCTGATGGGCGACCTGCCGATCTACGTCGCGCTGGACAGCGCGGACGTCTGGGCGCACCCCGACCTGTTCCAGCTGGACGAAAACTGCCGCCCGACCGGCGTCGCCGGCGTGCCGCCGGACTACTTCAGTGAAGACGGCCAGCGCTGGGATAATCCCCTCTACGATTGGGATCGGCACGCGGCCGACGGCTACCGCTGGTGGGTCGCCCGGGTCCGCCATGCCGCGGCCCTCGCGGACCTCGTCCGGCTGGATCACTTCCGGGGCCTGGAGTCCTATTGGGCCATTCCGCCCGACACGCAAACCGCGCGGCACGGCGAATGGCGGCCCGGCCCGGCCGGGCGGCTCCTCGATGCCTTGGGCGACGCCTTGGGGGAGTTGCCCATCATTGCCGAGGACCTGGGCATCATCCCGCCGGAGGTCGGGGCCCTGCGCGACCGCTACGGGCTCGCCGGCATGAAGGTCCTGCAGTTCATGCTGACCGAGGAGCGATTTGATCCCGAATGGATTCCCGAGCATTCCGTCTGCTACACCGGCACGCACGACAACGACACGACGGCGGGCTGGTTCCACAACGAACTGGGTGAAACACCGCCCCTCCAGTCCCACGTCCTGCGCCATGTGCAGGGCTGCCCGGAGACGATCCACCGGGACCTGGTCCGGTTTGCCTTCTCCTCCCGGGCCCGGCTGGCGGTGGCCCCCGTGCAGGACCTCCTCGGCCTGGGGTCGCAGGCGCGAATGAATACGCCAGGCACGACCGGGGGCAATTGGCACTGGCGCTTGGAGCCGGGGCAACTGACGCCCGAATTGTGCGCGTGGGTGGGCCAGGCCCTGGAAGATGCCGGGCGCGGAGGCGGTTCTTTCCCGGAATCCAAACCGCCGAATCCCCTATAATACGCACTCCCCGCCGCACCCTGCGGCGCCCCTCCGATCACGAACCGCTGGGAATCCTCCCGGGACGTGCCTCATGGAACAGGCCGAAACGCGTTTTATCAGTCGCCTGACGCGGGCGACCGTGGCCTTGGTGTTGGCCGGCGGCAAGGGCTCCCGGCTGCATGAGCTGACGCAGTGGCGGGCCAAGCCGTCGGTGCACTTCGGCGGCAAGTTCCGCATCATCGACTTCCCGCTTTCGAACTGCATCAACTCGGGGCTGCGCCGGGTCGGCGTGCTGACCCAGTACAAGGCGCACTCGTTGATCCAGCACCTGGTGCACGGCTGGAGCCGCTTCTCCCTGGGGAGCAAGGAATTCGTCGAGGTCCTGCCGGCCTCGCAGCGGGTCGGCGGCGAGTGGTACCGCGGCACGGCGGATGCGGTCTTCCAGAACCTCGACATCATCCGCACGCACGACCCGGAACTGGTGCTGATCCTGGCCGGCGACCACGTCTACAAAATGGATTACGGCCCGCTGCTGGCCGCGCATGCGGAGAGCGGGGCCGACATGACCGTGTGCTGCCTCGAAGTGCCGATTGAAGAGGCGGCCGGGCAGTACGGCGTCATGACCGTTGACGAGACCGGCCGAATCATCGCCTTCGACGAGAAGCCCGTGAACCCGGCCCCCATCCCCGGAAGGGAAGGGCTGTGCCTGGCGTCCATGGGCAACTACGTGTTCAACACCGAATTCCTGTACGAGCAGGTCATCCGGGATTCCGACGACCCCGGCAGCGCGCACGATTTCGGGCACAACATCATCCCCTCGATCATCAAGCACCACAAGATCTGCGCCTATCCCTTCCGCGACCTCGAGACCGGCGCGCAGGCGTACTGGCGCGACATCGGGACGCTGGACGCGTTCTGGGAGGCGAACATGGAGCTCATCACGATCATGCCCCAGCTGGACATGTACGACCGGGACTGGCCGATCCTGACGCACCCGAAGAACCACCCGGCCGCCAAGTTCGTGTTCGACGAGGCGGAGCAGCGCGGCGAGGCCATCGACTCCATGATTTCGGGCGGCTGCATCGTCTCGGGCACCCGGGTGAAGCGTTCGCTGCTGTTCTCCAACTGCCGGATCGATGTTCGGGGCACGGTCAAGGACTCGCTGCTGCTTCCGGACGTCCGGATCGGCCGGCGCTGCCGCATCGAGCGGGCCATCCTCGACCGGGGCGCGATCATCCCGGACGATTTCGTCATCGGCGTGGACCCGGACGAGGACCGCCGCCGCGGATTCCGCATCACGCCCAAGGGCATTACCCTCGTCACGCCAGACATGCTGGGCCAGAAGCTCCACTTCACCCGTTGAAGCCCGGAGCCGCCATGAGTTCGGCACGGAACATCCTGTTGCTGGCCGCCGAAAACGGCGCCTTGCCGCGCGGCAAGGTTGGCGGCGTGGGAGACGTGATGCGCGCGTTGCCGGCGGCGCTGGCCCGCCGCGGCCACCGCCCCGTCGTGCTGACCCCGGCGTACGGCCTGCGGGCCGAATTGCCCGGAGCGCGGCCGGTCGCATCCGTGGACGTGGCGTTCGGGGGCGCTACGGAGTCCGCCATGCTGTGCGACATTCCCCGGGATCCCGACACGGGCGTGCGTCACTGCGTCCTGGACCATGCCCGCTTCCAGCCGAACGGGCCCGGCCTCATTTATTGCGACGACGGCGAGGAGGCACCGTTCGAGACGGACAGCACCAAGTTCGCGTTCTTCTGTGCCGCGGCCGCCGCAGCGATTCGCGCGGGAGCCCTGGAGGCCCCCGATGTCGTCCACCTCCACGACTGGCCGGCGGCCCTGTTTGCGGTCCTGCGTGAATTCGACCCCGAATGCTCGGCCCTGAAGGACATCCGCACGGTCTACACGATCCACAACCTGGCGCTGCAGGGGATCCGTCCGCTGGACGGCCATGCCGCCTCGCTGCGCACCTGGTTCCCGCACCTGGCATTCGACACGCAGGCCGTCGCGGACCCTCGCTGGCCGCACTGCTTCAACCCCATGGCCGCCGCGGTCCGCTTGGCCGACGGCGTCAGCACGGTCTCGTCCGTCTACGCCGCGGAGATCACCCGCCCGAGCGACCCGCAGCGCGGCACTAGCGGGGGCGAGGGCCTGGAGCGAGACCTGGAGGTGGCGCAGTCGAATGGCCGCCTCGTCGGCATCCTGAACGGCTGCGAGTATCCCGCGCCGCCGGTTCCGGCCCCCGAATGGGCCCGCCTGGTGGAAATCATGAAGTCCGAACTTGCCCGCTGGCAGGGTGGGGATGGACCGGGTCGCGCACACGCGCAGGCGGTCGAGAGGCTTGCCATGTTTTCATCCAAGCGCCCCGGCATCCTGCTGACCAGCATCGGGCGCATCACGACGCAGAAAGTGCAGTTGTTCCGCGAACAGGTGGGCGCGGGCGGCAGCGCCCTGGCCGCCCTGCTGGAATCACTCGGCGACGACGCTGTGTTCGTCATGCTTGGCACCGGCGACCCCGGTTGCGAGGCGTTTCTGGCCGAGCATGCGCAGGCGCACCCGAATTTCCTGTTCCTGCAGGGCTACTCCGACGATCTGTCGGACTTGCTGTACCGGGCCGGCGACCTGTTTCTCATGCCCAGCCAGTTCGAGCCCTGCGGCATCAGCCAGATGCTCGCCATGCGGGCCGAGCAGCCCTGCGTGGTGCATGGCGTCGGCGGCCTGAAGGAGACCGTCGAGGATGGCGTCACCGGTTTCGTGTTCGGGGGGAAGACGCCCCGGAGGCAGGCCTCCGCCTTCGTTGACCGGGTCCAGGAGGCATTGGAACTCCGCCGGTCTTCGCCCGGGAAATGGGCGCAGCTGTGCCGTGCGGCGGCGGCCGCGCGCTTCGATTGGGACGCCAGTGCGGCGCAATACGACCAGGTCCTGTATGAACACGACGGTGCCTGAGGCGGCCTGCGACCCCGCCGTCCTGGCGGCCGTCGCCGCCGGCCGGCACGGCGATCCCTTTTCGTTTCTCGGGCCGCACAAGGCCGGGGCCGCCCGGGTGGTGCGCTGCTTCCAGCCGGGTGCGGCCGCGGTGGACCTGGTCGGGGGGGACGGCCGGATGCTGGCACGGATGCAACGGCAGGGGTCCGGCGACATCTTCGTCGGGACACTCCCGCCGCGCGCTCGGCGCTACCGCCTGCGCATCACCGACGCTTCGCGCACGTTCGAGATCGAGGACCCCTACCGGTTTCCGTCCCCGCTCGGCGAACTGGACCTGCACCTGATCGGGCAGGGCCGCCACCAGCGCCTGTACGACAAGCTGGGCGCGCATCCGATGAAGCTGCTCGGGGTCGGGGGGGTGCACTTCGCGGTGTGGGCGCCGAACGCTTCGCGCGTCAGCGTCATCGCGGATTTCAACGAATGGGATGGGCGCCGGCACGTCATGCGCGTCCACCCGGGCATCGGCGTGTGGGACCTGTTCGTTCCGGAGGCCGGGCCGGGCACCCGCTACAAGTACGAATTGCTGGACGCGGACGGGGCGCGTCTGCCGCTGAAGTCGGACCCCTACGCGCAGTTCTCGGAGCCCCCGCCGGGCAACGCCTCCATCGTCTACCAGAGCCGCTATGCCTGGCGGGACGACGACTGGATGGCGGCGCGCGGCTCGGCCATGGCGCTGGACCGGCCGCAGTCCACCTACGAGGTGCACCTGGGTTCGTGGCGCCGGAACCCGCGGGAGGGCAACCGCTGGCTCAGTTACCGGGAGCTGGCCGACGAACTGGTCGGCTACGTGTCCGACATGGGCTTCACCCACATCGAACTATTGCCGGTGACCGAGCACCCGTTCGACGCGTCCTGGGGCTACCAGCCGATCGGGCTGTATGCCCCGACCGGGCGCTTCGGCGAGCCGGACGACCTGAAATACCTGGTCGACTGCTGCCACCGGGCGGGCCTCGGCGTCATCGCGGACTGGGTCCCGGCGCATTTTCCGCGCGACCCGAACGGGCTTGGCCGTTTCGACGGCACCGCCTTGTACGAGCACGAAGACCCGCGCCGCGGCGCGCACGCGGACTGGGACACGCTGATTTACAATTACGGCCGCAACGAAGTCCTCAACTACCTGGTCAGCAACGCGCTGTTCTGGGTGGACGAGTTCCACGTCGATGGCCTGCGGGTCGATGCGGTCGCCTCCATGCTCTACCTCGATTACGGCCGCGCGCCCGGAGAATGGCTGCCGAACGAGGGCGGCGGCAACGAGAACCTCGAAGCGGTCGCGTTCCTGCGCCGGCTGAACGAGGAGGTCCACCAGCGCGGCGCGGTGACGATCGCGGAGGAATCCACGGCCTGGTCCGGCGTCACGCGGCCCACCGACTTCGACGGGCTCGGCTTCAGCTACAAATGGAACCTGGGCTGGATGAACGACACGCTGTTCTACATGGGCAAGGACCCGGTGCACCGGAAATACCACCGCGATGCCCTGACTTTCGGGCTGCTGTACGCCTTCCACGAGAACTTCGTGCTGCCGCTGTCGCACGACGAGGTGGTGCACGGCAAAGGCTCCCTAATCACCCGCATGGGCGGGGACGAGTGGGGCGAGTTCGCAAGCCTGCGCGCGTACTTCGGCTACCTGTACGGGCATCCGGGGAAGAAGCTGCTGTTCATGGGCGGCGAGTTCGCCCAGCGGCGCGAGTGGGACCACGACCGATCGCTGGACTGGCACCTGTGCGACGCGCCGATGCATGCCGGCGTGCAGCGGCTGGTGCGCGACCTCAACCGCCTGTACGCCGACACCCCCGCCCTGCATGAACAGGATTTCGAGCCGGGCGGGATCGAATGGATTGACGGCGACGAGAATGTCCTGTCGTGGCTGCGGCATCCGCGCCACGGCGATCCGGTGCTGGTGGTCATGAATTTCGTCCCCGTGCCGCGCGAGCACTACCGCATCGGCGTCCCGCGGGACGGCGCCTACGCGGAAGTCCTCAACACCGATGCCGGGGAGTATGGCGGCAGCGGGCAGGGCAACCTCGGCCGGGTGCACGCCAGCACGCAAGGCTGGCACGGGCAGCCATACTCGCTCGAACTGACCCTGCCGCCGCTTTCGACCCTCATGCTGAAGCCGGCCCCGGCGGCGTAGGAGCCCGAATGATGAGCGCCAAAAAGACCTCCCGGGCCGCCGCCGACCTCCAGATCGTGCCGGCTTCGACGCTGGACATGGGGGCGGACGCCTTGCTGGAGGACTTTGTGCGCCACTGCAACCGTACGCTCGGCCGGCGCGACATCCCGGTGGATTCCCCTCTGGTCTACCACGCCCTGGCCCACGCGGTGCGCGACCGCCTGATGGAACGCTGGAACCAGACCAGTTACGCCACGCTGGAGGCGGACAGCCGCCGGGTCCACTACCTGTCCCTCGAATACCTGATGGGGCGGATGCTGGATAACGCGCTGCTGAATCTCGACCTCCGGGAGGCCTGCGAGGACGCCCTGCAGCGCCTGGACCTGACGCTGGAGTCCGTGCTCGGGCGCGAGCATGACCCGGGCCTCGGCAACGGCGGCCTGGGCCGCCTGGCTGCGTGCTTCCTCGACAGTTGCGCCACGCTCGGCCTTCCCGTCATCGGCTACGGCCTGCGCTACCGCTACGGCATGTTCCGGCAGCGCATCGAGCACGGCCACCAGGTCGAGGATCCCGATCCCTGGCTGCGGCAGGGCTACCCCTGGGAGATCCCGCACCCCGACCTGTCGCAGGTGGTCCGCTTCGGCGGGCGCCGGGATGCCTACACGGATGCGGACGGGGAGCCGCGCGAGCGCTGGGTCGACACCCACGACGTCCTCGCCGTGCCCTACGACGTGCCGGTGCCGGGCTACCGCAACGGCACCGTCAACACGCTGCGGCTGTGGTCGTCCAAGGCCACGGATGCCTTCGACTTGGAAGAATTCAACGCCGGCAGTTATGCCGACGCGGTGGCCGCCAAGAACGATGCGGAGACCCTCACCATGGTGCTGTACCCCAACGCCGCGAGCGAGAACGGCCGCGAGCTGCGCCTGCGCCAGCAGTACTTCCTCGCCTCCGCCAGCCTGCAGGATGCCCTGCGCCGCTGGACGCAGGAGCATGGCGAGGACCTCGGCGGCTTCGCCGACAAGAGCTGTTTCCAGTTGAACGACACGCACCCGGCCGTCGCCGTGCCCGAACTGATGCGCTTGCTGATCGACACCCATCATCTGGGCTGGGACGAGGCGTGGTCGATCACGCGCAAGACCATGGCCTACACCAACCACACGCTGCTGCCGGAAGCCCTGGAGTGCTGGCCGGTCGCGATGTTCGAGCGCTTGCTGCCGCGACTGCTGGAGATCATCCGCGACATCAATGCGCGCCACCTGGCCGAGGTCGAGCGGCGCTGGCCGGACGACCCCGAGCGGATTCGCCGAATGTCGCTGTTCGGAGACGGCGACGAGCCGCAGGTGCGGATGGCGTACCTCGCCATCGTCGGCAGTTTCTCCGTCAACGGCGTGGCCGAACTCCATTCCCGGCTGCTTCGGGAAGGCCTGTTCCGGGATTTCAGCGAACTGTCGCCCGGGAAATTCAACAACAAGACCAACGGGGTTACGCAGCGGCGCTGGCTGGCGGCCTGCAACCCCGGCCTGGCCGGGCTCGTCACGGAGACCCTCGGGGACGGCTGGATCACGGACCTGCACCAGCTGCAGGGGCTGGGGGAACACGCCGACGACGCCGCGTTCCAGCAGGCGTGGCGCGAAGTGAAGCATACGAACAAGCAGCGCCTGGCCGCCCTGATCGAGTCGCGCACGGGGCTGCGGCTCGACCCCGGCATGCTGTTCGACGTGCAGGTCAAGCGGATCCACGAGTACAAGCGGCAGCTGCTGAACGTGCTGCACGCGATCCATCTCTATGACCGCATCAAGCGCGGCGAGGCCGGCGGCGACCCGCCGCGCGCGATCATCATCGGCGGCAAGGCGGCGCCCGACTACGTGATGGCGAAGCGGATCGTCAAGTTCGCCAACGAGGTCGCCCGGGTGATCAATGCCGACCCGGACACGGACGGGCGGCTGAGGCTCGCCTTCGTCCCCGACTACAACGTGTCGACCATGGAGGTGATCTGCCCGGCGGCGGATCTCTCGGAACAGATCTCCGTGGCCGGGAAGGAGGCGTCCGGGACCGGCAACATGAAGTTCATGATGAATGGGGCGGTCACCCTCGGCACCCTGGACGGGGCGAACATCGAGATTCGCGAGGCCGTCGGCGACGAGAATTTCTTCCTGTTCGGGCTGACGGTCGAGGAGATCGAAGCGGTGCGCCCCGGTTACGATCCGCAGTCGATCATCGACGCCGACGCGGCGTTCTCGCGCGTGATGCAATGGGTGGAGGGCGCGCATTTCGACTGCGTGGAGGACGGCGTCCTGGAGGCTATCGTGCATGCGGTGAAGACTCCGGACGACCCCTGGATGACGGCGGCCGACTTCCGTTCCTTCGTCGAGGCGCAGAAGCGGGCGGGGGAGGCGTACCGCGACGTCCCGCACTGGACACGCATGAGCATCCTCAACACCGCGGCCTCCGGACCGTTCTCTACGGATCGCACCATCACGGAATACAACCGCGAGATCTGGAAGCTGACGCCCATCGCGCCGTGACCGAAACCGGCTCTCCCGCGCCGCTCGGCGCGACCCCCGACGGCGAAGGCGTGAACTTCGCCCTGTTCTCCGAGCACGCACAAGCCGTCGAGCTCTGCCTGTTCGACTGCCACGGCGATGAGACCGCGCGTCTCGCCTTGCCGGGGCGCACGGGGGCGGTCTGGCACGGCTACGTGCCCGGCTGCCGGCCCGGCCAACAGTACGCGTATCGCGTCCACGGCCCCTGGGATCCGGCCGCGGGGCTGCACTTCAATCCCCGCAAGCTGCTGCTCGACCCGTATGCGCGCGCCTTGTCCGGCCGGCTCCAATGGCACCCGGACGTGTTCGGGTTCGATCCGGACGAACCCCTGCGCCGCAGCACCGGCGACAGCGCCCCCTTCGTGCCGCGCGGCGTGGTGCAGGGGGCCGCCGGGCCGCTCCCGGGGCGGCCCCGCATCCCGTGGGCGGAGACGATCCTCTACGAGGCGCACGTGCGCGGCATCACGATGCGCCACCCCGCGGTCAGCAAGGCGGACCGGGGCGCCTTCCGCGGCCTGCGCCATCGCGAGGTGCTGGACTACCTCAAGGCGCTCGGCATCACCACCGTCGAACTGATGCCGGTGCAGGCGTTCGTCGACGAGCGCCCCCTGGGGCCGCGCGGGCTTTCCAATTTCTGGGGCTACAACACGCTGGCGTTCTTCGCGCCGGAGCCGCGCTACCTGCGCGGCGGCGGCATTTCCGAATTCCGGGAGATGACGGACGCGATCCACGAGGCCGGGCTGGAGGTCGTCCTCGACGTCGTCTACAACCATACGGCAGAAGGCGACCGCCTGGGGCCGACGCTCAGCTTCCGCGGCATCGACAACCTCAGCTACTACCGCCTGGAGCCGGACCGCCCCGGCGACACCGTCAACGACACCGGCTGCGGCAATACGCTGAACACGGACCACCCCCAGGTCCGGCGCCTGATACTCGACAGCCTGCGCTACTGGGTGACGGAGATGGGGGTCGACGGCTTCCGCTTCGATCTCGCGACGGTGCTGGGGCGCGACGCGCAGGGGTTCGACCGGCAGCACCCCTTTTTTCAGGAATTGCAGCAGGATCCCGTGCTCTCGGGCATCAAGCTGATCGCGGAGCCGTGGGATGTCGGGCCGGGCGGCTACCAGCTTGGAGGCTTTCCCCCGGAGTGGGCTGAATGGAACGACCGCTACCGGGACGCGGTGCGCCGGGCGTGGCGGGGCGACCCGGGCGGGCTGGCCGGACTCGCGGACGGTTTTCTGGGTTCGGCGGAGGTGTTCGAGGCGGACGGCCGCGAGCCCTGGGCCTCGGTCAACTACGCAGCGAGCCACGACGGCTTCACCCTGCAGGACCTGGTGTGCTACGAGGCGCGCCGCAACGAGGCCAACGGGGAAGGGAACCGCGACGGGCATGAACACAACTACAGCTGCAACTACGGGGTCGAAGGCCCGACCGACGATGCGGAAATCCGGTCGGTGCGGCGCCGCCAGCGCCTGAATCTGCTGGCGACCGTCTTGCTGTCCCAGGGCACCCCGATGCTGCGCGCCGGAGACGAGTTCGGGGACTCCCAGGGCGGCAACAACAACGCCTACGCGCAGGACAATGAGACCGGCTGGTTGGACTGGTCGGGCCTGGCCGCGGATCCGGATTTCCAGGCGCAGGTCCGGGCGCTCATCCGCCTGCGGGATGCGGTGCCCTTATTGCGCCAGGGGGTTTACCGGCACGGCCGCACGAAGAATGCGGCCGGCTGGCGCGACGTCGAATGGCTGGATGCCGACGGGGCGCGGATCGAGGGCGAGGCCTGGGGAGATGCGCAGGCCTTGACCGTCCTGCTGTGCGACACGCGGGCGGGCGGGTTTGGCGAGGACGAGGTCCAGGCGGTGGCGGTGCTGATCAATGTGGGCGAGTCGGCGGTGGAACCGACACTGCCCGGGATCGCGCAGGCCGGGGCCTGGCACGGCGTGTTCACCAGTGAAGCGGGAAGGCGGCTGGGCAGGGAAGGCGGCGAGGGGGTCCGGCTGGGTGCCCGCAGTTGTGCGGTTTTTCTGTTTGCGGAGGTTCCCCCGCGCGGGATTCCCGCAGAATAGCGGGAATCAAGAAGGTGGCAGCCCCCCAATGTCGCAGGAGAAACGGGGGGCTACCGTTCCGACGGTTCGGGAGCCCCTGGGATGAAAGGCTCCCTTCCCCTGCCGGTCAGAAAAAGTTGTCGACGCGAAATCCGACGATCGCAGTGCGCGGCTTGTTGGGCCGGACCCCGTACGGGTGGCGGGAAACGAGGTCTTCCTGGTCGGTCAC
The DNA here is from genome assembly GCA_965214545.1 of uncultured candidatus Poriferisulfidus sp. Taxonomy (GTDB): domain Bacteria; phylum Pseudomonadota; class Gammaproteobacteria; order Poriferisulfidales; family Poriferisulfidaceae; genus Poriferisulfidus. The sequence continues at coordinate 667,248 of OZ243950.1, read as the reverse complement.
GTTCTCCAGGCGCGCGATCAGGCTGATGTTCTTGTTGATCCGGTAACTGCCGGACACGTCCACGGTGAAGGACGAATCGGTTTTCTCGAACGCCCCGCAGGCCGCTTTCACGCAAATCTCGTCGGTGTACTTGCCGCTGAGGTTGACCGACCAGTCCGTGCTCTCCAGTCCCATGGACACGCGCATCTGGTGCTCCGGGATGTAGGGGAGCGGGTCGCCTTTCTCCACGTCGCCGAAGAACAGCGAGTCGGCGAAGCTGGTGTCGAACTCGCCGTCGATATAGGTGTACGACACCGACAGCGGCAGGTTGAGCGTCTCGTCGAGCGGCACGTTGGCCACGACCATGGCTTCCACGCCCTCGACGGTCGCGGCGTCGCCGTTGAAGGCGTCGCCGGGCTCGCAATTGCCGCCGGACGCGTTGGTGCACTCGCCGACCAGGTTTTCATAGTCGCTGTAGAACGCGATTACTTCGCCGCGCATGTGCGTGCCGGCGTAGCGGATCCCGAGCTCGTAGTTGTCCGCCTCTTCCTCTTCGACGCCCGGCGAGTTGCTCGGCGCGCTGAAGCCCTTGTGGTAGCCGGCCAGCACGGCCCAGTGGTCGTCGACGTTGAACAGGACGCCCATGCCCGGCAGGAATACCGAGGTGTCGTTCTTCCGGGTGGAGCGGAAGGTCGCGCGCAGCTTGCCTGGCTCCGGATCTTTCCAGCGGGTCCGCTGCTGCTCGATGTCTTCGTAGCGGAAGCCCGGGGTGAAGACCCAGGAGCCCCACTCGATGCGATCGTGGACATAGACCGAGACCGCTTCGGCTTCCTGCAGCCGGTTGCCGGCGCTCTGGTGGCCCCAGTCCCCGGCATCGTGCAGGATGAGCTGTCCGTCTTTCTGGGTGTAGGCGTCGATGCGCTGGATGCGGTCTTCCTCATCCTCGTGGTAGCGCACGCCGACTTCCACGTTGTGCCGGGCACCGCCGAGCTCGCCGTTCCAGTCGAGCCGGACCTGCACGCCGCGGGAGAAGTATTCTCGCGAATTGGACTTCAGCTGGACGCCGCCCTCGGCGGTGTCTTCCGTGCCGTCCAGGATGCCCTGCAGCCTCTCGTTGCTGAAGTAGTCGAGGATGGCCTCCCCGGTGCCTTCGGAGTTACGCGTCGTGAGCGCACTGATGAGATCGTCGGTCAGCGTGCCGACCCGGCCGTCGAGGTCGGCTTCCGTGACGGAATCTCCGACGAAGCTGGACACTTCCGCCTTGACGCGTTTCGCGAGGGCGGTCTTGTCGTCGGCGTAGGAATCCGCATTCGAGTCGGTCGCGATCAGTTGGGCATTGCACGCGTCCTGGCTGTCGCCCGCCACGGTGCTGCGCCCTTTCGAGAAGCCGATTTCGGCACTATCGACGGTGATGTCATTCAACGTCGGACCCGCGCCTTCTGCGGAACCGTCCACCAGCCCCAGGCCGCTCAAGGTGTGGGCCAGGCATCGCCCATCGCCCTGGTTGACCGTCTGGATGACGTTGTACCAGCTGTCTCTCTCGAAGGAGTTCCCATCGTCGGTGCCGTCGAGGTCGAGGCCTTCGGTCTTGAACCAGTTGCGCTCGTGCTCGTTGTTGTAGGCGGTCACGGAGATCGCAAGCGACTCGCTGGCCTTGAATCGGTAGCGCAGGATGTGCTGGTCGTGCTGGGTCTGGATGTTGTCCAGTTGCGACAGGCCGTAGCGGCGATAGGGATCCTTTCGGAAGTCCGCGTCGGTCAGGCCGAGGTAGCTCTGGTCGGAGTCCTGGTCCGCGACCTGGTACTTGAAGTCCAGCTGATGCCGCGAGCCCGGAGGCGCGTAACGGATCTTGAATGTATGGTCCTGGATGTCGAGCCCGGTGTCGCCGCCGCCGTGGTCAATCTTCTGGAAGCCGTCCGAGCCCCACTCGTGGGTCTCGAACATCAGGCCGACGCCGGCGTCCGAGGTGAAGCCGGCATGCGCGTGCAGGCGGCGGTCGGAGTAGCCGCCGCCTTCGACCAGGAGGCCGCCGGCCATGTCGCGCGGGATCGGCGTGGAAATCATGTTCAGGGCGCCGCCGATGGTGTACGGCCCCTGGGTGATCGCGGCCGGGCCTTTCAGCACTTCGAAGGCGTGCATGCGGCCCGCCGTCGGGAAGTAGTAGGCGGAGGGCGCGGAGTAGGGCGCCGGCGCGATCAGCACGCCGTCTTCCAGCAGTGTGACGCGGCTGCTGCGCTCGGTGGGCGTGCCGCGGATGCTGAGGTTGGGGCGCAGTCCGTAGCCGTCTTCGAGCTGTACCGAAACCCCCGGCACGTCGCGGATGATGTCCTGGATGTCGGAGTAGTTGAATTTCAACAGCTCCTCGGGTCCGAGGAAGTGGGCGGACCCGGTGCTCTCGGAGGCTTCCTGGTAGCCGCCGACAATGATCACTTCAGGGTCGACGGCCGGGGGCGGGCCTTCCGCGGACACGGCCGTTGAGAGGAGCAGCGCGAGGCTCCCGCACAGCTGGGTTGCGCGGCGGGCGCCGGGCGATTTCCCGGGGTTTTCCATCATGTTTTCTCCTGGGGCGGCTCTGCCTACGCGAATAATAATAGGTCAGTATATCAGAATCATTCTCATTTGCATATGCGGTTTCGTCGGGCTCCGGGTGTCCGGCTGGCCGGCATCACGGTCGACAGCTCGACTCCAAACCGCCGCCGGCGGCAAAATGCCCTGCCAGGGCCGCTCTCCGTGCGGTGTTCCGCCCGCGCATACCCGCCCGGTCTAGAGGCGCTATAAGATATCCCCATAATTGTTGGGCTTATGTCCGATTCGGAGAATTGGCCATGTTCGACAATCGAATCATCCCGGCCGGCCGCTCCGCGACGCCCGACATGGAAGCAGACAAGGGTGCGGTTGCTCGGGTTCGGTACTCGGTATGAGGAAGCAATGATGGCCTGCTACAACGACCCGGAAAAGACCCACGAACTGTGGGATCTCGCAGAAAAGTGGGAGGCCCTGTTCGGTGAGAGCCTGCCGATGGGTTACCCGACGGGCACCGATGATATTCCGATGCTTCGCCGGTGCATCGAGGCGGGCGATCCGACGGAATACAACGACTACGTCCAGAAGTTGATCGACAATATGAAGCCGGGGGAGGTTTGGTGATGAGCTGGCCGCCCCGACGATTCCCCTGGCGCATGACGCCCTACGAGTCGCACCTGCGCGGATGGGCGAGGTCGGCTGGGATTCGCGATTTCCTAGGTGATTCGCACTCGCATATCCGGGGAAAAATGTGGCAAATGTTTATCGAGTTTGACGCGACCGAAGCCGAATGCCTGGCGATCCTTCGCCGTGCCGGAGAGCTGCAGCAGTTTTATCGGGCCTTCCCCGACTACGACCCCGACTACGAAGGCCCTTACTGGGACTATCCGATGCGGCGAGGGAAAAGCTTAAGGGGCCGGCTGAATGAGGACGAATGACATTCGGCGCGCGGGCCATTACTCGCCGGCCAGGTAACCCATTCGCACCATAGCGTCGGTCGCGGCAGAGTACGGCGGTTATCATAAGCAATACCGAAAACCACTCCACGGTCAGGGTCAGGCAGGCAACCGTTATGCGCTACTGGGTCGGCATCACCGACGGCGACTGGTTCAAGACCCTGCACGGGTTGCAGCCGGACGAAGTCAACTTCTGGCAGCCCAGCGAGAAGCGGCCGCGCAGGATGGAGCCGGGCTGGCCGTTCCTCTTCAAGCTTCGTTCTACACGCTTTGTTGTGGGCGGGGGATTTTTCGTCCGGTTCACGACCCTGCCCTGTTCTCTTGCATGGGACGCATTCGGGGAAAAGAACGGCGCATTGAGCCTGGCGGAACTTGTCAAACTGATCACGCGTCACCGGAAGTCTCCGCAGGCACCGGGTGCCCCGATCGGGTGCAATATCCTGACCGAGCCTTTTTTCTTCGAGGAGGAACACTGGATTGAGGTGCCGGAGGACTGGAAGCCTCAGACGCAGCGAGGACGAACTTACGACACCGAGACAGTGACCGGACGCCGGCTTTGGGACGCCGTCGAGGAACGGCTCATCCGGAGGCAGCCCGACCTCCTGTCCGAGGAGCCCCGTTTCGGCACGGATTACCTCGCGCGGGCCCGCCTCGGGCAGGGTGCCTTCCGCACCCTCGTCACCGACGCGTACCACCGCCGCTGCGCGGTCACCGGGGAGCGTAGCCTCCCGGCGCTCGAAGCCGCGCACATCCAGGCGCATGCCGAGCAAGGCCCCAACCAAACGCAAAACGGCCTGCTGCTGCGCGCGGACATACACCGGCTGTTCGACGAGGGCTACGTCACGGTCGACCCCAAGCTGCGATTCGTGGTCAGTCCGAAACTGCACGAAGATTTCGAGAACGGCCGCGACTACTACGCGCTCGCGGGCCAGGCGCTGAAGAATGTCCCCGATCTGGCGGCGGACCAGCCGGGCCGGGAATTCCTGGACTGGCACAACACGCAGGTGTATCTCCCTTGACCCAGGACCCCGAGACCCCGTCGCTCGATATCCACTTCGGGGACAACCTCCCCATCCTGCGCGGGTTTGCGGCAGAGACGTTCCACCTGGTCTACATCGACCCGCCGTTCAACACGGGGAAGCGGCAGGCGCGCACACGGCTGAAGACGACCCGGGACGCCGATGGCGACCGCACCGGCTTCCAGGGGCAGAGATACAAGACCACCCGGGTCGGCAGCCTGGAATTCCCGGACGCCTATGCCGACTACCTGGGGTTCCTCGAACCGAGGCTGCGCGAGGCCTATCGGCTCCTGCACCCGGCCGGATCGCTGTTCTTTCACGTCGACTACCGGGAAGTGCACTACTGCAAGGTCCTGCTCGACCGGATTTTCGGCCGGGACTCCTTCATCAACGAGATCATCTGGGCGTATGACTACGGGGGGCGATCGCGCAAACGCTGGTCACCCAAGCACGACAACATCCTCTGGTATGCGAAAAACCCGAAGGATTACACGTACCGGTACGAAGACATCGACCGCATCCCCTACATGGCGCCCGCCCTGGTGGGCCCGGAGAAAGCCGCCCGCGGCAAGACGCCGACTGACACCTGGTGGCAGACGGTGGTCAGCCCGACCGGAAAGGAGAAGACGGGCTATCCGACGCAGAAACCGTTGGCGATCCTGCAGCGGATTGTGCGGGTCCACTCCAATCCCGGCGACCGGGTGCTCGACTTCTTCGCAGGCAGCGGGACGAGTGGGGAGGCCGCCGTGCGGGCGGGCCGCAGCGCCGTGCTCATCGACAGCCATCGCGACGCGATTCAGGTCATGAGGGCGCGGCTTGCGTTTGCCAAACCGACCGTGCACGGCCTGCCGCCGACGGCGGTGTGCGAGCCGGCGAACCGAGCCTCCGGCCGGGACCGCCCGGCCTCATCCGGGACGGGCGGATGATTCGGGTGGGGTATAATGCGCCCCGAAAGCGCACCCCGATTTCGGGGTTTCGTTTTTTTGATTGACCGACACACCATAAACAGCCAGAACCTCCCAGCATGAAAATCGGGATTCCGAAAGAAATCCGCCCGGGCGAGAACCGGGTCGCCATTTCCCCTGAGGCCATCAAGAAACTGACCAAAATGGGGGCCGAGGTCGTGGTGCAGGCCGGTTGCGGAACCGGGTCCTGCGTGACCGACGCACAATATCAGGACGCCGGCGCCCGCGTGGCCCCGGATGCCGCCGCCACCCTCGGCGACGCAGACCTGGTGTTCAAGATCCAACGGCCGATGACGGCCGAAGAAGGGACCGATGAGATCGCCCTGATGAAGGAAGGCGCCGTTCTGGTCGGCCATCTCGCGGCCCTGTCCAACCCCGCCTCCGCGCAAGGCTACAACGCCCGCCGCCTCACCGCCTTCGCCATGGACCTGATGCCGCGCATCAGCCGTGCGCAATCCATGGACGTGCTGTCCTCGCAGAGCAACCTGGCCGGCTACAAGGCGGTCGTGGATGCCGCCACCGAGCACGTCAGCGCCTTCCCGATGATGATGACTGCGGCCGGCACCGTGGCCCCCGCCCGCGTGTTCATCATGGGCGTGGGCGTGGCCGGATTGCAAGCCATCGCGACGGCCAAGCGCCTCGGCGCCGTGGTTACCGCCTACGATGTGCGCCCCGCCACCCGCGAGCAGGTCGAGAGCCTGGGCGGCAAGTTCCTGATCGTCGATGAGGACGCCATGAAGGACGCCGAGACCGCCGGCGGCTACGCCAAGGAAATGACCGAAGAGTACAAGCAGAAGGAACGCGACGTCCTCGCCAACCACGTCAAGGACCAGGACATCATCATCACGACCGCGCTCATCCCGGGCCGCCCAGCCCCGACTCTGGTGACCCGCGCGATGGTCGAATCGATGAAGCCGGGTTCGGTGATCGTCGACCTCGCCGTCGAGACCGGCGGCAACTGCGAATGCGCCGAGCGCGGCGTCGTCGCCGAGCACCAGGGCGTGCGCATCATCGGCTACGACAACATGCCGGCCCGGCTCGCGCGCGATGCGAGCAACCTGTTCGCCAAGAACATCTTCAATTTCCTGACCCCGCACATCGATGCCGAGAACGGCACCCTCACCCTCGACTGGGAGGATGAGACGGTCACCGAAACCGCCCTGACGCGCGATGGCGAGGTCGTCAATACCCGGATCAAGGAGTTGATGTCATGATGCTGGACGCCACCGTCTTCACTCAGGGCTTCGCCCAGGTCTCGGAAATCGCGAACCTCGCGATGTCCGTCTCCGGCGGCGCGGCCGGTGCGGCCGGCGCGGCCGGGAGCACCTCGTTCCTGAACCTGTTCAGCGTATTCGTGCTGGCGTGCTTCGTCGGTTTCTACGTCGTCTGGAGCGTGACTCCGGCGCTGCATTCGCCGTTGCTGGCGGTCACCAACGCCATCTCCTCCGTCATCATCGTCGGCGGCCTGCTAGCCGCGGGCCCGGCGGCTGAAATGGCGGACGTGAACTTCTCCAGCCTGATGGGCTTTTTGGCCGTCACGCTGGCTTCGGTCAACATCTTCGGCGGGTTCCTGGTGACCCAGCGGATGCTGGCCATGTTCAAGAAGAAGAAATAAGCGGGCGAGGATACAGACATGAGTGCAACCTGGACCGGATTCGCCTACTTGGTCGCCGCCGTGTGCTTCATCATGGCGCTGCGCGGGCTGTCGTCCCCGACCTCGGCGCGCCAGGGCAACGTGATGGGCATCATCGGCATGGTCATCGCCGTGGTGACCACGCTGCTCGACCCTGAAGTCATCAGCTACGAGATCATCCTCGCCGGTATCCTCGTCGGCGGCTCGATCGGCACGCTGGTGGCCTTCCGCATCAACATGACGGCACTGCCGCAGCTGGTCGCCGCCTTCCACTCGCTGGTCGGCATGGCCGCGGTGCTGGTGGCGATCGCCGCGTTCTACAATCCGGAAGCCTACGGCATCGGCACCTTCGGCAACATCGGCACCGCCTCCCTGATCGAGATGAGCATCGGCGCCGCCGTCGGCGCGATCACCTTCTCCGGCTCCGTGGTGGCCTTCGCCAAGCTGCAGGGCTTGGTCAGCGGCAACCCGGTGGTGTTCCCGCTGCAGCATCCGATCAATGCCGCGGTCGGCATCGCCATCGTCGGCCTGGTCGTCGCCCTGGTCTTCGCGCAAGACCCGACCACGTTCTGGGCCATCGTGATCCTGGCGTTCCTGATCGGCTTTTTGATCATCATCCCGATCGGCGGCGCGGATATGCCGGTGGTCGTGTCCATGCTGAACTCGTATTCCGGCTGGGCCGCCTGCGGCATCGGCTTCACGCTGAGCAACATGGCGCTGATTATTACCGGCGCGCTGGTCGGCTCGTCCGGTGCCATTCTGAGCTACATCATGTGCAAGGGCATGAACCGGTCCATTTTCAACGTACTGCTGGGCGGATTCGGCGGCGACACGGTGGTGGCGGCGGCGCAGGCGACCGGCAGCCGCTCGGTCAAGCAGGGCAGTGCCGATGACGCGGCCTTCATCATGAGCAACGCCAGCAAGGTGATCGTGGTTCCGGGTTACGGCATGGCCGTGGCCCAGGCGCAGCACGCGCTGCGCGAGATGGCCGACCTGTTGAAGGCGGAAGGCGTCGATGTCAAGTATGCCATCCACCCGGTGGCCGGGCGCATGCCGGGTCACATGAACGTGCTGCTGGCGGAAGCCTCGGTGCCGTACGACGAAGTGTTCGAGCTCGAGGAGATCAACCACGAATTCGCAACCGCCGACGTGGCCTTCGTGATCGGTGCCAATGACGTCACCAATCCGTTGGCCAAGACCGACCCGGCAAGCCCCATCTACGGCATGCCGATCCTGGATGTCGAGAAGGCTGCTACGACCCTGTTCATCAAACGCTCACTGGGCTCCGGCTACGCCGGCGTGGACAACGAACTGTTTTTCCGCGACAAGACCATGATGCTGTTCGGGGACGCCAAGAAAATGACCGAGGAAATTGTCCAGGCCCTCAATTAATTGAGCCGCCTGCACGACATTCTCGGCCTGCTGCGACGGCAGCACGCCACCCCACTTCGGAACGGCCGCTTCGGCTGGTGGCCGGCGCGCAGCGCCTTCGAGCTCATGGTCGGCGCCGTCCTCACCCAGAACACCGCCTGGGTCAACGTCGAAAAATCCATCACCCGCCTGCGCGCGGCCGACTGCCTCGACGTCGATGCGATGCTGGCCCTGTCGCCCGCACAGCTGGCCGAGCTGATCCGCCCGTCCGGCTACTACAACATCAAGCAGAAACGCCTGCGCGCCCTGTGCGAATGGTACCGGGCGCGGGGGCCGCTGCGCCGGCTGAAACGCCGCGACACCGAAGAGCTGCGCGCGGAATTGCTGGCGGTCCACGGCGTCGGCCCGGAGACGGCGGACGACATCCTGCTGTACGCCCTCGGCCGGCCGGTCTTCGTGGTGGATGCCTACACCCGGCGGATCTTCTCCAGGCTCGGCTGGGTGTCGCCGCGGGTCGGTTACGAGGAACTGCGCCAGCTGTTCGAGCGTGAACTGCCGCGCGATGCGGCGCTCTACAACGAATACCACGCCCGCATCGTGCTGCATGGCAAACGGGTTTGCCTGGCCCGCGCGCCGCGGTGCGGGGCGTGCCGCCTGCGGCTGCGCTGCGTCACCGGGCAGGCGACGGATCCGGTTTGAGGTGGAGGTGGCGGCCGCTGATCCCGCGGCTGTCCGATCCCAGGAAGTAGACGAATGGCGGCGCGACCTGCTCGGGCGCGGCGTGCGCGTCCCCGGGATCCCCCGGGTAGTTCTGCCGGCGCAGCCGTGTCTCCACCGGCCCCGGATCAATGCCGTTGACCCGGATCGGGCGGTCGCCGTCCAGCTCCTGCGCCAGGATATCGACCAGTCCGGCGACGCCCGCCTTGGCTACGCCGTAGGCACCCCAGTACGCGCGCTGTGACTGCCCATCGAGCGTGAACACGATGGCGGGGTCGTCGGCCCGGTCGAGCCAAGGCAGGCAGGCCTGGGTCAGCAGCCAGGGGCCCAGCAGGTTGATGCGCGCCAGCCGGGTCCAGTCGCCGGGCTCCAGCAGGCGCATCGGGCGCAGCCCCCCGACCAGCCCGGCGTTGTTTAGCAAGCCGTCCAGGCGGCCGAAGTCCTGGCCGATCCGTTCGGCCACCTGCACGTAGTCGTCGGCCGTCGCGCCGTTGAGATCGAGCGGGAGAATGACGGGTTCCGGCCCGCCCGCCTCCATGATCCGGTCATAGGTCCGCTCCAGCCGGGGGACATCGCGGGCCAGCAGGATGACGGTGGCACCGGCACCGGCGCCGGCGCAGGCGCAGGCCTGGCCGATGCCGGAATTCGCGCCGGTGACCAGCACCACGCGGTCGGCCAGGGCATCGGGGGACGGCGTGTGTTCGGCCGGTTTCGGGGCCGTGTCAGGCGGCATCGTCGGGGGAATCTTTCGAGGCCGACACGTGACGGGGGATCCCGGTCAGTTCCGCGACGTCGGCATTCTTCTTGGGTTCGTCGACGCCGAGCTCGCGGAATTTTCCGGTGGTCGGCAGGACGCGAGATTCCCAGGAGCCGACCATCTGGTTGAAACGGCCGACGCTGCCGCCCAGCGATTTCCCAAGCGAGGCCATGTGCTCCGAGAAGACGGCGACCCGTTCGCACAGTTCGTAGCCCAGCGTGCGGATCTTCTCGGCGTTCTCCGCGACTTTCTGCTGGTTCCAGCCGTACGCGACGGCGCGCAGGATCGCCATCAGGCTGCTCGGCGTGGTTAGCAACACCTTCTTTTTCAAGGCGTAGTCCATCAGTTCGGGATCCTGCTCCAGCGCGGCATTCAGGAACTGGTCGCCGGGCATGAACATGACCACGAAGTCCAGCGAGTTCTCGCTCGCGAATCCGGCCCAATACTCCCTGCGGGACAGTTCCGTGACCATGCTGCGCACCGACCCCGCGAATTCCTGCAGCAGGGCCTTCTGCCGTTCCGGGTTGGACTCGTGGTAGGCCTCGGAGTACTTCAACAGGGGGGCCTTGGCATCGATCGGGAGTACCCGGTTCTCCGGCAGGCGCACCACCACGTCCGGGCGCCGGCCGCTGTCCTGCTGCGGCTGTTCCACGAAGTCGACGTGCGCGGTCATGCCAGCCAGTTCGATGATCCGCCGCAGCGTGACCTCGCCATAGGAGCCGCGCACCTGCGGGTTGGTCAGGGCCTGCGACAGGGTCCGGGTTTCCAGGCGGAGTTGTTCCTGCGACAGGCGGAGTTGTTCCTGCGACGTGACCGCGTCCTGCAGCTGTTGCGCCAGCTTTCCGTAGACGGTATGCCGTTCCTTTTCGATGTCGCCGATCTGCTGGCGTGCGCGTTCCAGTGTTTCCTGCAGCGGCTTGAGCGTGTCCTGCAGAGAGTTGCGCTGGCGCTCGGCGTTGCGCTCCAGGGCCTCGACCGAAAGCGCGGAGAAACTGTCCTTCAGGGTCTGGTTGAGTTGGCCGAGATGCTGCTGGTCGCGACGCTGCGACACCCACAGGCCGACGATGATGCCGATCGACAGGCCGGACACGAACATCAGGGCCCAGATCCAGGTGTTCATGCGGACGCCTCCAGCAACGATTGCAGCTCGGCGGGGTGCTGAATGGTCGCGTCGCCCTCCCAGCTCGAAAGGTCGGCATCCGGGTGGATGTAGCCGAACGCGGCGATCACGCCGGTCATGCCCGCGGCGCGCGCGGCCTGCATGTCGCGAGGGTCGTCGCCGAGATACAGGCAACGCGGGGGCTCCAGGTCGATGCGGCGGGCCGCTTCCCACAGGGGTTCCGGGCGGGGCTTGCGGTGCGGCAGGGTGTCACCGCCGATCAGGCAGGCGGGCGGGGCGGGGAAGTCCATCGCGTCGAGGATCGCGGCGGCCAGGTGTTCGGCCTTGTTGGTCACCACGCCCCAGGGCATGCCGGTGCGGGCGAGGAATTCCAGCAGCTCCGTCATGCCGTCGAACAGTACCGTCTCACGGCAGGGGGCCGCGGCGTACAGATCCAGAAGTCGTGAAACCAGGCGATCTTCCCGCTCGTCGCCGAGGGACTCGCCGAAGGCGAACCGGATCATCGCCCGGGCCCCCTGCGAGATGCGGTTGCGGGCCGTGTCGTACGCGACGGGCGGGTGGTCCTCCTCGCGGCAGAGTGTGTTCAGGATGGGGATGACGTCGCGCGCGGTGTCGGCCAGGGTTCCGTCCAGGTCCATGAGCACGCCTTGAATGGGGGGAGACATGGGGTGGGAGCTGGATTCCGTCTGCCCGGATGATGGGCTGGGGCAGGGGAGTCGAGGAGTTTCCGTTCTGATGTCTGAAGGGTGTGAGCGCCAATGATACACCACGGAGATTCTCTCGAGGATCAATAATCTATAATTGATTAATATAAATTTAGTTTGTATAATAAATTTATTATAATCACTAATACTAACGATGGCTAGTTTTTCCAATCCCTTTCGCCCGGGTGCCGGGCACAAGCCGCCATGGCTTGCCGGAAGACAAGAAGAACATCAGGAATTCCTGCGCCTGCTGAAACAACAGGACATTCTGGAAAACCTGGCCTTGACCGGGCTTCGCGGGGTGGGTAAGACCGTGCTTTTGGACTCGTTCAAGCCCTTGGCGGTCGACCAGAACTGGATATGGGTTGGATCCGATCTTTCGGAATCCGCCAGCATGAGCGAAGAGAACCTGGCGACCCGGCTGTGTACGGATCTGTCACCGGTGACTTCTCAAGCGCCGGTCAGGACGGAAGAAGTCCGTAACGCCGGCTTTTTGGCGGATGCAAAACAAGTTCGGCACACGCTTGATTTTCAAACCTTGACAGAGGCCTATCGGCAAATTCCAGGCCTGAGCCTGGACAAAACCAAGGGGGTTCTGGAAATGGCATGGCGAGTCGTATCCAAACACGCTCCGGGTATCCGTGGGATCATCTTTGCCTACGACGAGGCTCAAAATTTGGGCGACCGCCGAGACAAGGAACAATACCCCTTGTCCTTGTTGCTGGATTCCTTCCAATCCCTGCAAAGGAAAGGCTTTCCCCTGATGCTTGTCCTGACCGGCCTGCCCACCCTGTTTCCTAAGCTGGTGGAAGCCAGAACCTTCTCTGAGAGAATGTTCCGAGTCATGTTCCTGGGTAGCTTGAGCGACGCCGAAAGCGAAGAGGCGATTCGTAAGCCGATCGAAGATGCGGAGTGCCCGGTGCACCTGGACGATGACGCGATTGAAGCCATGGTCGAAATGTCGGGCGGTTACCCCTATTTCATCCAGTTCATCTGCCGGGAAGTTTACGACGCGTTCATCCAAAGAGAGGGCAAGGGAGAGCGGACCTGTGTCCCGGTGGCTGAAATCGAGAAGAAACTTGACTCGGACTTTTTCGCGGGGCGATGGGCCCGTGCGACGGATCGGCAAAGGGAATTGCTGACCGTCATTGCCGGGATTGGTTACGGCAACGATGAATTCACCGTTCAGGAAGTGTTGGAGCAATCCAGGCAACTGGAGATCAAACCGTTCAGCAGCAGCCACGTCAACCAGATGCTCGCCACCCTGGTCTCCCAGGGGTGGGTGTATAAGAACCGCTACGGGAGATATTCCTTTGCGGTGCCCCTGTTGGGCCGTTTCATCCGGCGGCAGGACATACAGACGGTGGATGACTGAATTCCTGCCCTTGCAGATTTTTCTACAATTCCCTACAAAAAAGTTTCCCCGCGACTTTCGACTTGGCCTCGTCTTCAGCCGTCAACTGATAGACAAACAAATGGGTGTCGAGGAAGATCTCAACGCTCATTCATTTTCTCTCGAGTCAGCTTCCGCCCGACAACGAGCTGCCCGCGCAGGGCCTGAATGGTTTCGTCATACGCCTTGAGTTGACCTTGTCCCCGAGAATATTCGGCCAACCACAACCTGAACTGGGCGTTCAATGTGGTTTTCTCTGCCATCGCCCTCTCTCGCGCTGCTTCGATCAGGGCCTCGTCGGCACTTAACGTGATTTTCATCTAAATCGCTCTGCAAATGTGTGCGCCATTATAGACATAAGGGTCTAGGCAATCTTAGGGAATGATGTTGAAAAATCTGGTAAAAGATCAGGACATGGACCTAGTTTGAGGATTGAGAGCTATAGATTAATATGGATTTAGTCCATGTACTAAATTTAGTATTATTACTAATAGACACTAAAACCGTGAAGACCCGACCCCCGAAGTCCGCGCCTGCCCGGCGCTTCAGTCAGACATTCGCACCCGCCGCCTTGCGCAGGTGCATCAGGTAGTTGACCCGGGGACGGCCGCCGAGCCGGGCGGTGCGGGCCAGTGGATTGTAGGCGATGCCGCGGATATCTTCCACCCCCAGCCGCAGGTCCCGCGCCGCTTGCGCCAGTTCGGAGGGCCGGATGAAGCGGTCGTAGCGGTGCGTGCCGACCGGCAGGATTCCGGCGAGATGCTCGGCGCCGACGATGGCGAGCGCAAAAGCCGAAACAGTGCGGTTGAGCGTGGACACGAACAGGGCGCCGCCTGGGCGCAGCAATCGTTCGCAGTCGCCGAGCAGGGCCGGGAAGTCCGGGACGTGTTCCAGCAGTTCCATGCAGGTCACGACGTCGAACGCTTCCGCGCGCTGCGCGGCGAGCGCGGCCGCGTCCTGCTCCAGGTATTCGATGTCGAGCGCCTGCGCCCGGGCGTGCGCCCGGGCCTGCTCCAGCGCGGTGCCGGACAGGTCGGCGCCGACGGTGTCGGCCCCCGCGCGGGCCAAGGATTCGGTCAGCAGGCCGCCGCCGCAACCGATGTCGAGCGCGGCCCGCCCGTGAAGCGTGCACCGCTCTTCAACATACTGAAAGCGGGTCGGGTTGATCGCGTGCAGGGCCTGCATCGGGCCCTGGGGATCCCACCAGTCGAGGTCCGGCCGGTCGAATTGCGCGAGCTCGGCCGGGTCCCGGTTGGCTGCGGCCGTCACAGGTTCTCGATGAACTGGGCCCAGCCTCTCGCCTCGGCCGCGGATTTTTTGCTCTTGCCGGCTTTCGCGAACGCGTCCAGGGCCTTCTCGAAGTCGCCTTCCTCGTAGGCGCAGATGCCGCGCAGCAGTTGGAATGGGCCGGGGTCGGACGGGCCCGTGCGCAGGCCGGCGTCGGCACTCTTGATGCAGCCGCTCCAGCCCGCGTTCTGCGCGTACAGGCGCGCCAGGCGCAACCAGTCGCGCGGCTTCTGGGTCAATTCCGCGGCCTTCTCCAGCGGCGGGTAGGCCCGGTCGTACTCGCGCGCCGCCATCCAGGAGTTGCCGAGCAGCAGCCAGTTGCGCGAGGTCGGCTTGATCAGTTTGCGCCGCATCCCGTCCTCCAGCACGTTCGCGGCCAGCCAAGGCGCGTTGCGCAGGCGCATCAATTGCGCCAGGCGCACCAGGTCGTCGCCGCGCTTCAGCAGCCCGTTCGCGTAAGCCACGCGCATCACCGCCAGCGCCTGCGCCTCGCGGTTGCGCTCCATGTGCACCTGCGCCAGCTGCCGCCAGAATTCGACCTTGTCGGGGAACGCCTCCACGGCCTCCTCCAGCAGTTTCTGCAGGGCCGTCCAGTCGGATTGCTGCACGTAGATGGAGGCGATGAACTGGTATTGCGTGTAGGACAGGCGGTCCGATTCGGCGCGGCCTTCGTCGGCCCATCGCCGGGCCGGCTTCAGCGCCTGCAGTTCGAGATGGCAGGCGGCCAGCACGAAATAGGCATTGCTCGGAACGCTCTTCGCCTCGCGGATCCAGCGCTCCAGCACCCGGATCGCGTCGCGGTAGCGGCCGACCTGGCTGTACAGCTGGCCGAGGTTGTAGCGGATCTGGTCGATGCGCTGCTCCGGGACCGCGCCGGTCTCAAGCGCCGACTCCATCGGCGCGATGGCGTCGCGGTAGCGCTCCAGGGTCAGCAGGAGGTCGGATTTGAGCAGCAGGGTCTGGGCCCGCTCGTGTTCGCTGAGCTTGCGGTTCAGCAGGCTCTCGGTGCGGCGCAGGGCCTCGTCGTTCTTGTCCGCTTCGCGCAGTTCGTAGATCTCGGCCAGCACGCGGAACACCTTCTCGGACAGCGTCGCGGCGGGCAGCGGCGGGCTGGCCAGCACGGCGGCGGCGAGCACGGCGGCGAGAGCGAGGCGGCTCTTCATTTTTCAAGCTCGAACTTGAGCACCACGCGCACGTTGGGGCGAGCCTGCACCTTGCCGTCGATCACCTGCGGCTTGTACTTCCACTTGCGGACCGCCTTCATCGCCGCGCGGCTGAATACGCCGGACGGCTCCTCGGAGACCACCCGGACGTCCTCGGTGGCGCCGGTGGTGGTGATCGTGAAGGCGAGCTCGACCCAGCCCTCGATGCCGCGTCGGCTCGCCCGCGACGGGTAGACCGGGGTGACGCGCATGATCGGCAGGGGGTCCCGGGTCCCGGCCCAGCCCTTCGACAGGTTGCCGCCGGTGGTCAGGTCGAGCTTGTACGGGTTGGCCGAGGAGGCGGCGAACTTCATGCTGTCCGGGTTGAGAGACTCGGCCTCGCTCTGGCTCTCCGGCATCTTCGGTTTTTTCGGTTTCTGCGGCTTGTCCGGCAGCTTGCGCTGGGCCGGGGTGAGTTCCCGCTTCTGCAGGCGGACGAAGTCGAAGCGAACCGAGTCCGATACGTCCTTGAGGCCGGCGAGGTCGGTCGCCACCAGCGAATACATCAAGGTGAACAGGGCGAAGACCGTGGCGACGGCCGCCGCCGTGATCAGGGGAATCCGCAGGATGTCCCGGACGATCATTGCTGATCCGGGCTCGCCGCAAGGGCGATTTTCTCCACCCCGGCCTGCCGGATCTGATCCATGACTTGCACCAGCATGTCGTTGCGGGAATCGCGGTCGGCCTGGATGACGACGCCGCCCTGCGGGTTCTCCGCTTGCAGGCGCATGACGTGTGCGTGCACCGAGCGCACGTCCACCGGCTGGTGGTTGATCCAGACCTCGTCTTCGGCGGTGATGCCGATCAGGATCGTCCCCTGGCTCTGCATGACCGCCGTGTCCGCTTTCGGGCGGTCGATCTCCACCCCGGACTCCTTCACGAAGGAGGCGGTCACGATGAAGAAGATCAGCATGATGAAGACGATATCGATCAGCGGCGTGATGTCCACGCCCTGGTCCTCCTCGGCTTCGCGGCGGCGGATGGGTTTCATGGTGCGGGGCGGCGCCGGATCACTTGCGCATGTGCGCCGGCAGCAGCAGGTGTTCGCGCAGGGCCGCTTCCTCGCGCCGCGCGCGGTGCTCGAACAGGGTGATGAAGTAGTAGCCGGACAGGGCGATCACCAGACCGGCGAAGGTCGGGTAGGTGGCGCGGGAGATGCCGTCGCTCAGCAGGCGCGCACTGTTGCTGCCGGTGATGGACATGGTCGAGAATACCTCGATCATGCCGGTGATGGTGCCGAGCAGGCCGAGCAAGGGGCAGATCTGCACCAGGCCCTTGATGGCCAGCATGCTGTGGTTCGCCCGGATGTGCGATTCGGAGACCCAGCGCTGGCGCACCCACAGCGCCTTGTGCGCGCTCCAGCGCGCCTCCCAGGCGAGCACCAGCTCCAGCTTGTCCGACAGGTTCCGCGTGTCCCGCCGGTGGCGGCTCGGGCCGAAGAAGAACCACAGCCGTTCCATGATGAACCACCACAGCAGGAACGCGACGCCGAACAGGATTAGCAGCACGTCGCCGCCGGTGTACAGCAGGGCTTCGACGTTGGAGTACTGCGCGTGAAGCCAGGCCTGGATCATCGGTCCTTGGTGCGGGCCAGCAAGCCGAGGCTTTGTTCCTCGATGATCTGGCGGATCCGCGTGCTGTAGGAGCGGGCCGCGGTGAGCAGCAGCAGGATCGGGACGGCGGCGCTGAGGCCGAGCGCGGTGGTGACCAGGGCCTGGCTGATGCCGCCGGCCATCATGCGCGGGTCGCCGGTGCCGAACAGGGTGATCGCCTGGAAGGTCTGGATCATGCCGGTCACGGTGCCGAGCAGGCCGAGCAGCGGCGCGACGGCGGCCAGCACCCGCAGCATGTTCAGGCCCCAGTTGAGTTTGGGCACCTCCTCGCTGATCGCTTCGTGGACCCGGTCCTCGCGCGCCTCCGGATCCATGTCCGCATGCTCCCGGTAGATCAGGGCGATGCGGCCGAGCGCATTGTTCGCCCGCGGGTTGTCGATGTTGTGCTGCTGGCGCCGCACCTGGCGCATGTGAATCGCCAGCATGACCCCGCGCCCGATCGCGAACAGCACGCCGAAGACGCCGATCACGATAATCAGGTAGCCAATCACCCCGCCCTGCTCGATCCGTTCCATCAGGTCCGGCGCGTCCACCAGCAACGACAGGATGGCGCCGCGCGACGGGTCGACGACGGCCGGCATATGGCCGTCGGCCGCTTCGTCCATGTCGCTTGCCACGCCGACCAGCGAAGCCGGCGGCTGGCGGGGGAGGATGACCAGGTTCCGGGCATCCTCGGTAAAGCTCAGGAACTGGCCCTCGGTGGTGGCGGTAAAGATGCCGACCCGGGTCACCGGCGCATCGATCAGCGTGCCGTCGGGCTGGGTGACCTGGGTGTTGAATCGGACCACCCGGCCTTGTTGGCTCGCCTCTTCCAGGGCGGCATACAGCAGGTGGTTCATGTCCGCGATCGTGGTCGCGCGGTCGTCGTCCGCGATCACTTCAAGCGGCGCGATGCGGTCCGGGATCTGCGTGCTGACCAGGGATTGCAGGAAATGCCCCTGCAGTTCGCCCGCCCACAGCTTGGCGGTGGCCAGCACCTCCTTGTAGTGCACGGTGAGGGCGTCCAGCTTGTCGCGCTTGCTAATTAACTCTTTCTCGCCCTGGGAGAAGCGCGCCTCCATGTCGCGGCTGCGCTTTTCTTCCTGGCGGATCTGGCCGGTGGCGTCCTTCAGCAGGGCCTCGCGCTCCTTGGCCGCGGCGCGGAATTTCGCCAGCCGTTCCTGGATCTCGTGGGTCTCCTGCACCTGGTCGGTGCGCATGCGCTGGAGCAGCTCGTCGAGCGGTGCCGCCTGCGCCGCCTGCGCGCCCATGAGGGCGGCTAAGGCCAGGACTCCGGCGCGGATCATGGCGCGTCCTCCGGCGCTGGCACCGACAGCACGAGCAGGTCCGGCGCGACCTGTTTCTTCGCCATCCGGACCGCTTTCTCGATGTTGTGGCGCAAGCCCTCGGTCGCTTGCCACTGCCGGGACTCGTTGTTCCACTCGTAAATCATGTTGCGGTCGGCGGACATCGCGTACAGGGCGACCCGGCCGACCCGCAGGATCGTGACCATCAGGCTCTTGCCGTCAGCCTCCAGGGTGTCGGAGTAGGTCTCCAGGGTGCGCCCGTAGTCGAGCTCGATCTGGTAGGCCTCGTACAGGCTCCGGTATTTGGTGGCAAGCGACAGCTCCGGGTTGTCCAGGATCCCGCGCAGGCGGTCGAGGCGTTTGTGGCGCTCGTCCGCGAGGAACGGCATGTCCTGCTCGATCAGGGTGCCGAGGGCGTCGTACATGCGCTCCATCAGGGGGATGAGCTCGCGATCCATCGAACCGGTCTTGCGGATCTGTGCGTCCAGGGTGTCGAGCAGGGCCTGCTGTTCGTCGAGCAGGGCCTGCAACTGGCGGGTGTAGGTGCGCAGGCTTTCCAGTTCGATCAGTTTCGCCCGGTATTCGGCGTAGGCCTCCTGCGCGGCTTCGTCGAGCTGGTCGATTTGCGCCTGGGCGTTTGCCTGCTGGCTGGTTGAGTTCGTGGCGAGGCGGGTGAGCGTCGGCAGGTCCGCTGCCACTGCCATGCCTCCGGCGGACACAGCCAGCGCACTGCAGGTGAGAATCAAGCGAAACCGGGCGCGGCGGCAACGGTCGAGGGCCATAGGTCTGTCTGCCTTGTCGTGAATTTCGACTCCGTACTTTATCACGAACCCCCCTCTCTTTCCGGGCGCGCTACAGCGCGGAGTGCTCCAGGCTCAGCAGTGCCAATTGCGCGACCGTCCCGCCGCCGACCAGGTCCATCTTGCGGATCTGCTGCAGGCGGGGCAGGGCGGCCTTGAGCCGCTTCCGCCGGAACAGGGCATGCAGGAGGTCGCAGGCATCGGCGAGGCAAATCAGCGCGACGTCCTGCGGGCCGGGGATCTCGCCCTCGGTAAACAGGACCCGTTCGATGCGCGTCTGGGCGTCGGTCGGGCCGGCGTCGCCGATCAGCCGGTAGCGCGGGGAGCGGGCCGACCCCCGGCGCTCCAGGAGGCCTTGCCCGAGCAGGCTCTCAACGGCCTGGTCCCGGATCTCGTCCCCCCGCGTGGCCGCCAGCGTATGCAACCAGTCCCAGAGGTCCCGAGGGTGTTCGCTGTCCGCGATTTCCTGCAGCAGGGGGTCGAGGAAGGCCCGGCCGGTGGGTGCCGGGTCGAGCACATCCAGATGCTCGAGGTCGGTGTCGAGGCGGCCGGTCAGTTCCAGGTCGAGCAGGGCGGCGCCGACTAAGGTGTGGCGCAGGATCTCCGCACTGTGCTTGCGGAACCGGCCGCCGGACTGGTGCAGCACGAGCAGCAGCAAATCCTCGGTGATGGTCAGCATGGCAGGGGCGCTCGCGAGTTTGATTTCAATATTCTAACCAATCGGCGGCGGCCCGGCGCGCGGGGGTCAGTTCGGGTTGCGGTAGCGCGGCGCGACCGCACCGCGTTCCGGTTCCGGCACGGGCTGCGGGCGCCCATCGGTGAAGCGGGCCCAATCGAGGGCGCGGAACACCCGGCGGCCCTCGCGCAGCGACAGCACGCCGGTCCAGCCGTCGAGCGCGGCCCCCGGGTAGGTGGCGAGATAGTCCAGGTTCATCGCCAGCAGGAAGGCATCGGCGCCGAGCGCGGCGAAGCGGGGCAGGCGCCGCACCGACAGGGTCTGGCCCAGTTGCGCCCGCAACCGGTCGTCCAGCACCAGCGGGATGTCGCAGAACAGGGCGCCCTCGAGGTCCTGGTCCTGCAGCGGGCTCGGGGTGCCGGTGTAGATGTGCGAGGTGGCGTACAGCGGCAGATCGCCGGCGTAGTAGAAGTCGAGCTGCGGCTTGAACAGGCGGGCGTTGCGC
This sequence comes from uncultured candidatus Poriferisulfidus sp., assembly GCA_965214545.1. Classification (GTDB taxonomy): domain Bacteria; phylum Pseudomonadota; class Gammaproteobacteria; order Poriferisulfidales; family Poriferisulfidaceae; genus Poriferisulfidus. The sequence goes on along the minus strand of OZ243950.1, from coordinate 646,742 downwards.
GGCGAGGAGGCCAGGAACACCATGTCGATGTCCTGCCGGCGGGCCGGCCGGGCGATGACCTCCCGGCCCAGCACTTCCTCCAGTGCCTGCTTGCGCAGCTCGCCCTCGGACAGTTTCAGGATGTCCTTGATCTTGGCCGCGTGGTCGGACGCGTTCGCAAAGTAGAAGCCGCGCCCGCGCACGGCCCCGCCGCCGGCCTCGAAGCGTTCGGCGAACGCCCGCGCGAGGCGCCGCCCCCAGGCCCCGGCGGGTGCGAACATGACGGCGGCGCGGCGCCCCTCGGCCAGCGCACGCTCGGCGGCCTGGGCCGCCTCGTCCTCCGGCAGCAGGCCGAACTGGTACAGCGTGGCGGGGGCCTCGGCGCCGGCATCCAGGTAGTTGAGGCTGACCGTGTCGACCGGCAGCGTGCCGCGCCGCGCCAGCCGTGTCACCGCCGCCTTGTCGAACGGGCCAATGATCCGTTGGGCGCCCTCCGAGACGGCCTGCTGGTACAGCTCGGCCGGGGTGCGCGACGGGTCCCCGGTGTCGTAGATGCGCAATTCGGGCACGGTGCCGCCATGCTGGCGCATGCCGGCCTCGATGCCGGTGCGCAGGGCGTGGCCGATTGGCGCGAAGTCCCCGCTGACCGGGATCAGTGCGGCCAGCCGGCGCAGGTCGGGCTGCAACTGCTCGAAGATCGCGGCGACGGCCGGCAGCCAGCGGGATGCCGGGTGCCCCGCGTGGCGGCGCGTCCAGTCCTCGAGTTTTGCGGCCGGCGAGATGCCGCGGGGGGCGTCGGCGCGCGCGAGCAGCGCCAGCTCCAGCCAGCCCTGCCAGGTGGCGTCGCCGGTACGCTCCCGCCAGGCCTCCAGGTTGGAGCGGGGCATCGCGAGCAGCTGCTCCCAGCCCTGCCGGTGCTGGGCGTCGCGTTCGTCGGCGCCGCCCGGCCGCGCCGCGAGGCGCAGCCGGACCCGCAAGGCATTTTCGGGGTCGCCCAGCTGGTCGTAGACCCGGGCGCGCAACTGGAGCACGGGATCGTCGTCGGGTAGGGTCGACAGTGCGGTCAGTGCGGCGAGCTCTTCGCCGCCATGAAGCAGAGCTTGCGCCTGGATCAGCCGCAACTGGCCGCGCCGGGCGGGGTCGAGGGCGGCGGCGTCGAATTCGGGCAGCCACGACGAGACCGCGGCCCAGCGTTCGAGGCCGGCCCACTGGCGGAGCAGTTCGAACTGTTGCAGCGTGCGTTCTTCCTCGGGCCACTCGTGCACGAGCGCCCAAGCCTGGTCCGGCGGCAGGGCCAGCACCTCGTCCCAGGCGGGCGTCTCGGCGGGCGGCGGCGCGACCGCACAGCCGCCGAGCACGGCGGCGGCCAGCAGGATCGGGAAAAGGCGCGAGGACATGACGGTGCAGGGAAGGCTCATATTGTATGGGACTTGTACATTGGAGTGCGTGTTGCGTGCCGGGGCGGCGGGGGTCGGGGCCTTGCGTACGGCAATGCCGCGCGAAATATCCCGGGCCCTGGAAGGCCCGGGCGGTCTTGCGGGGGAGCCGGTATGATGGGGTGTGGTGCCTGCCAGGCGCCGCAGGACATGCCCCGATGCCAGACTGGACCGCCGAGCCTTCGACCCTGTACGTGGTGGCCACGCCGATCGGCAACCTGGCCGACCTCGGCGCCCGGGCCGGTGCCGTGCTGGGCTCGGTGGACTGGGTTGCGGCGGAGGATACCCGGCACACCCGCAAGCTAATGACGCATTTGGGAGCGGCGGCGAGCCTGCGCAGCCTGCACCGGGGCAACGAGGCGCGCGCGAGCGCCGCGCTGGTCCGCTCGCTTCGCTCGGGGGCGGCGGGCGCGCTGGTGTCGGACGCGGGCACGCCACTGGTCAGCGATCCCGGCCGACGGCTGGTGGAGGCCGCGCTGCAGGCGGGGCTCGCGGTGGTGCCGCTGCCGGGGCCGTGCGCGGTGGCGGCGGCGCTGTCGGTCGCCGGGCTGGACGCCGCGCGTTTCGTCTTCGAGGGCTTCCTGCCGGCCCGCGCGCCGGCGCGGCGGCGGCGGCTCGCGGAACTGGCCCGCGAGACACGGACCTGGGTGGTGTACGAGGCGCCGCACCGGATCCGGGCGCTGGCCGCAGACCTCGTGGAGGCGCTGGAGGCGGGGCGGCAGGTGGCCTGGGTCCGCGAGATGACCAAGCGGCACGAGCAGGTCTGGCGCGGGCCGGCCGGGTCGCTGGATCCGGGGTGCATCCCCGAACGCGGGGAATTCGTGGTGCTGGTCGAGGGCGCCGGTGCGGTGCCGGGCGTCGCCGAGGCCGACCTGGACGCGTTCCTCGGGCCATTGCTCGACGCCGGGGTCGGGGTGCGCACGGCGGCCGCCCTGGCGCGCGACTGCCTGGGCGCGGCGCACAAGGCGGCGTACGCCCGCGCGCTGGCACTGAAGGGCTGAGCGTCAGGGAGTATGATGGGCACGGAAGCAGGCCGGGCAGCCGCTGCCTTGTGCGGAGGAAAGTCCGGGCTCCACGGGACGGGATGCCAGGTAACGCCTGGGGGGCGCGAGCCCACGGCCAGTGCCACAGAAAAGATACCGCCGGATTCGTCCGGTAAGGGTGAAAAGGTGCGGTAAGAGCGCACCGCGCGGCTGGCAACAGGCGCGGCACGGTAAACCCCATCCGGAGCAAGACCCAATAGGGGGGCGATCGTGATGTCCTGCACGGCTCCCGGGTCGGTCGCTTGAGCGCGACGGTGACGTCCCGCCCAGATGAATGGCTGCCCTTGACAGAACCCGGCTTACAGGCCCGCTTCCCCCTCTTCCCCGCCCCCATGCGCTGGGCGCCCGCCGCCCCCTTTTCCTGCCGGGCCCGGCGGCGGCCCGGTGGGAATACCACCCTGAATCCGGGCGAGCCCGATTGAGGCCTGCCACTGGATTTACCGGGCATAATTACAGTAAAATATAACGATTACAAATATTTATGTATTAACCCTGAACTGTTTCCAGCCAAGGTTGCTTGCGCCCAAATAATGGAATAGAATGGAAACTCATGGAAATTAGTGGAAGATTCCACTGGGGGGGTCGGGGTGATGTTCAGGGGCTCCTGTCTGCTGACCGTCGACGACAAGGGCCGCATTGCGGTCCCCGCCCGGTTCCGTGATCCCCTCGCCCGGCAAGGCGACGGCCTCGTGGTCGCGACCATGTACCACGACCGCGGCATCGCGATCTACCCGATGCCGGTGTGGGAGGAACTGGAGGCGCGCCTGCAGGAGTTGCCGAGCGGGGACTCCGCCAACCGCGCCCTGCAGGAAATGATTCTCGGCCACGCCGACGAGCGCCGGCTCGACGGCCAGGGCCGCTTGCTGCTGGCGCCGAGCCTGCGCCGCTACGCCAAACTTGAGCGCGAGGCGGAACTGATCGGCCAGGGGCATAAGCTGGTGCTGTGGTCGACCCAGACCGAAGAGCAGCGCTACGACAACTGGGCGCAGATCCTGAACGATCCGGAGCGCGCCCAGACCGTGACCCAACTCAAGCTCTGATGCGGGCAGGGCAGACGCATGAACCGGTCCTTCTGCGCGAAACCCTGGTCCGACTCACCCCCCGTCCCGACGGCCTTTACGTCGACGCCACCTACGGTCGCGGTGGACACGCCCGAGCCCTCTTCTCGCAACTCGGCCCTGGTGGCCGGCTATGGCTTGTGGATCGAGACCCCGACGCCTGCGTCCACGCCCGACGCAGCTTCGGGGGCGACCCGAGAGTGACCGTGGTACAGGACGCGTTCGCGACCCTGCCCGAGCGCCTCGCCCAGGCGGGCCTGCAGCGCCGGGTCGACGGCCTGCTGCTCGACCTCGGCGTCTCCTCGGTGCAGCTGGATACCCCACAGCGTGGCTTCAGCTTCCGCGAGGACGGCCCGCTCGACATGCGCATGAGCGACGACGGGCGCACCGCCGCGCAGTGGCTCGCGCAGGCCGCGGAACAAGAGATCGCCACGGTCCTGTCTGAATTCGGTGAGGAGCGCTACGCCCGGCGCATCGCCCGCGCCATCGTCGACAGTCGTGAGCGTGCGCCCCTGACCCGCACCCGCGCCCTGGCGCAACTGATCGAACGCACCGTGCCGAACGCCGGGGCGCGCCGGCATCCGGCCACCCGCAGCTTCCAGGCGATCCGCATTTTCATCAACCGCGAACTCGAGCAACTGGAGACCCTGCTCGGGCAGGCCCCTGCCTTGCTGGCAGATGGGGCGCGGCTTGCGGTGATCAGCTTCCATTCGCTGGAGGATCGCATCGTCAAACGCTTCCTGCGCGCGGCCAGCCAGCCGCCGCCGGTCGGCCGGCACCGGCCGGCCCCGCCGTTCGAGCCCGTGCTGGAGGCGCACGCCCTGGTCCGCCCGGGCGCCGACGAAATCGCGCGCAACCCGCGCGCCCGATCGGCCCGGCTGCGCAGCGCCCGGAGGCTGCCGTGCGCGGCATGATCCTGTGGGGCCTGCTCCTGTTCGCCAACCTCACCTTGGCGATCGGCGTGGTCTACGTCAAGCACTCCAGCCAGGTCGCGTTCAAGCAGATCCAGGAACAGCGCGAGACCTACCACCGCCTGCAGACGGACTGGGGGCGGCTGCTGCTTGAACAAGGCACCCTGGCGGCCTACGCGCGCGTGGAAGAAGAAGCGGCGCGGCGCCTGCGCATGCGCCGCCCGGACCCGTCCAAGGTCACCCTGCTGAGCCGATGAAAGTCGCCCGCCGCGTGGCCTACAACTGGCGTCGCCGCCTGGTGCTGGGCCTGTTCCTGCTGGTCGGGGTCGGCCTGGTCGGCCGCGCCGTCCAGCTGCAGTACGCCGAACAGGAATTCCTGACCGCGCAGGGCGAAAGCCGGCAGTTGCGCACGGTGCCGATCCCGGCGTCGCGCGGTATGCTGCTCGACCGCCACGGCGAACCGCTGGCGATCAGCACCCCGGTGCAGTCGGTCTGGGCCGAGCCCCGGCCGCTGCTCGAGGCGCCGCAGCGCTGGCCGGAACTGGCCCGGCTGCTGAACCTGTCGCGCTCGAAACTGAAGCGGCTGCTGCTCGACCGGCAGGACCGGAAGTTCGTCTACCTGCGCCGCCAGATCACGCCGGACCAGGCGGACCAGGTGGCCGCGCTGAACATCCCGGGCGTCGGCCTGCTCACGGAATACCGCCGCTACTACCCGGCCGGCGCGGTGGCCGCGCCGCTGCTCGGCGGGACCGACATCGACGACCGCGGGCAGGAAGGCCTGGAACTCGCCTTCGATTCCCGGCTGCGCGCCCGTCCGGGCGCGCGCCAGGTGCGGCAGGACCGCCATGGCCGGATCATCGGCGACCTGGCCCAGTTGCGCCCGCCGAAGCACGGCGAGAACCTGCACCTCGGGATCGACCTCTGGCTGCAATACCATGCCTACCAGGAACTGCAGCGCGCCGTGCTCAAGCACCGGGCGAAAAGCGGCACCGTGGTGGTCCTCGACGTCGTCACCGGCGAGGTGCTGGCGATGGTCCAGGCGCCGTCGTACAACCCCAACGGGGACCGCGCCGCCGATCCCGGGCAGCGGCGCAACCGCGCCGTCACCGACCTCTACGAGCCGGGCTCGGTGATGAAGCCGTTCACCGTCCTGACCGCGTTGGCGAGCGGGGTCTACGGCCCGGATGACCGGATCGACACCAGCCCCGGATACTGGTACATCGGCCGGCACCGGATCAGCGACATCCGCAACTTCGGCGAACTCGACCTGCGCGGCGTCCTGGTCAAGTCCAGCAACGTGGCGGCGGCGCAGATCGCGCTGGACCTGCCCGCCGACACCCTGTGGGAGACCTTCGACCGGCTCGGCTTCGGCCAGTCGCTGCAGATCACCTACCCCGGCGAGGCGGTCGGGGTGCTGCGCGAGCCCGGCCGCTGGGTGCGCACCGATCAGGCCAGCCTCGGCTACGGCTACGGCCTGTCCGCCACGCCCCTGCACATCGCGCAGGCGTACATGGTGCTCGGCAATCGCGGCGTGCGCCATCCGATCAGTTTCCTGGCCCGCCCACCCGCCGACGGCGAGCGCCTGCTCCCGCACGAAACCTGCGGTGCGGTGCTGCGCATGATGGAGGGCGTGACCGGGCCGGAAGGGACCGCCCGGCGGGTGCGCCTGCCGGGCTATACCGTGGCGGCCAAGACCGGCACGGTGCGCAAGATGGTCGACGGCGCCTACTCGGCCCGGCATCACGTCGCGATGATCGCCGGCGTCGTGCCGGCGCGGCGCCCCCGCCTGGCGATCCTGGTGCTGGTGGACACCCCCCGCAGCGGGAAGTATTTCGGCGGCGAGGTGGCCGGGCCGGTGTTCCGGGAAGTGGCGCGCGAGGCGCTGCGCCTGCTGAACGTGCCGCCGGACGACCGCGAATGGATGACCCAGGCGGCGCCGGGAGGGACCGGATGAGCCCGCAGGCATCGTTGTCGGAATTACTCGAAGGGTTTGCCCCCGTTCCCCGGGACTGTGCGATCGCCGGCATTCAATGCCGTAGCGCGGCGATTCGTCCCGGGGATCTTTTCGCGGCCTGCCGGGGGACCCGGCAGCATGGCCTCGATGGGCTGCCCGAAGCAATCGGCAAGGGCGCGGCGGCCGTGATCTACGAACCGGGCCCGGAGCGGGCGCAGCCCCGCGCGGGCGTCCCGTGCGTGGCGGTGCCGAGCCTGTCGCGTACGCTCAGCGCGATCGCCGGGCGGTTCTACCGCGACCCCTCGGCGCGGCTGCCGGTCATCGGCATCACCGGCACCGACGGCAAGACCTCCACCAGCCACCTGATTGCGCAGATCCTGAATGCGCTGGAACAGTCCTGTGGCCTGATCGGGACCCTGGGTGCCGGCCGGCTCGGCGCCCTGCGCGCGACCGGGTACACCACGCCGGACGCCGTGCGCGTGCAGGCGGAACTCTTTGCCATGGCGCAACGCGGCGACACGGTCGCCGTGCTGGAAGTCTCGTCGCACGCCCTGGACCAGCACCGCTGCGATGCGGTGCGCTTCGAGACGGCGGTGTTCACCACGCTGGGGCGGGACCATCTCGACTACCACCCGACCCCGCAGCACTATGCCGCCGCCAAGCGGCGCCTGTTCACCGAGTTGAAGCCGGCGCGCGCGGTGATCAACGTGGACGACCCGTTCGGGCGCGAACTCGCCGGGCAGATCGCTCCGGAGACACGGGTTCACACCTGCGCGCTGGACGCGCCGGCGGAGTCGACCGCCCGGGTGACCGGGCTGACCGCGGAGGGCCTGGCGTTCGAGTGGCGCGCGGGCGGGGAGGCTCGGGCCGTGCGCGTGCCGGGCCTGTACGGCCGCTTCAACGTGATGAACCTGCTGCTGTCGGCGACCGCCGTGCATGCGCGCGGCGTGCCGATGGAGAAGGTGGCGGCGGCGATGGCCGGCCTGTCGCCGGTGCCGGGCCGGCTGGAGCGCGTCGCCGGGGTGCCGGGGGCGGTGTTCGTCGATTACGCGCATACGCCCGAGGCGCTGGCGGCGGCGCTCGGCGCCTTACACGAACATTTCGGGGCGAACATCCACTGCGTGTTCGGGTGCGGTGGCGACCGCGATCGCGGCAAGCGCCCGCGCATGGGCGCGGTGGCGCAGCGCCTCGCCACCCGGGTCACCCTGACCGACGACAACCCGCGCGGCGAGGCGCCCGAACGCATCGTCGAGGATATTCTGAAGGGCATCCCGGACGCCGCGTCCGTGGTCGTGTGCCACGACCGTGCGGCGGCGATCCGGCAGGCGGTCCGGGCCGCGGCGCCCGGCGAGGTCGTGCTGGTCGCCGGCAAGGGCCACGAACGCGAACAGGTCACCGCCGGGCAGGCGCGGCCGTTCTCCGATCCGGCCGCCGTGCGTGCGGCCTGGGAGGCGGACGCATGAAGGGGGTGCAGCTCGCGCAGCTGGCGGCCTGGGCCGGCGGCGAACTCAAGGGCGCGGATGCGCCGGTCGAGGGGATCGGCACGGACAGCCGGACCCTGGCCGCCGGGGAACTGTTCGTCGCCCTGAAGGGCGAGAACTTCGACGGGCACGATTTCGCGGCCCGCTGCGCCGGCCGCGCGGCCGGCATCATGGTGGCGCGCGAACTGGCGGTGGACAGCCCGCAGGTCGTGGTCCCGGACCCGCTCGCGGCATTGCAGCGGATCGCCGCCGCCTGGCGCGCGCAGCACCGCGTCGTGGTGGCCGGCATCACCGGCAGCAACGGCAAGACCACGACCAAGGAGATGACGGCGGCCATTTTGCGCGGTGCGGGCCGCACGCTGGCGTCGGCCGGCAACCGGAACAACCATATCGGCGTGCCGCTGACCCTGCTGGACCTGGACGACAGCCACCGCTACGCCGTGATCGAGATGGGCGCCAACCATCCGGGCGAGATTCGCCAGCTGACCGCGCTGGCGCGGCCCCGGGCGGCCACCATTACCTGTGCGGCGGAAGCGCACCTGGAAGGCTTCGGCAGCCTGCAGGGCGTGGCCCACGCGAAGGCCGAGATTTTCGAGGGCCTGGAGCCGGGGGGCATCGCGGTGATCAACGCCGAGGACGCATTCGCAGACCGGTGGCGGGCCGCCGCCGGGCATGACGTGATGAGCTTCGCGGCGGACCCGGCCCGCGCCGCCGACCTCTGCGCGCACCCCCGCGCCCCGTCGCGGCTTGAGTTCCGCCACGGCGGCGAGGCCGTCGAGATCGAGTGGACGATGGCCGGCGTGCACAACGCGCGCAACGCGGCGTGCGCGGTGACCCTGGCGGTGGCGCTCGGCGTGCCGTTCCCGCGCGCGACGCAGGCCCTCTCGGGCTTCCGGCTCGACGTCGACGGCCGGCTGCAGGGGGTGGAAGGCTGCGGCGGCGCCCAACTGTTCGACGACAGCTACAACGCCAACCCCGGATCCTTCCGCGCGGCCATCGACGTGCTGGTGGCGCAGGGCAGGGAGGCGTGGATGGTGATGGGCGAGATGCAGGAACTCGGGCCGTCCAGCGCGCAGTGCCACGAGGACGTGGCCGGCTACGCACGCCAGGCCGGCGTACGCCGGCTCTACGCGCTCGGCCCGCATGCCGCGCGTGCGGTTCGGGCCTTCGGCCCGGGCGGGCAGGTCTGCGCGGACGTGGCGGCCTTGGCGGTCGAGTTGCGGGCCGGGCTCGGCCCCCGGCACGCGCTGCTGGTCAAGGGCTCGCGCGCGGCACGGCTGGAACGCCTGGTACAACGGCTGATGCCGGAGGACGAGGCGAATGCTGCTTGAACTCTTCGCGTCCCTCGAACAGGTCGACTCCGGCTTCGCGCTGTTCCAGTACCTGACGGTGCGCGGCATCCTGGCGTTGCTGACCGCACTCGGCATCGCGCTGCTGATCGGTCCGGCGCTCATCCGCGGGCTGCGCGCGCGGGAGATCGGCGAGACGGTGCGCGACGACGGGCCGGCCTCGCACCAGTCCAAGGGCGGCACGCCGACCATGGGCGGCGTGCTGATCATCCTGGCCCTGCTCGGCTCGGTGCTGTTGTGGGGGTCGTGGGACAACCGCTACCTGTGGGTCCTGGTGGCCGCGACCGGGCTGTACGCGATGATCGGGATTCTGGATGATTTCTGCAAGTTCCGCCGGGGCCGCGGCATCACCGCCCGCCTGAAGTTTTCGCTGCAGGTGCTGGCCGGGGTCGGCATTGCCCTGGTGCTGTACGCCAGTGCGACCGACCCGGTGGAGACCCGCATGGTGTTCCCGATCGTCAAGGAATGGCAGTTCGACCTGGGCTGGGGGTTCGTGCCGCTGGCCGCGTTCATGCTGGTCCTGATGAGCAACGCGGTCAACCTGACCGACGGCCTGGACGGCCTGGCGATCATGCCGTCGGTGCTGATCGCCGGCGGGCTCGGCGTCTACGCCTACGCCACCGGCCACATGGAGTTCGCCGAGTACCTCGGGATCGCGCATGTCCCGCTGGCCGGGGAGATGATCGTCTACTGTGCCGCGCTGGTCGGGGCGGGGCTTGGATTCCTGTGGTTCAACACCTATCCGGCGCAGGTTTTCATGGGGGATGTCGGCGCGCTCGCGATCGGCGCCGCGCTCGGCGCGGTGGCCGTCCTGCTGCGCCAGGAGATCGTCCTGATCCTGATGGCCGGCGTCATGATGATGGAGACCCTGTCGGTGGTCCTGCAAGTGATTTCTTTCCGGCTTACCGGCCGGCGCATTTTCGCGATGGCGCCGTTGCACCACCACTTCGAGTTGCGGGGCTGGCCGGAACCCCGGATCGCGGTCCGCTTCTGGATCATTACGGTGGTCCTGGTGATGCTGGGACTGGCCACCCTGAAGGTGCGGTGAGGCCGGTCGCCATGGACTCGACCCTCGCCCCCGTCACCATGCGGACCCTGGTCGTGGGCCTGGGCGTCACCGGCCTGTCGGTGGCGCACTACCTGCACCGCCGCAACGAACCGTTCACGGTGTGGGACCGCGCGCCCAAGGCGCCGGTGCTGGCCCAGCTGCGGGCGGATTGCCCGGAAGCGTCGGTGGTGTCCGGCGACCTGGACCCCCGGGAATTTGAGTCCGCAGACACCGTGATCGTGAGCCCCGGCGTCTCGCTCGATCACCCGGCGCTGCGCGCCGCGCGGGCCGCGGGCGCGCAGGTCTACGGCGACATCGAACTGTTTGCCCACGAGGCGAACGCGCCGGTGCTCGGCATCACCGGCAGCAATGGCAAGAGCACCACCACCTTGCTGGCGGCGCACCTGCTGGAGCAGGCCGGGTTCGGGGTCGAGGCGGGCGGCAACCTCGGCACGCCCGCATTGTCGCTGCTGCGCGACCCGGCGCCGGATGCCTACGTGCTGGAACTGTCGAGTTTCCAGCTCGAAGCGACCGAAACCCTGCATTGCCGGGCCGCGGGCCTGCTCAACCTCAGCCCGGACCATCTCGATCGCCACGGCAGCTTCGAGGCGTACCGCGAGGTCAAGCACCGCCTCTACCGGCATGCCGAGGTGGCGGTGTTCAACCGCGACGATTCCAACACCCGCCCCGGCATCACCGGGGGGCGGGCGGTCAGCTTCGGGCTCGGCGCCCCGCAGCACGACGGCGACTTCGGGGTGCGTGAACACAATGGGAAAACCTGGCTGTGCCAGGGCTCGAACCGCTTGCTGCCGTGCGCGGAACTGCGCCTTGCGGGGCGGCACAACTGGGCCAATGCGCTGGCGGCGCTGGCCTTGGCCGAGGCCTTCGGCATCCGCCCGGAGCAGGCTGCGGCCGAACTGCGCAGCTTCGAGGGCCTGCCGCACCGCTTGCAGGCGGTTGCGGAATTCAACGGCATCCGCTGGGTCAACGATTCGAAGGCCACCAACCTGAGCGCCCTGCAGGCGGCGCTGTCGGCGTTTCAGCGGCCCTGCGTGCTGATTGCCGGCGGGCAGGTCAAGCAGGAGGATCTCGATTCCGCGACCCGCGCGCTGTCGCGGCACGTCCGCCGCCTGGTCCTGTTCGGGGAATCGGCCCGGGACATGGCCCGGGCCTGGGCCGGATGCGTGCCGATCGTCGAGGTGCCCGATCTCGCGGAGGCGGTGCGGCAGGCCTCCGGGCTGGCCGAGGCCGGCGATTGCGTGCTGCTGTCCCCCGGCTGCGCCAGTTATGACCAGTACCCGGGGTTCGAGAAACGCGGCGAGGAATTCATTGCCCGGGTGCGCGCCCTGCAGGACTCGGCCGCATGAACGAGCCGCACGCCTCTTCGCCCGACCTGTGCATCGCCGCGACGCTGCTGGCGATCGGATTGGTGACGATGACGTCCGCCTCGGTGGAGGTGTCGGCCAACGTGCACGGCGACGCGCTGTACTACTTCAAGCACCAGTCCCTGCTGATGGCCCTCGGCATCCTGGCGGCGCTGGTCCTGGCGCGCATCCCGTTGTCCCTGCATCGCAGGCTGGCGCCCTGGTACGGGGTGGTCTCGCTGGCGCTGCTGACCCTGGCGTTGGTCCCGGGGCTCGGCCACACGGTCAACAACAGTACGCGCTGGCTGGACCTCGGCGTGGTGCGCTTCCAGCCCTCGGAGCTGATCAAGCCGGCGCTGGTCCTGTGGATGGCCGCGTACGTGGTGCGGCACAGGGCCTTGCTGGAGACCAGCTTCCGGGGCATCCTGCTGCCGCTTGGCATCGTCGTCCTGACCGTCGCGCTGCTGCTGCTGGAACCGGATTTCGGGACGGCCTGCGTGATCGCGGCGACCGCGCTGTGCATGCTGTTCCTCTGCGGCGGCTACCTGCGCGCGCTGCTCGGCTGCGCCCTGTGCGCCGTGGTGGCGATGGGCGGGCTGGCGGTCGCCGCGCCGTACCGCTTGATGCGCATCCAGACCTTCCTCGACCCCTGGGCGGACCCGTTCAACAGCGGCTACCAGCTGACCCAGTCGCTGATCGCGATCGGCAGCGGCGGCATGTGGGGGCGCGGGCTCGGCGACGGGGTGCAGAAGCATTTCTACCTGCCGGAGATGCACACCGATTTCGTGTTCGCCGTGGCAGCCGAGGAGCTGGGCCTGGCCGGGGCCGTGGTCATCATCCTCCTGTTCGTGATGTTCCTCATGGCGGCCTTCCGCATCGCCCACCGGGCGCAGGCGAGGGAACAGCATTTTGCGGCCGCGGTGGCCTACGGGATCGGCCTGTGGGTCAGTTTGCAGGCCTTCGTCAATATCGCGGTGAACATGGGGGCGTTGCCGACCAAGGGGCTGACCCTGCCCCTGATGAGCGCGGGCGGCAGTTCGCTGCTGGCGACGCTCGCGGGCCTCGGCCTGCTGTGGCGCGCGCGCTACGAGGCGGAGATCCTGCCTGGCGCCGGCGGCACCAAGGCCCGGCGGCGGAGGGCGGCGTGAGCGCCCGGCCGGTGATGGTCTTAGCCGGCGGGACCGGCGGGCACGTGTTCCCGGCGCTGGCGGTGGCGGAACGCCTGCGCGAACGCGGCGTGCCGGTGCAATGGGTCGGGACCGAGGCCGGACTGGAAGCGCGGCTCGTGCCCCGGGCGGGATTTCCGCTGATCCGGATGTCGGTGCGGGCGCCGCGACGCCGCGGCCTGCTCGGGCTTGCCGGGGCCCTGCCGCGCGTGTTGTGGGCGGCGGCCCGCGGGGTCGGCCTGCTGTTGAAGCACCGCCCGGCCGTGGTCCTTGGCATGGGCGGCTACGCCGCGTCCGCGTTGGCCTTGGCGGCGCTGCTGTGCCGAATCCCCTTGATCGTCCATGAACAAAATGCGGTGGCCGGGCTGACCAATCGCGTGCTGGCCCGCTTCGCGACGCGGGTGCTGCTGGGCTTCGCCGAGGTGCGCGGCATCCGCGGCGGGATCCACCTGGGCAACCCGGTCCGGGGTGCCCTGTGCGCGCAGCCCCTCCCGACCCAGCTTCCGACCCGGCCGTTGCGCCTGCTCGTGATTGGCGGCAGCCAGGGCGCTGAAATTTTCAATCTCGTGGTGCCGGAGGCCTTGCGCGGCATGCCCGAACGGCACTGGCCCTCGATCTGGCACCAGACCGGCTCGGACCCGGCGCCGGTCGCCCGGCGCTATCCCCCGCAGGCAAAGCCCCGGCTGGATGCGTTCATCGACGAGATGGACCAGGCCTACGTGTGGGCCGACCTGGTGTTGGCGCGGGCCGGCGCGATGACCCTGGCGGAACTCGCGGCCAGCGCGCGCGGGGCGGTGCTGGTGCCGTACCCGCATGCCGCCGACGGGCATCAGTCCGACAATGCGCGGCAGTATGCCGCGGACGGGGCGGCCGAAGTCTGGAGTCAGGAGGAGTTCACTGCGCAGCGGCTGGCGACCCGCCTCGCCGAGCTGGCGCAGGATCGCGCCCGGCTGGTCGAAATGAGCCGGTCGGCGCTGCGCCGGGCCCGCCCGGACGCCGCCGGCGACGTGGCCGAATGCCTGCTGGAGTTCTGCACGTGAACGCGACCCGCCGCCACATGCCGATGCGGCATATCCGGCAGATTCATTTCATCGGGATCGGGGGCGCCGGCATGAGCGGCATCGCCGAAGTCCTGTGCGGCCTCGGCTACGCCGTCTCCGGCAGCGACCTGAGGGAGAATGCCCAGACCCGGCGCCTGCGCGAATTGGGCGCCTGCATCCAGATCGGGCACGAGGCCGGCGCCGTCGCGGAGGCCGACGTGGCGGTCGTCTCCAGCGCGGTCCCGCCCGACAACCCGGAATGGCAGGCCGCGCAGGCCGCCCGCATCCCCGTCGTGCCGCGTGCGGCCATGCTCGGGGAACTGATGCGCTTCAGCCATGGCATCGCCGTGGCCGGCACGCACGGCAAGACCACGACCACCAGCCTGATCGCCCACCTGCTGACCGAGGCCGGCCTGGATCCTTCCGCCGTCATCGGCGGCCGGGTCCAGCATGGCGGCTCGCACGCCACGTTGGGCGAGGGCGATTGCCTGGTCTGCGAGGCGGACGAAAGCGATGCGTCTTTCCTGCACCTCAGCCCGCTGGTCGCGGTGGTGACGAACATCGACAACGACCACCTGGTCAACTATGACGGGGACATCGAGAAACTGGCCGAGGCGTACCGCGGCTTCCTGCAGAACCTCCCGTTCTACGGGCTGGCGGTGCTGTGCGCGGATGACCCGCGCCTGGAGGCCCTGCGCCCGGACCTGGGCCGGCAGGCCGTCACCTACGGCATCGAGGCCGCCGATGCGGACCTGCGCGCGACCGAGATCGAGCCGGACGGCTCCGGCAGCGTGTTCACCCTGCGGGTGGCGGATTCAGGAGAGGAAATTCGGGTCCGTCTGGCGCTGCCTGGCACCCACAACGTGCGCAACGCGCTGGCCGCCGTGGCGGTGGCGCGGGATCTCGGCGTCCCGCTGCAGACGGCCGCCCAGGCCCTGGAAGGCTTCCCCGGGATCGCCCGGCGCTTCGAGGCGCACGGGCCGCTGCCCGGCAGCGACGACATTCTGTGGGTCGACGACTACGGCCACCACCCGACCGAAATCGAGGCGACCCTGGCGACGGCCCGGCAGGTCTACCCCAGCCGCCGGCAGGTGCTGGCCTTCCAGCCGCACCGCTACACCCGCACCCGGGACCTGTTCGACCCCCTGGTCCGGGCCCTGGGAGCGGCCGACGCCGTGCTCCTGCTGGACGTGTACCCGGCGGGCGAGGCTTCGATCCCGGGGGCCGACAGCGATTCGCTAGCGCGGGCGCTGGAACAACAGGGCGCCCGGCCGATTCGCGCTGCAGGCGGCGAGCAGTGGGTCCCGGCGCTGCGGGAACTCCTGCACCCCGGCGACGTGCTGCTGACCCTGGGGGCGGGCAGCATCGAGGGCTGGGCGGCGCAGCTGCCCACACAGTTCGCCCGGCGGGAGGCGTCCTGAGCATGGCCGTGAACCTCACCGGCGAGCATCGGCAGGTGCCGATGGCCGAACATACGACCTGGCGCTGCGGCGGCGTGGCCGATCGGGTATTCGCCCCGTGCAGCATCGACGACCTGAGCGCCTACCTGGCCGGGCTGGAGGCGGGCGTGCCCCTGACCTGGCTGGGGCGGGGCAGCAACGTGCTGGTGCGCGACGGCGGCATGCGCGGGGTGGTGATCCAGTTGCGCGAGCCGCTGTCCGAGATCGTGCTGGAGCCGCCCCGGGTCCGGGCCGAAGGCGGCGCCCTGTGCGCCCGCCTGGCAGCGCTCACGGCGGCGGCGGGCTTCAGCGGATTGGAATTCCTGGCCGGCATCCCCGGCACGATCGGGGGCGCCCTGGCAATGAATGCCGGGGCGGCCGGCTCCGAGACCTGGGAGTTCGTCGAGTCCATCGAGACCGTGGACCGGCAGGGCGGCCGGCATGAATTCGCGGCCGGGCAGATCCGGTCCGGCTACCGCTTCGCCGAGCTCCCCGCCGGGCACGGCGTCGTGGCCGGGACCTTCCGCCTCGAACGGACCGGAGATCCGGCCCGCCCGGAGCATCGCCTGCGCGAACTGATGGATCGCCGCCGGGCCACCCAGCCGCTGTCGCAGCCGAGCGGCGGGTCGGTGTTCCGCAATCCTCCGAACGGCCATGCCGCCCGGCTGATCGAGGCGGCCGGTCTCAAGGGGTGCCGAGTCGGCGGGGCCGAAGTCAGCCGCACG
The DNA here is from genome assembly GCA_965214545.1 of uncultured candidatus Poriferisulfidus sp. GTDB lineage: Bacteria > Pseudomonadota > Gammaproteobacteria > Poriferisulfidales > Poriferisulfidaceae > Poriferisulfidus. Next base: position 630,749 of record OZ243950.1, on the reverse strand, counting down.
CACGCCAACTTTATCGTTCACGAAGGAACGGCGAGCGCGGCCGACATCGAGCAGCTGATCGACCACGTCCGGAACACCGTCGAGGCGCACAGTGGGGTGCGCCTGGAGTTGGAAGTCCGCATCCTGGGGGAAGCCGGATGAACGAATACGGACGCGTGGCGGTGCTGATGGGCGGCTGGTCCGAGGAACGGCCGATCTCGCTGATGTCCGGGCAGTCCGCCTGCGAGGCCCTGTGTGCGCGCGGCGTGGAGGCCGAGGCGGTCGACCTGCAGCGCGAGACCCTGCCGCAGCTTGCGGAACAGGGCTTCGACCGGTGCTTCCTGGCCCTGCACGGGGTGGGCGGCGAAGACGGCGAGGTGCAACAGGCACTGGAGACGATGGGCTTGCCGTACAGCGGCAGCGGCCCGGAAGCCTCGCGCGTCTGCATGGACAAGCTGGAAACCAAGAAACGCTGGTGGCGGGTCGGCCTGCCGACCCCGAAAGGGGCGCTGGCGGACCCACAGCGGCTGGAGGAGCAGTGCGAGGAACTGGGCCTGCCGCTGGTGATCAAGCCGGTGGATCAGGGCTCCAGCATCGGCGTGATTTTCGCGCGCCGGGCCGGGGACGTGCCGCCCGCCGTCGAACAGGCCCGGCAACACGGGACGGGGATCCTGCTGGAACGCCAGGTGTCGGGCACCGAATACACGGTCGGGATCCTGCAGGACGAGGCGCTGCCGATGATCCGCCTGTGCCCGCAGGGCGAGTTCTTCGACTACCGGGCCAAGTACGAATCGGAAGACACCCGGTACGACATCCCCTGCGGCCTGCCGGAGGCGATGGAGCGCGAACTGGCGGCACTGGCGATCCACGCCTTCGAATGCACCGGGGCGGAAGGCTACGGCCGGGTCGACCTGATCCTGGATGAACTGGACCGGCCGTGGTTGCTCGAAGTGAACACCGCGCCGGGCCTGCGTCGCCACAGCCTGCTGCCGATGGCGGCCGAAGCGGCCGGGCTGGCGTACGAGGAGCTGGTCCTGAGGATGCTGGACACCGCCCTGCCGCGGGCACCCGGCGGAGAGCCGGCCGATGGCTAGGCGGGGGGCACGGACATGATGATGCGGCTCGCGGGCGCGGTGACGGCGCTGATTCTGGGGGTGGGTGCCAGCCTGTGGCTGACGAACCCGGCGAAGTTGCCGATCCGGCAGGTGTCCCTGTACGGGGAACTCCGTTACCTGGATCCGATCGAACTGAAGGACATCGTCGCCGAGGAGTTGACTGGCAACATGCTGACTCAGGACCTGGGCGGGCTGGAACAGCGGCTGCAGCAGAACACCTGGGTGCAGCAGGCACGGATCCACCGGGAGTGGCCGGCGACGCTCCGAATCGAAATCAGCGAACAGGTGCCGGTCGCACGCTGGGCGGCGGGCGGGCTCCTGACCGCGCAAGGGGTGCAGTTCGGCGCGCCCGACAAACCGGGGCTGTTCCTGCCGGAGGTCGCGGGAGTTCCGGGGCGCGAGTCCGCCCTGCTCGGGCACGTCGCCCGGATCCGCCCGCTGCTGGACCGGCACGGGATGACCCTGGCCCGGCTGGAGGAGACCAAGTTCCGGTCCCTGCACGTGACCTTGCGCTCGGGCTTGCGCCTCACGCTGGGGCGGGTCCGCCCGCTCGAACGGCTGGCGCGCTGGCTGCGCTACTCCGACGCCTATGCCCGGGTCGCGCCTGCGCCCGCCCCGAATACCCTGATCGACCTGCGTTACCCGAACGGGTTTTCAGCCAGGTCCTTGACTGAATCCTAGCGAGGAGAAGAAATGATGGATAACTCGAATTCTGCGGTCCTGCCGATGGAGCCGAAACGCTCCGGGCTCCTTTCGCGCATGTTCTCGACCCTGACGCAACGCCGCGTGAACCCGAACCAGCGGGTCGCGCTCGATATCGGCACGTCCCGGATCGTGGTGGTGGTCGCGCACTACGACGAGGACGGACAGCTGGAGGTCCAGGGCTGCGGCACCACCGCCTCGCACGGCCTGAAGGCGGGCATGGTGGTCAATATCGAGGAGACGGTGGAGTCGATCCGCCGGGCCGTGGAGGAAGCGGAGGAGATGACGGACTGCGCGATCCGCAACGTCAACGTCGGGATCGCCGGCAGCCACATCCACAGCATCAACGCCAGCGGCGCCATCCCGGTGCGCGAAGGCGAGATTACGCCCACGGTCGTGGAGCGGGTGCTCGATGCGGCCAGCGCGGTGAAGCTCACCGACGACAAGCGTATCCTGCACGTGCTGCCGCAGGAGTACGCGATCGACGACCAGTACGGGATTCGCACGCCGCTCGGCATGTCCGGGGTCCGCCTGGACGCGCGCGTGCACCTGATCACCGCCGGCGCCGGCGCGCTGCACAACCTGGTCAAGTGCGTGCGCCACTGCGGCTTGACCGTCGACCACGTGGTGCTGGAGCAACTGGCATCCAGCGAGGCGGTGCTGACGCCGGACGAACGCGAACTGGGCGTCGCCCTGGTCGACATCGGCGGCGGCACCTCGGACATCGCCGTTTTCTATTCCGGTGCGATCCACTACACCGCGACGATCCCGGTGGCGGGCGACCACGTCAACCGCGACATCGCCATCGCGCTGAGCACCCGGGTGCAGGACGCCGAGCAGATCAAGATCGAACACGGCTGCGCCGTCAGCGACCCGGCGCTGGACGACCAGGTGCTGGAGGTGCCGGGCCTCGGCGGCCGCCCGGCCGCCCAGCTGCGCGGGTCCGTGCTCGGGGACATCATTCGCCCCCGCTACCTGGAGCTGTTCGAACTGATCAACGACGAACTGCGCCGTTCCGGCTACTACGACAAGATCGAAGGGGCCGGCCTGGTGCTGACCGGCGGGGGCGCGATGGTTCGGGGCCTGGAGCTGCTGGCCGAGGAGGTGTTCAACCGTCCGGTCCGCGTCGGTGGGCCGCAGCACCTGCGATTTAGGGACGAGCGATTCAACCAACCGATGTACGCCACCGGAATCGGACTGCTGACGTGCCACGACCCGGCGAACCCGGGCCTGGGTTCGTCGGCGGTTGCCGACTCGTGGCGGCAGCGCGTCTTTTCATGGATTTAATTTTCACAACGACTAGGAGAAGCAACAATGACTAAAGCAAATAAACTCGACCGGGTGGAGGCACCCGAAGCCGCCGAAGATGCGGCAGGACTCACGTTCATGCCGGTCCGCCCGGACCACGAGGACGCCCGCATCAAGGTGATCGGCGTCGGCGGCGGCGGCGGCAACGCCACGCAGCGCATGGAACGCGACCTGGCGTCCCATGTCGAGGTCTACTGCATCAACACCGATGCGCAGGTGCTGCGCGACCTGAAGGTCGGGGAGTCGGTGCAGATCGGGCGGGAGACCACCCATGGCCTGGGCGCCGGCGCCGACCCGGAAGTGGGGCGGCAGGCGGCGCTGGAGAGCCGGGATCTGCTGGCCGGGCTGGTCGAGAACACTGACATGTTGTTCGTCACCGCCGGCATGGGCGGCGGGACCGGGACCGGCGCGGCCCCGGTCATCGCGGGCCTGGCCCGGGAGGCCGGCGTGCTGACGGTGGCGGTGGTCACCCGACCGTTCAGCTTCGAAGGGCAGCAGCGATGCCGCCTGGCCGAGGAGGGCATCCAGGAGCTCAGTGCCTACGTGGACTCGATCATTACCATTCCCAACGATCGGTTGATGAGCGAACTGGATCCGGAGATTTCGCTGGAGGACGCCTTTCTTGAGGCGGACAAGGTGCTGCATGGCGCCGTGTGCGGGATTTCCGACCTGATCCTGCGGCCGGGCACCATCAATGTCGATTTCGCCGACGTGCGGACCGTGATGAAGCAGCAGGGCATGGCCATGATGGGCACCGGCACCGCCGAAGGCCCGAATCGGGCGGTCGAAGCCACGCAGCAGGCCATCAACTGCCGCCTGCTCGACGAGGTGAACATTACCGATGCCCCGGCCATGCTGGTCAACGTCACCACCGTGCGCAAGGGCGCGGGCAGCCTGAGCCTTCCCGAGTTCAACCAGATCGCGCGGGAACTCGAACCCTTGCAGGCCGAGAACGTGCAGCTGGTTATGGGCACGACCTACGACGAGGATATGGGCGAGGAGCTCAAGGTGACCCTGGTGGTGGCCGGTTTTGGTTCGAAGGAAGAGCAGGAGGAGAATCCGGGCGCGACGCCGTTGCGGAAAATCACCGAGGCCCCGAACTCGATCAGGGAGAGGATGAACGGCAACGGGGCGATGCCGCCGGAGAAAAAGGCAGCCGTGGCCGCACCGCTCGTCACCGAGGGCAACTTGGCCAAGAGCCCGAAGAGCCCGGACTGGACCCAGGGGGAGGAACGGCAGAAGTTCGATGTCCCGGCCTACCTGCGCAAGCAGCATGACTGAGAAGAAAAGAGAGGGGCTTCAGGATTCCGTGTGGAATCCGGTGTATGAAGGTGATTGCGCTGGCAATGAGGGGCTTCCTGAATGCCGCACGGCCACACCGCCACCATGCCTTTGACAGTCTAGGATTAATAGTCTATATTTTGGGTTATACACATATCTTGACGGGACCAACCGATCATGTGCGAGCTACGCTCCTCCCGCTACCGCCTGTATCCGAATAAGGCCCAAACGGAGCAGTTTCGGCAGCTGTGCGGCGCCTCGCGCTACGTCTACAACGAGCTGCTGGCGAAGCAGAAGCGGGAATTCGCGCGGTACAAGGCCGGCGAGCGAGACAAGCCGAAGGCCTCCCCGTTCGCGTTCGGCCGACGATTCATCCAGATGAAGGCCCAGGACGGCCACGAATGGATGCAGGATTTGTCCTGCCAGGTGGTGCGGGCTTCGGGCGCCTTCCGCCTGGGCATGGCGTACCGGCATTTCTTCCGGCGGCTGAAAGAGCCCCGGGACGGGGTGAAGCCGGGGGCTCCCCGTTTCAAGGCCAAGGGCCGCAGACGGGAGTCGTTCATCATTCCGGAGGGGGTGCAGCTGGAGAAGAAGCGCCTGCGGGTTCCGAAGGTGGGCTGGGTGCGTCTGAACCGCAAGGCGCAGTCGCGGACCCAGGGGGCCGACCCGTGGTCGGACGGCGAGGCGGTCTCGGTGGTGGTGTACGAGGAGCTGGGGAAGTGGTACGCGGCGGTGCTGTGGCGGGTCGATGTCGATTGGAAGCGGTTTCCGTTCAACGGGCGTGCGGTGGGGATAGACCGGAACACGGAGAACGTGGCGCTGTGCGTGGAGGGGGAGGCGCGGCTGATCGAGGTGCCGGTGAAGCGGATCGCCCGGTACGAGGAGAAGGCCTCGTATTACCAGTGGCGGGCGAGCTGGCGGAAGATGAAGCCGTTGCTGGATGCGGAAGGAGAGCCGGTGCTGAAAAAATCGGGGCGGCCGATTCGGGTGCCCTCGGGGCGGCGTCAGAAGATGCAGCGGCGTGCGGCGAAGGCAAAGCGGCGCGCGGCGACGATCCGGCTGGACTGGAGCCACCAGACGTCGAAAAAGATTGCCAGACAGTACCAGTACATCATTCTGGAGGCGCTGAACCTGAAAGGGATGACGAAGTCGGCGAAGGGGACGAAGGAGAAGCCGGGGAAGCGGGTCCGCCAGAAGTCGGGTCTGAACCGGAAGATCTCGCGGGCGTGCATGGGCCAACTGGGCCGCTTTCTGGAGTACAAGGCGATGCATGTGGAGGAGGTGCCGCCGAAGAACACGAGCCGGATGTGCGCGCGCTGCGGGCACACGGAGGAGGCGAACCGCAAGGAGGACCGTTTTGTGTGTCTGTCCTGCGGGCATAAAGATCACGCGGACTGCAATGCCGCACGAAACATCCTGAGTTTGGGAGTGAACAAGCTCTTGGCCGGAGGCGCTCCGGTGACAGGACGGGGAGGGGACAACGAAGCGGGGGTGCTGCTGTTTGTACTGCAGCATCTAGTGGAAACCGCCCGTGATCCGTCAAAACCTTTGTCGTGGGATCTTCCGAGGCTTGACCCCGGGTAATTCCACACAAAAGTCTGAAGCGCCCTAAGAAGCAGCCAAGAAGATCGCATGGGTTGCGCCAATCACTTGCCGCCAGCCCTCGTTCGGCCATATCCCCACCCGGCCCGAGGGCAGCTGGAACAGTTCAATCCCGGCCTCGGGGCCGCGCCGGTCCGGTCGCTCGTTCTCCCCCTTCAATCTCGCGCCCCCGGTTTCGGCGAGAGGTGGAAAAACGTGTGTTTTTCTGTAATAATACGCGCATCCGCAAGGCAGGGGAGCTGACGCGGAGAGCGCCACATCCAGAACCAATCCAAAAATGATTCGCCAGCATACCCTGAGGCAGAGCATTTGCGCAGAGGGCATCGGCCTGCACACCGGGGAAAAGACCTCGATGCGACTGAGCCCCGCTCCGGTGGACACCGGGGTGGTGCTGCGGCGGGTTGATTTCGACCCGCCGATTCATATCCGGGTACACCCGGACCAGGTCTCCGCCACCCGCCTGTCGACGACGCTGTCCAACGGCGACGCCCACGTCTCCACGGTCGAGCACCTGTTGTCCGCGGTGGCCGGGCTCGGGGTGGACAACCTGTACGTCGACCTGGATGCCAGCGAGGTCCCGATCATGGACGGCAGCGCCAGTCCCTTTGTGTTCCTGATCCATTCCGGCGGGCTGGTCGAGCAGGACGCGCCGAAGCGCTACATCCGCATCCGCGAACCGGTCGAGGTGCGCGACGAGAAGAACAGCCGCTGGGTGCGCCTGACCCCGCACGACGGCTTCAAGGTGGCCTTCACCATCGACTTCGACCACCCGGTGATCCGCAACACCCGGCAGTCCGCGATGCTGGACCTGTCCAGCACGTCCTACATCAAGGAAGTGTCGCGGGCGCGCACGTTCGGGTTCCGGCACGAGGTGGAACTTCTGCGCGAGCGGAACCTGGTCCTGGGGGGCAGCCTGGACAACGCCATCGTGCTGGATGACAACCGCATCCTCAACGACAGCGGCCTGCGCTACTCCGACGAATTCGTCAAACACAAGGTGCTCGACGCCATCGGCGACCTGTACCTGCTCGGCAACAGCCTGATCGGTTCTTTCGAGGGCTACTGCTCGGGGCACGAACTCAACATCCAGCTGCTGCGCAAGCTGCTGGCCACCGAATCGGCCTGGGAACTCGTCAGCTTCGAGGACACCCGCGAGGCCCCGGTCTGTTTCGCACAGGTCAGCCCGGCCTGAGCGAGCCTCTAATCGTGACCGGCCTGGCGCGCAGCAACCTGAATCCGGAGCTGGCGCAACGGTTGTCTCAAACGATCCTTGAACTCTGCGTTGACATGCTTGAGCAACTCGCGTTGTTGGTAGTGAATCAGCGGGGCCTGCTGATTGTCGCTGACCGAGACGGTCAGCGTGTGGCCCTCGATGTTGCTGCACCAGCAATTCTCGCCCAGGGAGTCGGGCAGTTGCCGGCGCAGGCTTTGGGTAATGGCCAACTGTAGGCGGATGCGGCCCAGCAGGTAAGGATCGAGATGGTCAAGAAGTTTCTTCATCAGGCCGGGCAGTCTACTGCCGCCATTATCCGTCAAGCCATGGCCCCCGGCAAAGCGGCCGGCTGGCGGCGCCTCGGCCTCGGGGTCGCGGCGGCGGCCGTGCTGGCCCAGGTCGTTGCGGTGGCGTTCCACCAGGGCGCTCTGCACCGCGAACAGGCTTGGCTGGGCTCGATCGACCAGACGCTGGCCGCGCAGGACGCCACGCTGGCTGAAATCCGCCGAGAAAGCCAACTCCACATTGATGCCCTGTCGTCGCAGCTGGCGCGCCTGCAGTCGCGCATCGCCCGCCTGGACGCACTGGGCGGCATGCTGGTGGACATCGCGCAACTGAAAGATGGCCAGGAATTCGATTTCAGCTCGGAACCGGGCCTGGGCGGAAACATCGCCGCGCCCGCGTCGCCCGGCTTGACCGCGTCCGACCTGGGGACCTCCCTCGACGGCCTGCATCACCAGATCGAGGATCGGACGCTGTGGCTGAGCCTCCTGGAAGACGTGATCCAGCACCGTCGCCTGGAGGGCGAAGCCTACCCCAGCAGCTGGCCGGTGCGCTCCGGCTGGGTCTCCTCGTACTATGGCATGCGCCGGGACCCGTTCCACGGGCGTCCCGCCTTTCACCCGGGCATCGATTTCGCCGCCAGCCGGGGCACCGAGATCCGGTCCGCGGCGGCGGGCATGGTCGAGTATGCCGGGAACAAGCATGGGTATGGCCTGATGGTGCAGATCCGGCACGGCAACGGCTACCAGACCCGCTACGGCCATGCCAGCAAGCTGCTGGTGAGATCCGGGCAGATGGTGAAGCGGGGCGAGGTCATCGCGCAGGTGGGCTCGACCGGCCGTTCGACCGCCCCGCACCTGCACTTCGAAGTGCTGAAGAACGGCAAGGCCGCCAATCCTCTGAAATTCCTGTCCGCCCGCCGCTGAACCCGCGCGGCCCGCGCTTATAATCCCGTTCTCGCTTCGCAGCGACCCCGCCATGTTCGCCCTGCTCGTCCGTAAACTTTTCGGTAGCCGCAACCAGCGGACTCTCAAGCGTCACTGGCGGACGGTGGCGAAAATCAACGAGCTCGAGGCCGCGCTGCAGGATGCGGACGATGCGCAGTTGCGCGAACGCGCCGGGCAGTACCGCGCCCGCCTCGCCGAGGGGGAGTCGACCGACGCCCTGCTGCCGGAGGTCTTCGCGCTGGTGCGCGAAACGGCGCGACGGGCGCTCGACATGCGGCACTTCGATGTCCAGTTGCTCGGCGGCATCGTGCTGCACGAAGGCGGCATCGCGGAGATGCGCACCGGCGAGGGCAAGACCCTGGTCGCGACCCTGCCGGCCTGCCTGCATGCGCTGGCCGGCGAGAGCGTGCACGTGGTCACCGTCAACGACTATCTCGCCCGGCGCGACGCGGACTGGATGCGGCCGGTCTACGAACGGCTCGGCCTGGCCGTGGGCGTGATCGTGCAGGGGCTCGACGGGGCGCAGCGCCGGGACGCCTACGCCTCCGGCGTGACCTACGGCACCAACAACGAATTCGGTTTCGACTACCTGCGCGACAACATGGTGTTCCGGGCCGAGCATCGGGTCATGCGCGGACAGGAGTTCGCCATCGTCGACGAGGTGGACTCGATCCTCATCGACGAGGCCCGCACCCCGCTGATTATCTCGGGGCCGTCCGAGGACCGCACCGATCTCTATCAGAAGATGGACCAGATGGTCCGCCACCTCCAGCCGCAGGAGGAGGAAGACGGGCCGGGCGACTACCGGATCGACGAGAAGGCGCGCCAGGCCTACCTGACCGAGGACGGGCATCACCGGGTCGAGCAGCTGCTGTCCAGCGAGGGGCTGATCCCGCCGGGCGGCAGCCTGTACGAGGCCGGCAACATCCGCCTGCTGCACCACGTCAACGCCGGCCTGCGGGCCCGGACCCTGTTCCAGCGGGACCGCGACTACATCGTGTCGGAAGAGGGCAAGATCGTCATCATCGACGAGTTCACCGGGCGCAAGATGCCGGGACGGCGCTGGTCGGACGGACTGCACCAGGCCGTCGAGGCCAAGGAAGGGGTGGCGGTCGAGACCGAGAACCAGACCGTGGCGTCGATCACGTTCCAGAACTATTTCCGGCTTTATTCCCGCCTGTCCGGCATGACCGGCACGGCCGACACCGAAGCCTATGAGTTCCAGGAGATCTACGGCCTGGAGGTGGTGGTCGTCCCGACCCATATGCCGATGGTCCGGGAGGACCTCGGCGACATGGTGTTCCTGACCGCCGGGGAGAAATACCAGGCGGTGGTGGAGGACATCCAGGACTGCGTCGGACGCGGGCAGCCGGTGTTGGTGGGCACGACCTCGATCTCCAATTCCGAACTGCTGTCCGACCTGCTGAAGAAGGCGGACATCCCGCACCAGGTCCTGAACGCGAAGTTCCACGAGCAGGAGTCGCACATCATCGCCCAGGCCGGCCGCCCCGGCACGGTCACCATCGCGACCAACATGGCCGGGCGCGGGACCGACATCGTGCTCGGCGGCGTCGTGGCGGCCACCCCGGAATCGGAGACGCCACAGCCGGGCGATTCGGCCCGGACCGAGTGGCAGGCCAGCCACGACCGGGTCGTGGCCGCGGGCGGCCTGCACATCATCGGCACCGAGCGGCACGAGTCGCGGCGCGTCGACAACCAGCTGCGCGGCCGCTCGGGCCGCCAGGGCGACCCAGGCTCCAGCCGGTTCTATCTGTCGCTGGAGGACAGCCTGATCCGGATTTTCGCCTCGGAGCGGATGTCCGCCCTGATGCAGCGCCTGGGCATGAAGGAAGGCGAAGTGATCGAACACCCCTGGGTCACCAAGGCGATCGGCAATGCCCAGCGCAAGGTGGAGGCCCGCAACTTCGACATTCGCAAGCACCTGCTGGAATTCGACAACGTGATCAACGACCAGCGCACGCTGATCTACCAACAGCGCAACGAGATCATGGAGTCGCAGGACCTGTCCGGGCACGTGGCCATCATCCGCACCGATGTCGTGACCCGGATCTACCGCGACTACATCCCCGCCGAAAGCATGGAGGAGCAATGGAATGCCGAGGGTTTGGAGCAGGCGCTGACCGAGACGTTCGGCTTGCCGCTGCCGGTGCGGGACTGGCTGGAGCAGGAGACGGAGCTGAACGATGCGGCGCTGGAGACCCGGCTGCACGAGGCGGTCGGGCAGAAACTGATCGACAAGGAAGAGGAAATCACGCCGCCGGCGATGCGTCAGCTGGAGCGGGATCTGCTGCTGACGACGCTGGACATGCACTGGAAAGAACACCTGGCGATGATGGATCACCTCCGCCAGGGGATCGGCCTGCGCAGTTATGCGCAGAAGAACCCGAAGCAGGAATACAAGCGCGAGGCCTTTGAATTGTTCCAGTCCATGATGGATCGCATCGAGAACGACTTCATCCGCCTGTTGTGCCTGTTGAAGCTGGGCTCGGCGGACGAACTGGCCCCCCTGGAGAAACCGTCGACTCCGGTGTCCGAGCTGGACTACCGGCACGCATCCGGTGAAGAAGTCTCCCCGGTGCAGGGCGGGCAGCCGCCTCCGCAGGCCCGCGTGCCCTCCGCCCGTTTCGCGCCGCCGCCGACGGTTCGCCGCAACGCCACCAAGGTCGGGCGCAACCAGCCGTGCCCGTGCGGGTCCGGCAAGAAGTACAAGCATTGCTGCGGGGCACAGAGCCGGCGGGTGGCATGAGCTGGCAGCCGGTTCCCGGAGTGCGCCTGGCCGCCGTCAGCGCGGGCCTGTATGCCGGTGACCGGTTGGACCTGGCCGTGCTGGAACTGGCCCCCGGGACGGAGTCGGCCGGCGTCTTCACGACCAACCGGTTCTGCGCCGCGCCCGTTGAGATTGCACGCGAGCACCTGGCGGGGGCGTCGCCCCGGGTGTTGCTGATCAATGCCGGTTGCGCCAACGCCGGGCTGGGCGAACAGGGGCTGGAAGACGCCCGGCGGTGCTGCGAGGCGGCGGCGGCGGTGTTTACGGTCCAACCGAACGAGGTGCTGCCGTTCTCGACCGGAGTGATCGGGCAGAGGCTGGAGGCCGGGAAGATCCAGGCGCAGATGGCGCCGCTGCAGGCGACGCTGTCCGCCGAGGGCTGGCCGGAAGCCGCGCAGGCGATCCTGACCACCGACACCCGGATCAAGCTGGAAGGCCGGCGGGTCAAGGCGGCGGGGAGATCCCTCCAGGTCACCGGCATGGCCAAGGGCGCGGGCATGATCTGCCCGGACATGGCGACCATGCTGGCCTTCGTCGCGACCGACCTGGCGGTGGATGCCGCAGTGCTGGAGCAGGTACTCGAGCGCGCCCTCGAATCGTCGTTCCATGCGATTACCGTGGAGGGCGACACGTCCACCAACGATGCGTGCATCCTTCTGGCCACCGGGGCCAGCGGGGTGGCCCTCGCGGACCTGGAAGATTCGGAAGTGAAGGCCTGGGAGCAGGCCGTCTTCGAGGTGTGCGAGACGCTGGCCCAGGCCATCGTGCGGGACGCCGAAGGGGCCACTCGGTTCATTACGATCGAGGTCGAACAGGCCGCCACGGCGGAGCAGGCGCAGGCGGTGGCGCGCGCGGTGGCGCATTCGCCCCTGGTCAAGACGGCGGCGTTCGCCGGAGACCCCAACTGGGGAAGAATTCTGGCCGCCGTCGGGCGCAGCGTCGGGGAATTGTCGCGCATGGACCGGGTCGGGATCCGCCTCGACGAGGTGTCGGTGGTGGCAGGCGGAGCGGTGGCCGAGGGCTACCGGGAAGAACAGGGCGCCACGGTCATGGGCCGCGAGGAATTCACGATCCGGGTGGACCTGGGTCTCGGCGATTCCCGAATCCGCCTCTATACGTCCGACCTGTCCTACGATTACGTGAAGATCAACGCCGAATACCGGACCTGACCCCGTGTCCGAAACTCCCATGGCGGTGGTCGCGGGGGCCGTGCTCGATACCTGGGAAGAGAAGCCGGCCGTGTTGCTGGCGCGGCGGCATGCGTCCGCGCACCAGGGCGGCAAGTGGGAGTTTCCGGGCGGCAAGATGAAGGCCGGGGAGAACGCGGCACAGGCGCTTTCGCGCGAGCTGGAGGAGGAAATCGGCATCCGGGTGAAAACCTGGCGGCGACTGATCCGGTTTCCTTATACCTATCCCGAATTTGCCATGGACTTCGAGGTGTTCCGTGTGGAGGACTGGGACGGTGTTCCGAGCGGATGCGAAGGTCAGGAGATTCGCTGGGTGCCGGTGTCGGAGCTGCATCAATGGACGACGCCGCCCGCCAGCCGCCCGGTCATCCGCGCGCTTCAACTGCCGTCGCGGTACGCCATCAGCGCAGACCCGGCAGGCGGGATGGGGCGCTGGCGCTCCGACCTGTCGGCCACCCTGGAGCAGGGCGTGCGGCTGATCCAGCTGCGGGCGCACTCGCTGCCGGGCGCGGCGCTCGAACCGCTCGCGCGGGAGGCCATCGGGTCGGTCCATGCGGCGGGCGGCCGACTGGTGCTGAACGGCGAACCCGAACAGGCTGCCCGCTTGGGGGCGGACGGCGTGCATCTCACGAGCGCGCGCCTGGGGCAGTTGGATTCGCGCCCCTTGCCGGGCGATTACCTCGTCGGCGCGTCCTGCCACAGCCCGCGGGAACTGGAACAGGCGGTTCGCATCGACGCCGACTTTGCGGTGTTGTCGCCGCTGCGCGATGCCTCCCGGGCGATGGGCTGGGACGGCTTCGCTTCGAGGGTCGCCGGCGTGCCCTTGCCGGTGTATGCGCTCGGGGGGATGGGCCCGGAAGACCAGGCGGAGGCCATCGAGTCCGGCGCTCAGGGGGTCGCGGCGATCCGGGGTTTGTGGGGAGCGGGCTCCCGCCGCTGACGGCGCGGCCCGGTCAGCCGAGCAGCACGCTGATGAAGAAGGTGGTCAGATAGATGACGATCAGGCCGAGCATGGAGAGCAGGCACAACAAGGTCACCAGGTGGAGTGGGCGCCGGTGTCCGATCAGGATGCCGGCCACCGCGACGATGAACGCGGCCAGGCCTAGGCTCTGCATGCAGCCCGTCTGGCAGCTGCGGGCCTCGAACGGCCCTCCCAGCATGTTGATGACCAACGCCACGGTCAGGCTCCAGCTGACCAGCGTGGTCAGCACGGTCCAGGGCGAAATGGCGGCGTAGTAGCGGGAGGCGACCATAGGCGCATATTCTAACCGCTTGCCACCCCCGGTTCAGCGAGTATGATGGCCGGGACAGGGAAAACCGATGTTTCGCTCCGCAATTCAGGCTGAAGCCGCCTTCTACGAGGCATTCCGCAAGCAGGATGTTGGGTCCATGATGAAGGTGTGGGCGGAAGGCCGCCCGATTTTTTGCATCCATCCGGGAGGCGGCCCGCTGACCAGCCGGGGGATAGTAGAAGAGAGTTGGAAACAGATCTTCCAGGGGAAAGTGCCCTACACGATCGTCCTGGACTACTACCATCGCGAGGAATTCGACCAGCAGTTTGCCGTCAGCCAGTTATCGGAAACCCTGTACCTGCGCGACCATTTCGTCGGCACGGTGTGGGCGACCAACATCTATTGCTGGACGGACGAAGGCTGGCGAATGATGCTGCACCACGCGTCGGAGTCGTCGCTCGGCTCGGACTTGCCGGAGCCCGAGCAGCCCGCCCTCCACTAAGGGGTTCGGGTCAGGGACTGCAAGCCTTTGCGGTAGTAGGCCTGCGCGGCTTCGTTCTGGCCCATCCGCTCCAGGGTTTCCGCCAGTTCGCGGTACAGCAGGGCATCCCCGCCTTGCTTTTCGATGGCTTCCAGTTGCGCCTGGGCCTCGCGGTGCTGCCCGAGGCGGCTGTGCAGCCGGGCCAGGGCCCGCTTCAGGGAGATCCGCTCCGGATCCTTCGCCAGCCACTTCCCGACCTTCCCGATCATCGCCGGGGTGACCGGGCCCGGCAGGGTGCCATACAGCTCGACTGCCGTATCGTCGAGCCCGGCGTCCAGCAGTCTGCACAGGTGGGATTCCAGTTCCGGGTGGATCTGGCCGAAGTGCCGCAGGCGCTCGGCGTAACCGCGCAGGACTTCCGGGTCGTCGCGCGCCTCTCCGAGTTTTGACCACAGGGCCCGGAGTTCCGTGTCCGTGGCCTCGTCACAGAGGCGCCGGGCGGCCTCACGCAGCCATTGGCGGGTTTCATCCGGCGGCAGATCCGAATGGGTTAATTGGTCCCGACCCAGTTCGAACAGCCGCTCCCAGCTGTTCAGTTCCCGGTAGCAACGCGCGAGCTGGCGGAGTATCCGGGGGTGGTTCGGACGGTCGCCGGCCAGCACTTGCAGAACCGCCAGCGCTTCTTCCCATTCTTCCACGGCAACCAGGCCCTCCGCCTTGAGCCAGGCGCGGGCCGCCTGGTCGTCGGGGTCGGTGACCGCGCGCAGGTGTTCGTTCCAGGCATCCCGGTCATTGGACTGGACGCAGACCGAGGCGGCCAGCAGGCGAAACAATGACTGCCGGGGCTTTGCCTTCGCGGCTTGCTCCAGGTTCTGTCGCGCCGCATCCGGCCGGTGCTCCAACATGTTGCGCAGTCCTTGCGCGAGCCGCGCGTTCGCCCGTTCGCGCCGACGGTGCCGGTGCCGCTGGCGGAGGCGTTGCGGTGTCTCCAGCGTTCGTGCCAGCAGCCACACCAGAACGAACAGCCCGAGCATGACCGCGATGCCGAACAGCAGGGCCATCAGAAGAGACGTGTGGACGGTGAGGTCGGCAACATGCACGACGATCTCGCCACCCTGGTTCTGGGCGAGCCAAGCCGTCAGGCCGGTCGCCAGCAGCGCGACGAAAATCAACACCAGGATTTTCATTGGGTGAGCGGCAGCGTCCGGGTCAGTTGCTCAAAGTCGATGGAGGGCGGGAACGGGTGCTGGCCCCGGAGTGCGTCCAGGTCATGCTTCAGTGCGGGGTAGCTGTTCTCGAGAGCCGGTTGCGAGAGCAGGTCCATGACGTGATCGAGAGATTGCGCGTAGGCATCGGCGCGATGGGACTGGAGCGCGAGGCGGGCCAGGTACAGCTCGGTCTGTGCGGCGTACAGAATCAGGACATGCTGGTAGGCCGAGATGGTCTGCACCGCCTGCGGGGCCCCGCGGCTCACCTCGATGTGTGCGTCGAACTGCTCGACGATGGCCTCCCAGACCTGCGTCCAGTCCCCGGTAGGCAAGGTCTCGTTCTGGCGCTCGACTTCCGTTTGCAGTTGCCCGATCTTCTCGCTGAGCACCAGCCAGCTGCCGGTCAGGATGCGGTGCGCATGCTCGGCCTCTTCGCCCCGGTAGCCTTCCAGAGTCGAAACCGCCTGGTCCACCTGCTGGATCAGGGTGTGGTAGTGCACCGGGTCCAGGGAATCGAGGACCTGGCGGGCCTGGCGCAGGGCGCTCAGCGTGCCGAGAGAATCCTGCAGGTAGTCCTGCTTGTATTGCGCGATCTGCAACAGGAACGCCAGTTCTTCGACCGGGTACTGGCGGGGGTCGGGCGCGATCGAAATCGGGGCCAGTTTCTGCTGCAGGAGGGTCTCGTAGGCGGTGTAGCGGATCCGCAATTCCTCCAGGAACTGGTCCACCAGGGCCTGGGTCCGGTATTGCTCCTCGGACAGGCCGGTCAGGCGCCGGTCGACTTCCATCAGGGCCTGGTGCGCCGATTGGTGGGTTTCGAGCTGGCGGTCGCGCAGTTCGATGAAGCGTGTCTGCGTATCGGTCCACAACAGGTACAGCAGGGCTCCGACCGCGACCAGGCCGAGCCCGCCTGTGGCGGTCAGCAGCACACCCAGCCGCGTGGCCCGGCTCATGAGGCAGGCGGCCCGGATGAGAAATACGTGTCCAGCGCTTCGAGCATGGCATCGTCTCCAGGGTTGTCGGCGACTCCGTGCAGGGCAGTGTAGCCGAGATTCCGGCAGGCGGCGGCGATGCGGGCATTCCCGGCGATCACGGCGCAGCCCAGGAGGTCATCCTTTTCTTCCGGCGCGATGCAGGCGCGAAGATTCGCGGCGATCTCGGCGCTGGTGACGCAGAGCGCGTCCGGGAGCCCGCCCGAGGTCTCACCGAAAGACAGGGTGCGGTCCGGAGGGTCGCGCCGGTAGGCTTCCAGGCCGTCCACTTCCGCCCCACGCTTGCGCAGTTCTTCGGCCAATTTTTCGCGCCCGCTCTGCCCCCGGACGATCACCACACGGTGCTGCTTCAGGTCTTGCAGCAAGGAGGTGGAGAGCAAGGCCTCGCTGTTGTGCGGGGGAGGGGCGACGACGCCGGGTTCCAGTCCGGCTTGGCGCAATGCCGCTTCCGTGGCCGGGCCGATGGCGGCGATCAGGGTCGTGCGCCGGACGGTTTGCACGAGCGGGTCGGGGGCGGCCATCAGGCCGCGTACGGCGTTGGTGCTGACGAAGATGACCCAGGTGGCCCGCTCGATCCGGGCCTGGGCGGCCGGGCCCGGAGGCGTCAGGGTGATCCGGATCGCGGGGAAGTGGTGGACGTGCGCGCCCTGTTCGCGCAGGCGTGCGGCCAGGGGTCCGGCCTGGCCTTCGGGTCGGGTCAGGAGAATTCGGCGGCCTGAAAATGCGTCGCTCATGCGTAGCCCGCGACGCCCAGTTCGGCCAAGATGTCTGCGCCGCCTTGCTCCAGTAGTTGCTTTGCGGCCATCGCGCCGGCACGCTTGGACTCGCCCTCGGCCGCGGCCTGCAGGATCAGGCTGCCGTCCGGGCGGGCCAGGCAGGCCCGCAGGTGGACGTCCTGCCCGCCGGTGCAGACCGCGTGCGCGGCTAAGGGAATCTGGCAACTGCCGGACAGCGCCCGGCTGACCATGCGTTCCGCGGTCACGGCCGCGGCGGTGGCCGGGTCGTGCAGGGTGCCGACCCAGGTTTGCGCGTGCGGGTGGTCTTCGGCCACCTCGATGCCGAGCGCGCCCTGGCCGATGGCGGGCAGGCAGGTCCCGGGATCCAGGATTTGCGTGATCTGTTCGCCCAGCCCGAGCCGCTGGAGTCCCGCGCAGGCCAGCACGATGGCGTCGAAGTCACCGGCGTGCAGCCGTTTCATGCGGGTGCCGACATTGCCCCGCAGGTCCAAGAACTGGAGTTCCGGGAATCGCGCCTGCAATTGCGCCTTGCGCCGCAGGCTTGATGTCCCGACGCGCCCGCCGGAGGGGAGTGCTTCGAGGGTTTCATGGCGCGGCGCGATGACCCCGTCCCGGGGGTCGGCACGGGCGCAGATCGCGGCCAGCATGAGGCCGGGCGGGAGATCCGCGGGGACATCTTTCATCGAATGGACGGCCAAGTCGGCGTCGCCGGATAGCAGGCGCTGTTCCAGCTCCTTGACGAACACCCCCTTGCCGCCGATCGCGGCCAGGGGGTGATCCAGCATCTGGTCGCCTTCGGTCTGCACGCGCAGCAGTTCCGTGTGCACGCCCGCTTCCCGGCCCAGTGCGTCGGCGACCAGTTCGGCCTGGCGGATGGCCAGCGGGCTGCGGCGGGTGGCGATGCGGCAGAGGGGCGGGGTCATGGCGTGAACTGGAGGGGCCGTTCCTCGGGCGCGTAGCAGCGGTCGCTGACGAATGCGATGTCCCAGCCGTCATCCGGCCTCGGGCGGTACTGGATCTGTTTCAGGTCGGGCAGGGCGGTGCAGGCCAGGGCCAGGGCCGTGGCGGCCAGCGCGTCGTCGCCGCGTTGCAGCGCCTGCGGGATCAGGCTCGCCGCCAGTTGCGCGCGCTTGAGCGAATCCGGGCGGTCGTAGCGCACGCCGTCCACGTTGAAGCCCCCCTGCAATTTCCCCTCCAGCCGGGAAACGGATTCGCGCTGGGCCGGGCTCATGGCGACGGTCCGGTCCCAGTACAGTTCAAGATTGCCGTCGATTAGTACGGCGACCTTGTCGGTAAAATTTTCTGGCGAATTCATGTCGGCTCGAAATCAATCGAATTTTACTGTGGCCCATCATAAAGGAGCCTCGCGTTTCATTTGACAGAACGGGCCCGTTCAGAACATACTGAGCCTGCAGGAATTCACAAAAGCGAGGTACACCTGATGGGAATTAAACTTGCAATGGCACTGATCGCCTCATTTCTGATCGTGCCGCAAATCTTAAGTGCTGCGGACGCTGGCGCAACCGAAGGCGAGACGATGGAGTTCACCGTCACGCTCGAGGGCACGCCAAACGGCTTCGCGATACGCTACAAGTACAAAACGAGCGAGGACTCGTCGGCCGTTGAGGGTGATGACTACGAGTCCACCAGCGGCACGGTAACCTTCAACTCGGGGGTCAAGACGCAGAAGATTTCTGTGGACACGATTGACGACAGCGAGGTCGAAGATCCGGAAGTCTTCAATCTCAAGCTCTACGACCAAGAGGTCAACGGGCTTTATCGCGGGGTCACGGGGTGGGTCACACCGACGTCCAACCTTCGGCAAGCGCCGCGCACGATAACGCTCAGAGGCCAGATTCAGGATAACGACGGGACGCAGAAGTGCGAAAACAGCGTAGCCGGAAATTCGTGCTGAGGAACTGAACCATCTCGCGGCGAAGCGTGAAGGTTTCGCCGCGAAGCCAACGGTCATGAGGGCATGGAGTCGGCGAGCCCGTTCTCGACCGGCCCCGTAATATTGTGGTCTTGAATGTTGGAAACTAGTGGGACACAATAGGTTCGTCAGATGCCCGCGGGGCTAAATCGGAAGGAATTCAAGATATGGAGATTGCTATCCGAGAAGCGAAAGCGCGCCTTTCCGAACTTGTCAGCGCCGCCCAGAGGGGGGAGCGTGTCGTGATCATGAAATACGGCGAGCCCGTCGTTGAGCTTGTCCGCTGCCA
The DNA here is from genome assembly GCA_965214545.1 of uncultured candidatus Poriferisulfidus sp. GTDB lineage: Bacteria > Pseudomonadota > Gammaproteobacteria > Poriferisulfidales > Poriferisulfidaceae > Poriferisulfidus. The sequence goes on along the minus strand of OZ243950.1, from coordinate 611,473 downwards.
TGGACGTGGTGGCATTGATTTTGAAAAACTGGAGGCGACCCGAAAACGTCTTGGAATTTCAGGAAACAGAGAAGGCTGGCCTCAAGCATTCAACGACCCAAAATTCAGCCGTCAAGTACTGGGGCTTGAAGAGGACGACTAGGAGGATCGGTGCCGGCATGCGTCCTTCTGGACACTTCCTACCTGTCTGACAGAATCCCCTTTTTGTCTTTCCCTGCAGCGGCGGCGATGCTCATAAAGGGGTTCTGTGCCGTAGAATAACCCCTAAATTCGCGAGGGCCACATGCCTGATTCACCAGTGAAACCCTGGGCTGGACGGTTCGCTCGGGCGACCGACAGCCAGGTGGAGACGTTTACCGCGTCCGTCCATTTCGACGGCCGCCTGTACCCCTATGACATTCAGGGGTCGCAGGCGCATGCCCGTGGCTTGCATCGGGCAGGCGTGCTCAGCGAAGAAGAATGCGAGACCCTCGTCAAGGGTCTGGCGCAGGTGCGCGCGCGCCTCGATTCCGGCGAGGCCGAGTGGGATGCAAGCCTTGAAGACGTTCATATGAACATCGAGTCCATGCTGGTCGCCGAGGTCGGCGAGGTCGGCAAGAAACTCCACACCGGACGTTCCCGGAACGACCAGGTGGCCACCGACCTGCGCCTGTACGCCCGAGCCGCACAGGCGCAGCTGGATGCCGAGGCGCATGCCCTGCAGTCGGTTCTGGTCGAGCGGGCCCAAGCGGAGGCGGAGACCCTGATGGCGGGCTTCACCCACCTGCAGACGGCGCAGCCGATCACCTTGGGCCACCATCTGCTGGCCTGGTACGAGATGCTGCGGCGTGACCGGCAGAGGCTGGCGGACGCCTTCCGGCGGACCAACACGCTGCCGCTGGGTGCTGCGGCTTTGGCCGGATCCGGTTATCCGGTAGATCGGCAGTACCTGGCGGAGCTCTTGGGTTTCGACGCGCTGTGCGACAACTCGCTGGACGCGGTCAGCGACCGGGATTTCGCAATCGAGACTTGCGCCGCCCTGAGCCTGCTGATGGTGCATCTGTCCCGGATGGCGGAGGAGATCATCCTGTGGGCCAGCCCGGCGTTCGGGTGGGTCGACCTGCCTGACGAATACTGCACCGGCTCCTCGCTCATGCCGCAGAAGAAGAACCCGGATGTCCTGGAACTGATCCGTGGCAAGAGCGCGCGGGTCGGCGGGCACCTGCATGCGCTTTTAATGCTCATGAAGGCGCAGCCCATGGCCTATAACCGGGACAACCAGGAAGACAAGGAGCCGCTGTTCGACAGCGTGGACACCACGCTGGCCTGCCTGTCCGTGCTGCGGGCGGTGGTGCAGGCGATGGCGTTCGACCGGGAACGGCTGCGGGAGGCTGCCGCGGGCGGCTACTCGACGGCCACGGACCTGGCGGATGCGCTGGTGGCGCGCGGCGTGGCCTTCAGGGATGCGCACCACATCACCGGACAGATTGTCGCCCATGCGGCAAAACAGGGCGTGACGCTGGATGCACTGAAGCCTGAAGAGGTGCAGCAGTTCAGCCCGGTTATCGACGCCGAACTGCTCCAGTCACTGACGCCGGAACAGTCGGTCGCGGCACGTGGATTGCACGGCGGCACCGCTCCGGATGCGGTCCGTGCCCGGGCCGCGCAGGCGAGGGAAGAATTGGCGGCCGGGCCGCTGGCTATGCCGGAGCAGCCCTGAGGAACCCCTCCGGTTTCAGCCCAGATGGATGCGCAGGAATTCGCCCAGCGCGGCGAGTTCTTCCAGGGTGACCGTATGGGTGAACGCCCCGCTGTGCCACTCGACGGAACCGCCGTGTCGGCGCAGCCAGTCGCGGGAGGCCTCACCGTATTCGTGGAGCACCACGTCATCCCCGGTGCCGTGCGCCATGAACACGGGCGTCTGCAAGCTCAGGCGAGCGGCGTGTTGCGTCATGTATTCGTCCTGCGGCAGGTAGCTGGACAGGCAGGCGGCGGCAGCCAGGGCCCCGGGATGGGTCAGCGCGGTGAACAAGGCCAGTGCGCCGCCCTGGGAGAACCCTCCGACCGCGAGTTGAGTGACTCCCGCCTCACGTTGCCGCTCGAATTCGGCGCGGACACGCCGGGCGCTATCCTCAAGTTCATCCAAGTTGCTGGTGACGCGCCCGCCCGGCTTCGGCAGAATGTCGAACCAGGACGGCGCCACCTGCCCGCCGAATATCGTGACCGCCCGCGGCCGCGCCTGCAGGGCGATCACGCGCAGGCCCGGGCATTGAAGTTGACGGCCCAGGTCGGAAAAATCGTCGGCGGTGGCACCCAGGCCGTGCAGCCAGACCAGCGCGGAGCGCGCCGGGCCGTCGTCGGGTTCCTGGACCAGGGAGTCGGGGAGGTTCAAGAGGGAAAGGGCCGGGCGCGGGTGTTCGACAGGATTTTGGCTGGGCCATAGTATATTAGGCGGCGCATTGACGGGAGAGAATTTATGAGTGTTTTGCGATGGTTGTTCCTGGGTCTCGCATTGGCCGGGGCGCAGGTTGGGTGCGGCCAGATGGGTCCGCTGGAGCCGCCGCCAGAGGCTGCGACTGAGGATTGATGGAAGACTTCACCTATCAGAACGGCCGGCTGCACGCCGAGTCGGTTCCGCTGGAGTTAATCGCCGAGGAGCACGGCACCCCGTGCTTCGTGTATTCGGCTGCCGTCATGCGCCGCCGCATCGAAGAATTGCGCAGCGCCTTCTCCGGGCAGTCCTGCCGCATCTGCTACGCGGTCAAGGCCAACGGCAATCTCGCGGTCCTGCAGCATCTGGCGCAGCTCGGCTGCGCATTCGATCTCGTGTCCGGGGGCGAGCTGGCGCGAGTGCAGGCGGCGGGCGGCGACTTGTCACAGTCGGTGTTCTCGGGCGTGGGCAAGACGTCGGAGGAAATCCGGCAGGCGTTGGATGCGGGCATTGGGGCCTTCCACGTGGAATCGTCGAGCGAGTTGGAGCGGATTTCCCGCATCGCACAGGAAGCGGGCCAGATCGCGCCGGTCTCCCTGCGCATCAATCCGGCCATCGAGGTCGATACCCACCCGCATATCGCGACCGGGTTTCGGGGCAGCAAGTTCGGGATTCCGTGGGAGGAAGCCCTGGAGGCCTACCGCCGGGCGAGTCGCCTGGGCGGGCTGGAGATCCGTGGCGTGGCCTGCCATATTGGCTCCCAGTTGATGGATGCCGGGCCGATCGTCGCGGCGGGGCGGCAATTGGTGAGCCTGGTGGACCAATTGCGCGAAGAAGGCATTGAACTGGACTACGTGGATGTCGGCGGGGGACTCGGGATTTGCTACCACGATGAGAAGACTCCGTCGCTCGAACCCTATGCCGAAGGCTTGCGCGAAGCGGTCGGGGACCGACCCTTGTCCCTGGTCATCGAACCGGGGCGATACGTCATGGGCAATGCGGGGATCCTGCTGACCCGGGTGGAGTACATCAAGCACACCGCCGACGGGCGTTTCGTGGTGGTGGACGCGGCCATGACCGAACTGATGCGCCCGGCCCTGTACGGGGCCTGGCATGCCATCGTGCCGGTGGCGAAGGCAGAAGGGCGGGAGCGCCTGGCTTGCGATGTCGTGGGGCCGGTGTGCGAGACGGCGGACTGCCTGGGCCGCGCCCGGCGTCTCGCGGTGGAGGAAGGCGAGCTGCTCGCGGTATTCTCCTGCGGAGCCTACGCGGCGTCCATGGGCAGTTCCTACAACGCCCGCCCGCCGGTCGCCGAGGTGATGGTTGAGGGGGATCGGCACGACCTGGTTCGCCGCCGGGGCGAGGTGGGTGAATTGTATGTGGGTGAGCGGCTTCGCCAATGATCTCGAACCCCCACCGCCCCACTTTCAGGCATCAAGATTTGACATTGCACTCCCCCATACTGAGAATATAGCCATGAATCTTCGTATCGCCACCCTCCTACTCCTGTTTTCTGCTCCCTTGGCATGGGCGGAATGTTCCCGCGACGACATCCAGTTCTACCTGGACAAGGGATTTACGACCGAGCAGGTCACGCAGTTGTGCGCGAAGTCGGCGGGCGAAAGCAAGAACAAAAAATACCGCGCGTACACCGAGGAGTACGTCGACCGGCAGGACCATGAATACCAGACCCGGATGCGGGTGGAGCGCGAGGCTGCCCTGCGCAACTCGATCGAAGCGACAGACATCCGGGTCGAGAGGGGCTACCTGTATTACATCCGTCCGCAGTGCGTCAGCGAGGGGGTCGAGAAAGACCGCGCGTTTGGGCTGAAATCCTGCCCGAACATCCGCTACCGGATCAAGCTGGCCGGGCTGGAGATCGGCGAGAAGGCCTACAAGAAGCGATTCCTGTTCGGGCAGCAGATGGTCCGGGTGGTGGGGCAGATCAGGCGCCAGGAGATGCCGGGCGCGTTTGCGGATATTCCGGAAGAATATTGGCGGAATGTCCTGCGCAAGAGACTTGAGAAGGGCAATTCGACCAAGATCCCGCTGCGCGACGGAGTGGACTTCCACTTCGCGCGCGGTGCGCTGCAGGACATCGTGGCGTTTGAGACCGAACGCGCCCAGCACTTGGCCGCAGACGCTGAGGGAGGGGGAGGAGACGACATGTTCGGAGACCTCGGCGAGATGCTCGAGAGCGCCCCCGGGGACGAGCCGGCCCGACAGGAAGAACAACCCGAGGGCGAGGATGCCAAGGGAGACCTGTTCGACGAATTAACTGACCTGTTCGAGTAATTCGCGGAGCCCCGGTCGACCCGGGTCACCCCCCGGACCGGACGGCGAGAACCCTGAAGCGTCGAGCCATGGATTTTTGAGCTTGACGGGACATCAACGGAACAGACCCCAAGATAAAGGACACGGATGCCAACGTTTGTACGGACCGATCGATGCGACGGGTGCCAGGGCCGGGACCAGGCGGCCTGCATGTACATCTGTCCCCACGACCTGATGCATCTGGACGTGGACGGATCCCGGACCGGCCATGCCATGAAGGCGTACAACCGGGAGCCCGAACAATGCTGGGAGTGCTACGCCTGCGTCAAGATCTGCCCGCAGCAGGCGGTGGAATGCCGACACTATGCGGATGTCGTCCCGCTGGGCGCTTCGGTGCAGCCGTTGCGCGGGGCCGATTCCATCCAGTGGACCATCCAGTTCCGCAATGGCACCACGAAGCGCTTCACGTTCCCGATCCGCACTACGCCGGAAGGATCGGCCGACCCGTACGGCGGCGAGAACGAGGCGGTGATGTCGGAAGGCAAGGACCCGAGCACGCTGTTCACGAAACGGACGCACCTCTGCGACCGGTCGCAGTTCGTGGCCGATTGATCGAGACAGGGCTGCGGAATCATGGCTGAGTTCGGCCACCCGGAAATCGTGGAAGAAGAGGTGGACATCCTCATCATCGGCGGCGGCATGGCGTGCTGTGGCGCGGCATTCGAGATCTCGCGCTGGGTGGAGAAGGCCCGCGAGGACGGGACCGACCTCAAGGTCAAGCTGGTCGACAAGGCGGCACTCAGCCGTTCGGGCGCCGTCGCGCAGGGCCTGTCTGCGATCAACACCTACATGGGCGAGAACGATCCGTCGGACTACGTCCGCTACGTGCGGGGCGATCTGATGGGCATCGTGCGCGAGGATCTCGTGTACGACGTCGGGCGGCATGTCGACGACTCGGTGTACAACTTCGAGAAATGGGGCCTGCCGATTTGGAAGCAGTCCGGGGACGAGGGCAAGCGACTGGTCGACGGCGGGCAGCCGGTCCGCACCGGGCGCTGGCAGATCATGATCAACGGCGAATCCTACAAGTGGATTGTGGCCGAGGCCGCCCGGGAAGCCCTGGGCGCCGAGAATATCGAGGAGCATGTGTTCATCGTGCGCCTGATTGCCGACCGGGCCGACCCGAACCGGGTGGCGGGCGCGGCGGGCTTCAGCGTCCGCGACAACCGCCTCGTCATCTACCGTTTCAAGTGTTGCCTGCTGGCCTGCGGCGGCGCCGTCAACGTGTTCCGTCCGCGTTCCGTGGGCGAGGGCCTCGGACGGGCCTGGTACCCGGTGTGGAATGCCGGTTCGACCTACGCGATCGCGGCCGAATGCGGTGCGGAGTTGACCATGATGGAAAACCGCTTCGTGCCGGCCCGCTTCAAGGACGGCTACGGCCCGGTGGGGGCCTGGTTCCTGCTGTTCAAGGCCCAATCCATTAATGCGCTCGGCGAGAATTACCAGGCTAAGAACATCGAGGATCTCAAGGCCCACGGGTATGACGCCTACGCCAAGGGTCCCAAGATTGGGACCTGCCTGCGCAATCACATGATGCTGAAGGAGATGAAAGAAGGCCGCGGCCCGATTTTCATCGACACGCCCTCCGCGATGGCGCAGTTGGCGGCGAACATGACGCCGGAAGAGATCCAGCACCTCGAAGCCGAAGCCTGGGAGGATTTTCTCGACATGACCATTGCCCAGTGCGGGGTCTGGGCGGGCGAGAACATCGAGCCGGACAAGGAGATGTCCGAGATCATGCCGACCGAACCCTACCTGCTGGGCTCGCATGCCGGTTGCGCCGGGATCTGGGCGTCCGGCCCCGAGGACCTTCCAGGAACGCCCGAGCACTACCACTGGGGCTACAACCGGATGACCACCGTGTCCGGTTTGTTCACGGCCGGGGACGGCGTGGGCGCGTCCGGGCACAAATTCTCCAGCGGCTCGCATTCCGAGGGGCGGATCGCGGCCAAGGCGATGGTTCAGTACGTGCTCGATCACCCGGACCTTGAGCCGGAATTGGGGCGCCCGGTGGCGGACATCGTGGAGGAGATCTACCGCCCGGTGCGCAATTTCCTTGAGCATAAGGACGCCACCACCGCGATCGACGTCAACCCGCACTACATCACGCCGAAGATGTTCCAGCTCCGCCTGCAGAAGGTGATGGACGAGTACGTGGCTGGCGTGTCGACCCTGTACCAGACCAACCGGACGATGCTGGAACTGGCCGAGAAGAAGCTCGAAATGCTGCGCGAGGACTCGCTGAAGATGCGGGCGAAAGACCTGCATGAGTTGTTGCGGGCCTGGGAGAACCACCATCGCCTGATCGCGGCATTCGCGCACATGAAGCACATCCAGTTCCGGGAGGAGACCCGCTATCCGGGCTATTACTACCGGGCGGACTACCGGGATATCGACGACGAAAACTGGAAGTGTTTCGTCAACTCGAAGTTTGATCGGGAAACCGGCGAGTGGACCTTGCGCAAAGTCCCGTACGTGCAACTGATCAAAGTCGACGAGGACGAGCCGGCCGGGATGTCCAATCCCGGCAGCGCCTGCTGAGCTCCAAACGGCCCTGAAGGAAGGGGGCTCTGGCCTGTGGGTCAATCGGCGATAATGTTAACCATGGACATGCGGCAGACCATCACGGACAAGTTGCAGGCGCAACTGGCACCGGCGTACCTGGACGTGGCAGACGAAAGCCACATGCACAACGTGCCTCCCGGGGCGCAGTCGCACTTCAAGGTCACGGTGGTGGCGGAAGAGTTCTCCGGACAGCGGCTGATCGACCGGCACCGGCGGGTCAACCGGATCCTGGCCGAGGAATTGGCCGGGCCGGTGCATGCCTTGGCCTTGCATACGTTGAGCGAGGACGAGTGGCGAACGGACCCGGACGTGCCGGACAGCCCGCCATGCCGCGGCGGCTCGAAGGTTCAGCCCAAGGCGCCGACCTGACGGAACCCGCTGACGGCCTCCAGCACCTCGATCTCGCAGACCGCGCCCGGCTCCAGGGCGAACCAGTCGCCGCCGCGCAATTCAATGGGTGCCTGGCCTTCCGCGTGAATCTCCAGGCGGCCGTCGAACAGCACGTACTCCTCGTGCGTGACCGCCTTTCTCGCGGTCCGGCCGACCGGGGCGCTCCACTCCGGCCAGTCTTCCACCGCCCAGACATCGAGCTTGCCGGGCGAGACCCGTTGCTCGTAGCGAATCATGGTTGGCCGAGCCTGGCGGGATTTCGGGGCGGTTCAGGCGGGCGGGCATCGAGGTCTTCCAGCAGCTCGACCGCCAATTCATGGGTAATGCGGTCGTACGCATCCCGGGACGGAATCTGGATCGCGCGGGTCAGCAGGCCGTGGGCCTGCTTGTAGTTCGCGTTTCGGTCCAGCAACAGGATCCCATGCGCGTACCGGTAAAGCGTCGGCTTGTCCTGGGGCGCAAGGTCGAGGGCCCGTGAGAAGTGGAACAGCGCATCCTTTTCGTTGGCGCCGTAGAGGATTCCCGCCATGATGCCGCCGCCGTGCCGGGCTTCCGCATGCCAGGAGCCCAAGCTGAAATGAGCGGCGGCCATGTCCGGCTTGAGCTGGAGCGCTTCTTCGAGCGACGCCCGTACCTTCTCCGGATATTCTTTACTGAAGGCATCTGAAATATCAACTGTTTGTGTGTATCTCCCGAGAGCATGTGCCAATTGCAGGTGTGCGCCCGGATTCCGGGGGTCCAGCCGGACCGCTTCCTCCGCCAGCCGTGTCGCCCGCTCGAACAGGGCCTGCTTGTCACCCTCTCCTGCGAGGTGGTAGCCGTGGATCGCCAGGGCTCGGGCTGCGAGGGCGTGACCTTCAGAGGTTTCGAGGGACTCGGCGAGTCCGGCGGCTTCGACGAACCGGCCTTCGTCAAGGGCGGCCCGGGCCGCTTCGATGGATTGAGCGCCCGCGGGGCTGGCCGGGAGAAGCACGGCTGTAAGCGCCAGGCCGGTCAAGGAACCCGGGCTCATCGGGCACCCCCGTCCCGGGAGGCGGCCGGGGGGCTGGCCCCGAGCGCCTGCTCCATCTGGGCGGCGGTCACGGGCAGTTCCAGTGCCGCATGGAAGTCGTAGCGGTCCCGGATCCGCCTGAATTGTTCTCGGTGCCCGGGCTCCATGATGACCAGGGTCCGGATATCGGAGCGTCTCTGAACCAGCGCGATCATGGACTCCAGGCTGCTGGTGCGGTCGCGGAAATCGGACTGGAAGTTGAATTCGCAGACGATGGTGTCGGGCGGCTGCCGCTTGATGCTGGCCAGCGCCTTGCGCATGGACGCACAGACCTCGACCGAGAAACCGAGCTGCCGGTACAGCGGCGTGAAGTCGGGATAGCCGCCCAGCTCGATGATGGCGAGCAGGCGGCGGGCGCTCATGCGCTGTTCTCGGCCTGGGCTCCCGCGCCCGGGTGAGGTGCGATGGTCCCGGTGTGCACCCGGCCGTTGCCGGGTCCGTGTTCGAGATACAGTTCAAGGTTCGCCCGGATGACGTCGAAGGCGATGGTGTCCCAGGGGAGGTCCTCCGGCGCGACCAGTTCAGTCTGGGAGGACTCCGGACCGGGTGTCGCCTGGCCGCCCGCCAGCGTTCCGTAGTACATGGTGTAAATCTGTGAAATATGCGGGAGGCTGTACAGGGAGAATAACTGGATGCTCTCGATGCTTGCATTGGCTTCCTCCATGCACTCGCGGCGGGCGCATTCTTCGACCGTTTCGTGGTTTTCCATGAAGCCGGCGGGGAGCGTCCACAGCCCGAACTTGGGCTTGATGGCCCGCTTGCACAACAGGATTTTCCCGTCCCACTCCAGGATGGCGCCGGCGACCATCAACGGGTTCTGATAGATGATGTAGCCGCAACGCCCGCACAGATTCCGGCGCTTGGTGTCGCCGGGCGGGATTCGGTATTCGAGGCTGCCGGCGCCGCACTGCGGGCAGTAGAGGGGTTTGGCGTACATAGGGTCTCCCGTGTCAGGTGTTTCCGGTGGCGACGGGACGCGCAGGGTCCCGAATCCATTCGCTCCATGAGCCGACGTACAGCCGGCCCGGTTCCAGCCCGGCATGTGCCATGGCCAACAAGTTGTGACAGGCGGTGACGCCGGAACCGCAGGAGTGGCAGACGGGCCGCGGGTCGCCGGTCAGCGGCTCAAAGCGCCGGCGCAGGGTTTCCGGCGGCTTGAAGCATCCGTGTTCGTCGAGGTTGTCCTGGAACGGCAGGTTTTGCGAACCGGGGATGTGCCCGCCGACGGCGTCGAGCGGCTCATGCTGTCCGGAGAATCGTTCAGGCGCCCGGGCATCAATGATCTGGACCTGATCCTGGCTCAAGGCCTCCACCACGGCTTCGATGGTCAGCCACAGATCGTCCTGCACCGAAGCGGTGTACCGGGCTTCCGACGCCGGTGGAGTGTCGTCCGATATTGGGCGGTCTTCACGCGTCCACTTGGGCCAGCCGCCATTGAGCAAGGCGGCGGCCGGGTGCCCGGCCCAGCGCAGCAGCCACCACATCCGCCCGGCGATCGCACCGCCCGCATCGTCGTAGACCACGACCTGCGAATCCGCCTGGATGCCCCAAGATCCAAGCCGGGCCGCAAATGTGTCGATGGCGGGCAACGGGTGTCGGCCGCTGTTTTCGTCTGCATGGGAAGCCATGTCGTCGTCGAGATGGGCGTAACGTGCACCGGGAATGTGGCTTTCCTGCCAGGCTTCCCGACCGGCTTCCGGGTGTTTGAGGTTGAAGCGGCAATCCAGCACAACGAGGCTGGGTGCTCCCAACAATTCCGCCAGTTGCTCCGTCTCAATCAGAGTGGCATACATGTGTCCGTCCCTCGCGACACCCTAAAGATTTACGCGTAGAAAATCAAAGGGCGATGAATTGCAGCAATTATAGTCTCTGTCCCTTGCGGCTACGTTAAAGCCTCGCGGTTCAAGCGGTAATCGCGGGTGTTTTCACCTGGGTGATTATGGTGGCCAGATACGCTAATCACGTGGAGCTATTCTTAGACTACCAATTGGTGGGCTTAATCAAGTTGGTTCCAGGAATCTGAAGAGGGAGTTGATTGTCTCGTAGTGCATTTTTCGAGACACCGCGGACAAAGTCTGCGTGAGTGACCAACTGTAGAGATGGATGGCGCTTGCCGGGTGTTATGAGACCGAGCTGTTTGCCTTTGTGCATTTCTTTTACAAGGCGCATGGCTTCAGCGATGTCACTGTCATTCGTGACGACAATCGCACAGTCATAAGCGTTTATCCATCCATCGTTTAGGAGGTGTACGGCAAGATTGACGTCCGATCCTTTCTCTTCTGTTTTGATAATGTTGACCAATCGGGGGCCGCGACCGGGCTTGGCAAGTGGTGCTGGGGCTGTATGGGATAGAAAATGACCGAAATAGATTTCAATCTCTGGGCAGTAGTGTTGTAACGCGCGTAGATAAACGTTTTGGCGCTGTGGTTTTGAGGGATCGCTTGGGTGTGACTTCACACGTGCTGTGAAATATTTTATTTTCAGGATGTCGTGGTGCGGCTTTAATATTTCTCGAAATAGACTTGAGAGGTTAAGCCATTTGTATGAAGTATTTTTCAGCGCCCCATAGTAGAGATTGAAGCCATCGATGTAAATATGTGTTCGCATATCTCAAAAAAGCAAGGGCCTCCTAAGAGGCCCTGCACCCAGAGGTCGAAGCCATCTGGGGAAGTTACTTGCATTATAACAAAATTAGTATCGGGCAGTCATGCGGACGGGGAGGCGTCTCCGCACCGTCCTGATTCCGCGCCTCACCGCGCACCGGAGGCCTCCACCTGTCTTTCAACAAATTATCCTGCAAAAACTTATGATTGCAGAATAATTATGAAGTTCTGTATCAGGCTATTCAGGCGCACTGCCGAAGTGGGCGGATGCAGGCTCGCCCCGTCTACCAGCGTCCCTGGAGTTTCAGGTCCAGCCCGAATCCAGCATCTCCATCCGGGGCCGCATGGACCTGCGCTTCCAGCAACAGCTCGAATTCCTCCGCCGCCAGGCGCCAGCCGAGCCCGGCATCCCAGGCATCCATCGACCAGGCGAGGCGGGCCTGCGGGATCGCCGTGAAGCGGTCCCCGAACGCCCCCACCCCGTAGCCCAGCGTCGCCTGCCAGGACTGGACCGCCTCGCCCGCAGGGCGCAGGCCGAACGTCTCGCCGGCGAGCAGGCCTTCCGAATCCGGCTCCACGCCGGCCCGCGCACTCAGCGAGAATTCGGCGCCGCGCAGGCTCGCCGGGCGCGGGTCCCAGGCCACCGAGCCCGAGATCCCTTTCTCTCGTGCCCCGTCGGCCTCGTGCGTCAGCAGCGCATGTGCCTGGACTTGCGCCGTCAGGCCGAGCCCGGCATCCACCCAGTCCGCCCCGGCGCGCAGCTCCGTGCCGAAGCCCTGTTCCGCATCCCCGCCGTCGTGGCGCAGGCTGATCCGCAGCCGCGGGCTGAACTGCCCGTCTCCGATCGGCAGCGAAGCCCACACCCCCTCCAGGCCGACCCGCAGGCGCGAGACGTCGGCGTCGACCGAGGAGAAGCCCGCCTCCCCGTCGGCCTGTGAGTCCAGCCACAGCAGGTCCGCCACCGCCGACAGCGCCGGCCACGGGCCGGCGTCCGGGCGCACCTGCCCGCGCACTCCGCCCGCCAGCAGCCAGGAATCCAGGTCGCCGCGCAAAGTCTTCGAGTCATCGATGCGCTTCATGTGGCCCTTGCCGTAGCCCGCCACACTCCACAGCGACCATCGCTCGTTCATCTCGTAGCGGGCGTACTGGTGCAGCCCGGTCAGTTGCGCCTCGAAGCTCTCGCCGCCCTCCGGGCCCTGCCAGCCGCCCTTGCCGCGGCTGTGCGACAGCAGGAGCCCGAGCGCCTGGCCCTGGCGCACGAAGTCGGCGCCGAGCAGGAGGCTCTCGACCCGGCCGTCGAGGTGATTCTCGGCCTCGATGCCGTCGAACTGCGACACCGCGCCGCGCCCCCACACCGAGGTCAGGCCCGTGCCCGTGCTGCGGCTGTAGTTGAACGAGGTCCCGCCAACCCAGTCGAGGCCCGACAGGCTTGAGAAACCGCTCGGCTCAGCCTCGCGGCGCGCAGGCCCTCCCTCGCCGGGCTCGGACGAGGGCGGCAGGGATGCCGCTTCGGGGTCTTCCGGCGAGCCGCCCGGAGAGGTCAGGGACCTCCACTCCCGTCCTGCCAGGTGCAGTTGGGCGGCGTCGCCGGCCTGGGGAGGCGATCCGCGCAGGCGGTCCTCCACCGCCTCGATCACCTGGTCCGCGATCGTTCGCCCGAACCGGGCCAGCCAGCCCCGCACGGTCTCCTGGTGGGCCGAGCCCGCGATGTTCAGCAGGAACGTAGCCGCGTTCTCGCTGAGCATGCCGTCGTTTACCCGGAACCTAAAGGACGAGCGGACGCCCCCGGACGCCGGGGGCGTATACACCAGGGCGCCGGCCTCGATCTCTTCTCGAGAGGCCTGATCGCCTGCCTCCACCGCCACTGTGCCCAGGGTCAGTTCACCCGGGTCCGGAAGCGTCACGATCTGCACGGAGAGCAGCCGGTCATTGTCCTCATCCTCGTACTGGAAGTCTTCGACCCGGAACACGTACGCCTCGCCGGGGGACATCTCCGCCTCGCTGGGCTCCGCCTTCGGCGCGTGGTCGTTGCCCCGGATCGTCAGGGTGTGGAAGCGGCGGTCGCCGAGGGCATAGGCGTCGCCGGATTGCAGCGTCAGGATCACGGTTTCATCCGGTTCGGCCCTCTCATCGTTGCGGACAGAGACCGTGAAGGTCGCACTCGATGCCCCGGTCTCCACCGTCAGGGTCTCGGCCGTCCCGCCAATGCTGTAGTCTTCGTCCTCGCCCGGCGTCGCCGTGCCGCCCACCCGGTAGCCCAACTCGATCGGGGCCGGCGCCGCCTCCGACAGGGTCACCTCGATGAGATGCGTCTCGATCGTCTCGGCGACGCTCGATTCGGCGGTGCTGAAGGAGACTTCGGGGATGACCGGCGGGCGCTCGTCATCGTCGATGGTGACCGTCACGGTTGCGGTCACGGCGGCGTAGTTCCCTCCCGAAGCGGCGTGCGCCAGCGTGATCGTATCGTCATACCAGTCATCATCGTGGACCGTCGACAGGGACACCGTCTGCACCTGCCTCCAATTCGCCGGGGCGAAGGTCAGAATGGTCTGGCTGCCGGGCGTGCCGGTGTCGGCGTCGATGCTCAGGTCCGACCCCGACTGCCCCGAGAGGGTCACGGCCACCGAGGCCGACGGCTCGGTGGAGAGGCCGACCGTGTAATGCCCGGAATCGCCTTCTGCTATCGTCACCGAAGGCGGGGAGAACACCAGCCCCGGCGGTGCGTCGTCGTCGGTGATCGTCACCCGCGCCGTGCCCCCCGGGGTGGTGCCGCCGGTGCCCGTGCCCGAGGCCCGGTCCAGGTTGCTGGTCACCGCCCGGTTGACGCTGTCGAAGCCGACTGCCAGCGTCTCGGAGCTCCCTTCGTCCTCCAGGTCGGCCTGCGCCGTCACCTCCAGGGTCGCCACCCGCACCGTGTTCGTGGCGTGGCCCGTGAATCGCAGCGCCGGCGCCGCCGCGCTGTGCGGGCTGGAGGTGTCCAGCGTCACCCCGGTGTTGAGGGTGTTGCCGGGTTTCAGGGCGATCCGGTAGTCCGACGGCATCACGTTCGCCCCCGAGATCGACAGCGGCACCGTCACCGACTCCCCCGCCACCAGCCGGCGGCCCAGCGTCACCGTCACGTCGGCCGAATCGCTGCCGTCCTCCGCCACCGTGCCGCCGCCGCCCAGCGTCACCGAAGTCGGGTCGTTGTCCACCAGGGTGACGGTGGCCGTGCGCGGCGTGCCGACCCGGTAGTCCGCGCCCTCGCTCAGCGTCGCCGTCAGCGAGCCGTTCGGCTCGTCGGTCGCGTCGTTGACGAGGATCCCCACGCCGGTATTCATCGTGTGACGGGGAGGCGCAGACAGGGTCACCCGGGGCGAGCCCGGCAGCGACGTCAGGAAACTCCCTTCCTGCGACACGGTGTAGGCCACCGACAGGTTCGAGGTGAGCGAGCTGGGGCCTGCAATGGTGAAGCGGACCGGGCGCTGCTGGGTCCCGCCGGTGCGCGGGTCGTCCTCGCCCTCCGCCACCGTGGCCCCATCCGGCGTGATCGTCACCACCGGGCGCGTGTCCGCCGTCACCGTGACCGAAACCGAGGGGATGACCGTGGAGCTCGGATAGTTCGTCGTCGCGGTCGTCACCGCGTGGCGGATCGTCACGGAACCGGTCTGCTTGCCGGTGACCGTCACCGTCTTCGGAGTGGACCAGTCGGTATCGTTGAAGCTCACCGCGCCGGACACCGTGGCGCGGGCTGGCGCGCCCGAGGTCGGCGTGATCACCACCGTGCCGCCCGGGCGGCTCGTCAGCCGGATCGTGTAGTCCGCCTGCTCGTCGTTCTGCGCGACTGAGAGGGCGGACCGCGACAGCAGGGCCCCGTGGCCGGCGTCGGTGATGGTGACCGACACGGTCCCGGATGCGGAGCCGTAGCCCCCGCCCGAGGCGCTGTGCGCCAACGGGATGGCGTCATTGGCGGCGTCGCCGTCCCGGGCGGCGGTCAGCTCGACGGTTTGCGCCTGGCTCCAGTTCGACGTCGTGAAATTCAGGCTGGCCTGGGCGCCTTGACTGCCGGCGTTCGTGTCGACGGTGAGGTCGGTGCCGGCCTGCCCGGAGACGGTGACCGTCACCGCCGCGAAGGGCTGTTTTGCCAGGGCCACCGTATAGCGGCCCGTGCCCCCTTCGTCCACGCTGACCGCGGACGGGGACAGGGACAGCGCCGCCGTATCGTCATCGGTGACCGTGGCCGTCACCGCGTCGATCGACCGGGTGGTCGGATAGTCGCCGCCGTCGCCGCGCGTGATCGCGTGCGCGAGGGTGGCGGTGCGCTGCCCGCCGGAGTTCACGGTTTCGTCGTTCACCCCGGTGACGGTGAGGGTCTGCATCGTATTCCAGGTCGAGGTCGTGTACGTCAGTGTCTGCGTCGCACCGGCCGTGCCGCCGGCCCGGTTCACCGTCGCGATGCCCGGGGCGCCGGAGGTGACGCGGATGTCCACGCGAGCGGCCGGCTGGGTCGCAAGCCGGACGGTATAGGTGTCCGTACCGCCGCCCTCGCCGACCGTCACCGCAGATTTCGAGATCGTCACACCCGGGATGTCGTTGTCCGTGAGGGTGATTTGCCCGTTGCCGGTCCGGCTGCCGCTGGCCCCGCCGTCCAGTTGGGTGGCCGCAAGGGTGGCCCCGCCGCCGCTCGAAGAGGACGGAATCGAGACCGTCACCGTCTCGTTGTCGCCGTCGTCGTCTTCCGACGCCGTCAGGGTCAGCGTCACCGACCGGGCGCTGGCGCCCGAACTCGGGCCGGTGAAGGTGACCTGGGGAGTCGAGCCCAGGCCCTGGCAGGTCACGCCCGTCGGCAGCGGACTCGGGCAGGTCAGCGTGAACGCGGTCCCAGGCGCACCGCCTGCGAACTGCAACGGCACCCCCAGGGCCTCCCCGTCGACCAGGCCCCGGCCCAGCGTCAGCGCGATCCTTGCTGTCGCCGCCGCATCGCCCTCCGTGGCCGTCGTGTCGGGGGTGCTCAGCGTGACCCGGGTCGGGTCGTCGTCCGTGATCGCGACCGGCATGGTGTCGATGCTGATGGTGTTGTAGTTGCCGTCGGCGGAGGCGGCCGTATGGGTGATGTTCACCGTGCGGGCGGCGCCCGGGTTGTCCGTGCTGTCCGCCGCCGCGCTCACCGTGACGCTTCTCGCCTGGCTCCAGTTCGAGGTCGTGAAGGTCAGCGTCCGGCTTGCCGAACCGGCCACCAACAACCCCGTCCCGGCCGTGACCGTGACGGTCACGGCGTGCGTCGGCTCGGCGTCCAGGACGACCGTATAGCTGTCGGTGGCCCCGCCCTCGACCACCGCCGTCCCGGCCCCCGAGGGGGTCAGGGTCACGCCGGCTGCCGGGGCGACCGTGACCGACACATCCGCGATCGCGATCGTGCTCGGGTAATTTGTCGTCGCGCCCGTCAACGCGTGGCTGATGGTGGCGGAACCGACCTGCTTGCCGGTGACCGTCACCGTCTTTGCAGTGTCCCAGTCGGTGTCGTTGAAGCTCACCGCGCCGGACACCGTGGCCCGGGTCGGCGTGCCCGAGCTCGGCGTGATCGTCACCGTGCCGCCCGGCTGGCTTTTCAATCGGATCGTGTACGAGGCCGTGCCGTCGCCTTCCTTGACCGTGATGCTGGATTTCGACACGAGGACGCCGTGCCCGGCATCGGTGACCGTGACCGAGACGCTCCCCGAGACCGAGCCGTAGCCGCCGCCCGAGGCGCTGTGCGCCAGCGCGTCGGAATCATTGGCGGCATCGCCATCCGTGCCGGCCATCAGCGACACCGGCTGCGTCGCGTTCCAGTTCGATCCCGTAAACGTCAGGGTGCCCTGGGCGCCGTCCGTGCCGGCATCGGTGTCGGCGACCAGGTCCGAACCCGGGGGCGCCGAGACGGTGACCGTCACCGCCGCCGACGGCTGCGTCGAGAGCTTCACCGTGTAATTCCCCGTCCCTCCTTCGGCCACCGTCAGCGCGGACGGGCTGAACACCAGGGCTTTCGGGTCATTGTCGGTGATGGTGACCGTCACGGATCCGCTCACCGAGCCGTAGCCGCCGCCTGCTGCGCTGTGCGCCAGCGTCACCGAGTCATTGTCGCCATCATCATCCCCGCTCGCCGAAATATCCACGGTCTGCGCCGTGTCCCAGTCGTCCGGGGTGAACGTCAGGGTGGCCTGGGCGCCGCCTGAGTCGCTGTCGGTGTCCACCGAGAGGTCGGAGCTGGCCTGCCCGCTCACGGTGACCGTCACGTTGGCCGTCGGCTGGGCCGCCAGTTCCACCGTGTACTCGCCCGACCCGCCTTCATTCACGGTCACCGAGGCCGGCGTGAACACCAGCGCGGCCGCAGGCTTGTCGTCGTCTTCGAGGACCAGGCGGGCCACATGATTCGACGCATGCCGCTGCGCGCCGCCGCCGACCGTCGTGCCGGTGCCGAGGTCGCTCGCCAGCGTCGCCGTGATCCTCTCGTCGAGGCTGTCCCCGTCGTCACGATTCGCCACCGGCGTGAAGGTGATCGTCGCCGTCTGCACCGTGTGCGTGTTGTGGCCGGTGAACGTGATCGTCGGCGTGGCGCTGGCCAGGCCCGTGCCGCTTACCTCCCGCCCCGAAGTCGAGACCGTAAAGTCGTGATTCGCGGCACCCGGCAGCCGCGCCCCGGTGCCGCTCGCAAGCTCGACCGGCACTGCGATGACCTCGCCCGCGTACAAGCGGCGGCCGAGCGACACCGTCGCCGTGGCGGTGGCCGTCGCATCGCCTTCCGTCATCCTCATGTCCGAGGAGGCCAGCGAGACCGCCGTCGCCTCGTCGTCCCGGACGAGCGCCGCGGCCGAGCCCTCGCTGGCATGCACCCGGTAGGTGTCCGTGCTCGCACAGCCCGCGACGCTCGACGCCACCGCCTGCACCGTCACCACGCTGTCGCGGTCATCCGCATCGGTGTCCGTCCAGGCCACCGAGTGGCTTGCCGAAACCGAGGCGCTGGTGGAACCCGCAAGGGTCACGGTCTTGACCCCTTCGGCCGATGAGGCCACCCGGTCGACGGCGCCGGACTCCGACACCCGCACGCACACCGTCAGGGCCGCAGCCGGCGAGGGCGCCGCGCGCACGGTGAAGCTCGCAGGCCCGGCATTCTCCGCGTAAGGCACCTGGCCTGAGGCATTCGGGTTGACCCCCGAGACCGACAGCAGGACCGAGATCACCGGGGTCGGGTCTTCGTCGTCGGTGAGCGTCACGGTCACGTTGTCGATGTTCAGGCTGGTCGGGTAGTCGCCCCCGTCTCCGCTCGTGATCGCGTGCGTGAGCGTCACACTGCGCCCGCCGTGATTGACAATGTTGTCGTCCACGCCGGTGACCGTAATGCTCTGCGCGGTCTTCCAGTTCGCGGTCGTGAAGGTCAGCGTCTGCGTCGCACCGGCCGTGCCGCCTTGGCGGTTCACCGTCGCAACACTCGGAGCGCCGGAGGTGACGCGGACTTCCACATCGCCTGCCGGCGGGGTGTTCAGCACCACGGTGTAACGGCCCGTGCCGCCGTTCTCGCCGACCGTCACGGCGTTGGTCGAGAGCATCACGCCCGGGCTGTCGTTGTCCGTGATCTCGATTTGCCCGTTGCCGGTGCGCGTGCCGGTGGCGCCGCCGGGCAGGCCGGTCGCCGTGAGCGACCCGACGCCGGTCGAAGACGACGGAATGGACACGGTCACCGTGACGTCATCGTCGTCGTCGTCGCCCGAGGCGGCCAGGGTCAGCGTCACCGACGTGGCGCTGGTCCCCGAGTTCGGGCCGGTGAAGGTCACCTGGGGGTTGGCGGCGGCCAGGTTCTGGCAGGTCACCCCCGTCGGCAGCGGGTCCGGGCAGGCCAGACTGAACTCGGTCCCCGGCGTGCCGCCCGAGAATTGCAGCGGCACGACCAGGGCCTCCCCGTTGACCAGGCCCCGCCCGAGCGAAAGCCGGATCTCGGCCGTGTCCGAGGCATTTTCTTCCTCGGCCGTGGCGTCGGGCGTCGTCAGCACGACCGCGGTCGCATCATCGTCCGTGATGGTCGCCGACACGTCGGCGATGTCGATGCCGTTGTAGTCACTGTCGGTGGATGCGGCCGTATGGGTGAGGCTGGCCGTGCGGATGCCGCCGGGGTCGTCCGTGCTGTCTGGCGCCGCGCTCACCGTGAGGGTCTGTGCGTCTCGCCAGTCCGAGGGCGTGAACGTCAGCGTCTCGCGGGCCGCGCCGCCGACTTGCAGCCCCGCCCCGGCATTCACCGTGACGGTCACGTCATGCGTCGGCTCGGTGTCCAACACCAGCGTGACCGTGTCGGTGGTGCCGTCCTCTCCGACGGCCGTCGCGCCCCCTTCCTCGGTGACCGTCACGCCCGCTTCGTCGTCGTCCGTGAGGACGATCTCCCCATTGCCGGTACGAGAGCCGGTGGCGCCGCCGTCCAGCCCGGTGGCCGTGAGGATGGGGGCGCCCCCCGACGATGCCGCGGGAATCGACACCGTCACCGTCTCGTTCTCGTCGTTGTCGTCCTCCGAGGCCGTCAGGGTTAGCGTCACCGACGTGGCGCCGACCCCCGAGCTCGGGCCGGTGAAGGTCACCTGGGGGTTGGCGGCGGCCAGGTTCTGGCAGCTCACGCCCGTCGGCAGCGGACTCGGGCAGGCCAGCGTGAACTGTGCCCCGGGCGTGCCGCCCGAGAATCGCAGCGGCACGACCAGGGCTTCCCCGTCGACCAGGCCCCGCCCGAGCGAAAGCCGGATCTCGGCCGTGGCGGACGCATCGCCCTCCGTGGCCGTGGTGTCCGGGGTGGACAGCGTGACCGCGGTCGGGTCGTCGTCCGTGATCGCCACCGACACGTCGTTGATGGCGATACCGTTGTACGTCGGGTCGGTGGAGGAGGACGTGTGGCTGAGAGTCGCGGTCCGAGGGGGGGCCGGGTCGTCCGTGCTGTCTGCCGCCGCGCTCACCGTGACGGTTTGCGCCTGGCTCCAGGTCGAGGGCGTGAAGCTCAGCGTCTCGCGGGCCGTGGCGGTCGTGCCCGCATCCGGGCCGTCCACGAGCAGTCCGGCCCCGGCCTCCACCGTGAGGGTCACGTCGTGCGTCGGCTCGCTGTTCAGCACCAGCGTGTAGGTGTCGGCAGTGCCGTCCTCGCCGACGGCCGTCGCGCCGTCCGACTCGGTGACTGCCACGCCCAATGGGGCGGCGACGGTCACGGTCAGCGACGGGATGCTCACCATGGTATTGTGATAATTGGGGTCGGCAGTATCGGCATTGACAGTCTGATGCGAGACCGTAGACACGCCCGCCTGCCGACCCATCACCGTCACCGTCTGCGCCACGTTCCAGGTGCTTGCATTGAACGTCAGCGTGCCCGGTGAGACTGTGGCGTACGACGACATGCTCGGCGTCGCCGAGACCACTACGTTAGAACTTCGGAAACTGTTTTCTCCGGGCTGGCTTTTCAGCGCAATCTTGTAGGTCGCGGTCTCGCCCTCCAACACATCCAATTGGGTCTCCGATACGAGGACGCCTTTCCCGGCCTCCCTGACATCCACCAACACCGGGTCGACGTGAATCTGGTTGTAAGTATCGCTCGCGGCGACGGCAGTATGAGTGATCGAGATACCTGACTGCCCCTGGATATTGGGGTCGTTCACCGCGTGCACCGTCACCGTCTGCGGTATGTTCCAGTTGCCGCCGGGGTCAGGCGTGAAGGTCAGCGTCGCACTGCCGCCAAACGAGCCGCTGCCTGCCTTGATGTTGACGTGTTCCGTGTCATCTGCGGGCACCATCGCCGTGATGGTGACGGCCACGCGGGGGTCGGTGTTGAGTTTCACCGTATAGGTCTCCTCCGCATCGGTCGGGTGCAGCTCAGTCACACTCAAGTCGGTCGGGGAGACGCTGACGCCGTCGGAGGGGGGAGGGGTGCCTTCCTTGATCGTGATCGTGAAAGTATGGAGCCTCCTGCTCTTATAATTGTTGTTATAAAGATTAAAAATAACGGTTTCTTCTCCTTCCATAGCGCTATCCGTTAGTGCCTCCACCCGGAAAGTCTTAGGGTTTCCAAATAACCGTATGCTCCGCCCGCCGTTGTCCCTATTTCCAACAGGTGTGCAAGGGTCGCCGGACAATTTCCTGAGACAAAAATCAGTCCAGTTTGTGGCCGTGCCTTCGCCATCCGCATACAAGGATCCTGCGTCGAAGCCCGCTATCGTAAACTGTATTTCTTGCCCTTCGTACACCACCGGGTCCGGCGTGAGCGGGTAACGCTCCGTCACCGTCACCGTCACCGGGTCGATCGTCGTGGTGGTCGGGTAGTCCGTGGTGCCGGTCGTCACGGCATGGCTGATCGTGGCCGAGCCTGCGCCCGCACCGGTCACCGTCACCGTCTGCGCCGTATCCCAGTTGCTGTCGTTGAAACTCAGGGCGCCCGACACCGTGGCGGTCGTCGTCGCACTCGATGTTGGCGTGACGGTCACCGTGCCGCCCGGCTGGCTTTTGAGGACGATCGTGTAGGTCGTCCTGTTGGTCGCTCTCACCGAAGCGTTCGCCTTGGACACGACGACTCCGTGGCCGGCGTCGACGGTGGTTGCGGTCACATCACTGATCGAAATCTGGTGGTAGGGGTTGGTGGTGTCCGCCACCGTCGCCGTATGCGAGATCTTGACGGACTCGGCTGCGGTGTCGCCGTCGTTCACGGCGCGCAGCGTCACCGTCTGCGCCGTGTTCCAGTTGCCGGAATTGCCGGGGGTGAAGGTCAGCGTGGACTGGTTGCCCGCCATGCCGCCGTTCGTGTCCACCGCGACCGCGGTGGGGTCGCCCGAGGACACGGTCACGACGACGTCCGCGCCCGGATCGGTGTCGAGCACCACCGTGTAGGTCTTCTCAACGTCGGTGGAACTGCCGAGCTCGGTCAACGTGAGGGCGGATTGGGAGAGGGTCACGCCGCCGGCGAAATCGTCGTCCGTGATGGTGACCTCCAGGTTCTTGTCCTGGGCGTTGCCATAGCCGCCGCCCGAAGGGGCATGGGCCAGGGTGATGGAGTCGTTGGCGCCATCGCCGTCCTGGCCCGCCTCAATCGACACGGACTGCGCCCCGTTCCAGTTGCCGGGGGTGAAGGTGAGCGTGGCCTGATCGCCCGCCATGACACTGTCGGTGTCCACCATCAGGTCGGTGCTGCCCTGCCCGCTGATGGTGACCGTCACGTTCGCCGACGGCTGGCTGGCCAGCGCCACCGTATAGCTGCCCGAGCCGCCCTCAGCCACCGAGACCGGATCCGGCGTGAACACGAGGCCGGCCGTGTCGTCGTCGGTGACGGTGACGCTCACGCTGCCGGCATCGGTGATGGTGTAGGTGGCATCGGTCGAGCTCGCCGCGTGGGCGATGGTCACGGTGCGCGCATTTCCGGCATTGTCGATGGCATCATCGACGCCGGTGACCGTGATCGTCTGCGCCGTGCTCCAGATCGTCGCGCCGCCCGGCGTGAAGGTCAGCGTCGCCGTCGCACCCGCCGTGCCGCCGGGACCCTGCACCTGCGCGCCTGCGCCCGCGGTTGCCGTCACCGTCACGTCGGCCGACGGCGCGCTGTCCAGCACCACGGTGTAGGTGTCCGTGGTGGTGCTGCCGTCCTCGCTGACCGTGGTCCCTCCGGCTTCGGTGATGGTGATCGGCACCGGGCGGGCGCCGTCCCGGATATGGCCGTATGAGCTGACAAGTAGGTTGCCTGGGGAAAGAATCGGACCAATGTCGAATCCATTCCGCCCGGTGAACTGCGTGCTGTCGCTGGTGAAGATGCCTAGGTCGTCCGTTCCGGGAAGGTAATTGATATTGATTGCCACCACTTCCACTCCCTCGCTCACCGAATCGGTGGCGGTGGGAATGGCGACGGTCTTCACGGTCTCGCTGGCGCTGAACACGACGGTCGTGCTGGTGGCCGTGAAGTCTGCGGCGGCGACGGGCGTACTGCCGCCCTCGCAGCCATACTCGGCGATGCAGCGGGTGACGCTGCCACCTGACGGAACCTGTGTATCGACACTGAAGGTTCGCTGGGCCGCGCTCACATTGCCCGGCGCCCGGCTCAGGGTCAGGGTGAGGACGATGTTCTCGCCCTCATAGGCATCGGTCACCTGGATATCCAGGTTCCGGGCCGGGTGCGACACGACGATGTCAAAAGTGTCACTGACGGTACCACTTTTGCCGTCGTCCGCGGTCACCTTGACCGACAGCGTGCCGACGTCGGCCGCCGCCGGCGTGCCCGAGAAGGTGCGGGTATTGGCGTTGAAGGTCAGCCAGGTCGGCAGGGCGCTGTCGTCGGGTTCGGTGGCGGTGTAGGTCAGGGAATCGCCGTCGGTATCGCTGAACGTATTGTCCGGGAAGGTGTGACTGAACGCCGTGTCCACGGTCGCCGCCTGGTCGGGGATCGCGTTGTCCACCGTGGGGGCGCTGTTGGGCGCTGCGGTCACCGTCGCCGTCACCGAGACGGTCGGCGTGCTGGTCGGGTAGGCCGTGGTGCCCGTCGTCACCGCGTGGCTGATTGTCGCCGAGCCTGCGGCCGCGCCGGTCACGGTGACCGTCTGCGCCGTGCTCCAGTCGCTTGAGGTGAACGTCAGCGCGCCGGATACGCTCGCCACGGTGGTGTCGCCGGAGGTGGGCGTGACGACGACGGTGCCGCCGGGGTCGCTGGCGAGGTGCACGTCGTACTCGACCGTGCTGCCCGCGACCACGGAGACTGCGTCCGGCGAGACCACCACCGCATTGCCGGCATCGGAGACGGCCAGATTAATGACCCCATCGTCGGTATTGACCTGGGCCTTGTAGGGGCCGCTGGCGGCGCTATTAATGAAGCCGATGCTGTAGCGACCATGGTCGGTCAGCAGGCGGCCGTCATTCGCGTCGCCGTCATAGAGGGCATGGATCCGCACGGTCTGCGGCACGGCCCAGTTGCCCGAGTTGCCGCCGGTGAAAGTGAGTTCGTCCTGGAAACCCGCGGTGCTCGGATTCGTGTCCACCTCGATGTACTCGGATTCGGTTTCGCTGATGATCACGGTAAGTAGCCGATGGCCCTCCACCGCCTTGACGGTGACGGTGGCATCCACCATCGGGTCCTTCTCGAGGGCGACGGTGAAGGTGTCGCTGTCCCCCTCCTCAAGCACTTTGATGTCTGACCTCGAGGGAAAGGCCGCGATGCTGGAGGCGTCCACCACCACCGTGGGATCCCTGATTATCACACCGATGGTCGGGGGAGTCTCGCCGGAGGTGTAGCCCGACGGGCAATCCGCGGTGGGGCACAGCGTCACGTTGACGAGTGAATTGTCCTCCAACAGATCATCGCCCAGGGCCATCACATCAAATGTCGCCGAGGACTGCCCGGACTGAATCGTTACGCTGGTCGGAATCGTATAGTCTGCCGCTTGCGCATTAAGAAGGGGAAGAATGCCCAGGGGGATGGTGACATTGGCGCTGGCGGCGCTGGGAAGGGACACCTTGATGGTGTAGGAATCGCCCTCGACTATGAGCGGCGACACGGGCAGCGCGCTGTCGTCGGTCTGCGACCAGGACACCTGCACGACCTCGGTCACGGTCACCGCCACCGAGGCGATCATCTCGCTGGTCGGGTAGCCTGTGGCGGCCGTCGTCACCGCATGGGTGATTGTCGCCGAGCCTGCCCCCGCGCCGGTCACCGTCACCGTCTGCGCCGTATCCCAGTTCGAGGTGGTGAAGGTCAGGGCGCCTGACACCGTCGCATACGCCGTCGCGTCCGATCTCGGCTCGATGACCACCGGGCCGCCGGGCTGGCTCTTCAGCACGACCGTGTAGATCGCCGTCTCGCTGTTCTCCGCCACCGACAGCGTCGCCTTGGACACCACGACCCCGTGACCGGCGTCGACGGTGGTCACGGTCACGTCGTCGATCGGAATCTGGTCGTAGGGGTTGTTGCTGTCCGAGGATACCGCCGCCACGTGGGAGATGGTTACGGTCTCGGGCGCAGCATCGCCGTCGTTCAGGGCACGCAGCGTCACCGTCTGCGCCTGGCTATAGTCCGAGGGGGTGAAGGTGAGCGTGCTCTGGTTGCCCGCCATGCTGCCGTCCGTGTCCACCACGACCGCCGTGGTGTCGCCAGAGGTCACGGTCACCACCACGTTCGCGCCCGGGTCCGTGTCCAACACCACCGTGTACGTCTTCTCCGCGTCGGTGGAACTGCCGAGCTCGGTCAGGGTGATGGCAGATGAGGAAAGTGATACGCCGTCGGACGAGGTCACCGGGCGCGAGCCGTCCTTCAGGGTGATGGTGACGTAGAAGTCTGGGCTAGAATAGCTGTACCCGTATAACCTGATTGTTTCATCGCCCTCCGTGAGGTTATCGGCACTCGCGCGCAGACTGAAGTCGATCTCGCGGTAAGTATCCCCGCCGACTCTAATCGCATCGCTTATAGGGGCGGTTGAATTGCCAAGCTCCATCAATCGGTCTCCTTCGCTGTTCACCAGATGCCAGTCATTGGAGGATCCCTCGGTTGCGGTACCATCTCCAGCGGGCGACACACGACCATAAGCACGGCTCTGGTCGTAATTTAGACCAAAAGTGTCTGTCACGAACAGCGTGAAATCGAGCGTTTCGCCCTCGTAGATTTCCGTCGGCGAGACGGAGGGCAATGTTGGCACGGTCTGCGCCTGCGCCCCGGCGGCGAAGCCGAAAAGCAGCGGCAGGACCAGCAGGGCCGAAAACAGGCCGCGCCGCAGACGGCGGGCGACAGGACGGGAACCCGCTGCGGCGCGGGCGGGAGAAAGACCGAAACTATCGGAGGAGGAACTTAGCCGGTAGGTGTCGGAGCGCCTACCGGCACCGGCAGTCAGACCCCAATGTCTATATGTAGGGGGGGGGGGGGGCAAGGCCATAGACTTAAGGCGGCAGCCCTTACCGCCAAAGGGTTTTGCTACGTTTTTCACGGACATCGCACTGAGAATTATATCAATCCGTCGAGCCCGCGGACGCGATGAAGATGGCCCTCACCGGGGCCGGGAATCCCTCGACGGTGCGGGCCGGGTCTTCCGGGTCCAACGCGTCCCGCAGCGAATGGAAGGGCATCCAGTCGGTCGCGCGTTGTTCTTCGATCGTGGTCGGGGTCCGGTCCACGCAGCGCGGCGACCGGAATCCGGCTTCGTCCAGCAGCAGGAGGATGCGGTCGGGATGAAGCAGGGTCCAGATGTTCCGCATGTTGGCGTAGCGGCCGTCGACCGGGATCTTGCCGGATGCCGGAGTCTCCTCGCAGATGAGTGTCTCCAGCACCAGCTCGCCGCCCGGGGCCAGGTGCCGGTGGAGCCGCTGCAGGTGCTCTCGGGGGTCCCGCCGGTGGTGCAGCACGCCCATTGAGAAGACGTTGTCGAATGGGTGTTCGGGCAGTTCTTCGAACCGGGCCGGGATCATCCAGGCGGGAAGGTCGGGCGGCAGGAAGCGCGTCAACGCGGCGAACTGCCAGTTTGCGAGCCAGCTCGAATCCACGCCCAGCGCGAGGCGGGCCCCCTGCGCGGCCATGCGCAGCAGGGCGTAGCCGTTGCCGCTTCCCACGTCCAGGACTCGGCGCCCCCGCAGGTCGGACACATGGGGACGGACGCGGTTCCATTTCATGAAACTCTGCCATTCCGCATCGACGGAGACGCCGAACACGGAGAAGGGGCCTTTGCGCCAAGGCGCGAGCGCCCGAAGTCCAGAGGCCAGGCCGGCCTGTTGTTCGGCATTCATTTCTTCCGGGGCCCCGATGACCGGCTGGTCGGTGTCCAATTCGATGTGCCGGGCCGGGTGTCGGGGCAGGGCATGGACGGCGGACTGCCAGCGCGGGAAATCCCCATGGTCCGGCCGCGCCCACCGTTGCGCGGCGAGCTCCAGCCATTCGCCGAGCCCGCCCGCGCGCAGGAGCTCGGTCAGGCCGGCGTCGCGTTCCGGCGTATGGCCAGCATGGAGGTGAAGTGCAGGCATTGGAACCACACGGTGACAGAATCGAATCCGGCGCTGGCCAGGCGTTCGCGGTGGGTGGGCAGCGAGTCGCGCACCAGCACCTGTTCCAGAGCGGTGCGTTTCTGGCTGATTTCCAGTTCGCTGTAGCCCTGGGCGCGCTTGAAATTCTCGTGCTGCTTCTGCACACGATGTTCGATCGGTTCGTCGAAACGGATTTTTTCGGTCAGGATCAGCGCCCCGCCCGGGCGCATGGCCTCGGCAATCCGGCGCAGCAGGGGCCGGCGGTCTTCCGGCGGCAGGAATTGCAGGGTCAGGTTGAGCACGACCACATCGGCCGGTTCGAACTCAAGGTCCCGGACATCGGCACAACGGTAGTGCACGGGCGAGCCGGGCACCCGGGGGCAGCGCGCGATCATGTCCGGCGAGGAATCCACCGCCAGCACCGGGTGTTTCGGGCCCAGCCTCGCGCTCAGCGCCCGCGCTGCCGCGCCGAGGGCGCAGCCCAGGTCGTAGCCGGTCGCGCCCGCCTGCCGATACTTCCCGCCCAGCACGGCGATGCCGTGGATTAGGCTGGCATAGCCCGGCACCGAGCGTGCCACCATGTCCTGGAAGACATTGGCGACGTCCGCGTCGAAGCGGAACCGCCCCGCGCCGCGGGGCGTGGCGTACAGTGAATCGGGAGCGCGTCCCGGGAATTCCGGCTCCGCCTCCCCCGGGCTCATACGGAGAAAGCGGGCAACTTGCGCGGGACCGTGATTTTTTTCAGGACCGCGTATTGCGGCAAGCCGTCCTTGAACGGGGGCGGGGATTCGCCCCGGATCAGTGGAGCCAGGTAGGTCCGGCAACGCCCGGTGATGCGGAAACCGTCCCGGCTGATGTAATGGCGCGGCATCATCCGCTCGCGGTTGGCCACCCGGGACAAGGCGACCCGGCCGATCTTCCAGCGATACGGACGGTCGGACGTCCGCACGATGGTGGGCATGACGGCGGTGTGCCCGGCCAGGGCGAACCGGACCGCGGCGCGCCCGACCGCATACGCCTGCTCCAGATCGGTCTTCGATGCGATGTGGCGGGCCGAACGTTGCAGGTAGTCGGCCACCGCCCAGTGGTACTTGTAGCCCAGCTTCTCCTGGACCATTTGCGCGAGGATCACGGCGTTCCCGCCGAGCTGCGCGTGCCCAAACACGTCCCGGGTGCCGGTCTCGGCCAGGAATTTTCCGTCCTGGGTGCGCACGCCTTCGGAGGCGACGATCGTGCAGTATCCGAAGCGCTTCACGCAGTCGTCGACCCGGGCCAGGAAGACCGAGGGGTCGAACGGGATCTCGGGGAACAGGATCAGATGCGGGGGTTCGGACGGGTGCTGCGAGGCCAGTCCGCCGGATGCGGCGATCCAGCCCGCGTGGCGCCCCATCACCTCCAGGATGAACACCTTGGTCGAGGTGGCGGCCATGCAGGCGACGTCCAGCCCGGCCTCGCGGATCGAGGTGGCGACGTATTTTGCGACCGAGCCGAAGCCGGGGCAGTTGTCGGTGACGGGCAGGTCGTTGTCGACGGTCTTCGGGATGCCGATGCACCGGATCGGGTAGCCGAGCCGGCTGGCGAGCTGGGAGACCTTCCAGGCGGTGTCCTGCGAGTCGCCGCCGCCGTTGTAGAAGAAATAACCGATGTCGTGCGCATTGAATACCTCGATCAGGCGTTCGTATTGGGCGCGGTTCTCTTCCAGGCCCTTGAGCTTGTAGCGGCAGGTGCCGAACGCGGCGCCGGGGGTGTGGCGCAGGGCAGCGATGGTGCGGGCGGTTTCGCGATGGGTGTCGATCAGGTCTTCGGTCAGCGCGCCGAGGATGCCATTGCGCCCGGCGTAGAGCCGGCCGATGCGCGAGCGGTTCGCCCGAGCCGTCTCGATCACGCCGCAGGCCGAGGTGTTTATGACGGAGGTGGGGCCGCCGGACTGGGCGTAGAAGGCATTGCGGGGAGGGGTCATGGCAGGGCAGGCTCCGTTACAGCTGGCGCAGTTCATCCGACACGGCCATCGGTGACGGGTAGTACATGACGATCCAGTAGGAAGAAATGATGAAGGTGAACAGGGTGGTGGTCTGGATGATGTAGGAGGCACTCTCGCTGATGACGCCGCCCGCCAGTGCCAGCACCGCGATCAGCAGGGAGAATTCGCTGACGTTCGCGAGGCGCACGCCGACCGCGTGGGCCCGCTTCGGCTTCTCGCCGGCCCGGCACAGCAGGGTGCGGAACAGCCAAGGCTTGCTGGCTATCACGAAGAGGGTCAGCAGCACCGACGGAATCAGCACGTCCATCAGGATGTGCCAGTTGTATCCGGCGCCGACGGCGAAGAAGAAGATCACCAGGAAGAAGTCGCGCAGGGGCTTGAGCACCTCGGCCACGAATTTCGCGATCGGGTTGGAGGCCACCGCAACGCCGGCGATGAATGCCCCGGTCTCCGCCGACAGGCCGAGCACAGCGGCCAGTTCCGCCATGCCCAGGCACCAGCCGATGATTAGCAGGAAAATGTATTCCTGGATCTGGTCGAAGCGGGCGAACAGCGGCGTGAGCACGTAGCGCTGGAACAGCAGCGCGAACCCGGCGAGCAGGGGCAGACTCAGCAATACGAGGAAGATTTCCAGGGTGCCGGAGGTGCCGGCGGCCCCCGCGGATTGCAGTTCGATCAGGATCAGGATGATGATGGCGAGCAGGTCCTGCAGCAGCAGGATGCTGATCATCAGCTCGCCCGTGATCTGGTGGTGCAGGACCGTGGTCGGGAGTAATTTCAGGCCGATGATGGTGCTGGAGAACATCATGGCCGCGCCGACGAAAGCGGAGTCGATCAGGGACAGGCCGAGTGCATAGCAGATCGCGCCACCCCCCACGGCGAAGAACCCGGAGGTGATGCCGGTGATGACGGAGGTCTTGCGGAACAGGTGCAGCAGCTTCTGCGGCTCCAGGTTGAGGCCCAGAAGGAACAGCAGGAACATGATGCCGATGTGCGACACGTTCTCGATCATCTGGGTGTCCGCCACCAGCCCCGCGCCGAACGGCCCGACGATCAGGCCCAGCAGGATGTACGCGATCAGCATCGTCTGACGCGCAAACAGGGCAACGGTGGCCAGGACGGCGGCGCCCGTGAAAATCAGGAAGATCGTGAAGACGACGTCGGTAGTCACGGATGTGTGCCTGTATCGGCGGATGGCAACATTTTCTGTTGATTAACTAGCGTCAGGCTCGTAGGCGCGAGAGTCGAATTCGTTGAATGCCCCCGCTTCCGCATCATGCAAGGCATGCTCCATATCCGCCTTCAAGGCATAGAACGGCCGGGCTTTATCCCGCTCCATCATCAACCTAAGGCCGGCTCGAACGACTTCGCTCAAACTGGTATAAGTGCCGGATTTGATTTGCCCCTGGACATAGGCTTCCATGGGTTCGGTGAGGCGGATGTTTGGCATTTGGAGACCCTCCAACGCAGATAATACCAGAGGCATGCCTACGGCTCGGACAGCGGAGAATAGAGCCATGGGCGGGAGTGGTGCTGCTCCTTGGCCATATAATTGAGTGAGTCGGAGGAGTTCTCATGTCGATTATCGACATCCATGAGGCACAAGCCCAGTTGCCAAGCGTGCTCGATCGTGTCGAAGCTGGGGAGGAGGTTGTCATTTCGCGTCATGGCAGGCCGGTTGCGAAATTTGTCCGTTGCGGACATGTTGGTAAGCGCAGGTCTGGTGCCTTGAGAGGTCGCATCTCTATCGACAATCGATTTTTCGACCCGCTTCCCGAGGCCGAATTGACGGCCTGGGACAGGTGACGGCGCGTCGCTTTGCCGGATACGTATGCTTTTTCTTATCCGCTTTTAATGATTTCTCTAAAATATTGAAAGATATTATGAGATATAACAAATAACCATTTGTTTCATAAATGATTTTATGGGTTTTGTTTTTCTTAACCGGTTTTAATCGAGTAGATGTATCCAGCAAGATAGTCAAGACATGATGAACAAAGTAAATTGTTTATTATTATAGGTTTTTCCGTTATTCTGGTTCGCTACCAATGACGCCACTCAAACGAAGGTTTTATTCCGGCAAGAACTACCGACGGGCCTGTTCGGTCGAGGAATTGCGGGAAGTCGCGTACCGGCGCACGCCGTATTTTGCGATGGAGTATGTCGAGGGCGGCGCGGAAGACGAGATTACCCTCACGCGCAACCGGGACGTCCTGCACGACATCCGCTTCGTGCCGAACGTGTTGGTCGACACCAGCGCCCGCCACCAGAGCGTCACCCTGTTTGGGGAGGAGTCCAACTCCCCCCTCGCGATCTGCCCCACCGGGCTCAATGGCATGCTGTGCCGCGATGCGGACGTGGCCCTGGCGCGGGCGGCGGAGAAACACGGGATCCCGTTCTGCCTGGCGACGCTTTCGACCGCTCGCCTGGAGCGGGTTGCACAAGAAGCCCAGGGGCGCTTGTGGATGCAGTTGTACGCCATGACCCAGCGCGACATCGTGCAGGATATCCTGAGCCGTGCGGAACAGGCGGGGTACGAGGCCTTGGTCTTTACCGTGGACTCCAATGTTTTCGGGAAGCGGGAATGGGACCGTCGCAGCTACCGCGCACCGGCGAAACTGACCTTGCGCAACCTGCTGGACGTCGCGCGGCACCCCCGTTGGGTGTGGGATGTTCTCATCCCGCACGGCATCCCTCGCTTTGAGAACATTGCGGATTTCATGCCGCCGGAAGCGCAAAGTGCGGATGGGGGGGTGGCGATCGTGCCAAAATTATTCGCGCCCGACATCACCTGGAAGGACGTGGAGTGGCTCCGCGAGCAATGGCCGCGGAAACTCATCGTCAAGGGAATCCTGTCCCCCGCAGATGCGATCCGCGCCGCCGAGGCCGGCTGTGACGGCCTCGTCGTCAGCAACCACGGCGGGAGGCAACTGGACGGCAGCCTCTCGTCCATCGAGGCGCTTCCCGGCATCGTGGCAGAGGTCGGGGAGAAGATGACGATTCTCGTGGACAGCGGTTTTCGGCGCGGCACGGATGTCGTGAAGGCACTGGCGTTGGGTGCGGATACGGTCATGATCGGGCGCGCCACGCTGTTCGGCCTGGCGGCCGGCGGCGAGGCCGGGGTCGGCCACGCACTTTCGATCCTGGCCGATGAAATCGACCGCACGCTGGGCCAACTGGGATGCCGTTCGGTCTCCGAACTCGGCCCTCACTTGCTCAAGTGCCCGTCCGACATCTGGAGTGCATCCGAGGAGAAAGTACAGTGATTCCGGTCAATCAGAAATATAAGCACGACCCCGATGCGGGGGTGATTGGCGATTGTTTTCGTGCCTGCCTGGCTTCATTGCTGGAGCTGCCGCTCGAACAGGTCCCGCATTTCGCTCTGGAATCCAGGAAAGCCGGACTGGAATCCATGATGCCGTTGGTGAAAGACTGGCTTGCCGCCCGCGGTTTGTACCTGTTCAACTTTCCTGTGTCGCCCCCCTTGGGGTATCGCGATCCGACCGGGGAAATAGTGAGACGGTACGGGAAGTGCAATCCGAATATTTACTATATTCTGGCCGGGGCGATAAGGCCTGATGTTGAAGAAACCGGGGAGGACAGGTACAACCATGCGGTCATCTGTCATGGAGGGCGGATTGTGCATAACCCAAACGATTCGAAGCCTGACATCGTGGGCCCGATCAATTCGGGCTCCTACCTCATCTTCGTGCTGACGCGATGCGGGACGGATTCAGACCCGGTGGGCAATCTCGACAAATAACATCATGGGAGAGCCGATACGCACCCAGATAGAACAGGGCCGCCTGCGCGGGGCGCGGCAAGTCCACTCGCCGAATCACGACGGTCGGCCGGAATGCAGGATCGACCTGGTGGTGGTCCACGGCATCAGTCTTCCGCCGGGAGAATTCGGCGGCGACGGCATCGAGCGCCTGTTCACGAACACGCTGGACCCAGGTGCCCATCCGTATTTTCAACAGATCGAAGGGCTGCGCGTGTCGGCGCACCTGCTGATCCGCCGCGACGGGGAGGTGGTGCAGTTCGTGCCGTTCCACGAACGCGCCTGGCATGCCGGAGAATCCTGTTTCGAGGGACGGGAACGGTGCAACGATTTTTCGATCGGCATCGAACTGGAAGGTACGGACGAGCAGCCGTACGAAACGGTGCAGATCGAAAAGTTGGCTGAAGTCGTGCGGGTCTTATGCGCGGCGTATCCCGGGCTGAGTCCGGAAAGGGTGGTGGGGCACAGCGACATCGCGCCGGGGCGCAAGACCGACCCGGGGCCGTATTTTGACTGGAAAGGCTTCCAGGCCCTGCTGGCCGAATCGCCAGGCTAGCCGGTTCGCGGCTCCAGGCGTAGCGAGACAGAGTTGATGCAGTAGCGCAGGCCGCCGGGGGCCGGGCCGTCCGGGAAGACATGGCCCAAGTGCGCGTCGCAATGCGCGCACAGGACTTCGGTGCGGATCATGCCGTGACTGGAGTCGGCGTTTTCCCCCAGGCATTGCGCGTCGACCGGTCGGGTGAAACTCGGCCAGCCCGTCCCGGAGTCGAACTTGTCCTGCGCGTCGAACAGGGGCTGCCCGCAACAGGCGCAGAGGTATACGCCGTCTTCCTTGCAGTTCCAGTAGTCTCCCTGGAACGCAGGCTCGGTGCCCTTGCGGCGGCACACGGCGAACTGCTCGGCACTCAGTTTCGCCCGCCACTCGGCCTCGCTACGTTGCAATTTTTCCATTCAAACACTATACCGGATGCTCGCCATCTTGCGGTACAATGTCACCCATTCCCGACCTACGCACTGAGAGAGGAGAATGCTATGAGTGGATGGGCCTGGATGGCGATCGGCGCCACCGTCCTTGCCGTGGTGATCATGCAGATCGCCATGCGCATCAAGTAAT
Organism: uncultured candidatus Poriferisulfidus sp.; assembly: GCA_965214545.1. GTDB lineage: Bacteria > Pseudomonadota > Gammaproteobacteria > Poriferisulfidales > Poriferisulfidaceae > Poriferisulfidus. The sequence goes on along the minus strand of OZ243950.1, from coordinate 577,296 downwards.
CCGGCTGAGATTCAGCCACCCTCGGAAAGGGCGTGGCGACACGTCCTTTCCCGCATCGTCTCCATGAGATCTCCCGGGCTGTCATGCCGTTGAGACCTTCTCTTTTCCAGCAACGCCTCGATGCTTGGCGCGGGTCGCCGCAGCGCCAGGTGTTCCGTGACATCCAGATCGGGCTCGAACGAGAGGCCCTGCGCGTGGACGAAGAAGCGGCCCTGAGCGGCAAGCCTCACCCCGAGGCCTTAGGTGCGCCACTGACCCACCCCCACATCACCACGGATTATTCGGAGGTAATGATCGAACTGGTCACGCCCCCGGACACCTTGGAGGCGGCCCACGCATTCCTGTTCGACCTGCACCGTTATGTCTACGATCACCTGGGCCCCGAGCGGCTGTGGTGCGGGAGCATGCCCTGCGTGATCGCCGGGGATCCGGACATCCCGCTGGCGTACTACGGGGAGTCCAACCCCGGCCGCATGAAGACCATCTACCGGCGCGGCTTGGGGTACCGCTACACCCGCTCGATGCAGGTGATTTCAGGGGTGCACTTCAATTGTTCGATGCCGACGGAATTCTGGATCCAGGAATTCAACGGGCAGCCGTATCCGGACGGGATCTCCGAGCGTTACTTCGATGCCCTGCGCAACCTGCTGCGGTTCGGCTGGCTCGTCGCGTACCTGTTCGGCGCGTCGCCCGCGATCTGCCGATCCTTCGTCCTTCAGAAACATGACAGCCTCGACCTGCTCACCCCCGGCACCTACTACGGCCCGGACGCGACGTCGCTGCGCCAGGGCAGCATTGGCTACCAGAACAGCCAGGAGGCGAGCACCGGCGTTCATGCCGACTACAACAGTCGGGCGGGCTACATCGAACGCCTGCGGGAGGCCACGGCCACGCCGTGCCCCCTCTATCAGGAGATCGGGGTCCGGCGCGACGGGGAGTACTTGCAACTGAACGGCAACCAGCTGCAAATCGAAAACGAATACTACAGCCCGGTCCGCCCCAAATGCATCCCGCAGGGCAACGAGAAGCCGACCCGGGGCCTGCGCCGCCGGGGCGTGGAATACCTGGAACTCCGGTCGCTGGATATCGATCCATTCGAGCCCTGCGGCATCGGCCCGGACGCGATGCGCTTCCTCACCGCCCTGGTGGTGTATGGTTTGCTGCACGACAGCCCTAAAATGTCCATCTCCGATCAGGCCGACACCGACTACAACATGCAGCAGGTTGCACACCATGGGCGGAGCCCAGACGTGGTCCTGCGTCGCGGGGCGGGGGAGGAGGTGCCCTTGCGGGACTGGGCGGGGGAGCTGCTGGCAGGGATCCGGCCGGTCTGCGACCTGCTGGACGAGGCCCATGGGCAGACCGCATTCCGGCAGGCCTGGGAGGCGCAGGAGGCCAAGCTGCGGGACCCGGGGCAGACGCCTTCGGGGCGCATGGTGTCGCAATTGCGCGAATCCGGGGACGCTTACGTGGAATGGGTGCTGAAGCGCTCGCAGGAACATCGGGAGTTCTTCGGGGGGCAGCCGCCCGACCCGGCGCTGCGCGAGCGCTTCGACCGGCTGGCCGAGCAGTCGCGGCGGCAGCAGCAGGCGATCGAGGAAGCGGAGCGGGAATCTCCCCGGTCCTTCGAGGATTACCTGGCGGCCTACGAGGCCCAGGCGTGAGCTACCGCATCCTGGATCCGCGGGGCCTGAAGATCGACCGCCTCGATCAGGAGGCGCAGCGGTGGGCGTTGCATTTCGCCGAGGCGAACATCGAGAAAATCATGGACAATGCCGAACAACGCACCCTGTGGACGCAAGCCGGGTCGATTGAGATCCGGGACCCGAAGCCTTCGGCCGAACTGCCGGCCGCGCCGTTTTCGATCCTGCACGCCGACCTGGATGATGGCCTGTATGTCCAGCGCGACATGATTCGCCTGCCGTCGGATGTCTCGGGGGAGGTCGTCCTGTCCCTGCAGATCGACGGACGCGCTGAGCCGCTGCGCCTGGGAGGGTCTCGGGTGTGCCTGCACTTCGACGGCGATCCCCGCTACGTGCGGCACCTGGACCCGGACCTATGAAGCAGTTGTTCGGTTGCCTGCTCGCCCTGCTCTGGGGGGTGTCCTGCATGATGATCGGCGGCCTGCTGTTCGGCGCCTGGGGCATCATCCTGGGCGCGGCGGTCGCGGTTTTCACGATGGGCCGGACCGCCCGGGGCATGCGGGGAGGCGCCCGCGAAGGCGGCGTGTGGGACGACAACGATGCGTTGTTGCAGAGGCGGGAGGTCTTCTCGCGCATTGTATTCCGGGTCAGCGGACACATTGCCAAGGCGGACGGCCGGGTGACGGAGCAGGAGATTCGCTGCGCCGAAGAACTGATCGAGGAGTTCGGCCTGAGCCCGGAACAGCGCGGCCAGGCCATCCGCGACTTCAATCTAGGCACCCGGCCCGGCTTCGACCTGAACGGCAGCCTGCAGGAACTGATGCAGGCCTGCCGCGGCGAGCCTTCGCTGATCGCGACCTTCATCGGGATCCAGGTCGCGATGGCGTGTGCGGATGGGGAGTTGTCTCCGTCGGAAGAGCAGATCATCTACACCTGCTGCACGGCGCTGGGCTACCCGGAGGATCGGGTGCGGGTCATCATCGACCAGTATCTGGGGCACGCCCGGCGCGCCGGATCCGCGCCGGAGGCCGAGGTGAACCTGGACTGGGCCTACAACATGCTGGAAATCGAGTCGTCTGTGCCGATGGAAGAGGTGCAGCGTGCGTATGCCCGCAAGATGAAAGAGTTCCACCCGGACAAGCTGGCCTCCAAGGGGCTGCCGAAGGAATTCATGGATTTCGCCACGGAACGGACCAAGCAGTTCACCAAGGCGTACCAGGCCATCAAGAAAGCGAAGCGGTCGTGACATGAGACTGGTGACCGTTGAACACGAAGGCCGGGCCGGGCTTGGCGTGCAACAGGAGGACCTGGTGTTCCTGCCGGCCCGGCACGAGGCCTCGCTGCCGTCGTCCATGCTGGAACTGATCGAGGGCGGCGACGCGGCGCTGCAATCTGTGCGCACGGCGTTCGAGTCCGGGCCGGCCGAGGCGTTCGTCCCGGCTGACCAGACCGAGTTGCTGGCCCCGATCCCGCGCCCGCGGCAGAACATCATGTGCATGGGCTTGAACTATGCGGACCATGTCGAAGAGGCCTCCGCCTCACTCGGGCGCGACCCGAACCTGCCGAAATACCCGATCGTGTTCACCAAGGCGGCCAACAGCGTCAACGCCCCGTTCGGGGAGATCCCCTACGACCCCGAGGTCTCGGACAAGCTGGACTGGGAAGTCGAACTGGGCGTCGTCATCGGCCGGGCCGGCCGCGGCATCGCGGAGGCGGACGCCGCGGCCCACGTGTTCGGGTATACCGTGATCAACGACGTCTCGGCGCGCGAATTGCAGCGCCGCCACAAGCAGTTTTTCATCGGCAAGAGCCTCAGCGGGTTCTGCCCGATGGGCCCGTGCATCGTGACGGCCGACGAGATCGAGGACCCGCACGACCTGGAATTATGGTGCCGGGTCAACGGCGTCGAGAAGCAGCACTCCAATACCCGCTACCAGATCTTCAGCATTGCGCAGCAGATCGCCGCCCTGTCGCGCGGCATGTGGCTGGAGCCGGGAGACATCCTGGCGACCGGGACGCCGAGCGGCGTCGGCTTCGCGCGCACGCCGCCGGAATACCTTCAGCCGGGCGACGTGGTGGAGTGTGCGGTGGAGGGAATCGGGACGATTCGCAACCGGGTGGCCGGGCGTCGACCGGCTACCAGTAACTCTCGGTCGTGATCTGCCCCGGCGTACTGCGCCGGTTCCGGGCCAGCCCCATCGTCTTCAGCAGGGCCGAGGTGTCCTGGACCATCTGCGGGTTGCCGCACAGCATGACTTGCGCGTGCGCCGGGTCGAAGTCCATGCCGGCGTGTTGCGCCAGGCTACCGTCCTCGATCGCCGCAGGAATGCGGCCGTGCAGGGCGGGGGAGCCATCCTCCCGGCTGACGAAGGGGACATAGACGAATTGGTCCGGGTGCCGGTCCCGGTGGGCCCCGATGGTGTCCGCATAGGTGAGCTCGCGGCGGGTGCGAACGGCATGCACCAGGGCCACCTTGCGGTGGCGGGCCCAGGGCGCGGGCGTGCCGAGGATGGACAGGTAGGGGCCGAGGCCGGTCCCGGTGGCCAGCAGCCACAGGTAGTCGCTTTCGGGGACTTCGTCCAGCACGAAAAAGCCCACCCCCCGCGCAGACACCCAGACCCGGTCGCCGGGCGCCAGGGATTCCAGCCGCGCGGACAGGGGGCCTTCCGGCACGACGATGGAATAGAACTCGAGGTCGTCGGCCTGCGGCGGGTTGACGAACGAATAGGGGCGGGCGACCCGTTCCCCGTCGATGTCGAGCGCGAGGCGGCCGAACTGGCCGGCCGCGAACCGGACCTCCGGCGCCTTGACGCGTAGGGAATAGAGCTGGTCGGTCCAGTGCCGGTTCTCGACGACCGTGCCTTCAAGCCATTCGGTTGCCATCTCGTCCCCGGATCAGCAGCCGATCAGCACGCGGTCCCCGTCCACTCGGACCGGGTAGGTGCGCAAGGGTTCTTCGGCCGGTTCCTCGACGGGTTGCCCGGTGCGCACACTGAAGCGGCTGCCGTGCAGGGTGCACTTGACCCACTCCCCGTCCAGGCAGCCGAGCGACAGGGAGGAGTCTTCATGGGTGCAGGTGTCGTCGCAGGCGTACAGGGTCCCGCCGACATTGGCCAGCAGGATGGCGTGCCGTCCATGCTGGATGCGGCGGGTGTGTCCGGGCGGGATTTCCGATACGGTGGCGACCGGGACGAAGGACTTTGGCATAGAATGCTCGTTTAACCCCATAATTATAACCTTTTCGCTGGGGTGGGCAGCGCGTTATGGACTACCTGGAACGGATTCGACAGGCCCGGGTCTACGAGGTCGCGGAGCGTACGCCCCTGCAGCAGGCGCCCCAGTTGTCGGCGCGCCTGGGTTGCGACGTCTGGCTCAAGCGCGAAGACCAGCAACGCACGTTTTCGTTCAAGCTGCGCGGCGCCTACAACAAGATTTCCGGCTTGGACGACCAGCAGCGCGCCCGCGGCGTGATCACCGTTTCGGCCGGCAACCATGCCCAGGGCGTGGCGCTGGCGGCGGCCCGGCTGGGCCTGGATGCCGTGATCGTGATGCCGCGGACCACGCCGCCGATCAAGGTCAATGCCGTGCGGGCCTTAGGCGGCGACATCGTGCTGGAAGGGGACGATTACGATGCGGCGAGCCGGTACGCCCGGGATCGGGCCGAGGCCGAAGGGCGGGTGTTCGTGCATCCGTACGACGACCCGGACATCATTGCGGGGCAGGGCACCATCGCGGTCGAAATCTGCGAGCAATGCGCGACCCTGCCGGACGCGGTGTTCATCCCGGTCGGGGGCGGCGGTTTGTTGGCGGGGATGGGGACCTGGCTGCGGCATGCCGCGCCGGATACGCGCGTGGTCGGGGTGGAGCCGGAGGACGCGCCGTCGATGGCGCGGGCATTGGACGCCGATGAACGCGTGTGCCTGGAGCAGGTCGGCCTGTTCGCGGACGGGGCGGCCGTGCGGCAGGTGGGCGAGGAGACGTTCCGGCTGGCGCGGGCCTGCGTGGACGAGATGATCCTGGTGAGCATCGACGAGATTTGCGCGGCGATCAAGGACATCTTCGAGGAAACCCGGGTCTTGGTGGAGCCGGCCGGGGCGCTGGCGGTGGCCGGAATCAAGCGCTACGCACAGTCCCGTGCCTGTACGGGCCAGGCGCTGGTCGCGATCAACAGCGGCGCCAACATCAATTTCGATCGCCTGCGGCACGTCTCGGAGCGCTCCGAACTCGGCGAGGGCCACGAGGGCATCTTTGCGGTGACCATCCCGGAGCAGCCCGGCAGTTTTCGCCGGTTCTGCGAGGCGGTGGGCGAGCACAGCATCAGCGAGTTCAACTACCGCTACGCGGATTCGCGCGACGCCCATATCTTCGTCGGCATCAAGTTTCGTGACGCGGCAGCCGAAAAGCCGGACTGGCTGGCGCAGCTGCGGGAATGCGGCTACCGCGTGCAGGACCTCAGCGACAACGAGACGGCCAAGTTGCACCTGCGCTACCTGGTCGGCGGACACACCAGCAGCGACCGGCGCGAGATCCTGTACCGCTTCGAGTTTCCGGAACGGCCCGGGGCCTTGCTCGATTTCTTGTCCAGCATGGGGCAGGGCTGGAACATCAGCCTGTTCCACTACCGGAATCATGGTTCCGCCTACGGCCGGGTGCTGATCGGCATGCAGGTGCCGGAGGGCGAGATGGATGAACTGCGGGCCTTTCTGGAGACGCTGGGCTACCGCTATTGCGAGGAAACTGGAAACGACGCCTGCCAGGCGTTCCTGGGACAGATGGAACGCGGCGCCTGACGAGGCGAGCGGCAGGGGGCGGGGCGGGCAGAGCCCGAGGGGAAGGAGGGCCGAACCGCCGCAGCGGCCCGGCGCATCCTGCTTAACGTTTCTTTCGAGCCGTCTTGCGCTTGGCGGTTTTTTTCTTTGCCGTCTTGCGCGGTGCCGCCTTTTTCTTGGCGACCTTCTTCTTGGCCGTCTTCCGTTTCACGGCCTTCTTCTTGGCGACTTTCTTCCGGGTTACTTTCTTCTTGGCGGTTTTTTTCTTCGCCGTCTTACGTGGCGCGGCCTTCTTCTTGGCGACCTTCTTCTTGGCCACTTTCCGCTTCACGGTTTTCTTCTTGGCAACCTTTTTCTTTGCCGTCTTGCGCGGTGCCGCTTTTTTCTTGGCGACCTTCCGCTTGGCAGTCTTTGCCGGAGCCTTTTTCTTTACGGCTTTCCGTTTAGGGGCGCGTTTTGCTGCACTGGCCTTTTTCTTGACCGTGCTGCGCTTTTTACTTGTTGAACGTTTGACAGCCACGTGTTCCTCCAGTTGGTTTATGACAGAGACATGGAAAACGCTGGAATGCGGCCGGCCCGAGGATTCGGGACCTGCTCATCTTTCCAACGTGTTTGATGACACAAGCCGGCATCTGGATTGAGACTGCCGTTTTGCGAAAAACGGTGCGCGAGCACCGAGAGGGATGTTCGGGGGAGAGAAAAGTGCGCTCCGTCTGCCGTGAACCAGGACATGACCCTGAACCGAAAGTTCAGGTGGGTCCCTGGGAAATGCCGTAGGCTTCCCGGACGAAAACGCCGGTAATGCACAAAAGCATTTGCGCGTCGGGTCCCAGTCGGTTGGAATAGGTTCACGGGTGGGCCTGATGCGACAGACGGAGGCACCCAATTCCAAGGATTCGTTAAATTTTTCGCCCTCATGCCAGGTTCGCCTCCCCGACCCGGTCCAGGGTTTCCTGGACCTTCGCGGACAGCGTGCCGATGCGTTCGAGCAGGGCATCCGGTGTCTCTTGCGCCACGCGCAGGTACTCGTGGCTCAGGTTCAGCGCCGTGACGACCGCGAGGCGGTCCATGCTGGCGTTGGCGTCGGCCTCCTGGACCTTCTCCGCCTGGGTCTGCAGGAACTGGATGGCCTGGTCGAGGGATTGGCGTTGGTCGGGCGCACAGGCGACTTCGTAGGTCTTCTTGAGAAGACGGAAGCCAACCTGTTCGGGCGCCGTGCTCATTGGAGTCTGCTGTACGGTTTGAGTTGCGTCAGCACTTGTTCGACGGCGCTGTGGGCCTGCCGGTTCTTGCGGCGCCAGTCGCGCTGCTGCTCCTGCATCTGATCGCAACGTTTGACCAGAGCCTGATTGGCGCTGACCAGGCGTTCGCATAGCGCGGCCAGTGCGTCGACCTGCTGCTCAAGCGTGCCCAGAGCAGTCTCGACCGAAGGCTTGTTCAAATCCACAATCCAGTAGGTTTTCCTAAACTGGCATGAGTATAACAAAAAGGTGACGCGCGCCGGCGCAGGTTTGTGGGCGGCAGGCCACACGGAACCCGGGGGTCATGATGACGGTGCGCGTACTCGGAGTGCCCCGTGCGCGGGTCGGCTCAGCCCCGCAATGCGGACAGCGCCTCTGCGTAATTCGGTTCGTCTCCGATCTCGGACACCAGCTCGGTGTACAGGACCTGGTTGTTGCTGTCCAGCACCACCACGGCGCGGGCCGTGATCCCGGCCAGCGGGCCGTCGGCAATCAGCACGCCGTAGTCGCGCGCGAAGTCCCGGCTGCGCATCATCGACAGGGTGACCAGATGGTCGGCACCCTGCTCGGTGCAGAAGCGGGTCATGGCGAAAGGCAGGTCGGACGAGATGACCAGGACGGCCGACTTGGCGTCGAGCTTCTGAATCTCCTGGTTGAACTGGATGGAGGATTTTGCGCAGACCGGGGTGTCTAGGCTGGGCAGGATCGACAACAGCTTGCGGGCATCGCCGAAGGTGCTGAGGCTGGCCTCGTTGAGGTCGCGGTCGACCAATGTGAAGTCCGGTGCGGTACTGCCGATGGCCGGCAGGGTCCCTTCCAGGTTGACTTCGTTGCCGTGCAGGGTGACGGTCGCCATGAAATTCTCCTTCGAACGGATTTGGGCGGAAAGATTCTAACCGCTTTTTGCGACATTGTAGAATGAGCGCAAAATTCGAAGTGGGACAAATCGGTTGAGCCGACACAGCCTTTTTACCTCTGAAGCCGTTTCCCGGGGCCACCCGGACAAGGTGTGCGACCAGATCTCGGATGCCGTGCTGGACGAGGCGCTGGCACGGGACCCGCGTGCGCGGGTGGCCGTGGAAACCCTGGTCAAGGACCAGCAGGTGACCCTGGCGGGCGAGTTGACCATCGACCCGGACGAGGAACTCTCGCCCGCGGACTACGACCGGATCGCCCGGTCCGTGATCGAAGACATCGGCTACACCGAAGACATTGGCGTCGGCTTCGATTCGACGCGTTGCGAGGTTGCGGCGCATATCGGGTTACAGTCTTCCAACATTGGGGATGGCGTGGATGGTCCCGAGGACCAGGGCGCCGGAGACCAGGGCATCATTTTCGGCTACGCCTGCGACGACGACCCCCACACCTGGATGCCCGCTCCGATTTATTATGCGCATGAACTGATGCGCAGGCATGAGGAGGTCCGGGCCGGCGAGGGCAGAGACCTATTGCGCCCGGACGCGAAAAGCCAGGTCACCTTCTGCTACGACGAACAGGCCCGGCCCACCGAAGTCAAGACGGTGGTGTTGTCCACCCAGCACAGCGCCCGGTACTCGCCGCCGGGGCAACAGAAGAAACTGCGCGCATTCGTGCGCGAGCAGATCATCGACCCGGTGATCCCTGCGCAGCGGAGAACCCGGGATTTCGAAACCTTGATCAATCCCACCGGAGTCTTCGAGATTGGGGGCCCGGTTGGCGACTGCGGCCTCACCGGGCGCAAGATCATCGTCGACACCTACGGCGGCATGGCCCGCCACGGCGGCGGCGCATTCTCCGGCAAGGACCCGTCCAAGGTGGACCGCTCGGCCGCTTACGCCGCCCGCTACGTCGCCCGGCACGTGGTGGGCGGCGGCTTCGCCCGCCGCTGCGAGGTGCAACTGGCCTATGCGATCGGCTGGCCCCAGCCGGTGTCGGTCCGGGTCGACACCTTCGGGACCGGGACCGTGTCGGAGGCGCGCCTCGACGCGGTGCTGATGGCGGGCGAGGTCTTCGACTTGTCGCCGGGCGGAATCATCCAAATGCTCGGCCTGTTGGAAGCGTCCCGGAATTTTCGCTACCAGTCGACGGCCGAGCACGGGCATTTCGGCTATCCGGACGGCGTGTTCCCATGGGAAAACCTGGATCGGCTGGACTCATTGAAAGACGCACTGGGAGTATAGTTAAATCATGAACGAACCCGCCACCGAACTGCGCCCGGACCACCAGGTCGCCGACCTGGGGCTGGCCGCCTGGGGACACAAGGAGATCGCGATCGCCCGCACCGAAATGCCCGGGCTGGTCGCGCTGGGCAAGACCTACCGGGCCGACCAGCCGCTGGCGGGCGCCCGCATTGCGGGGTGCCTGCACATGACGATCCAGACCGCCGTGCTGATCGAGACCCTGGTGGCGCTCGGCGCCGAAGTGCGCTGGTCGTCCTGCAACATCTACTCGACCCAGGATCATGCCGCGGCCGCGATCGCCGAACAGGGCATTCCGGTGTTCGCCTGGAAGGGGGAGACCGAGGAAGAGTATGAGGAATGCATCCGCCGCACCATCGAGGGTCCGGACGGCTGGACCCCGAACCTGCTGCTGGACGACGGCGGCGACCTGACGCGCATGATGCACGACGAATACCCGCAGCTGCTCGACCAGGTCCGCGGCATCTCCGAAGAGACGACCACCGGCGTCAACCGCCTGTACGCCATGTACGAGAACGGGGAGTTGAAGGTGCCGGCGATCAATGTGAATGACTCGGTCACCAAGTCCAAGTTCGACAACACCTACGGCTGCCGCGAGTCGCTCCTCGACGGCCTGAAGCGGGCAACCGACGTGATGATTGCGGGCAAGGTCTGCGTGGTGGCGGGGTACGGCGGGGTCGGGAAGGGCTGCGCCCAGTCGCTACGGGCGCAGGGTGCGATCGTCTGGGTGACGGAAGTGGATCCGATCTGTGCGTTGCAGGCGGCGATGGAAGGCTTGCCGGTGGTGACCATGGAGGAGGCCGCGCCGAAGGCCGATATTTTCGTCACGGCGACCGGTTGCCACCATGTGATCACCTTCGAGCACATGTGGCAGATGAAGAACGAGGCAATCGTCTGCAACATCGGGCATTTCGACAACGAAATCGATATCGCCTCGCTGGGCGGCTACGCCTGGGAAGAGATCAAGCCGCAGGTCGACCACGTGACCTTTCCCGACGGCAAGCGCCTGATCGTGCTGGCCCAGGGCCGGCTGGTCAACCTGGGCTGCGCCACCGGGCACCCCAGTTTCGTGATGTCGTGCTCGTTCGCCAACCAGGTGCTGGCCCAGATTGAACTCTGGCAGCGTCCGGACGACTACGAACTCGGCGTGCACACCCTGCCGAAGGAGAAGGACGAGGAGGTCGCGCGCCTGCACCTGGACAAACTGGGCGTCCGGCTGACCGCCCTGACGCCGGACCAGGCGGAATACCTGGGCGTGGCCGCGGACGGGCCTTACAAGCCGGAGCATTACCGCTACTGATGGCCGGCAAGGCGTCGGGCTCGGCCTGTGGGTGAGCTGCGCCGCGTCGCCGTCGTCATGGATCCGCCGGAGCAGGTCCGGCCCGACAAGGATTCGACCGTCGCCCTGATGCTGGCGGCGCAGGCCCGCGGCGCCGAACTCTACCTCACGACCCCGTCCGAACTGCGCGGCGACCCCGCCGGCGCCGGCGCGCGTGTGCGCAAGGTCCAGGTGGCCGACCAGGCCGACTGGTGGCAGGTGCGCGAGGCGGCCTCGGTCGCGCTGACCGAGTTCGACGTGGTGCTGATGCGCAAGGACCCGCCGGTCGACATGGCGTACATCGCCGCCACCTGGTTGCTGGACCGGGCCCGCGCTGCGGGCGTGTGCGTGCTCAACGCCCCGGAGACCCTGCGCAACATGAACGAGAAGCTCGCCATCCTACCGTTCGCCGACCTCGCGCCGCCGCTGCTGGTGAGCGCGCGCCGGGACGACCTGGAGGGATTTCTCGCGGAGTACAATGAGATCATCATCAAGCCGCTCGACCGGATGGGAGGATCTCTGGTGCACCGCTTGCGTCACGAGGATGCCGATGTGGCCCCCATCATCGAGTCCGTCACGCAGCAGGGGACCCTGCCGGTGATGGCGCAACGTTTTCTACCCGAGGTCACGGAAGGGGACCGCCGCCTGTTGTTGATCGACGGCGAGTTGATCCCGGAGGTCGCCGTGCGCATTCCCAGGGCCGGTGAATTCCTGGCCAACCTTGCCCAGGGCGGGACCCTGCGGGTGGAGCCCGCCAATGACCGCGACCGCGAGATTGCCGAACGCATTGGGGTGCCGCTGCGGGAGGCCGGGGTCTGCTTCGCCGGCGCGGACGTAATCGGGGGCCGCCTGACCGAAATCAACATCACGTCGCCGACCTGCATCCGGGAGGTGGAGGCGCACACCGGGCAGGCGGTGGCGATGCGCTTCTGGGATGCCGTGGTCGACCATTGGCTGGAGGCCTGATCGATGATGCCGCCGCTGCTGCCCGCGGTTCCCGATTCCGAACGCCTGGCGTTCTGCCTGTTCCTGGCGCTGGCGTTCCACGGCATGGCCATACTGGGCGTGGGGTGGTCTTCCGCGCCGCCGGGGGCGAGACCGGATTTAGAAGTCTTCTGGGTGGGCGGCCCGGGCCGGCTGGCTTCCGCAGCAGAGGCCGGAGAGGGGCCGCCGTGGCCCTCATCGCCGACACCCGCCCCGGCTTCGGCGAACGGTCTGGATGGAACGGTGCCGGAGGCGTATACTCTCGAACAGGAATACGTGCGCCAATGGGTGGAACGCACGGAACACTTGGGCAACGGCATGGTGCAAGGTCTGGATGGAGAAGTGATCGTGCATGTGATGATGAATGCACAGGGCGGGGTTCGGCAGGTCGAGATCGAACCGGGGCCGGAGCCGCTGGCCGAGGCCGCCCGCAGGATCGTGATGCAGTCCCAGCCGCACGCGCCGTTCCCCGAGGAACTGCGCCAGCACCGCGACCGCTTGCAGATCAGCCGCCGCTGGGTGTTCGGGGAGTCGGCCGGCTTGCGTACCGCGGAGCCGCTCCGCCGATGAAGACCTTGCGCGGCCAGATGTTGGTGGCGGCCCCGGACCTGCAGGATTCGATGTTTCAGCGAGCCTTGATCCTGGTCTGTGAGCACGAGGAGGAGAAGGGCGCGATGGGCTTCATCGTGAACCACCCCTCGGAACTGACCCTGCACGACCTGCTGATGGACATGAAGATTACGCCGGAGGTGAAACGGGACCTGGCCCGGCCGGTCTTCCTGGGCGGCCCGGTGCAGCCGAACCTGGGCTTCGGGCTGTACTCGGGAATCTACGAAATGTCGGACAGCGCGGAAATCGACGACCGGATCCGGGTCACGGCGTCCCGCTCCCTGCTGGAACACTGTGCCGTCGGCAAGGGCCCGGAGAACCTGCTGGTGACGATGGGGTATTCCGGCTGGTCTCCGGGGCAGTTGGAGCAGGAACTGGACACCGGTTCCTGGTGGTTGACGTCCCCGTCCCCGGGCCTGCTGTTCGACTTGCCCCCGGAACGCCGTTGGGGCGAGGCGCTCAGGCAGTTGGGCTTGGAAGAGTCGTCGCTGTATTTCGGAAGCGGGCATGCCTGACGCGTACAAGGTGGCCTTGGGATTTGATTTTGGGTTGGCCCGGATTGGCGTGGCGGTCGGTTCCCTGGAGGTGACGACCGCACGCGGGCTGGACGTGGTCGCCAATCGCGACGGCGCCGTCGATTGGCCGGAGATCGACCGCTTGATCCAGACCTGGCGCCCGAGCATGCTGGTGGTGGGCGAGCCGCAGGCGCAGACCGGGCCCGGCACTCGCCTGCCCCGCGCCTTGCGCCGGTTCTGCACCGAATTGGAGTCCCGCTACGCCTTGCCGGTGGCCCGAATCAACGAGGACTATTCGTCCGAATGCGCCCGCGCCGAGTTGCGCGCACAGCGTCGGGAAGGGGTCCGGAAAAAGCCCGGCCGGGGCGAAACTGATAAGATGGCGGCCGCTTATATCCTGAATGCCTGGCTGTCGGAGCAGCATGTCATCGCACGAGAGGGTTGACGTTGGCGCCGCACTCGCCGATCTTGGCGATTCAGTCAAATCTTTCCTGACCACCCGCGGAATCCATCTGCCGGTCTTCGTCGGCATCCACACCGGTGGCGTGTGGGTCGCCGAGGCCTTGCACGCGCACTGTGCCGTCGCCGAGCCGCTGGGCATGCTGGACGTCAGCTACCACCGGGACGATGTCGCCCGCACCGGGGTGCGGCCGCTGAAGCCGGTTCGAATGCCGGTGTCGCTGGATGACCGGCACGTCCTGCTGATCGACGACGTGCTGTTCACCGGGCGGACCACCCGCGCGGCACTCAACGAACTGTTCGAGTACGGCCGTCCGGCCTCGGTGGCGCTGGTCGTGCTGGTGGAACGGCCAGGCCGGGAGATTCCGGTGGCGCCGGACCTGACCGGAATGCGCCTGGAACTGGGTCCGGAGGACCGGGTCAAGCTGCAGGGCCCGGAGCCCATGGAACTGGTGATCACGCGGCCCCACGACTCCTTACTGGACGGGCCGGACCGGTGAGCGCGATCCAGCCGCCATTGTTCCGGTCGCCGCCCGTGGCGCAGTGTCAGTTGGACGAAGACGGACGCCTGCGTCACTTCCTGACCATCGAAGGATTGCCGACGGAGCTCCTGGAAGAGATTCTGAGTACCGCACAGTCGTTTCACACGGCTTCGGACCAGGCGGCGCGGAAAGTGCCGTTGCTCCGTGGCAAGACCATTGTCAACCTGTTCTTCGAGGCGAGCACCCGCACCCGCACGACCTTCGAACTGGCGGCCAAGCGCCTGTCCGCCGACGTGCTCAACCTGGATATGGCCACCGCGGCCACGACCAAGGGCGAGAGCCTGCTGGACACCTTGCGCAACCTGGAGGCGATGCACTGCGACATGTTTGTGGTCCGCCACCACCAGAGTGGCGCGGCACATTTCATCGTGCGTCATGTCGCGGATCACATCAGCGTCATCAATGCAGGCGACGGCCGGCACGCGCATCCGACCCAGGCCATGCTCGACATGTTCACTTTGCGCCAGCATTTTCCGGATTTCAGCGCGATCACGGTCGTGATCGTCGGCGACATCCTGCATTCGCGGGTGGCGCGTTCCGAGATCCAGGCCCTGCGCGCCCTGGGGGTCGGAGAGATCCGGGTGGTCGCACCGCGGACCTTGTTGCCGCGCGAGGCGGCCAGTATGGGCGTGATCCCGTACAAGTCCATGGAAGAAGGCCTCGCCGGGGCGCAGGCGGTGATCATGCTGCGTCTGCAGAAAGAGCGGATGCATGGCAGCTTCGTGCCGAACGAAACCGAATACTACCGACTCTACGGCCTGACCCGGGCGCGGGTGGAGTTGTTGGCTGAAGATGGGATCGTTATGCACCCGGGGCCGGTCAACCGCGGCGTGGAAATCGAGTCGGCCGTGGTGGATGGTCCACGCTCGGTGATCCTGAAACAGGTCCGGAACGGGATTGCGGTGCGCATGGCGATCCTGTCCATGGCAATGCGGAGGCATGCCTGGTGATGCGTCTGGCAATCCGCGGGGGATACGTTCTCGACCCGGCCGGTGGGACGGATGCGGTGCGCGACGTGTTCTGCGCTCGCGGGAAAATTGTCGGCCTGGGGACTGCGAAGGAGGAGTTCGAGGCGGAACGGGTCGTGGATGCCCAGGGTTGCCTGGTGATGCCAGGGGCGGTGGACCTGGCGGTCTGCCTCAATCCCCCGGGCGGGCAGCGCGCCAGCGTGGAAAGCGAGACCCGGGCCGCGGCGGCGGGCGGGGTGACCACCGTCTGCTCGGTGGCAGAGACCCAGCCGATTCCAGACTCGCCGGCGGCGGTGCGGCTGCTGATGGAACAGGCGCAACAGGCCGGTTTTGCCCGGCTGGAAACATTGGGCGCGGCCATGCAGGGACTGGGAGATACGCAGTTGGCAAGCCTCGGCGCACTGCGTGAAGCGGGCTGCGTTGGGGTCAGCAACGGGATGCGGCCCTACGCCAACCTTCTGGTGCTGCGCCGGGCCATGGAGTATGCCGCCAGCCAGGACCTGACCCTGTTCTATCACCCCCTGGATCATGCCCTGACGGGTGAGGGTTGCGCACATGAAGGCGTTTTCGCGGCGAGGCTCGGACTGCCGGGGATCTTGCCGGCGGCGGAGACTGCCGCCTTGGCACAGATGACGGCCCTGGTGCAGGATACCGGCGCACGGGTCCATTTCTGTCGCCTGTCCTGTGCGCAGGCGGTGGACATGTTGGAAATCGGCCGGCAGGCGGGCTTGCCGGTGACGGCGGATGTTGCGGCGCACCAGTTGTTCCTGACGGAAGAGGCCGTGGATGGCTTCGACGTCAATGCACTGGTCAGCCCGCCCTTGCGCACCGAACAGGACCGGGAGCGCTTGCGCGAAGGCGTGCGGGATGGCGTGATTCAGGCGGTTTGCTCGGACCACCAGCCGCTCGACCCGGATGCGAAGATGGCCCCGTTTCCCGAAGCCCAGCCCGGAATTTCCGGAGTGGAGACACTGCTGCCTCTGACCATGAAACTGGTCACCGAGGATGTCCTCACGCGGGCGACCGCGGTGGAACGGTTGACGGCAGGACCGGCCGCGATCCTGGGTTGCGGCGGCGGGACATTGGCCGTCGGGTCGCCGGCGGACCTCTGCGTGGTGCGGCTGGACGACCCTTGGGTTTTCAACATGGATTCGATGCTGAGCGCGGGACGGAACACGCCGTTTGACGGCTGGCGGTTCGACGACCGGGTGCAGGCGACCGTGTGCGGCGGGGATATCGTTTACGAGCGGGAAGGGTCGGCGTGATGAGGGAGTTTCGCAACGTGATTCACAGCCTCGACGCCCGGGTCATTGAGGCGCGCCACCTGGAAGCAGACCAACACGCATTGGTGCTTGAGGCACCGGAGATTGCCGAGACCGCTACCGCGGGAAGTTTCGTCCACGTGGGGGTCCATGCGGACCCGCCCCTGATGCGCCGCCCGCTCTCCATCCTGTGGAGCGACAGGGAACGCGGGACGATCGAGGTGCTGTACAAGGTGGTCGGGAAAGGGACGGCCGCACTGGCGCGTGTCCAGAAAGGCGAGACCCTGCCCACCCTCGGCCCGATTGGGCGAGGCTTTCAGGCCGAGCCGAACCGGGATCGTCCCCTGTTAATCGGAGGAGGGGTCGGAATTCCTCCGATCCTGTTCCTGGCCCGCGAGATCAAGGAGCACACCGCGCCGCTGGTGGTGATGGGATCGGAAATTCCCTTTCCGTTCGCAAGCCGCCCCTCGCTAATCCGAGTCCCGGGAATGCCGGAAGCTGCCATCGCCGGCATGAGCCTGCTTGAGGACTGGGGGGTCGCTTCCCGCCTATGTTCTACCCAGGGCTATGCCGGCTGTTACGAGGGTTATGTTGATGCGGCTGCCAAGAGTTGGCTTGAAACCCAGACTCCGGAGCAACGCGCGCGGGTCGCCGTATTCACCTGCGGGCCGATGCCGATGCTGGAAGCCGTTGCCCGGCTGGCGCGGGAGTTCGAGGTGCCGTGCCAGGTCTGCATGGAGGAATACATGGCGTGTGCCGTGGGTGGGTGTGCAGGCTGTACGGTTCCGGTGTTGGGTGAAAAGGGCTGGAGTATGAAGCGGGTGTGCGTGGACGGCCCGGTATTTGATGCACGAGCGGTGTTTCCGGAAGAAACCGGGAATCCATAGCCCGGATTTGGGTGTAAAGGAGTGAATTAGCACTATATTTTTATTAGGTTTCGTTTCTAACCTAATATCATTTCTAATTATTTTGGCCTTGGTGGCGGCTCCGTTCGCAGCCCAGGCTGAAACATGGAATATTTATGGTTGGCAGAATCACTCTTGGGAGTTCGTGGATGAGGACGGCGGGCGCAGTTATGACCGCATGCAGTCCAACGCCGGAAACATTGGCTTCGCGGCCAGCATGGATGCTGGTAACGGCATTTCGGTTAATGTTCAGTGCGAACAGTTCACCTACTACAACCAACATGGCGGGCGCACTGGCTGGTGCAACCGTAATTCCAAGATCGGCTTGTCCCACCCCCAGATGGGTGAGATCATGTTCGCCACCTGGCTGCTGCCCTACAACGAGGGCGTAGCACAGTGGGTTGACCCGTTCTATGACGCTGGCGCAGATTCGCATACCAGCATCATGGGTTCAGTCGGTGCCAACACCATCTTCTACAACACTGGCGATTTCAGCGGTTTCGACTACACTCAAGTCGGAGCCTACGACACGGGCTTCAACCGTCGTCAGGAAAACATCATTCAGTACTGGTCTCCGAACTGGAACGGTTTTGTGTTTCGCTTCGCTTGGACTGTTGGCAATCGGGATGAAACCAAGCATATGGGAGGTGAAATTGATCCAGTGATCCGTTCCTCCAGCCTGGCCTACACCAACGGCCCGTTCTGGGGTGCGGTGACTTGGCAGGATCACGAGGACTGGACTGCGGCTTCAGTGGGCGAGATGAGAACTTCGGACGCAGAGAGCATCCGTGTTGCCGGTCGTTACATCATGGACATGGGTGACGGCATGAGCGTTCAGATCTCAGCCATGTACGAAGACCTTGAGTACGAGTTCAATGGCGTGACCAGCGTGGAGAAAGCTATGGCTGCGTTCGGGTATACCGACTTCGGCAAGTCCGGCAATCTGATGGCGAGCATGAAAGACAATCCTCCGGGAGATTTCATGGCACCGACTGATGCCGGTACGGCGAAATTGAACTACAAGACCATTGGTCGATTCTATGAAGAAGCAGCGATGGATGACAGGACTGAACCGGCTGTTCATAGGTACGCTATGGGTGAGACTGTTACTTACGGTCGGGTAGCAGATGACGGCAATAGTGCCACGACTGATACACCAGTCACAGCTCCTGAGCTCGTGCTCTCCGGCGACGACACCCGTGGTAATGCAAGCTATAACATCTATACATCATCGGGCGCAGAGGACGATGCCGATACGCCAGCCGATGAAAGCCTTCACGCAGACGCAAGAGGCCTGAAGACTTATCTGGATGCTTGGGGTGCGGCTGCAGAAGCTCTTAGGGATTCGGATGACATGGATGACATGGCTTACGTTAAGAACTATGACGACTTCGTTGCTTCAGCCAATGCCGCTGCTCTTCCTGCTGTAGTCAAGGCTGCTGAAACGGCCCATGAGGCAAATGTAAAGAACTACACACCTCCTACCGCAGGTCAGAACATCACGATCGAGCGTGACGCCTGGATGGTGTCCGGCAAGCTTAAGTTCGGCGGTCCTATTGATTTCCGGTTTTCCTACATGGATGCAGATGATCTCGAAGTCTCATGTGGCGCTTGCTCCGGTGATTGGAGTGACACCGCCGCCCAAGCATGGAACGTAGGCATGTTCTACACCATGCCGGGTGGTACGGAACTGCGTCTGACCTACTCCGAAGTCGACAACGACGACAACGGCACCTACGGTCAGGGCATCTCCGGTACTGGACTGGGTGCTGCTGGTGCAGAAATCGAGATGTTTGCAGTCGGTATCGTGCACTGGTTTGACTGATTCAGTCTGACTTGGCACACCAAGAAATAAGACAGGCGCCCTTCGGGGCGCCTGTTTTCCATAAGGAGGAAAACTGAACCAACAATCCTCCATAACAAGGAGACATCATGAAAATTAATTACCTTGTCCTGACTTTTGCCACCATGACACTGGCCGCATGCGGCGGTGGCGGTGGCAGCAGTAGCAGCAATACTGCGAGCAACATGCCGGAGACCTCGACGGCGGCCCGCACCAACTTTGGCACCACGCCGGACACACCTGACCTTGATCCGAACGAAGTCAATCGCTCTCTCAGCAATCCGGCGGTCTCGAATGTGTATGAAGACACGATTCAAGGGGCGGCCACCGCAATTCCCAAGTTTGGAAGCATCACCCAGTCGTCGAACGTGGATGCCCAATTTCTGACGACTGACCGTGCTACAGGATCTTTCGACGGCAACACTGCCACCATCACGGTGACCCAGGCTGACGGCAGTAGTTTCAGCTTTGGTGAGGCTTTCTCAGCATACTGGGGGCCCAATGACTTCACGGAATCTTATTTGCGGAAGTGGGCGGTCCGGTCACATGATTCCGGGCGCAGGTCCTACCATGCCCGAGAATTGGATGACGGCTCTTACCATGCTGATTATGTTGGGGTCTCCTGGAACAGCGCCGATGCCAGCGAGTATTCGGTTTGGGGTTATTGGCTGCGTTCAGACGGGCCTTTTTTCGAGCCCGGTGTGGAGTTCGAGATCGGAGCATTTTACGACGGGCCGACTATGGATCCGGCCAACCCACCTACGCTGCCGGTTAGCGGTACCGCGACTTATACCGGCGAGGGCCAGGGCATCTATTACCATCAATACGGGTCTAGCCCGGAATATGGTGAGTTTGCCGGGGCGATTGAAATTGGGCAGTACGTAATTCCGTACGAAATAACAGTCGATTTTGCTCAGTCGTCGGTCGCAGTCTGCGGCAACTGTGGCACACCATCGGAATACTTTGGCCTTTGGGGGGACGGAAGAAAAACGGATGGCACGTTTTACCGTTTCGAGGCGGTCCCGACTGCTTACCGCTTTGAGGGGACGGCGATTGTGAACGCCGACGGTACGTTCCGTAGCCAGCAGGGTACTCTGACCAATCCGCACAAGCCGGTGACCAGTTATGAAGGAAGTATCGGCGGAGTCTTCTCCAACGTTCCCGATCCCAGTGGTGCCCCCGAAGGCTTGGCAGGCACCGCCGGCGGGACGTACACCCATGCCGGAGGTGAAAGTGGCTCATTCGTGGGGACTTTCGGGGCCGTGCTGTCTCCGTGAGCGCACCGGTCTTTGCGAAGCTTGAACCCGCAATTCCAGGTCTTGGGCCGTGGAGGCTGGTTACGGAACTGCGCCTGACCTACTCCGAAGTCAATTCTGACGACAGTGTAGGTTATGGGCAGAGCATTCCTGGAACGGGTGTTGGCACCCCTGGTAACGAAGTTGAAATGTTCGCGGTTGGTATCGTGCACTGGTTTGACTGATTCAGTCTGACTGAGCACACCAAGACAAAACAGGCGCCCTTTGGGGCGCCTGTTTTTTGGCTATAATTCTGGAAAGGGCAGATTTAGCCTGCCGAGGCACAACCATCGTCTATGGAGGATTGGTCATGCACAAAATCACATCTGCTGAATATGAAAGAAACTTGGATCATTTTCACACCCAGGCAATCAAATCACCGTTATCAATCACTCGCAATAAGGAAAGTGTGCTGGTCATTTTGTCCGCCGAGGAGTATGAACGCCTTAAATGTCGCGATCGTCGGGCATTCGTTATAGAGGAATTGTCTGATAAGGAAGTGGAGGCAATTCTGAAGGCTGAACCACCGGAAGAAGCCAAGCAATATGATCACGAGCTAGTCTAGCAACGTGTCGCTCCCTGAACCAGTACCAGTACCAGGGGTGACATTTCGGCAGAGGGATTAGCACGGCATGCTCCTATAATGGTTCAAAGAGCAGCCGCGCGCCTTGGGCGGGAAAACATATGCCTGACAATCCACGAATCCTTCTGATCGGAGGCGGCAACATGGGCCGCTCGCTGGTGGGGGGGCTGATTCGCTCCGGCTGGGAGGCCGGCGACATCACGGTGGCAGACCCCGACCCGCAATCCCACCAGGCGCTGGCCACCGAGTTTGGCCTGATGCAGTTGTATTACGAGAATTCATTGGCGTACTCCCGGGCGTCTGCGGATGTCCTGCTGTTCGCGACCAAGCCCGACAAAGTAGCGACCAGCGCCACCGAACTGGCGCCCTGGACGGTGACCGAGACTCCGTTGTTGATTACCATTGCGGCGGGCGTGCGCGCGGATGACCTGGCACGCTGGACGGGAGGCCATTGCCCGGTGGTGCGCGCCATGCCGAACACCCCGGCGTTGCTCGGTGCCGGGATGAGCGCCCTGTATGCGCGGGAAGACGTGTCCGATTCCCAGCGGGCACTTGCGGGCAGAATCATGGAGAGCGTCGGCAAGGTCCTTTGGATGGAAGACGAGGCCCTGATGGATGCCGCGACCGCGATCTCGGGTAGCGGGCCTGCCTACTTCTTCCGGTTCATGCAGGCGATGATCGAGGGGGCATGCCGCATGGGAATGGATGAGGCGCAGGCACGCCTGCTGGTGCTGGAGACGGCCCGCGGGGCGCAGAAACTGGCCAGCGCTTCGGAGGACTCTTTACAGGAGCTGTGCCGGAAGGTGACCTCCGAGGGCGGGACGACCGAGGCGGCTCTGGATGTACTGGAGGCGGCAGGCTTTGAAGCCTTGGTTCTCGATGCGCTTGAGGCTGCGCGCCAGCGGGCCGAGGAACTAGGCGACGAGAACGGTCGGGCCTAATATGGAAATCCTGGTCCAGTTCCTGCTGACCCTGTATTTGTACGGGATCCTGCTGCGGCTGTTGCTGACATTTCATCAAGCAGACTTCTACAACCCGATCTCGCAAATGCTGGCGCGGGTGACCAATCCGGTGTATCAGCCGGTTCGTCGCGTGATGCCGTCGGCCCAAGGTTGGGATCTCGCCTTGCTCGCGATTGCATGGGTCCTGGAAATGATCCGTCTTTACGTGGGCGGGGTCATGGAAATTGAGGCTTCGCTCCTGGGTCTGGCCCTGTTCGCGCTGGCCCAGATCGGCGGGATGCTGCTGAATATTTACCTGGTCTCCCTGATCGTGGTGGTGATTGCCAGCTGGGTGCAGCCATCGGCCGGTGCAGGTCAATTCCTGAACTTGGTGCGCAGCCTGACCACCCCGATGCTCATGCGGATTCGAGGTGTGCTGCCGGATACGGGGGTCCTGGATCTGTCCCCCATGGTGGCCCTGTTTGGGCTGTATTTCCTGCAGAGCGGGCTGTCTCGGGTTGGCTATTGGGCGCTTTCGGTTTGATCGCTGCTTTCATCTCGCGTGTTACACTTTCCAAGCGCTCACTTATGCCTTCTGACGCGATGCTCACGACACAACAAGCGGCAGACATCCTGAATGTCTCACGGCCTTACTTGAGCAAACTCCTCAAAGACGGCGATATTCCATTCATCCCGGTCGGTTCGCACCGGCGCGTGATGCGCGAGGACTTGATGGCGTATAAGAAAAAGCGTGATGCCTCACGCATGAAAGCCTTGGATGATCTTGCCCGGAGTGGCCAGGAGTTTGATGCGGCTTGAAGCGCTTGCGATAAGGCCCGCCGGACAGAGCCCGCTTCACCCCAGGCTGGCGAGCCAGTTGAAAAACAATTGCCGGGAGACATCCTTCCACGAGTGGCGCATCTCCTGTGCGAGCTCATCCTCCGGGAATTCCTCGATCATCAATGGCTCCGTGCCGCTCCGAGACAGGACCCACTCGCGGAACTCTCCCGCAAGCTCGCCCGCGGGGCCGTTGAACGTGTTGTCCGGCAGGGGCGGATAGTCTTCACGCTCTTCGTTCAGGTAACGCAGGACTTCGCGCTTGTATTCCTTCAGCAGGCTGACGGCCTCGTACTCGGGATGCCCCTGAAAATAAAGCCGGCGTCCGTCCGGCTCCACGGCCATCTGCACGCCGGCGATGGCCCCCGTGACCAGGACCTGCACGCCGCATGCCCGGAGGTCCTCTTCCGGGATTTCGTTGAAGCGTGAATGCGGCATCTCGAAGTGGCCCGGGAGCGTGGCGACCAGGGGGTGGCCGGGCTCACCGACCGCGTGGTCGAAAATCCCCCAGCGCTTGTGCGGCAGGTGGCGGCGGGCGACGCCATGGAAGATCAGGGCGGAGGCATGGGCGGCCAGGCAGGAGCAGAGCACCGGCAGGCGGCGCTCGTCGGCCTGTTTCAGCACGTCGGCCAGGTCGTCCCAGAAGGGTTCGCTCGTCAGGTCGGGCTTTGTGACGTTGGCCCCGGTGATGATCAGGGCATCAAGCTCGGTGTCGCCGATTTCCGCACAGTCCCGGTAGTATTGCCGGAGATGTTCGCGGCCCTCGTCCCCGCGGGGGACGCCTTCGATTGTGAACAAGTGCACGGCGCAGCAGCGTTCGTCGTGGCTGTCCAACAGTTTCAGGAATTGCCGCTCGGTCGCGGCCAGCGCGCGGTCCGGCATCATGTTGAGCAGGCCGAGGTCCAGCCGGGACGCAGGGGCCGGAACCTGCTCGGTCACCCGGGTGCCCTGTTCAGAAATCCGGTCCAGGCTGGGCAGGTCCTGCAGGCGCAGCAGGGGCATGAGGCTTAGCCCGCGCGTTCGATGGCCCGGACGACCAGGGCGACGAAGTCGTCGGCGTTGTGAACCTGGCCGACCTCGTCCATGCTGACGGTGTATCCGTATTGGGCGGCAATCCCCTGGTAGCGCTCCAGACGGTCCCGCGACAGCCGGGGGAACGCCCAGCGGGTGAAATCGTCGGGGGGAATGTCCTGGAAATCGCCCAAGCCGTGCTCGGCCATGAACTCCGGGATCGCCCGATCCAGGAAGGCCTCCGGGTAGTACAGGGGCTTGGGGCTTTTCGCCTGGCGTTCGCAGAGTTCCCCGATCTGTTGTTCGTCGGCATGGATGTACAGGATCAGGGTATGTTCGGCCAGCAGGTCGAACACGTCCGGTCTCTGCAGTTCGCACAGGCTGCCGCCGGCATCGTTGACGAGATGCGGGTAGCCGTAGATTTCCTGCCCCTTGCGGATAAAATCCGGGACATCGCACATGGCCTGAATTTCGGCGTCGTGGTGGGTCCGCAGGCGGGTCTTGAACTCGTCCAGGGACAGTCCGCCGAGCTCGGAGTTTCCGGGTTTGCCGAGAAAGGTTGAGACCGGTTCCAGGTTGTCGATGGTGAGGTTGTTGCAGATGTAGATGGAGTCCGACCGCAACAGGTCCGCCAGGAACGGGATCTCCATCATCTCCGACTTGAGGTTGTCGAGGATGTTCTCGTTGAGGTAGCGGGTGCCGATCCGGTAGTCTCCGGAATAGTGGAACCACTGCGCCTTGTCCAGCCGGTCGGCCAGCCGGGTCTTGCCGACGCCCGACATGCCGAGCAGGGTGACGGCCTTGTGCGGCAGGGCGCGGAATTCGGCGGCGGTCAGGCGCACGGGGGCGAGGGAACGGGCGGTTCCAGGTTCAGAGGGACGGCGAGCGGACGACCATCAGCTTGTCGACCTGCATGTCCTCGTAGGTATAGGGGATGCCGCCCACGCCGTGGCCGGACTGCTTGAGGCCGGCAAAGGGCATCCAGTCGACCCGGAACGCGGTGTGGGTGTTGATCATCACCGCGGCGGCTTCCAGCTGGTGGTAGCAGTGCAGGGCGGTGTCGAGATTGCGGCTGAACACGGCGGCCTGGAACGAATACGGCCCGGCATTGGCCTGCGCGATGGCGGCGTCGATGTCGTCGAAGCCGTACACGCAGATGACCGGCCCGAACACCTCGTGGACGCTGACCTTGGCGTCGGCCGGGGGGTTCAGCAGCACGGTCGGCTGGTAGGCGGTGTCGGACAGCCGCGCCCCGCCGCTGACGAGTTGCGCTCCCGCGTCCACGGCCTCCTGGACCCAGGCTTCCACCCGGTCGACTTCGGCCGGACGGATCAGGGGGCCGACCTCCGTGTCGGCCTCGGTCGGGTCGCCGACTTTCATGGCGCCGCCCAGCTCGGCCAGCCCTTCGGCCACGCGCGCGGCGATGCCCTGGTCGGCGTAGACCCGCTGCACCGAGACGCAGACTTGCCCGGCGTGGTAGAACCCGCCCTTGGCCATCAGCGGCAGGGCGTCGTCGATATCGGCATCCGCTGCCACGATGACCGGGGCGATGCCGCCGTGCTCCAGCGCACACCGCGCCCCGGGCGCCAGTTTCGAGCGCAGCATCCAGCCGACATCGCCGCTGCCGATGAAGCTGAAGAAGGCCACCCGGGGGTCTGCGACCATCTGGCTGGCGACCGCGTGATCCCCCAGGTTGATGGCCTGCACGTAGCCTTCGGGAAGCCCGGCCTGGTGCAGCATCTCGACGAAGCGAAGGCACGACAGGGGGGTGTCGAGCGCCGGCTTGACGATGGCGGGGCAGCCGGAAGCGAGCGCGGGTCCGACCTGGTGCACGATCAGGTTGAGCGGATGGTTGAATGCGGAGAACGCCAGCACCACGCCGATCGGGTATTTTCGGGTCAGCGCCATGTGGTGGGCCGACGCGGGGTTCAGGTTCATCGGGATCTCGCGGCCAGCCTCGGTGCGCATGACTTCCACGCAACTGTGCATGCCGTCGATCGCCCGGGCCACTTCCACTCGGGAGTCGGGCAGCGGCTTGCCGCCTTCGCGGGCCGCCTCGACGGCCAGTTCTTCGCTGCGCGCCGCCATCAGCTGGGCCGTTTTTTCCAATACTTCGATGCGCTTCGCGGGCGGCAGCCAACGCGACTTGTCCTGGTAGATCTCGAAGGCGGTCTGCAGGACCCGGTCGGCCTGCTGGCCGTCGATGACGTCAACGGTGGCGATGGGCGAGCGGTCCCAGGGCGCATAGACCGTGGCCGGCTCGGAGCCGGCCTCGATACCGGGCGAGAAAATAGGGTAATGCTGCATGATGGGGAGTCTGCCGGGATGGAAAATCATTTTAGACCAAAGCGG
This sequence comes from uncultured candidatus Poriferisulfidus sp., assembly GCA_965214545.1. Lineage (GTDB taxonomy): Bacteria > Pseudomonadota > Gammaproteobacteria > Poriferisulfidales > Poriferisulfidaceae > Poriferisulfidus. The sequence continues at coordinate 551,042 of OZ243950.1, read as the reverse complement.
CGGGAAAAGGTTTTCGGCTCCGTCGGAAAATCGAAGAACGTCTGGGAGCACGCTTGCGTATGGCGGGCAAATTCCTCCAGGCTCAGGCCCCGGGCGTGTGCGATCTGTTCGGCGATATGGGGCAGCCACATGGGCTCATTGCGGCGGGTTCGGGGGCGCGGGCGCAACGTGCGCGGCAGCAGGTAGGGCGCGTCCGTCTCGACCATCAGCCGGTCCAGCGGGATCTCGCCGGCCAGGTCCCTGAGCGGCTGCCCCCGGCGTTCATCGCAGAACCAGCCGGTGAGCCCGATGTACATGCCGCGCTCCAGACAGGCGTGCAGCAGGGACCGCCCCCCGGTGAAGCAATGCAGGACGGCGCGCGGCGCGCGGCGGGCGGCGTGGTCGAAGACCTGCAGGAAATCCTCGTCCGCATCGCGGTTATGCATGAGCACGGGCAGGCCCAGTTCGCCGGCCAGTTCCAACTGGCCCGCGAAGGCGGCAATCTGCCTGCCGCGGGGCGACAGGTCCCGATGGTAGTCCAGCCCGCATTCGCCGAGGGCGATGACCTTGGGGTCTTGCTGGAGGCGGCGAAGGGTTTCGGCGCTGCCGGGATCCCACTCCCGCGCCTGGTGCGGATGCACGCCGACCGCCGCCCAGCAGTCGGGGTGGCGCTGCGCGGCCGACACGCAGGCCTGGCTCTCGGCCAGGTCCGCGCCCGCCAGAAGGAATCGGGTGACCCCGGCCTCCCGGGCCCGCTGCAGAACTTCTCCCTGGTCGTGCGCAAACGACTCGTGGGTCAGGTTGCAGCAGATGTCAGTCAGCATCGAGCCGGAGATCTCCGCATTCCGCGCAGCGGCCGAGGCGGATGTCCGCAAGGGGTTTCTGGCAGCTGCGGCACAGCCGGGGGTACGTGGCGCGCAAGCGGGGGTCGACGGCCAGGCGGTCGTCGAAGACAAAGCAGTCCCCCTGCCAGTGGCGGCCGCCGCATTGCTCGAAATAGTTCAGGATGCCTCCGGACAACTGCCAGACTTCCGGGTGCCCCTGTTCGCGCAGCCAGGCGCTGGCCAGTTCACAGCGGATGCCGCCCGTGCAGTAGGTCACGAGGGGTCGCGTGTCCGGAGGCAGAGCGTGGGCCGCTTCCTCGAATTCGCGGAACTGATGCACCGGCAGGGCTTCGGCGGCGTCAAACCGCCCCAGCCGCGTCTCGTAGACGTTGCGCACATCCAGCAGTCGAATTGGGCGGGCCTCGTCCAGCCATTCGCATAACTGTTGCGGGGGCAGGTGCGCGCCGGGTCGGCGGCGGGCGACCGGGGTGTCCATCCGGACCGGAAGAAGGGCGGGACGGAAGCGGACGATCATCTTGGAGAACGGGGCTTCGGCCATGCGGCTGCGACGGAACTGGAGCTGCGTGAACGGGCTTTCGTCCAACAGGAATTGTTCGATTTCCCTGACGGCGTCTTCCGGCCCTGCCAGGCTCAGGTTGATGCCTTCGGGGGCCAGGGTGATGTTGCCGGCCAGCCGCAGGGCCTGGCAGGTCTTGAGCAGGCCGCGGCGCAGTGTTTCGTCTTCTTCGGTATCCAGGAACTGGTAGGCCGTGGTGTGGACGAAGGGGGGTGCCATCTCAGAACTGCTCCAGCGTGGTGAACAACCCGACCCGGAGATCCTTTGCCGTATAGATATCGCGCCCGTCCACCTGCACCAGGCCATCGGCGATGCCCATCACCAGCGACCGGGTGATCAGGCGCTTGAGGTGGATGTGGTAGTGCACGGTATGGTTGTCCGGGGTGACCTGGCCGGAGAACTTGACCCGGCCGACACCCAGCGCCCGGCCCCGCCCCGGGTGACCCTGCCAGCCGAGGAAGAAGCCGACCAGTTGCCACAGGGCGTCCAGGCCCAGGCAGCCCGGCATCACCGGGTCGCCGGGGAAGTGGCATTGGAAGAACCAGAGATCCGGATGAATATCCAGTTCCGCCTTCAACTCGCCTTTCTCGTAGGCTCCTCCCTGCTCGCTGATCCGCGTGATGCGGTCCAGCATCAACATGTCGGGGCTTGGCAACTGGGCATTGCCCTCGCCGAACATCTCGCCGCGTGCGCAGCGCAGGAGCTCCTCGTGGGAAAAGCTGTGGGGACGGTCCATGGGCGAATCCGGGTGGCGGGCTTGCCGGTCTATTCTATAGAGTGGCGGGAGTGCGGTCAGGTCGGCCGGGCCCCGGCCTGGGCTTCCTGCCGCATCCGGCCCAGGGCGAGGCGCAGTTCCCCGAACGTCTGCGTCGGGATGATGCGGGCGTCGCCGATGACCGCCTCGAACAGGCTCAGGTCGGGGCCGTGCAGGAGGATGGGGTGGCCTTCGGGGGCGGCGCGGCGCAGTTTTCGGAGTTCGGAGGGGAGCAGGGCGTCATCGGCCGGGTGGGCCGTGATGGCCGTGCACAGGGCTCGGCCGTGCTCGGCCGCATAGGCGATCTCGTCGGCAGGCAGCCCAAAGCCGAGGACGATCGGCCGCCAGCCGTAGGCCCGGGTGGCCACGGCCAGGCGCAGCAGCGGGAGTTCGTCCGGCCCGGCCCGGCCCGCCACGGCTACGCGCAGGGCGGTGCCGGTCCCCGGACCGGTGGCGTAGTTGAGCAGGTGGCTGCGGATCACGCCTTCGGCCATCTGTTTCTGTGCCACGCGCAGGGTCCCGTTGCGGCATTCATCCTGCATGTGCTGGATCAATGGCGCGATCAGGTCTTCCTGCATGAACAGCTCGGCCAGGTTTCTTTCCGCATCGTTCAGGGTCTCGGCCAGCCGTTCCGGGTCCAATGCGTCAATCGCTTCAATGCATCGGTCGAAGTACTCCATGACGGCATCGGTGCGGGGCCGTGAGGAACCGAGGCCCGGCACCCGGACCGCGGCCTGTTCGTCGCCTTCCACCATGGCCTGGAGTTCGGCATCGGACAGCTGCGCGATGTCTCCGATGCGCCGCCCCGCGTCGGTGGCGCGAGCCAGCAGGCGCAGGCGTTCGATGTCGTCACCCCGGTACAGCCGTCGCTGGTTCCGGGTGCGCAACGGCTCGACCACCTGGTAGCGGCGCTCCCAGGCGCGAATCAACTCGACGCTCAGGCCCGAGCGGCGCGCGGCGACCTGGATGGGATGGAGTGATGGTTCCGCCATGTTGATGTATTCACCCTTTGTTCAGGAAAAGCCGGGCAATCCAGCGTTTCGTACAGCCATTGTACTGGATATCCTCCCTTCGACCCCCGGGCAGGCTTAAATATTTGTGCTAGATTAGCCTCACACGAATCGTGATCGCACGATTATTAGAATCACTAAGGAGGAGTCGTGAAAAAACTGTTTATCAATCTCCGCTATTTCCTTGCGCCGTTGCTGATTCTGTCGGCACTGTTCGGGGTTTTGGCGGGCGGGCCCTGGGTCTGGGTCGGCGTCGCCCTGATGGGCGTCGGCATCCTGGTCGATACCACTACGCCACAACGCACCATGGGTGCGGGCTTTGACGACGAGGGCAACACCTATGGCATTCCCGCGCTTCAGAACGGAGTCATGTACAGCATGCTGGGTGTGTTCATCCTGCTGCAGTTGGCCATCGCCTGGCGCGTCTACCAGTATGTGACCGGCGTCCCGATCGGGACCGGCATGTTGCTGGGGCTGTCCTACCAGGAAGGGATCACCGGGATGCAGCTGGTCGGTGCGGTCGTTTCGACCGGCATCTTCGCCGGCATCGGCATCATCTACGGACACGAGCTGGCGCACACCAAGGGCTTCAGTTTCGTGATCGCCCGTTGGATGATGGGCCTGTCCGGATCGTCCCATTTCTGCTACGCGCATGTGTACAACCACCACCTGGAACTGGGTTGCGAGGATGATCCCGCGACGTCGCCGCGTGGACGCAGCATGTATGCCCATCTTCCGAAATCCTATTTCGGCCAAAGCAAGTTCCTGTATTCGATGGAGAAGCATCGCCTGGAGCGTCTGGGCGTGCCGTTTCTGTCTTGGCAGAACCGCTGGATCCGCGGCTACGCGATGAGCCTGCCGACGATCTTCCTGTTCTGGATGGCGGGCGGCTGGCTTGGCGTTTGCGCCATGCTGCTGATCTGGATGATCTCGAACTTCGAGCTGGAAGCGCTCAATTATCTGGAGCACTATGGGTTGATTCGCGAGAAAGGCCAACCCATCGACTATCGCCACAGCTGGGACAACAGCACGGCGTTCACCAGTTGGTTCTTCATCGAGATCGGCCGGCAGGCGGACCACCACGACCGGGGCGAAACCCATTTCTGGGAGCTCGACGAGGTCGGGGCGCCGAATACGGGGATGGGGTATTTCACCCTGTTCGCATTGGCGTTGATTCCGCCGGCGTTCCATGCGTTCATGGAGAAGGAACTGAAGAAGTGGGATGACAGCGAAGCCTCCGAGGGCGAGTTGGAAGTCTCCCGCGCGATCAATAAGGTGGCAGGCTACGCATAAGGTCTGAAACCTTCGCACACGAGAGCGCCCCCTTTTCAGGGGGCGCTTTTTTTGGGTCGGGCAGTCCGTACAATAAGCAGATGGGCGAATCCGGGCAAACCCGCCGGCTGGAAGACCGGCTGATTGACGATGCGGCGGCCGCAGGGCAGTCGGCGCAGCAGCAGCGTCGCTTGACGCTGGAGAAAGAATTGCGCCGCCGGGGTCTTGGCGGTGCGGAGCGTCTGGACCTGCAACTTGAGCTGTCCCGGATCCTGCTGGATCTCGGCGAGCCGACGGATGCTTTCGCGATGGCTCGGGAGGGGCTGGACGCGAGTATTCTGGCGGAACGCTACGAAGATGCGGCCTCGGCCTGCGAAGTGATGTACCTGAGCGAGCAGCCGGGGTCGACACCGGCCCTGGGGCACGGCCTGTGGCTGACGCTGGTCTGCCCGGTGGACCCGGAGCTGACCTGGCAGATGTTCCGCCACCTGGTGGAAGAGACGCCGACCCAGTCCGACGGTGCCGCCGTCGCCGCGATGCTGGCTTACTTCCTGATGGACAAGCGGGCGACCGGGGCGGAACGCAATCGCCTGATTTTCCTGGCTCAGCAGCAGGTCGCGGAAGTGGCGGAACGCCACCGCGGCATTACCGACGATGAGACGATCGGAGTCTGGGTGCAGATGCATGAGCTGGACGACGTCGACGTGTTGCTGGAACGGATGGGGCGCATCCTCGACGCCATCACGCCGGACTGGTGGTTTGACCGGGAGGCGGTGCGCGCCCGGTTCGATTCCGATTGATCCCGGCCGGGCAGGGTCATGGCGCTCGCTGACGATCCTCATGCGCGCCGCATCATCCATGTGGACATGGATGCGTTCTATGCGGCAGTCGAGATGCGCGAGAATCCGTCGCTGCACGGCCGCCCTCTGGTCGTCGGGGGGGATCCGGAACGGCGCGGCACGGTGGCGACCTGCAATTACGAGGCCCGGGCCTACGGCATCCACTCGGCGATGGCGAGCCGAACCGCCCAGAAGCGGTGCCCGGAGGTCGTGTTCATCCGTCCGCGGTTCGACCTGTATCGCGCGGTGTCGGCGGAAATCCAGGGGATCTTCCGTCAGTACACTTCCCGGGTCGAACCCTTGTCCCTGGATGAGGCGTACCTGGACGTGACCGGCTGCCGCCTGTTCGGCGGAATCGCCACCGACATTGCGCGCGACATCAAGCGCCGGATCCGGGAGAGCACCCGCCTGACCGGTTCGGCCGGCGTCTCCTACAACAAGTTTCTTGCCAAGGTCGCGTCGGACATGAACAAGCCGGACGGCCTGACCGTGGTGCGCCCGGAGGACGGCCCGAAGCTGGTCGCCGATTTGCCGATCCGGAAGTTCTTCGGAATCGGGCCGGTCACGGCGGCACGCATGAAGGAATTGGGGATCGAGACCGGGGCCGATCTCAGGCAGTGGCCGCTGGAGCGGCTCCAGCCCTTGTTTGGAAAACACGCCGAGTACTACTACCAGGCGGCACGGAGCGTGGATCTGCGGGAAGTGGAGCCGAATCGGCCCCGCAAGTCGCTGGGCTCGGAGACGACCTTCGTCCAGGACATTCAGGATCTGGGAGACATGCTGAACGCGCTCAAATTGCGCGCGCGCGAGGTGGCGCTGGATCTCCAGGAGAAACAGTTGACCGGGAAGACCGTCACGGTGAAGGTCAAATTCAGTGATTTCACGCAGGTGACACGGAGCCACTCGTTCGACCGGCCACTGACGTCGTATCGGCAGATGGTGGATATCCTGCCGGATCTGCTGCGCCGGGCCGCACAGCCGGGTCGGGCCGTGCGCCTGCTTGGAGTCACGGTCTCGAACCTGGCGCCGCATTCCGACGAGAAGAGCCCGGTGCAGCGAAGCCTGTTGTAGCGGGTCTGGGGTCACGTCGGTTTCACCGCGGGCAGGAAGGGAGATTCCCTTTCCGCAACCCCCCGACCATAGTTTATGACGGCCTCCATGAACTCCTGGCAGGGCTGGCACTCTGGCTACGGTCAGGCTGGCCATGGGGTATAATTCGGCTGCATCAGGGGGGGTGACACACAAAAAAACCCTTTGGAATCATCCCGGAGATGTCCCGAGGCGAGGAGACAATCTATGAGTGCTCAAGAATTTATGTCGATACACCCGGATCGGGGAAGTGTGATCTTCCCGCCTGAACGCCGTTGCCCCCCCCCCCCCCCCCCAAGAAACCTAATTTTTCTCTCCACTTAGGTCCCGCGTCTTCAGGCGAAGGCCTTCCACCCGGGCGCCGGGTTTTCAACCGGTGGTCGATCCTGCTCTGCCTGCCGCTGTTGCTCGGCCTAGCTGTCCCGGACGAGGCATACGCGCAGAGCTGCAGCGTCGCGAGTGCCATATCGGAGGCGGAAGGCGCCTTCGATCACCACCGGCAACACGGCACCGGGAAGGGACCGGTTGCAACGGCGACCTACCGGGCACTGATCGCGTTAGGCGACACGTCGCTTCCGGCGTGGACCGGAGGCAACCTTTCAGGTAACGCACCAACGACTCCGATTGGGGCGGATGACCTGCGAACCTTGCTAACTAGCCAAGGCGAATTAAACCAAGGTCATTGGGATGGTTGGACCACGATCCTGAACGCACTCGATTGCCTGGAAGCGGAAGCAAATCTCCCGGCAATCACGATTAGCGCGAATAAGGCTTCTTTGACCGAGGGCACTGCGGCAATTTCCACGCTGACTGCGACCCCGGCACCGAGCGCGAACCTGACCGTCACTCTGGTCATCACCGAGGGTGGAGATTCTGTGGCGAGCAGCGATAAGGGCACCAAGACGGTGATCATCAGCACATCAGGTTCCGCGACCCATACCGTCCCCACCGTGGATGACACCACAGAGGAGTCGGCCAATAGCGTGACGGCAACGGTAAATGCCGGCACCGACTACAGATTGGGCGACCCGTTCTCGGCCAAGGTCAGAGTCAACGACGACGACAAGTGTAATCCTTCCAACCCCTGCATCACGGTCACGGCAGGTGAAAGTCCAGTGACCGAGGGTCCTGGAGTCAATGCGGTGTTCACGTTGCATGCGGAACCGGCCCCTTCCGCAAATTTGCCGGTCCTGGTTTCCATCGGCGACAGATGCGACTTCGTCGCTGCGGGCGGAACTGGCGAGAAGACCATCACGATCAACTCCGGCCAGACGTACAAAATGTTTTCGGTCCCCATCGACGACGACATGAACTCGGAGAGCAAGGCAACCAGCGGGGACAAAAACGCCTGCACTGTAGAGGCGGAAATCCGCACCCGCGTGGAGGACGGGTACCAGCTCGTGGGGGGATTCGGGGAAGATGACATGGGGCGCCGACATTTCCAACCCCAGATGTACATTGCAAAAATTGTCGTCATCGACGATGACCCCCTGACCCCTCCGCCGCCTGCCTTGCCGACGGTCACGATCAGTGCGGATATGGCCTCCGTGACCGAGGGCACGGGGGCGAGCTTTACCGTCTCTGCCAGCCCGACCTCCACGGTGGCCCTGTCGGTTAGCCTGAGCGTCGTCGAGGACAGAACTCTGGGCCGTGCATTCGTGGCGATCACGAGCCTGGGGAGCCAGACCGTCACCATCCCGGCTAACCAGCCCTCGGCCACTTATGTGGTGCCGACCGTAGGGGACAGCACCGATGAGCCCAATGGGAGCGTGACCGTGGAGGTGCATCCAGGTACAGACTATACCGCCTCCACCTCGGCCTCGGCCTCGGCCACGGTCATCATCAACGACGACGACGGCCCGGCCCAGCCTGCGGCATCGTTTGCGGCCGCGTCCTCGAGCGCGGCCGAGGATGCCGGTACGCGCAATGTGACAGTCAACATCTCCCCGGCGCCTTCGGGCAGCCTCACGCTGGGTTACAGTGTCGGCGGCACCGCAACGGGCAGCGACTTCAGCATCCAGAACTCCGGCACGCTGCCGGTCGCAGCCGGGACGACCACGGTGAACATCCCGGTGGTCATCAATGACGACACGGCCGACGAGGAAAACGAGACGGTCATCCTGACGCTGACCGGCGACACGGGCTACAGCCTGGGCACCCCGACAGTGCACACCCTGACCATTACCGACAATGACGCGCCGCCGGACACGCCGAACCTGGTGCTCGGCTCATCTTCGCTGACGGTCTCCGAAGGCGGCACGGGCCGCTACACGGTGAGGCTTGCCACGGCACCGACCGGCGCGGTAACGGTCGCGATCGCCTCGGACAATACGGACGTGACGGTCAACCCGTCCTCGCTCACCTTCAACCCCAGCGGCAGCAATTCTTGGAGTACGGCACGGACGGTAACGGTTTCGGTAAGTCGGGATGCAGACTTCGACGACGACTCCGCGACGCTCACCCACACCCCCTCGGGCGGGGGCTATGACAGTGTGGCGGTGAAATCCGTCGCGGTCATGGTGGTCGATGACGGCCCGCCGAGGGCCTCCTTCGCGTCGGCTTCCAGCTCTGCGGGCGAAGACGCCGGCACCCGCAACGTGCGGGTGAACCTGAGCCTGGCACCGGCTTCCGCCACCACGCTGTCCTACACCGTGACCGGTACGGCGACGGCGGGCTCGGACTACGACACCCTGTCCGGCACGGCGCCGGTCCCGGCCGGTAGCCTCTCCGTGAACATTCCAGTGGTGATCACCGACGACGGGGACGAGGAGCCCGCCGAGACGGTGGTCCTGACGCTGACCGATGTCATGGGCTACACGCTAGGCACAACGACGGTGCACACGCTGACGATCACGAGCAGCGACCATGCCCCGGTGGCGCAGGACAGCGCGGTGCGGGTCCCGGCGGCGGGAAGCTACACCTTCACGCCCGCGGACTTCAAACACACGGATGCGGACGGAGACGCGCTGGACAGCGTGACGGTCGTCACCCTGCCGCAGATGGGTGAACTGGCCCTGGGCGGGGAGGCGGTAAGCGCCGGGGACCCGGTGCTTCGGACAGTCCTGGCGGCCGGCCGACTGGTGTACACGCCGGCGGAGGGCCAGGAAGGCACCGCCTCGTTCATGTTCCAGGTGAAGGATGACACAGAAGACGTGAGTAACGCGGCGACGATGACGCTGACCCTGGTGAGCCTGGATGCCGAGCGCCTGACGCGGGGGTGGCTGGCGCGCTTCGGGCGCGCGGCGGCGGACCAGGTGATCGGGGCGGTGGAAGAGCGCCTGCGGGCGCCGATGGCGGCCAGTTCCGCCGTGCGCCTGGCAGGCCGCGACTGGCAGGATCCGGACCCGAACGCGCTCGCGTCTTCCGGGGAGACCGACACCATCATCCTGGCCGACACCCTGGACACCCTGCCAGAGCCTTCCCCCGCATCCGGCGGGAGACCCTCGCTGCGCGAGGCGGCGCCTACCGGACTTTCCAGCCTCGACTGGCTCGGCGGCAGTTTGTTCAACTTCACCCGGCAGAGCGGCTCCGGCCTGAAGTCGGTGTGGGGTCGCGGCGCGGTGACGCAGTTCGACGCACGGGAGGCGGACGCGCGCCTGGACGGGCGGGTGGCGAGCGTGCTGCTGGGGGCGGACTTCGTGCAGGACGGGCAGACCCTCGGCATCCTGCTGTCGCACAGCCGCGGCAAGGGCGGCTATCAGGGGAAGAACACGGGCGACCGCCTGGAGGCGGACCTGACCGGGGCGTACCCGTACGCCCGCTATGAGGTAAACGAGCGGCTGTCGCTGTGGGGCGTGGCGGGCTACGGCGAGGGCGACCTGGAGCGGACCCGCGACTCGCAGACGCAGAAGGTGGACCTGGAGTCGTGGATGGCGGCAGGCGGCCTGCGCGGGCAGGTGCGCGGCGCGACCGGACTGTGGCCGGAGCTGTCGGCGGTAGCGGATGTGTTGTGGGTGGACACGGAGACCGACGGCGAGGCGGACTTCCCTTCGGTCGAGGCGGATGTCTCGCGCATCCGGGCCGGCCTGGAAGGGAGCTGGGCGCCGACGCCGCTCGGCGACGGGCAGGTGAGCCCGCGGTTGCGCATCAGCTTGCGCCACGACGGCGGGGACGCGGAGCACGGCTTCGGCACGGAAGTGCGCGCAGGCGCGGACTGGGTAGACGCCAGACACGGGCTGCGGGCGCAGGTGCAGGCGCATACGCTGCTGACGCACGAGGAAGACGGGGCGCAGGAGAAAGGATTTTCGGGATCGCTGTCCTGGGACCCGCGCCCGGGCAGCCTGCGGGGCGCAGAGTTCTCGCTGGCGGCGAGCACGGGCGCGCAGCCGAATCAGAACGGCCTGCTCTCGGACGCGGCGTTCGGGACGGATCCGGCGCGGGAGTCGGCGCCGTCGTGGGAGGCGACGCTGGGCTATGGCATCGGAGCGTTCGGGGACCGCTTCACGGCGGTGCCGCAGGCGAGCCTGGCGCGCTCGGCGGATGCCTGGGACCTGGGGCTCGGCTGGCGGCTGGTGGCGGAACGCTTCGACCTGCGGCTGCAAGCGCAGCACCGCGCGGCGTCCGGCGAAGACGCGGGCTTCGGGCTCGACCTTCAGTTGCAGGGACGCTGGTAGAAGGCTGGGCCTTTCTTGCCCGGCCGGCGCGCCTGTGTGGCTGCGCCTGACGTTGACTGTTGCCCCCGGCCCGGGGGTTGTTATAATCCGGGTGCATTGAGGCAGTAATCCGCTACAGAATAAGGAGGCCATCGCGAGGAGGCAATCCGCTGGACGGATCGGATGCGAGTCATCCGGCCGGCCCGGATCGGGCAAGGCAAGGGGGCCTGCGGGCGTGAACGATCTTGAAGATCAGCCCGGCATGCCTTTCGCTTGCGCCGCGCAATTCGTGGATTCAAATGAACACTGATTTCTTGGATATGGCAGTGATCGGGGCAGGGCCCGCCGGGAGCGTTTGTGCGTATAGCGCGCTTGCCGAGTCGGCGAAGGCTCAGGTTGCACTGGTCGATTTTGAGACGTTCCCCCGGGATAAGCCCTGTGGTGATGCCGTTCGATGCGATGCCGCGGCAATACTGAAAGACTTGGGCTTGGGGGCCATCTTTGATGGCCGGCCGGTGGTTGGGCAGCTGGAGTACACCACTCCGCCCGGCTTCAGCTTTAAAAACCTGAAGTTTTCCCTGACGGACGGAGGGGTCGATCCCGTGGAGGAGGTGGGCTATTACGTCATCGAACGCGAGGTGTTTGACCACCATCTCTACGAGGCGGCGGTCACGGCCGGGGCACAGGACTATACGGGCCATAAATTGCTGGATGCCCGGTTCGACGAGAGCGAAAAGATCTGGAACCTCACCCTGCAGGAGCAATCCGGGGTGTGCGTGGAAATGCGCAGCCGGGTCTTGGTGGGCGCGGACGGGGCCGGGTCCCGGGTCCGGCGGCTCGCGGGCCTGGACCTCAACGGACAGGCAGATCGGGCGGTGGCGCTGCGCGCCTATGCGCAAACGAAAGACATCAAGAAAGATACGATCCGCATTGACTGGCTTGAGGGCCTGATTCCCGGATACGGATGGGTGTTTCCAATAACCGAGGACAAGGTCAATATCGGGGTGGGCCTGGATGTGCGCGATTACAAGCGCCAGGGCGGAAGCCTGGTTTCCCACCTAGAGGATTACGTGCAATTTTTAGGCCGTAATGATGTCGCCATTCAGGACATGGGTGACATCCAGTCTCATTCATTGCCGCTGGCCTCTGCCTCCCCGCCGCTGGTTCCGAAAAAGTCCGTCGCATTGGTCGGGGATGCGGCCGCGATGATTAATCCGATGACCGGGGAGGGCATCCACTATGCGATTTGGGCAGCACAATCGCTGGGGGGTGCCGTCGGGCAGGGCGTGAATCAAGAGACCTCTGTGCAGGCCGCTCTGGAACACTACGAGAAAGCGTACGCCGAACGGTACGGGGAAGTCATGGACAGTTACCAGAAACTGCGGACGTGGATGCGATTCCTAAACTTTATGACGGGTCCGCTGGGGAAAGCCTCTGACCGCAGGCACGCCACGCCTGCAAGCGGACACGCGTAAGCTCCCCGGACTTGATCGGGAGAAAGCCGCCTTCCGCGGCTGCTCCTCTTTCCCGTTTTTTTCGGGTTCGGCGTCGACGTTTCGCCGGATAGCCGGACCGCTTCGATTTCGGGCGTGTTCTCGTCCTTGACACTGCTGTTTAGCCGTGGACAATTGTTAGGGTGTCACCGTGAAGTCTCGCCGGCGAGGGGCGAGGGAGGAAACATGGCAGAGAGTGGAGCAGAAGTCGGTCGCCTGGATGCCGGGATTGCCGGGAACGGTGGAGTCATTGAGCCATCGATCCGCAATGCCTTGTTGCATTTCCAGCCCCTGGTCGTTTTTCCCTTGATTGCGTTAGCCGCCCTGTACGGCGGCTGGTGGATTGCGGGCCCAGTTCTTTACGTCATACTCGTGGAAAGCCTTGACCGGGCATTCGGCGAAGAGGAACGCAACATGGACCCGGGCAAAACGCCCGCGAGCCGATTGTTTCTGTATGATTTGACGCTCCGCTTATGGGCGATCCTCTGGCCCTTGTCGCTGGCGTTCGCGCTTTGGCAGATTCTGGTCGTCGGGCATTTGGCCGCCTGGGAGATCGTGTTGCTGCTGGTCGCGTTGATCAATGTCGGCCAGGCGGTGTTCATTATCGGGCACGAACTGGTCCACCGGCAGGCCGCTTGGGAGCGTTGGCTGGGCGAGTTTCTTCTGGCCTCTTCGTCTTATCCGCATTACGCGACCGAACACGTCTACGTGCACCATGCTTTCGCCTGCACGCCGATGGATGCCGGGACGGCCCCCAAGGGAGTGAGTTTCTGGCAATTGATCCCGAGAGACTTGAAATGCAGCCTGACCGAAGCCTGGCGCTTCGCGCGAAACCGGCTGATGCGTCGGCGTCTGCCGATCTGGCACTACAGCAACCCTTTCTGGCGCTACTCCATGGGGCTTGGGATTTGGTACGGGTTGGTCTACTGGATGGGCGGCCCTTGGGCGCTGCTGGTCTTCATTGTCCTGGGCTTCAGCATGGTGATCTCGATGAAGATCATCAATTATGTCCAGCATTACGGGCTACAACGGATCCGCTTGCCGGGCGGGCGGTACGAGAAGGTTCAGCCGTGGCATTCCTGGACGGCCTCCAGCCGGTTCACGAACTGGATGTTCTACAACATGCAGCGCCACTCCGACCATCACATCGAGGCCAACCGGCATTATCCGTTGCTGCAGCACTACGGTGAAGACCAGTCACCGAAGCTGCCGGGGAACTACCTGCAGATGGCGGGCCTGGCCCTGTTTCCCCGGCGCTGGGCCGAGACCTTGGACCCGCTGGTCGATCGCTGGCGGGAGAAGTTCTATCCGCAGGTCGACGACTGGCGCGCCTATGAGAGTCGGGCCTATGCCGCGTATCCGGATGCGTTCGAGGCGATCGAAGAAATTCTCGGCACGTCGCCGCTCCTCGCCGAATGGATCAACCATTCTCCGGAACTGCTCAAGAACCTGCTGGAGCGGGAGTTCACCGATCTTGATCTTCCGGATGGCTTCGGGCCGGATTCGGATTTCGAGAGAATCGCCCGCCGCGGCTTGGCGCGCCTGTACTGGACACACGAGTTTGACGTGCCCGAAATGAAGGAACAGATCGGAGAGATTCCGTACCAGGGAATCCGGGAGGCGGTCGAGACTTCGCGACACTGGTCCAACGACAAGACGTTCCAGGTCGGCATGCACACGATACGCGGCTGCCTGTCGCCGGTCGAAGCGGGGGTGGCCTGGTCGAATATTTCGGAAGCTTCGATGGCCGTGTTGCTGTCGGCCGTCGAGAAGGTGCTCTGGAGCCGCCATGTCTGGCAGGCCAAAGACCGTGCCGCGGTGGCGGTTTCGGGAGAACTGGGTAGCCGGGAGGCCGTGCCGAGTGTCGCGTTGATGCCGATCGTCGTGTACGACAGCAGAGGCGCTTCCGATACGCACAGTGAGGCGGGGTGCCGCCGCTTCGCCGAGGCCCTTCGCGGCCTGTCCCGTGGCAACCTGCTCTACTCGGCCTCGAACGGAAAACGAGAGATCATCGTCCGCTCGCTGGATGAGTTCAAGGAATACCACCGAACGGCGGGTTCAACGGAGGAATTGCTGGAGCTGGCCCGGGCGCGGTGCATCTTCGAGACGGGGGATTCCGGGATGGGAAGGCAATTCGCGGAAGCGCGGCAGGAAATTTTGGCTCAAGGCGCGGCGCGTGAGGCCCTGATTGCAGAGTTGCGCGGAATGGGTAAAGAAGCCGTGGAACCGGACCTGTTGTTGTCCATTGACAGGATGCGGGGCGGACGTCGGGATGTCGAGCGTGCAGCCCGATTCCTGCAGTTGACTCATGCGGCAGACACTCCGGGTGTCCTGGCCCCGGATGCTGTGTCTATTTTCCGGGCTGCGGGCGCGGCAAACCTGATTTCATCGGATGCCGAAAAACACCTAGTGGAAGCCACGGAAATGTGGCAGAACTTGAGCGGCATCCTTCGCTTCGCCCTGGAAGACGGCGCGACGGCCGACAGGATTACCTCGAAGGTGAAATCCACCATCCTGCGGTCCTGCGGGATGGAGGAGTACGACCAGTTGGCCGTCGCAATCCGGGACATGGCATCGCGCGCGGGCGCGGAGGTCGACGCCATAATGTCCTGAAGTCAGGGGATTAGGCAGGCTCAGTTTTGGCGGGGGCGGCACGATCCACTGCCATGAGCAGGGGCGGGAGCAACAGAAGATCCGCCAACAGCGCAAACGAGATGATCAGCGCGGTAAGCAGTCCGACCTGCATCGTGGGAATGAACGGGGACAGGGCCAGGATCAGGAAGCCGGACACCAGCACGACCGAGGTCGTGAACAAGGCCTGCCCGGCGGTTTGAAAGGCCGCACGTACCGCTTCATCGGGGGAGGCCCCGTGTTCGTTCCTGGCGCGGCGGTACTTGCTGAGGAAGTGCACCGTATCGTCCACCACGATCCCGATCGTCATCGCCAGCACCACCGATAAGGCCAGGCCCACTTCCCCGATGGCCAGGCCCCAAATCCCAAATCCCATGGCGCCGGGAACCAGGTTGGGCACCAGGCTCACGAGGCCAAGCCGAAGTGAACGCAGGGCCACGATCAGGAAGAAAGAGATCCCCAGCAGCGCGACGATCGTGCCGAGCAACATGGCCCGGATATTCCGTTGTCCGATATGCGCGAACATCAGCGAAGGCCCTGCGGCCTGGACCTGTGTGAGGTGCGGGGCGTGCTCGCGCAGCCACGTCATGGCCCGTGCGTTCAATTCCAGCACTTCACGCGAGGAGAGGGTTTTCGCGGTCACGCTCAGGCGCGTGGCGGACTTGGAGACATCGATCTGGTTGTTGAGGTCGAGTCCGAGAGGAAGCGAGAGCTCATAAAGCAACAGGTATTGTGCGGCCAGCTCCCGGTTGGTGGGCAGGCGGTAGGCATCCGGGTCATCGCCGTGCATGCTCTGGTTGAGCCGCCGGAAGGTGTCGCTGATGGACATGACATGCCGCGTTTCCGGCTGGGCTCGGTACCAATCGGCAAAGGCCGCCAGGTCTGCGAGGTAGGCGGGGTCGGAGATTGCGCCGGGCCCGGATGAGGCCAGCGAGTAGTCAATGATGGTGTTGCCGCTGAGGTGTGCATCCAGGAAGTCGCTGTCCTGGCGAAACTCAACGCTTTCGTCGAAGAAGTGCACGAGCACATCGTTCAACTCATTGCGCGGAATGGCGGCGATTAGCATGAGGGCGATCGCGGTCATGCCCCACAGCAGGAAAGTCCGGCGGCGCACGACAAACGCGGCCAGTGCCGCCATCGCCGTGGTGCGTTGCTCGCGGCGGGCCCGGGCTTTCATCGGGAGCAACGAGAGCAGGGCGGGCAAGAATGTAATGGAAAGGAAGAAGGAGGCGACAATGCCGAATGCGACGAACGTGCCCAGGTGACGGTAGGGGGGAACCTCGGAGAAATTCATGGCCAGGAAGCCAAGCGCCGTGGTCAAGCTCGCCAGGAAGACAGGGCTCAGGTTGAGCCTGAGGGATTCCGAAATGGCGGTATTTTTCGGCATTCCCTGACTGAGGTGTTGTTGCGTCGCGACCAACAGATGGACGCAATTGGCCACAACGATCATCAATACGATCGTCGGGGCGGGCGCCGTGGGCGGGGTAAACGGGAGGCCGACCCAGCCGCCCATTCCCATGGACACCAGAACGGAAAAGATGATGACGGCTCCGGTTGCGGCCACGCCTGAAATTCCCCGGGTCAGAAGGCCGAGGATCAGGGCCATCAGAACCAGGCTGACCGGCAGAAAAGTCTTTTGGCTGTCGATGGAAGCAGTCGAGAAGGCATGATTAATCACCACCGTCCCGGCGAAACGGATCTCAATCCCCGGAAACCGTTTTTCTGTCTCGGCCGCCAGGTCGTACATGAATTCAGCCACGACCGGGACGATTGCGGCTTCGTCTTCCGGGGGCATTTCCACCGTCACGTTGACCGCGCTCACGCCCCCATCCGCGGCGACCAGTTTTCCGGCGAGTCGGGGTTCGGCCAAGGCCGTCGCGCGAATCCGGGCGCGTTCGTCCGGGTCTCCCAGTTTCAGGGGGTCGACCAGGTCCCGCACGAACAGATCATCGCCGTCTGCGGTCGTATGCTGGAAATTGACGACGGAATCCACTCGCCTGGAATGGGGGGTCTGCCAGGCTTGTTCGGTCAGCCATGCCGTCGCCGAAAGGGCCAATTCCGAAGCGAAATCGCCATTCTCCGGAACGACCATGAACAGGACGTTGTCGTTTTTTCCGTAAGTGTTTTC
Source organism: uncultured candidatus Poriferisulfidus sp. (assembly GCA_965214545.1). Lineage (GTDB taxonomy): Bacteria > Pseudomonadota > Gammaproteobacteria > Poriferisulfidales > Poriferisulfidaceae > Poriferisulfidus. The sequence goes on along the minus strand of OZ243950.1, from coordinate 533,854 downwards.
CAGTAATTCAAGCGCAATCAGCTGTGGGTTGTCCTCGCTGAAGAACATGCGGTAATTCGTAGAGGTTTTGAGGGACAGGATGCCGCTGCTGGCCAGTGCCACCAAGAGAAGAGAGGCGATAATGATGGGCCAGCGCGACGCGACGACCCAGGTGCTGAACCGTGCCTCGAAGCGCGGGTCTGCGGTGCCTGCCTGGTTGCTCATAGGGATCAACGCTATGCCTGTTCCATGCTGCCCATCATACTATTGAGGGCAGGCCGAACATTCCAGTTGCTTGACACGCCCATATGGGCGTGGACAATTGGAGCCTAGGCTAGGGAGATAGAGTCACTTAGGCACGTTGGCGTCCACGGGGCGGCGGGCGGATTCTCAGGCCCCACCGAATTTAATGCCATGAAAGATCCGCACAGAGCGCCGGCCCGGGCCCCCCAACAGCCCGGGATCCTGAAACAGGTGACGGCTGCGGACCTTGGCTTGGTCGAGTTGCCGGCCTTGGTGCCACACTTTGAGTTCCGCCGGATTGACGACGGGCAGGTGCTGTTGGTTTCTGAAACCTTCAACACATTGCTTCGCGAGAAAATTCACGCGGATCTGTTGCCCTTCCTTGATGGGCAACATTCGCACCCCGACATCATCACGCAGCTGGCCGGGGCGTATTCGGAATCCAAAATCCAGGCCGCCATTGCCTCTTTAGTCGCGCGGGGGTATGTCGTCTCTGGCGACTATCGCATGGAGCGTGGACAGGCAGCATTCTGGTCCTCGTTAGGGGTCTCCCCCCGATGGGCCGAGCAGCGTTTGGCAGAGTCGAGCGTGGATGTCGCAGGCGACGACGGTGACCTGGCTCGAAAGTTTGAGGCTTCGGGGCTGGTTGCCGGCACCGGTCGTCCGGACCTCAAGGTCATTGTGTGTGAGGATTATCTGAATTCTCAGTACGCCGAGATCAATCAGAGCCAGCTTGCGTCTGGCCAGGCGTGGATGCTGGTGCAGCCGAAAGGCATCCGACCCTTGTTTGGACCGGTCTTCCGGTCATCGGGGCAGGGCCCGTGCTGGGCCTGCCTGGCTTATCGTATGCGAGGCCACCAGGAGGTCCACAATTTCCTGCGCAATTTGGCCGGAGACGACGCAGCTTTTTTGCCGGCGGTGGCGGATCCCGCCGTATTGGATTCGATTTACGGATTGGTGGCAAACGAAATCGCCAAGTGGGTGGTGCTCGGGGACCGGGCGCCCCTCCATGAGCGGGCTATTTCGCTGGACATGGCTCATTTGAAAAGCGAGCATCATCCGGTCATGCGTCGGCCCCAATGTTTCGAATGCGGGGAGGAAGAGCTCTATCGTGCGGATCGGGCGCCGATCCCGGTGCAATTGCGCGCCAGCCCGAAAAATGTCTTCAACAGTGGGGGTCTTCGCTCTGTCTCCCCAGAAGAAACACTGGCCCGTTACCGGCACCTGGTCAGTTCGATCAGTGGAGTGGTCTCGTGGGTGGCCCGCACCACAGACGAGGCAGACCCATGGATGCATGTCTATTGGGCCGGGAGCAATTTCGCACTGCAAAGCAGGAAATTAGTATCACTGCGGCGCAGTTTGCGGAGTAAGAGTGCAGGCAAAGGCAGTACGCCGAAACAATCCGAAGCCAGTGCCCTCTGCGAAGCGGTCGAACGCTACTGCGGCGCTTTCCATGGAGATGAGATCCGTCGCCAAAAGCGATTTTCAGATTTCACCGAGGCGGGGGACGAGGTCGCCATCCATCCGAACGACGTTCAATTATTTAGCGACTGGCAACTGGAGCACGCCGAGGAAATCAATGCCGAGGACCATCCTTACAACATTGTTCCATCACGTTTTGACGCCGATGAGGAAATGGACTGGTCGCCCGTGTGGTCGTTGACCCGGAACCGGCATTGTTATCTTCCGACGTCGATGCTCTACAGCATACTGAGTGAACACCAGGAAGACTCGGGGCTGAAAGCGGATTCGAACGGGTGTGCCGCCGGAAACACCCTGGAGGAGGCGATCCTGCAAGGATTTTTCGAATTGGTGGAGCGCGACGCCTTTGCCATTTGGTGGTACAACCAACTGCACTTGCCCGCCGTGGACCTGGACAGCTTCAATGACGAGTACCTGGCCTCTGCCTGTGATCGTTACCGGGGTTTTCACCGTGACGTGTGGGTGCTGGACGTGACGCATGATTTGGGCCTTCCGGTCTTCGTTGCCGTTTCCCGTAGAACCGACAAGGAAGAAGAAGATATCATCTATGCGGCGGGGGCGCACCTGGACCCGCATATTGCTGCCCTGCGTGCGGTGTGCGAGCTAAACCAGTTCTTGAACCTGGTCCAGGGAAGGGGGCATGCCTCTGCAAGCGCGGCAGTCAATGACCCGATGTGCCGCTGGTGGTGGAAGAACGCAAAGCTGGCAGAGCGCGCTTACTTGGCGCCTGACCCTCAGGCCGAGCTGAGAAGAAAATCGGACTATTCCGTCCCCGACACGACGGATGTGAAAAAAGATGTCGAACAATGTCAGCAGCTGGTCGAGTCCAAGGGCATGGAGTTTTTGGTGCTTGACCAGACCCGGCCGGATATCGGGATGCCGGTGGCGCGGGTGATTGTGCCCGGTCTGCGCCATTTTTGGCCGCGCTATGCCCCGGGGCGACTGTACCAAGTGCCGGTTGAGATGAAATGGCGTGAGAGTCCGACCACGGAGGCAGAACTCAACCCTGCCCCGGTCATTGCCTGAGCCGTTATGGATATCATCAAACAGTACCGAGCCACCGAGGAGCGCCTTCTTGCCGAGGCGGATTCCATGGGGGATTTCCTCAGCCGTTTCAGAGACTATTTGCCGCCTCAACTGGTGGGGGATTCGGGTTGGGAAGGCGCCTTGGACCGTGCCCGTCAACTTCCCCCAACCGTGGCGGCGTTTCCTTTTGGATTTGAATTGCCGTTGAAAACATCCTTGCCCTTGGCGGATTTCGGCGTGTCGCTGATAGGGGAGACCCGGACGGCTCAATACTTCGAGGAAAAAGGGCAAACAGGGGATGTGACCGCGGCGGAGGCCCGGGCGGCGGGATTGTTGCGCCAGTCCAAGGCAGAAGATTCCCCATTGCGCCGTATTGCAGGCAGCAAGATGCTGTTTGAATACGATGTCGATTCTGCCCCGGAGGGCACCTCCCCGGACCCGGGAATTTTCCTGTATCCGGACAAAAAGAAGCTGGTGTGTGATGGCGACAGTCAGCGACTCAAAGATCTTTACACGGTGGTCGATGCGGTCGCTTCCGCAGCCGATTGGGAGCTGAACGCTGCTGAGCGCCAGCAAGTGGAGCGGATCTATATGGCGTTGACTCCAGAGACCTACATCTGGGGAATCGGGACGTTCCCATCAAGGAAAAAAAGCATCCGCTTGGCGGTGGTCGGATTCAGAAAAACCGGTGACGTCCTCGCGTTTTTGGAGCGGGTTGGCTGGCCGGGTCAAGCGGCGGCCGTTGATGCGATTGCGCCGGGCTTGGAGAAACGCGGGGCCTTTGTCTACATGGGCGTCCACATCGATATCGACGAACATGGCGTGGGGCCAAAGCTGGGGTTGAGCTTCTATGTCCAGGAGGCAGAGTGGTTAAAAGACATCCAGCATTGGATGCCCCTCATGGAAGGGCTGCGTGAGGATGGTCATATCAACCCGGAGAAATCATCAGAATTGATCAACTGGTCGGGAGGACAAGAAATCCTAACGGGCAAGTCCGGGCAGTTTATGCTGATGCGGGGCATCCATCATATGAAAGCCGCATTGGCCGACGATCAGGTGGAGCAGGTCAAGGCCTACATTTTCCTCCTGATATTTTCTATGCCATTTTCGTTTTAGCGCGTCCCTCGTCACCGGCCTGATCGAACCTGGGGTAGGTTCGGTTGCTTAGTCCGTTTTTGGACAGAAATGGCTCAATGGAGAGCCTTTCGTCCACATTGAGCGCCCGCCGTCCGGGGCCGAGGTCCGTACCCTGTGTCAGGGCTGGGGATGCGGCAAGGCTTTTTGAGGGGGCCTCGTATCCGAACTTTCGGAGACGAAGCGGTGGGATTATCCGAGAGGTTGTCTCTTTAAATGAGAATGGCGTAGAAGATACGATCTTCTACGCCATCCTTATTGTTTTAGCACAAACTGCTAAAGATAACAGCCGAATGGTCGGCAACTATATCTTTATTAGACGCAGCAAGAAAGCCCTGCAGCGATCATTTCCAGCTGTTCCTCATTCAGTTCGGAGCTAGCCGGCAATGCCAGATGAAGGGTGTTTGCGTCACTCTGATGAACCTGGATCGAGAAGTTCTCTGGCACTTCGATGCCAAACTCTTCAGCGACCACAGCTTTCGGATTAGACATGAGCTGCTGACGGAAGTCTGCACTCTCTGCGGCTTTATCCGTCAGATGCTGACGCATTTCTTCAGCTCTTTGAGCTGCTGCTTCGTAAAGTTCCATTTTTATTTCCTCGCTAAAAGATCCACGGAATGTGGGTTGACCGAAAGTATATCACAAATTTTTAGGCCCGTGTGAATACAGGCCAGGACAGGTTCAGGCATATGGGAACACGCTTGACGGTCGCGCCCTAATAGACAGGGTTCTAGGCGGAAACCCCAGCAGGTGCACGGCAGCGCCGGAGCCTGCCGCTTCGTGATGGCCCGGGCCGATCTCGAAAATCTCTTGCTGCGATTCTTCGGCGGCTCCATCCTTCAAAAAATCGAGTTGGCCCGGAGGTAGGGGTATAATTCCAATTCCTAATCTTTACCGAATCCCGGCCACCGACCCAATGGCAGCATTTGCAAGCAGGGACTTGAGCGATGCGGGATTTCAAGACAATCCCGGGCTAGCCCTCCCTAGGCGGCCGACGGCACCACGATCCCGTCACGTGGAATTGCCTCGGCGGATCGTGCCTGTCCCCACCGCACCCCCCCCATTTTTCGATTCGGGACCGGGAGAGCACCTCGATGTTTAGCGACTTACAACTGGATCAGGCGGCTGCCAACCGGAACAAGCGACAGCAGCTGGACCATCTCCTGAGAATTGTCGCGCCCCACGAACGCGTTATTCTGGCCGGCATTGGGCTGGCTTTTCTGGCCTTCGTGGTTTGGGTCAGTTTTGGCAGCATCGCACGCAGTGTTGTACTCGAGGGGGTCTTGCTCAAACCGGGTGTGCGCCATGAGATTGTTTCGGCCGAACTGGGACATTTGGTGAAATTCATGGTGGCTCCGGGTGACCAGGTCGAGGAGGGGGATCCGATCGCCCGCCAGACCGTGCCGGAGTTGGACCGCGAGGTGGTCGCCCTGCGCGACCAGATTGAGATTCTTGAGGCTGGAATCCGGCAAGTTGGCGGGGATGGCACACACGCGTTGCTGGCTTCGGCCCAAGAGGCGCTCCTGCAGATGGAAAGCCGGCGGGCCGCGAAGGAAGTCATCGTCAGCCACATGAGCGGCGAAGTCATGGCCTTGAGGGTGGCCCCTGGAGATTATGTGCCGGCAGGGTTGGCTGTCGCCCAGTTACGCAATCAAGGCAACCAGCCGCTTCAGGCGGTTCTGCAAGTCGGCTCGCGCATTGCGAAACGACTCCAGCCCGGCATGCCGGCGTCGGTCGAATTCATGATGCCGGACGGAATGATGCACGAAACAGACGGGGCGGTCGCGTCGATTACTTCCGGGCCATTGCCTCATTGGCTGGCCGCGTTTCGGCCCGGGGACACGAACGCGGTCCATCGCGTCGATATTGTGTTCGACCCCCAGCAGGGCCCCGCCGTCCCGGACGGAACCCCGTGCCGCGTCCGCATCATGCTGGGTCAGCATTCGCTCATTGCTCTCCTCGACCCCGAGCAAATTTGAATAGTGGTTTTGAATGCCTTCCGCCAATTCGAAGAAGTCGGACCAATCCGGTAAGCCGCAGAGAAAAGACAGCCAGAAGCGGCGCGTCACCACTCCGCTGCTGCTGCAAATGCATATGACCGAATGCGCTGCCGCCAGTCTGGGCAGCGTACTCGCCTATTTCGATCGCTGGGTGCCACTGTCCGAGTTGCGGGAGAAATGCGAAATCAGCCGTGATGGCTCGACGGCCGCCGGCATCAAACGCGCTGCCGAACACTACGGGCTCGAATGTTCCGGTTGGTTCGGGGGGTTCCGCCAAATCGAGAAAAGCCCACTTCCGCTGATCCTGTTCTGGGAATACAACCACTTCCTCATTTTGGAGGGTTATGACGAGAAGTGGGTCTACCTGAACGATCCGGCGGTGGGGCGTCGCAAGCTGTCGAAGGAAGAGTTCAATGGGAGTTTTTCGGGCGTGGCCTTGCAATTCAAGGTCGGTCCGGACTTTCGGCCTGGAGGCGTTCGTTCGGGCATTCTGGATCGCATCCCTTCTTGGCTTCGCGGCACGGGAGGCGCCTTGGCCTATGCGATCGGGTGCGGATTGCTGCTGGCCGTGCTGGCCCTCGCAACGCCTGCCTTCCTGGCCATATTCGTGGACCGGGTGATGGGGGAGAACGAGCCTTGGGGCGAGCTTGTCGCGGGCGCGATGGCGGGCGCCGCCGTCCTGATCTATGGCTTGACCTGGTTGAAGCAGCGTTGCCTGCGGCGCTTGTCCACGCGGATTTCCGTGATTGCCTGGAACCGGTGCCTGACGCGGTTGTTCCGCTTGCCCGTCGTATTCTTCAATCACCGGCTCGCGGGTGAACTCACCGCGCGCGTCCTGTCGGTCGACAAGATTGCCGACCGCTTGTCGAAACATTTTCTCGACCTGTTGATTGAGCTTGGAATGAGCGCCATCTTTTTGATCGTGATGCTGGCGTACGAGCCGGTGCTGGGCTTGATCGTCCTGGGTCTGGCCGTATTGAATGCCGCCTTGATGCGGGTGGTTTCCCGTGCCCGAATGGACGCCAGCCACGTCCTGCAGCGAGAACAGAGCCTGCTTCTAGGGGTCGGCACGATGATGCTGCACTATACGGACACCTTGCGGATGACCGCCTCGGACAACCGTTTTTTTGCCCGTTGGTGCGGCCACCAAGCCCGCGAACTGGATGCGCGCCAGCGCTTTTCCGAACTGAGCCATGTCAACGCTTCCCTGCCTGGCCTGTTCTCGATCCTGGGAAGTGCGGTTGTGCTGGCGGTGGGCGCGACCGAGGTCATGGCGGGCGAAATGTCGCTGGGCATGCTGATGGGGTTTTATGTCTTGGCGGTGATGTTTTTGGCACCGGTCGGGCGTTTCGTGTCATTCGCAGACGAAATGCAGGTCCTCGAGACGGACATGCAGCGCCTGGAAGACATCACGGAGGCCCCGGAGGATACGGGGTTGGCGAATCGAGACGATTCATCCCATTCCATCGCCACGCTGCACGGGCGGCTGCAGCTGGCCGGCCACGTGGAATTGCGCAACATCACCTTTGGCTACAGCCCGGGCCGCCCGCCCTTGATCGAGAACTTCAACCTGGTCATCGAACCGGGGCAGAGAGTCGCCGTGGTCGGACCCAGCGGGTCGGGAAAATCGACCGTATCGCGCCTGGTCTGCGGGCTCTACCAGCCGTGGTCGGGTGACATCCTGTTCGACGGTTGCCCGAGGCACGAGGTCCCCAACGAAGTGCTGTCGCGGTCCCTGTCGATGGTGGATCAGAACGTCATTCTCTTCTCCGCGACGATCCGCGACAACATCACGCTCTGGAATCCTTCCATTCCCGACGAGATCCTGATCGCCGCCGCCCGTGATGCCTGCATCCATGACGAGGTTCTCCGCCGCCCGCTCGGCTATGCGACGCAGGTTGAGGAAGATGGGGCCAACTTCAGTGGCGGCCAGCGGCAGCGCCTGGAAATTGCACGCGCGTTGGTGGGCAACCCGACCGTTCTGATTCTCGATGAGGCGACGAGTGCGCTCGATGCCGCCACCGAGGACTTTGTCGATGATGCGTTGCGCCGCCGGGGAATCAGCTGCCTGATCGTGGCGCACCGGCTCAGCACGGTGCGCGACTGCGATCAGATTATCGTCCTGGACAAGGGCAAGGAAATTCAGCGCGGCACCCATGACGAGCTGATGGCGGACGAGGGCGGGCTCTATCACCGGCTCGTTCAGGCCGGTTAGTGTGATGGCGCCTCCGGAATTTCATTCTGTTGCCGGTTTGGCCGTCCAAACGGGCACCCCGGTGTCTTGTGCGGGCAATGTCCCGCTGGACATGGGCGACCCGAAATCTGTCTGGTTCATTGAAAAAGGCTCCGTCGACCTGTTTCTGGTCGAACGTGCGGATGGAATGGACCAGGCGGCGCCGCAGCATTTACTGCGCGCCGATTCCGGGCGGCTCCTGCCGGGCGTTATGCCGCAAGAGGGGAAAACGGCGTTCAGCATGATCGCGAAAGGCGTACCGGGCACGGTATTGCGGCACCTTTCAATCGATAGCTTAAACGCGGTTCCGGGTGAGGAACTGGCCCGGCATGTCGACGCATGGATCGAGGAGATTTCGAACGAATTGTCCCGGGACGCGGGGCAGCGGCCACCGCTGGATTCGCCGGTCGAACCCGGCAAGATCTTCCCGGATGCCGGCGGCACGCTTTCGTCCCGTCGGGGCGTGACATGGATCTCGCAACCGCCTTCAGGCACAGGACTGTTTCTGGGCCTGATTGAGCCCGCTGAGGACGCCCCGCAGGAGGGAGGCGCGGCAGACCCGACACCGCTGACCCCCGAGACCTGGCTGACCTTGGCGGGGAAAGCACGGATTTTCACCCGATCCTCCGAAGCCCTCGCCAAAGAGGGATGCCTGTGGTCCGCCCTGGCGCGCTTCCACGTGATGGCGTTTTCCCTTGAGCGGCTCAATCGCAGTTTGGCTGTGGCGGACCAGGCGAACCTGGAACGGGATCGCATCACGAACCGCCGCGGTGACGAGGAACAGGCCCGACACCGCTTGTTCAACCTGTATGACCTCCCGGATGCGGCCGATGCCGATGTTGACGGTGTGGCACTGCTCGGGGCCATGAAGGCGATCGGAAAGCGCGAAGGCATCGACTTCAAATGGTCTCCGAAGCCGGGCACGGGTGAAACCGAACCCACGCTAGGCGATATTCTGGATGCGTCTGGAGTGCGGGCCCGGAAGGTGCGCTTGGCTTGGGAGAAACGCTGGTGGATCGGGGACAGTGGCGCGATGCTGGCGTTTCGTGAAGATGGCGGTCAGCCGGTCGCGTTGTTGCCGGGGGTGCTCGGGCACTACCGCGAGGCCGACCCGACGGGGCGGCCGGGCCCCCGGATCACCGCCGAACGCGCAAAGGGTCTCCAAGCGGAGGCCTGGATGTTCTACCAGCCGCTGACGCCGGAACCGGTTCGGCTGCAGGATTTGTTCCGGCTCGTCCGGAAGGGCCTGGTCGTCGATTTTCTGCGCTTTGCGGGTGCAGGCCTGCTGGGCGGCCTGGTCCTGCTGTTGCCTGCCGTGGTGGTGGGCTTTGTGGTCGATGAGGTGATTCCGACCGGCGAAACTCGCCTGCTGTACCTGGCATCCGCGGCGTTGGCGGCATTTGCCCTGATCGGGGCCTTGCTGCACATCCTCCAGGGCATGGCGCTCATGCGCCTTGAGGGGCGCGGGGCTTCCCGGGTCGAAGCCGCGTTCTGGGATCGCCTGCTCCGGCTGCCTCTGAGTTTCTTGCGCCGCTACCCGGCGGGGAACCTCGCGATGCGCGGCATGACCTTCCAGGCCCTTCGCGATGCCGTACGGTCCGTGATCGCCAACGCGGTGCTGTCGATCGTCTTTTTGCTTCCGGCGTTTCTTCTGATCTTTTATTACGATGCGACGCTGGGGGGCGTGACGGCGGCCTTTGGATTGTTATCCTTGCTGGTAGCCGTGGTGCTGGGCCTGCAGCAGATTTCGCCTCGCGGCCAGGTTCTCCGGGCCATCCACCAGATGGCGGGCCAACTGTTCCAGTTCATCAACGGCATTTCAAAACTTCGGGTCGACGACGCGGAAGGAACGGCCTTCGCGGTTTTGGCGCGGAGATACCGGGAGCAGAAGCGGGCAGAGTCTAAGCTCGGCGTGCTGGAAGATCATTCGCAGGCCTTTGGCGCCGCATTGCCGCTTTTTGCCGGGGCCGTGCTGTTCCTGGTGGTGGGCTTGCCGGGCCGAGAGGCAGTCGAGATCGGGGATTTCCTGGTCATCTACTTTGTTTTCATCGTGTTCCAGGCGGCGGTGGCCCGGTTGGGCGCCTCATTCGGCGCGGTGGCCGCCATCATGCCGGCATTCGATCAGATCCAGCCCTTTCTTTCCCAGGTTCCGGAGACGAGCGCGGGTGGAGATTTGGTCGAAAACCTGGGAGGCGAGGTGGTGTTGGACCACATCACTTTCCGGTATGATCCTGACGGACCGCTGATTCTTGACGACGTTACGATTCGAGCAAATCCTGGCGAATTTGTTGCGATCGCCGGCGAATCGGGAGCCGGCAAGAGCACCATCTTCCGGATCGCACTGGGCATGGATCGCCCGACCTCCGGGGCGGTGTACTACGACGGACGCGATCTGAGGCACCTCAATGTCAAGCAGGTGCGTCAGAAGATCGGTGCGGTGCCGCAGGAGGTGCAGTTGCACCCCGAGGATGTGTGGGACAACATTGTTGGAGACATGGAAGATACGGGAGCCGAGGAGGCATGGGCCGCGGCTCGGGCCGCATCGGTTGATCGTGACCTTCAAACCATGCCGATGGGGATGTTGACCTGCGTCGGTGGCAGCGGCCTCACATCGGGGGGCGAAAGCCAACGCATCATGATCGCCCGCGCATTGATCAACAACCCGCGGATCATGCTGCTCGACGAGGCGACGAACTGGCTCGACAACGACAACCAGGCCAATGTCATGAACAACCTGACTCGCCTGCGGTCGACCCGGATCGTGATTGCCCACCGTCTGTCCACCCTGCGCCAGGCAGACCGAATCTACGTGATGCGGTCCGGCAAGGTGGCCGAAGTCGGGACCTTCGAGGACCTGATGGAAACCGGGAAGGTTTTTCGGGAACTGGTCCGCCGGCAGATTGCCTGAGCCATCCGGCGGTTCACGTTGATGTCCATGGGCACGGTGCGGTAAAATCCTGATGCCCTGCTGGCTCTTGTCTTAGCATGTCTGATCGTCTGACCCCGGTTGCGCTGATTGCGTTATTGCTCGTCCTGTTGGCGGGCTCCCTTTACATGTCTCAAAGGCCGGCCCCATTTTCGGAAGGCACTTTTTGGCAGGTGAGCAAGGACGGCGAGGTTGTCGGGCACATCCTCGGCACCATCCACAGCAACGACGAACGCGTCACGCGGATTCCGAAACCGATCATGGACGTATTCACGAAATCCTCGGCTTACGCCATTGAGGCGTTTCCCGGGAGTGAACTGTGGAATCCCTACCATGGGCTCCAGAACATCCGCGGCCGCATGATGTTGCCGGACGGGCAGACGCTTGCCGAGGTCGCGGGCGAGGAAGTGGCGCAGAAGGTGTACACGATCCTCAAGGGCAATCACGTGGATGAGGAGTTTGCGCGGCGCGTGAAACCGTGGGCCGCGATCCACAGCCTGGCCATCAAGTCCGAGCATCAGGGGCCGATCGTGGACCAGAAGTTTTTGGACCTGGCGGTGCTGCAGGATAAGGAGCTGTATCAAATCGAGAGTCCGGAAGAGCTGCTGGCGGCGTTCTATGCGATGCCGATGGAGTCGCAGGTCTCGCTGCTGAAAGACAAGCTGAAGGCCTTCCCGGAGATGCGCAATACCATGGAAGAGATCGTCCTGGCCTACGGGCGGGAAGATCTGCAGGCCATGATGGATCTGTCGACGGGCTTCATTGACAAGGACCCGGGCAAGCGGAAGCATTATGAGACATATGTCAAGCATGCCATGGACATCCGGAGCATTGTCATGGCGCACTACATGGGTGCGGCATTTCGCGAGGGCAATGTGTTCATTGCTGTCGGCGCCTTGCATTTGTACGGGAAGAACGGCGTGCTGTCCCTGCTTGGCCAGGATTTTTACGGCCAATACGAAGTCGAACGAATCCAGATCAAATAACTGCCCGGCCCTGCCGGCTCAAAACAGGCCGGCCACCGGGAGTCGGCTCGCGGTTCCCGAACGGAAGAATTGGCGACGTGGGTGGAGCGGTTGCGGCCTGTGCCGTCAACTGCGCCCGTAAACCGGCACGATGGCCCCGTTGATGGATCGGCTGGACGGGTCGGCGAGGAGAGCGATGGCGGCGGCGAGATCTTCGGGGGGAACCCATGTGGAGTGATCCGCACCCGGCATGTCAGCCCGGTTGCGCGGGGTGTCGATGGTGCCGGGCAGGATGCAGTTGGCCGTGATTCCGGTCTCGGCGCATTCCAGGGCCAGCACTTCAGTCAGGGTGACCACGGTGGCCTTCGAGGCACAGTAGGGGGCCATTCGCGCCCCCGGTTTGCGTACGGCGCGGGCTCCCACGTTGACGATGCGGCCGAAATCAGCCTCCCGCATGATCGGCAGGGTGTACTTGCAGGCCAGCCAGGCGGTGATGGCATTGATCCGGAACATGCCGGCCCAATCGTCCAAGGTGGTCTCCTCGATTTTCGGGCCCATCGCGAAGCCGCCCGCAATGTTGGCGAGGATGTCGATGCGGCCGTGTTGCTGGCGGATCGCATCGAAAGTTTCCTGTACGGAAGCCTCATCGGTCAGGTCGCAGGCATGGGCCGCAGACGCGGGCAGGTCTTCCAATCGCGGGGCATCGAGATCCACGGCAACGGTGATGGCGCCGCATTCCGCAAAGCGCTGGATGGTGGCCTGGCCCAGCACTCCGGCTGCTCCGGTGATGATGGCGACGCGGTCAGAGAATGGGTTCATGGCAGGTCGAACGAGGGGGTGGATTTACGGGAGGGCCCAGTCGGGGAACTCGCCCAGCAGGCCGAAGACCCAGTGCCCAAGGCTGAAGACCAGTACGGTCAAGATCAGCACCGACAGGATGTCGAGCCAGACTCCGGCGATGATCATCTTGATGATCGGGACGCGTCGCGACCCGTAGACGATGGCATTGGGCGGGGTGGAAATCGGCAGCATGAACGCGCAGGAGGCCGCCAGGGCCGTCGGGATCAGCAACAGCAAGGGGTGCACTTCGATGCCTTGTGCGAGGCTGGCCATGATCGGGATGGCGGTGGAGGTGGTGGCCGTATTGGAGGTCAGCTCGGTCAGGCTGGTGATGAAGCCGACCGTGCTCATCACGACCACAAGCGAACTGCTGTCGTGCAGCAGGACTTCAAACTGCTGGGCGGCCCAGGCAGACAGGCCGGACGTGCCGAAGCCCTTGGCCAGGGCCAGGCCGCCGCCGAACAGGATCAATACGCCCCAGGGGACCTTGTTGAGGTCATCGGCATCCAGCAAGCGGCCGCGCGTCGAGGTGGCGGGGAGTGCGAACAGGAGCAGCGCCATGGCGATGGCGACCGTGCTGTCATCCATCATCGGGCCGACGGCGGCCATATCGAGCCGGGTCAGCAGCCCATCCAGGTAATGGCTCCAGCCATAGAGGTCGACATCGCTGCCGAACAGGTGTTTCTTGCGGGTAAACCACAGCACGACCAAGGCCACGAATACCGCCAGGACCTTTTTTTCCTCGGAGCGCATCGGCCCGAGTTCCCGATGTTGCCGGAGGATCAACTCGCCGCCGCTGAAATGCCCGGTCGGGGGCAGGGGGAAGACCAAGCGGGTCAGCAGGAGCCACGCGCATCCCAGGAACAGGAACGAGAACGGCATGGCCATCATCGACCAGGACGCGAAAGAGATCGGGGGGGCCTGCGGATAGAGCTGCTCGAATTGGGCGGCCAGAATGGCGTTGGGGGCGGTTCCCGTCAAGGTGGCCATACCGCCGATGGAGGCGGCATACGCCAGGCCCAGCAGCAGGGCGAGGGAAAAATTCTGTTCGCGGGGATGCGGGGGAGAGCCGGGAGCGGTTTGGGTGGCGAGGAATTCCTCGCGGAACAGGATGACGGACAGCGCGATCGGGAGCAGCATCAGGGTGGTGGCGGTATTGGACAGCCACATCGAGAGAAAGGTGGCGGTCAGCATGAACCCCAGGATGAGCCTGTCGAGCCGTCCGCCCATGATGCGCAGGATGCTCAAGGCGATGCGTTTGTGCAGGTTCCATTTTTGGACCGCGATCGCCACCAGGAACCCGCCCAACAGGAGAAAGCTCACCCAGCTCATGTACTGGCCGACGACGTTGTGGAAGCTGATGCTCAACTCGCCGGGCGTCAGTCCGCCGCCGAGTGCGGTGTCGCCGAAGTCGACCTGCCGGGAGACATCGGTGTAGCGGCCCCGCATGATGCCCATGGCCGGGAACAGTACCAGCGGCATCAAGGCGGTCGCGGCGAGCGGGATGGCCTCAGAGATCCACCAGATGGCCATCCAGGCGGTGACGGCCACCATACGGGTGACCATCGGGTTGCCGGGGTCGAGGTCGGTGAAGGCGAGGATCAGGACGAACGCCAGCGGTCCGAGCCACAGCCCGATCCGGTTGCGCAGGGTGACCGGCCGGTCGTCGTGCCCTGCCGGGCGGGCGAACATCAGCAGTGTTCTCCAATCAAAAGGCGCCTGCGGAATTCTGCGTGCGCCGGGGGGGCCTCAAGCGGGGGTCAGTCCCAGCTCAGCGCCCCGCCAGTCTGGTATTCGGTCACCCGGGTTTCGAAGAAGTTCTTTTCCTTTTTCAGGTCCAGGGTTTCCGACATCCATTGGAACGGGTTTTGCGCGCCGGGGAACAGGGCCTCCAGGCCGATTTGGGCCAGCCTGCGGTTGGCGATGAACTTGACGTAGTCCTCGAACATGGGGGCGTTCATTCCAAGAATGCCGCGCGGCATGGTGTCGTAGGCGTAGGCGATTTCCAGCTCCACGCCTTCCAGGACCAGATCGACCATCTGCTGCTGGAATTCGCTGGACCACAATTCCGGGTTTTCGATCTTGATCTGGTTGATAACGTCGATCCCGAAGTTCATGTGCATGGACTCGTCGCGCAGGATGTACTGGAACTGTTCGGCCACGCCGGTCAGTTTGTTGCGCCGGCCCATCGACAGGATCTGCGAGAACCCCACGTAGAAGAAAATCCCTTCGAAGACCACGTAGAACGCAATCAGGTCGCGCAGCAGGCGCTGGTTGTTCTCGTAGGTTCCGGTATGGAAATCCGGGTCGCCCAGGCTCTGGGTGTAGGGCAGCGCCCACTCCGCCTTGCGCGAGACGGACGGCAGTTCGCGGTACATGTTGAACACTTCGCCTTCGTCCAGGCCCAGCGACTCGACGCAGTACTGGTAGGCATGGGTGTGGATGGCTTCCTCGAAAGCCTGGCGCAGCAGGTACTGCCGGCATTCCGGATTGGTGATGTGCCGGTACACGGCCAGGACCAGGTTGTTGGCGACCAGCGAATCGGCGGTGGAGAAGAACCCGAGGTTGCGCTGGACGATGAGGCGTTCATCCTCGGTCAGGCCGTCCGGGCTTTTCCACAACTCGATGTCCGCGGTCATGTTGATTTCCTGCGGCATCCAGTGGTTGTTGCAGGCGGACAGGTATTTCTCCCAGGCCCAGGCGTACTTGAAGGGAACCAGCTGGTTCAGATCGGCGCGGCAGTTGATGATCTGCTTGTCGTCGACCTGGATGCGGGCCGCGCCCATCTCCAGGGCTTCCAGGCCGGTGGCCCCGGCCCCGGCTTCGGCGGCCGGATTGTCCGTGACGGCGGGGGGCTCGGGCAGGCGCGATTCCAGGGCGGGCCCGGCGGCGGGGGCCGGGGTGGGCGTCGGAGCCAGCGGGTCGTCCCAGGCGGTTTGGGTCATGGATGTCATAGCGATCCTCCTTGGTCGGTTCGGGGGCTACTGGCAAGCCTCGCAATCCTCGTCCATGGAACAGAACGGGGTGGCGCTTTCGCCGGTGTCCGGGGCGGGCGCATTCGCGGTGACCGCATTGAGTTGGCTGCGTTCGTCGCCGGTGCTTTTTTCGACATGCGTGGCGCCGAGCGAGCGCAGGTAGTACGTCGTCTTCAGGCCGCGAACCCAGGCCAGCTTGTACAGGTTGTCGAGATCACGCCCGGACGGCTTGGCCATGTACAGGTTCAGCGATTGCGCCTGGTCGATCCACTTCTGCCGACGCGAGGCGGCCTCCACCAGCCAGCGCGGGTCGAGTTCGAATGCGGTGAGATACAGCTGCTTGAGCGGATCCGGGATGCGGGCGATGTCCTGGATGCCGCCGTTGTAGTGCTTGAGGTCGTTGACCATCACGTCGTCCCACAGGCCCTCTTCCTTGAGGTCGCGCACCAGGGCCAGGTTGATGACCGTGAATTCACCGGACAGGTTGGACTTGACGAACAGGTTCTGGTAGGTGGGCTCGATGCTCTGCGTCACGCCGGTGATGTTGGAAATGGTGGCGGTCGGCGCGATCGCCATGGTGTTGGAATTGCGCAGGCCGCGGCGCACTTTTTCACGCAACGTGTCCCAGTCCAGCGTGGTGTCGGTGTTGACCTGGTAGAACCGTTCGTCGCCGCGGGCCTGGCGGGTCCGGTCCATCGAGTCGATGGGCAGGACGCCCTGGGACCACAACGAGCCGGGGAAGCTGGGATAGGCGCCGCGTTCCTGGGCGAGGTCGGCGGAGGCGTCGATGGCGAAGTAGCTGATCGCCTCCATGGAGCGGTCGGCGAACTCGATCGCTTCGTCGCTGGCGTAGGGGACGCGCAGCCGGTAGAGCGCGTCCTGGAAGCCCATCAGGCCGAGGCCGACCGGGCGGTGGAGCAGGTTGGAGCGGCGAGCCTTGACGACGCTGTAGTAGTTGTAGTCGATGACGTTGTCCAGCATGCGCATGGCGGTGCGCACGGTGCGCTCGAGTTTCTCCATCATCAGGCCGTTCTCGTCGACGTGGGCCGCGAGGTTGATGGAACCGAGGTTGCAGACGGCGATTTCGTCGTCGGAGGTGTTGAGCGTGATCTCGGTGCACAGGTTGGACGAGTGGATGACGCCGTGGTGCTGCTGGGGGGAGCGCAGGTTGCAGACATCCTTGAAGGTGATCCAGGGGTGGCCGGTCTCGTAGAGCATGCCCAGCATCTTGCGCCACAGGTCCTTGGCGCGGACTGTCTTGGAGTTCGAGAGTTGTCCGTTCGCCGCCATCGTTTCGTACTGGGTGTAGCGGGTTTCGAACTCGCCGCCGACCAGGTCGTGCAGGTCGGCCGTGTCGCTCGGGCTGAACAGGGTCCAGTCGGCATCGTCGGCGACGCGCTTCATGAACAGGTCGGGGACCCAGTTGGCCGTGTTCATGTCATGCGTGCGGCGCCGGTCGTCGCCGGTGTTCTTGCGCAGTTCCAGGAATTCCTCGATATCCAGGTGCCAGGTTTCGAGGTAGGCGCACATGGCGCCTTTGCGTTTGCCGCCCTGGTTGACGGCGACGGCCGTGTCGTTGGCGACCTTGAGGAAGGGCACGACGCCCTGGGAACGGCCGTTGGTGCCCTTGATGTGCGATCCCATGGCGCGAATCCGGGTCCAGTCGTTGCCGAGGCCGCCGGCGAACTTGGACAGCATGGCATCGTCCTTGATGGCGCTGAAGATGCCATCCAGGTCGTCCGGCACGGTGGTCAGGTAGCACGAGGACAGTTGCGGGCGCAGGGTGCCGGAGTTGAACAGGGTCGGGGTCGAGCTCATGAAGTCGAAGGTCGACAGCAGGTTGTAGAACTCGATGGCCCGGGCTTCCCGGTCTACTTCGGGGCCGGCCAGGCCCATGGCCACGCGCATAAAAAAGGCCTGAGGCATTTCGAAACGGGTGCTGTTCGAGTGTATGAAGTAGCGGTCATACAATGTCTGCAGGCCAAGATAAGTAAACTGCATGTCCCGCTCCGGCACGATGGCGGCGGCGAGTTTGCTCACGTCGTATTCCTGTGCCAAGTGGGGGCTGAGCAGTTCAAGTGCGGTGCCGCGGCGGATGTAGCGGGGGAAGTAGTCGGTGTAGTCGACCGTCATTTCCACGCCCTGCGTCTGCGCGGGCGCGTCATAGACGAAGCCCGTCGCTTCCTGGTGCAGGCTGTGCAGCAGGAGCCGCGCCGCGACGAATGTGTAGTTCGGTTCCTTCTCGATCAGGCTGCGGGTGCTGATCGTCAGCTGGCGGTCAACCTCGATCTCGGGGACGCCGTCGTAAAGATTGCGGCAGGCCTCCTCCACGACGGGGCCGGGCTCGACGTCCTCAATCCCCTGGCAGGCCTTCTCGGCCAGCGTGTGCAGGCGCTCGGTGTCCAGCGGGAACAGGGAGCCGTCGGCGGCCTTGACCTGCAGGAGGGCGGCGGGCTGCGCCTCGGCGCTGGTTTCGTCTGCTTCCTTCTCGGCCCGCTCACGAGCGCGTTCCTCCCGGTACAGCACGTACTTCCGGGCCACCTTGTGGTGGCCTCCGCGCATCAGGGCCAGTTCCACATGATCCTGGATGTCCTCGATGTGGAAGGTGCCGTTTTCCGGATGGCTGCGAGTCAACGCATGGACGGTCTGCCGGGTGAGGTCGTCGACCACGCGGTGGATGCGGCTGGATGCGGCGGCGGTGCCGCCCTCAACCGCGAGGAAGGCCTTGGTGATGGCGACCCGGATTTTCGATTCGTCGAACGGGGTCAGTTGGCGGTTGCGTCGGATGACCCGGTATTCCCCGGGGGCGGTGGCCTGCAGGCTGGCCTCGGTGAGCGTGTTCGGGCGCGGTGCCCCTGCGGCAATGCTCGGTTTGCTGGCGACCGGTTGTTCGGAGATGCTTTCAGTGGTCATTTTTTTTTGCGTTCCTCTTCGAGTTGTGGGCCCCATCCGGGAGGGCTACGGGGTCCCGGACCGATCTTTTCCTCCTGCAGGAGGAGGTTACCACAATATATAGGGTTAATCATTCGTGTCAAGCACTATAAGCAGTGGAATAGACTCTAAGATTAAGTGGAGAATCTCGTGAATTTTGTGGAAAACTCCGAAATGGCCGGGGAAATGCGCGGATCCGGCCCATTTGCCGGGGGAATATGCCGGGGCGGGTGTGAACAAACCCGGGCTATTCTGGTTTTGTATGAACATCCTTCTTCTGATAATTTATTTTTATGAAGTTGTGGGGTTGGCGCGGGGGCGGGTTCGAAATCTCTGGTATTGTTGGCGCATGCATGCGCGTTCTCCCCTATCCGGAATCCAGGCGGACACCGACCGCTGCGTCAAGTGCGGCCTTTGCCTGCCGCATTGCCCGACTTGGCGGATCCACCGCCGCGAGGGGGATTCCCCGCGGGGCCGCATCGAACTGATCGCGGCGCTGGCCGGGGGGCGGATCGATCCCGGCCCGGCGCTCCAGGCCCGGCTGGACGGGTGCCTGCTGTGCCGGACTTGCGAAAGCGTCTGTCCCGCCCAGGTCCCGTTCGGCCGCGTGATGGACCGGGCCCGCGCGCGCTGGCCTGCCCGAGGGATTTGGTGGAGCCGCCTGTTCGGCTCCGCGGCGGCCCGCGCCGGGCTGCGTCTCGGGTTCTGGCTGGCGGCCGCCGGCGGTCTTGCCCGAATCGGTCAGCCGCTGCTGGCCTTGCTGCCGGAGGCCGTCGTGTTGCGGCGCAAGCGCCTGGCGGAGACGGGCAGCCCCGAGATTGGGTTGTTCACGGGGTGCGTGTCGGACACGGTGGACCGGGCCACGCTCAATGACGCGGCGGTTCTGCTGGAGCATTGCGGTGCCCGGGTGTCGTGGGTCGAGGGGTCCGGTTGCTGCGGCGCACTGGACCGGCACCAGGGCCATGCCGCGAGGGCCGATGCGCATGTGCACGGCAATGCCGTCCGTATTGACCTGCGGGCATTGGACCGCCTGGTCTCGGTCGCCACCGGATGCGCGGCGGAGCTGATGGATTATCCGCGGTTGCTGGATGGAGAAAGGGCGGCGGATTGGGCGGGCAAGCCCGGTGAAATACTGGCCTACCTCGCGTCGCGGCACGAGGCACTGTCGTTTCGGCCCTTGCGCAAGACGGTCCTGTTGCACCATCCCTGCAGCGCCCGCAATGTCTTGCGAGAGACGGCCTCGACGGCCCGCCTGTTGCGAAAAATACCGGACTTGAACGTGATCGAATCCGGAAGCACCCCGTGTTGTGGCGCAGCGGGCGTGGCCATGTTCCGCACGCCGCAGACGGCCCGGGCCTTGGCGGATGGCTTGGTCGAGGAATTTGCGCGCAGCGGGGCGGACGTCCTGGTGACGGCGAACGTTGGCTGCGCACTGCACCTGCGCGGGGCGTTCCGCGCGGCCGGTGTGGACGCCGCCGTCAAACATCCCGTAAACTTGTTGCGCGAACAATTGCGAGGTTAACCATGCGCCGAATGAACCTGCTGGATCACGTGTTGAATGAAGCCGGCCGCTGGCTTTCCGATTTCCATCCTCCGCCCGCGGCGGCGAGGCCGTATCCGGCAGAGTCGTTGCCCGACGGCGAATTGGACACCCCTCGGAAGCAGGAATCCGCCGCATTCATGCGGGTCAACCATGCGGGGGAGATCGCCGCGCAGGGCTTGTACCTGGGGCAGGCTTTGACGGCGCGCAGTGACGCGGTGCGCACCCACATGCGTCAAGCGGCCCGAGAGGAAACGGACCACCTGCGTTGGTGCGAGCAGAGGTTGTGCGAACTGGATTCCAGGGTGAGCTGGCTGACGCCGCTTTGGGGCTTGGGCTCCTTGGCCATAGGGGTGGCCGCCGGCCTGGCTGGGGATCGCCGGAGCCTGGGCTTCGTGGAGGAGACGGAACGCCAGGTGGGCGCGCACCTGGAGTCCCACCTGGTGCGCCTGCCGGAGGAGGATGCCCGCAGCCGCGCGGTGGTCGAACAGATGAGAAAAGACGAGGCCAGCCATCGGCGGCAGGCGGCCGAGGCCGGCGCCGAGAGGGTCCCGGAACCGGTCCGCTTCGGCATGGCGGCGGCGGCCCGGGTGATGACGAAGACGGCGTATTGGCTATAGAAAAGGCGTGAAGCCCCCCGTGTTGACAAGTGTTTTCCATGGTGTATATTTTTTCGCAGATGCCTTGCATCGTCGAGACAGGACTAAGACCCATGCGTTCTTCTTTGCACAAGGAAGTGTTTTGGCGGCTTGCGGTATTGGTTGGCGCGGAAAACTGGATGAGTAGCAGTGCCGACCGGTCGGTTATGAAGGCCCCCCCTTATTTCCGGTTGATCCTTTCCCCCAAATCCCGGCGTCTGCCGATCTTCGATACCGTCCGGCGGGAGTTTCCTGCCTATGTCGGGCTGCATGGAGCGGTAGGTGGAGCCTGGGCACGGAGACAGAATAATGAAAACAAGAAACTCCTCAAGCTTCGCCCTTATCAGTTACATTTCTCGTTGTTATCACGATGCCGACAAGGCCGCCTTGGATGCCTTGAATATCGACCTCGGGCTGGCGCATCGAATCAGCAGGCTTTCTGCGTTTGAAAGCAATACGCTCAGCGATATTGCCGGGCGCTTCACGATCTTCAAGCTGCAATTCACAAGCTTGGAGAAATGCAACCGCCTGGTCGTCGAGGATCCGGTTTCCCTCAGCGGCTCCCGGTCCAAGACCAAGGAGGTCGATCTCTGCCTGCATGTGTTCAATCACATCATTACCCTGTACCGCCGCAGCGAGCAGCAGGCGCTCGCCGAGATCGGCCTGGATCCGGAGCAGGCGGAGTTCATCAGCTTGCGCCCCTGGGTGGAACTGCAGAAGCTGGCTCGGTATCTCTGGTTCTTCACCACCGTGGAGATCGACAACAAGCTCCTGGAGCAGTCGATCGACACGGCGATCGCGTCCGCTCGCTGGATCGCCCAGTGCGCGGAACTGATTCGCGCCGGTGCGCCGCGGGACCTGATGACGCGCTATTACGGCATGAGTTGCGAGTTGTACGCGGCGGCGCGCGAGATGCATGGGCGGCAGTGCCGGGGGCGCCCCCGGATCCTGTCGGAAGACCTGCAACATCTCCTGTACGAGGAGTTCATGCGCCGCTACCAGAGCTATGACAAGACGGTGGATCCGCTGTGCCAGCCGGGTTTTTTCCTGGCCATTTACGAAAGCCTGGAGCGGAAGGTTTCGCTGCGGGAGATCTGGATCCTGCTCCAGGAGTGGCTGAACGGGAGGCGGGAAGTCCGGCGGCTTGCGGGGGCGTCGGCGAAACGGCTGGAGCCGGATCAGGACGAGGGCTTCAGCACACCGAGTACGGCACCGCGCTTGCGCAGTCGCTCCAAAACCTGCAAGCCGCCGTCCACCACGCCCCCAGGCGTGTCCCGGCCCAGTTCGACGGCCAACTTCTCGAGCTGCGACCGGGCCGACACTCCGGGCTGATCCTTCAGCAGGGCGATCAGTCGGGCGGCGATGGGGTTGAGTTCCATGAATCGGGTCTTTCCGGCAGGGCTGCGGAACACGAACAGGAAGTTCGGAACCTCGGATTTTTGCTGCGGCCGGAGGTCCTGGCTGATGCGGTGCACCGGGTACGCGTAGATGCAGAGTTCCGAGGCCGGAGACAGGACGACGGGAGCGTCCAGCAGGTCGCCGTCCGGGTCGATCTTTTCCGGGGGGTGCGGGACGGCCTTGTCGCTGAGCCGGACCTTGACGTCGATCCATTCGTAGTGGGCGAGTTCCGCCAGGAAGGGGGGGATCTCGGGTTCGGAGACATGTTCCCGGGAGAGGTAGTCGACGAATTCCTGCCCAATTTCGTGGAAGTACGGGGTGCGGCAGCCGTGCTGTGAGAAAAAGGCGTAGGACAGTTCGCGCCGCACATCCGGTTCGAGCATCTGGGCGGTCAGGGGGAACGAACGCTCGATTAATCTCTGGATATTGTTGAAGAAAAGGTCGCGGTAGACGGCCATGCGCCGCTCCTCGATGCCGGGCGGGCGGGGGTGCCGGCGCGGGTCGCGCAGGTGCGCGCAGAACTCTTCCTGGACGCGCTGGAAGTCGGGGGGCGCGGCCATCGCGTCAGACGGAATCGGGGGCTTGGGCCTGATGGTCGCGGATGCGCCGGACTTCCCCGAGCAGTTGATCGACCGGCGGGAAATTGAAGTCGCGTTCGAGCAGGGTCGGCAACGGGCCGAAGCGCCCGTAGGCGTGGTCCAGGAGGTCCCAGACCGGCTCGATCACGTCGGCGCCGTGCGTGTCGATGATCAGGTCCTCGGCCTCGTTGTAATGGCCGGCAATGTGGAAGTACGCCACCCGTTCGGCGGGCAGGGCCTCCAGGTAATCGCGCGGCCGGTAGCCATGGTTCACCGAGTTGACGTAGACGTTGTTGACGTCCAGCAGCATCAGGCAATCCGCCGCCTCCAGCACGCCCCGGACGAAGTCGATCTCTTCCATCTGCTTGCCCGGCGCGGCGTAGTAGGAGACGTTTTCGATCAGGATCTGGCGATCCAGCGCCTGTTGCACCTCGCGGATCCGCCCGGCGACGTAATGCACGGCCTCTTCCGTGAACGGGATGGGCGCGAGGTCGTAGAGCTGCGCGTGATCCGAGCAATAGCTCAGGTGTTCGCTGTACAGGCCGATGCCGTAATCGTCCAGGAAGCCGCGGATGCCCTCGAGCAGGTCACGGTCCAGCGGGGCCGGGCTGCCGAGCGACAGGGACAGGCCATGCGTCGTAATCGGATAGCGTTCGGCGAGTGCGTCAAAACGGGATTTCAGGGAGCCGCCGAGGCCAATCCAGTTTTCGGGGGCGACCTCGAAGAAATCGATCGCGCCGTCCTCGAAGTGGAGGAAGGCGTCGAGGAGATCACGACGCAGGCCCAGGCCCGAGCTGCGCGGGCGTGGCAGCTCAGTCACGGGAGCAGGCATTCCGGCAGGATCGCGAGATCCAGTAGTCCACGCTGAGGTAACGCCCCGGGCCGAGGAAGAACAGGGCCAGCAGCATGATGAAGTAGGTGGCCGCGAATTCGATGCCGTTGTTCAACATGACCAGGCGGCCGTGCTCGGTCAGCCAGGCGTAGTCGCCGTCCTCGCGCAGGATGGATTTGGCGACCGCCAGCCGCTCGACGGCCTCGACGGTGCGCTCGGTGGCGAAGAAGCCGCTGCCGGTGGCGATTGCGAGCCAGCCGTTCTTCCAATGCACGGCGACGGCGGCGACGCCCATGGTGACCATCAGGGGGAGGCTCATCCAGCGCGTGGCGAGGCCGACCAGCAGCAGGATGCCGCCGAACAGTTCGGCCCAGCCGGCGAGGGCGGCCATCAGGGCCGGGAACGGCAGTTCCAGGCCGTACTCGAACCATTGCACGGTGCCGGCGTTCGGCAGCAGGCTCGGGAAGTCGAGTTTTCGGGTCCCGGCCTCGATGAAGATGGGGGCCAGGTACAGCCGTATCAGCAGCGGCGGCAGAAAGTCAAGCGGCTGCAGACGGTCAAGGGAGTGGTAGGCACGGCAGGCACAGCGAATCAGGTTCATGGTTCGGGTCCTCGTCACGGGTCCGGCGGCACCGGGGCGGTGCCGTCCAGCGGGGAGTTCCCGAAGGGTCTGGATTCACTCCGCGCCCTCCGGGAGTCTGGTGTCGGGCACTTTGCGTGCCCGGCAAGCTCAGGCTTTACTCGCCTTCGGTTGCTTCGCCTTCAGAAGCCTCGGCGTCGCTTTCTTCGCCTTCTTCGCCTTCTTCAGCCTCTTCGGCTTCACCTTCAGCAGGAGCTTCGCCGTCCGCGGCCTCTTCGGCGCCGCCCTCGGCGTCCTCGCCACATTTGCCTTCACCACACTTGCCTTCGCCGCAATTGCCTTCGCCCCCATGCTCCCCGGCCACCATGTGGCTTGAGGACAGTTCGGTCAGGCTGAAGGGGTCGTCGGCGGCGATGGCGCTGGAACACGCCAGTGCGCCGGTGATGCCCAAGGCGAGTGCAATGGGGCTTAGATCTTTCTGGTTCATGGTATCGGATACTCCTTGATAAATGGGGACAGAAATTGTCACATGATTGTAACAGACCAGATAACGGAAAAACTTTGGCGTGGGCTTCCCCGAGCGGGGATATTTTCCGGGGCCGGATCCGGATTCAGGACGGCTGTCCGGGCCACTCGCACAGGTCGGAAATCTCGCATTCCCGGCATTTCGGGTTGCGTGCGGTGCAGGAAGCGGCAGCACTTTCATGTTTCCGAGAACCATTGATGTGCCGGGGTCGTCAGAAACTCGTTCAGGGGGATTCCGTTTTCCCCGACAAGCAAAGATCGCCAAGGGTGGAATTTTC
Source organism: uncultured candidatus Poriferisulfidus sp. (assembly GCA_965214545.1). Taxonomy (GTDB): domain Bacteria; phylum Pseudomonadota; class Gammaproteobacteria; order Poriferisulfidales; family Poriferisulfidaceae; genus Poriferisulfidus. The sequence goes on along the minus strand of OZ243950.1, from coordinate 508,751 downwards.
CTCCGAAAGTTTCTAGACCCTGTAAGGAGGTTTTCTCTCGGGCACTCTTGACCTCGATCGCGATAATCCGGGAATCGCGTTGCAGAATATAGGCGACCTCATGCGGTTGCTCGCGCCAGTAGTGGAGGCGCATGTCGGAGGTCATGGTATTGAACAGGTGTGCCCCAGCTGCGCTTTTGGTCAGGTGCCCCCAAAAGGTTCGGTCTGCCCGTGCTTCTTCGAATGAGTACCTCGAACCGGCAGTCATCAGGGCCGTGTTGAGGACATTGAGCTTGGGGCTTGATGCCCGGGTACGCTGGAAAGATCCATCGTATTTCGGCAGCCCAGCGAGCAAGCAAGTCTGCGCAAGCAGGTCCAGGTAGCGCGCTAAAGTGGTGGTGTTCCCCGCATCCTGGAGCTGCCCCAGAAGTTTGGTGTACGACATGATTTGCCCGGAATAGCCGGTGCCCAGTTCGAAGAGTTGCTTCAGCAATGCAGGCTTGTCCACACGGTTCATCGAGAAAATGTCGCGCTCGATATTGGTTGCGATGATCGCCCTGAGGATATATTCGCGCCACCGTTCCTGCTCTCGGCAGAAGCGGGCGGCTCCCGGATAGCCGCCGAAGTAAAGGTACTGAGGGAGGTCTAAGCCGAACGCCTGGGACATTTCCCCGAAAGACCAGTGGCGGACATCGAGTGGCTCGAAACGCCCGGCCAAGGTTTCCGTCAGCCCTGACTGCATCAGCAGCGGGGACGAGCCGAGAATGACCACATGCAGAGGACAATTTTCTATCCGGTCGGCATCCCACAAGCCCTTGACGGTTCCCGACCACTGAGAAATTTTCTGGATCTCGTCGAGCACGAGTATGAATCCTTGGTTGTGTCTTTTCGCCTCCTGTCGGGCCTGCTCCCAGTGTTGCACCAGCCCATGGGTATCAAGCGGCCGGGGGTCATCGAACTCGAATTCGTGCGCCTCGGAGAAGATTGGGGGCATGGCAGAACTGGGTCGATCGACTGCGACATAATGGCTTTCCCATCCTGCTTTACGGAGGATGTCAAGTGCCTGGAGCACAATGGTGGTTTTGCCGGACTGGCGTGGTCCGGACAAGGTAATTAAGTGGTGGGGATCTTCGGCCAGCCGGTTGACCAGCATGTCCACCTGAGAGCGTTTGTATTCGTCCATGGAGAACGGTTTTACTATATTGAGTAAATTTACTCAATATAAATTATTATATCTATATAATATTGTTTATACATTGATTCTATAGGAGAAAAAAGCAGTTATACAACCTCAGGAACCTCGTTCTGGCCACTCGCACAGGTCGGAAATCCCGCATTCCAGGCATTTCGGGTTGCGTGCGGTGCAGGTATAGCGGCCATGCAGGATCAGCCAGTGGTGCGCGCCCTTGAGAAATTCCCGGGGAACCTGCCGCATTAGGCCGTCCTCCACCTCGCGCACGGTCCGCCCGGGGGCGATCCGGGTCCGGTTGCTGACCCGGAAGATGTGGGTGTCCACCGCGATCACGGGCTCCCCGAATGCGGTGTTGAGGATCACGTTCGCGGTCTTCCGCCCGACGCCGGGCAAGGCCTGAAGGGCCTCGCGGGTGTGCGGGACCTGGCCGCCGTGCTGTTCGATCAGCACGCCGCAGGTGGCGATGATGTGGGCGGCTTTGCTGTTATGCAGGCCAATGGAGCGGATGTAGGGCTTGAGGCCGGCGATGCCGAGCGCATGGATCGATTTCGGGGTGCGCGCGCGGGCGAACAGTTTTCGCGTCGCCTTGTTGACCGCGACATCCGTGCATTGGGCGGACAGGATGACGGCAATGAGCAATTCGAACGCGTTGCGGTAGCGCAGTTCGGTGGTCGGTTCCGGGCACAACTTCCGGAAGCGGTGGAAAATCTTCGCGCACTGGCGCGCGTCCATCACCGGGGTTGTTCCCTGCGGTTCTGTGCACGGCCGACGGCCTCCCGGATGGCGGCCTGCCGCGTCTCGGCGCTGCCGTCGCGGAACCGGGCGTGCGCGTCCTGCAAGCGGCGCGCGTGCGTGTCCTGCAGCACGGCCAGTCGCTGCCGGCGCTGCCGGGCCCGGTCGCGTGCCCGCAGGCGATAGTCGTGATTGCGGGGCGGGTGTTCCGGGTCCGGTTGCAGGGAGATGCAATCGACCGGGCAGGCCGGCAGGCACAGGGCGCATTCCGTGCACAGGTCCGGCAGTACGCAATGCGTCTTCTGCGCGAGGCCGGCGATGGCGTCGAATGGGCAGGCATCGATGCACAGGGCGCAGCCCACGCATTGGGACCGGGCGATCCAGGCGACCCGGCTGGCACTCACCGGATCTTCATGCCCGGCTGTGCGCCGTCGTCGACCGTCAGCAGCCATGTGCCCGCGTCGTCGCCCGCGGCCAGGATCATGCCCTCGGAAGTGCCGAAACGCATCTTGCGCGGTTCCAGGTTGGCGACCATCACGACCAGCCGGCCCTGCAGCTGCTCCGGCGTGTGAGTGGCGCGGATGCCGGCGAGGACTTCGCGTTGCCCGTCGCCGATATCCAGGGTCAGCGCCAGCAGCCGATCGGCGCCTTCGACGGGGCGGGCCTCCACGACCCGGGCCACCCGGAGGTCGACCTTGGCGAAGTCTTCGTAGGGGAGGGTGTCGGAGGGCGCGGGCTCGGGCGGCGGCGCGCTGGCGGATTTGGTTTCTTCGATCATGGCAGTGACGGATTTTGGGTCGATTCGGGTGGAGAGCGGGGTGAACGGCCGGATCGGGCAGTCCAGTTGGGGGGTCAGGCGGGCGTCCCAGTCGAGCGGGCCGCAGTCGAGGAAGGCTTCGCTCTTGGCCGCCAGCGCGGGCAGCACCGGTTTCAGGTAGAGGACCAGCACCCGAAACAGGTTGAGGCCCTGGGTGCAGGCCTCCCAGGCCTGCTCGCGGGTGGCGTCGTCGCGCACCGTCTCCCAGGGCTTTTGCTGGCTGAGGTACTGGTTGGCGCGGTCGGCCAGGGCCATGATGTCGCGCATGGCGTGGGAGAAGCGGCGCGCCTCGTAGTGTTCGGCTAGGCCGTCGGCGGCGGCGGCGAAGTCCTCGAACATCGCCGGTTCCGGGAGTCGCGCCGCGAGCCGCCCGCCGAACTCCTTCTCGATGAAGCCGGCGCAGCGGCTGGCAATGTTGACGGCCTTGCCGACCAGGTCGCTGTTGACGCGGGCGACGAAATCGTCCAGGTTGAGGTTGATGTCGCTGATGTCGGCCGACAGCTTGGCGGCGAAGTAATAGCGCAGGTGCTCCGGGTCGAGGTGGCGCAGGTAGGTGCGGGCCTCGATGAAGGTGCCGGTGGACTTCGACATTTTCTCGCCGTTGATGGTGAGGAAGCCATGGCACCACACCGCGGTCGGCACCCGGTAACCGGCACCGTGCAGCACGGCCGGCCAGAACAGGGTATGGAAGTAGGCGATGTCCTTGCCGATGAAGTGATACAACTCGATGTCGCTGTCGGCGGTCCAGCAGCCGTCGAAGTCGAGCCCGCGTTCGCGGCACAGGCTCAGGTGGCTGGCCATGTAGCCGATCGGCGCGTCGAGCCAGACGTAGAAGTATTGGCCGGGGGCGCCCGGGATCTCGAAACCGAAATAGGGCGCGTCGCGGCTGATGTCCCAGTCGCGCAGTCCGGCCTCGAACCACTCATCGAGCTTGTTCCTGATTTCCGGCTGTACGCCGCCGTGCGCAGCCCACTGTTTCAGGAAGTCGGTGAAGTCGCCGAGTTGGAAGAACAGGTGTTCGGTTTCCCGCAGTTCCGGGGTCGCGTCGCTGAGCGTCGAGCGCGGGTTGACGAGTTCGCTCGATTCGTAGGTGGCGCCGCACTGCTCGCAGGCGTCCCCGTACTGGTCTTCGGCGCCGCAGCGCGGACAGGTGCCGCGCAGGTAACGGTCGGAGAGAAACAGCCCGGCGACGGGGTCGAAGTACCGCGAGATCGTCTTGCGCCGGATATGGCCGGCCTCGGACAGGGCCGCGAAGATGCTGCAGGACAGATCGCGGTTCTCCTCGCTGTGCGTGCTGTGATAGCGGTCGAACTCGATCAGGAAGTCGGCGAAATCCTCGCGGTGCTGCCGGCCGATTTCCTCGATCAGTTGCTCCGGGCTGATGCCGCGCTGTTGCGCGAGCAGCATGATCGGGGTGCCGTGCGCGTCGTCCGCGCAGACGTAGAGGCAATCCTCGCCGCGCAGGCGCTGGTAGCGGACCCAGATGTCGGTCTGCAGGTACTCCACCAGGTGGCCGAGGTGGATCGGCCCGTTGGCGTAGGGCAGGGCGCTGGTGACCAGGATGCGGCGCGGGGAGGACATCGGACAGGAGGCGGTTGAAATGCCCATTGTAGCGGGGGTGGGCCGCGCCGCAGGGTGCCGGTGGCGGAGTAATCCGGAACGGGAGCCCGCTCCGGCCATTTCGGGGCGGCAACCGGTTTTTTGAGAGCCTCGGGGCAGGTCGCGGATTTACCCCCGGTCAGGCCGGCTCGGCTCGCACTCCCAGCAGGTTGCGCTGCTCCCGTCCGAACGCGATCCCGACCAAGTGAATCGGCTCGCCACGGTCGCGGTACTTCTCCGCATAGCCCCGCTCCCGAATCTGCACCAGGGCCGCATCCAGCGCCGCCTCCCCGTCTTCGCCCTCTGCCGCCATCTTGAACTCCAGCACGAACACCTGGCCCCCGCGAAACACCACCATGTCCGCCCGGCCCCGGCTGGAGGCATCCTCCACCCGCAGGTCCACTCCGTTCGATCGGAAACACGCATACAGCAAGCCTCCGTACCAAGCCTCGTACCGCGCCAACTCCCCGCTCGTGTGCCACTGGTACGGCACCCCCGCATAAAAACTTCTCAGCCCGTCGCCAAATCCCTCGAAATCTCCCGACTCCAGGTGCCCGCACAACTGCCGGCCCCAGGCCACCACGTCCTCCCCCCGTTGCCCCAAGTGCTCCAATAGCCCGTCGTTCAGGCTCTTCCGCACTTCCTGATTCGGATAGTCCAGCGTGTAAAAGGTCGTGTCCTCGACGGTCTCCTCGGCGGTAATCGTCAGGTTGCCCGTCTGGAACAGCAAGGCATCCAGCCCGATGTCCCTTACATCGAACTTCGAGACCAGTTTCTCGCTCGCCACCCGCTGCTCCAACTGCATCGGGTTCACTTCTTTCTCCATCATCAACCGGAACAGGAAGTTCGGCGAGCCGGTCTCATACCAGTACGCCTTGAACTCGCGCTTCTTGAACAACAGCAAAATATCGAACGGGTTGTAGACCGCCTCGTCGCCCCGCCAGCTATAGCCGTTGTACCAGGCGCGGATCTGCTCCCGGTCCAGACCCTCAAGCTCCGGTGCGAACACCGTGTCGATGTCCCGGTCGGTATAGCCGCAGAGCGTGGCGTATTGGGGATCCAGGCTGATGTCATCCAGGTTGTTGAGCCCCGAGAACAGGCTCGCCTTCGAGAGCATACTCACCCCGGTCATGAATACGAACCGCACATGCTTGGCACTGCCCTTGATGATGCCGTAGAACCCCCACAGATCGTCTCGGTTCTCCTCCGACAACGCCGTATCCTTCAACACATCCAGGACCGGCTTGTCGTATTCGTCCACCAGCACCACGACCTGCTGGCCGGTCTCACGATGCAGGCGATACAACAGATCCTGCAACCGTTGAGACCCATTCTGTACCTGGGTTGCCGGAGAAAGACCGGCGTCTTCCTCGATTCCCGCCAGTTGCGTGAGGATCTCCCCCTCAAGGTCCCCCGGCTCCGTATGCTTCCCGTCAAAGCTCAGCCGCACCACCGGATGGCGCACCGACCAGTCCCAGTGGCCGTGGATGTCCAGCCCCTCAAACAGTTCCTCCTGACCCTCGAACAGGGCTTCGAGCGTGCTCACCAGCAGGCTCTTGCCGAACCGGCGCGGCCGGGACAGGAAATAGTGCCGCCTTCCTTCGACCAACTCCCGGATGAGAGGGGTCTTGTCCACGTAATAGCAATCCTCCTCCCGGATCGTCCGGAAGTCCTGGATTCCAATGGGTAGCAGTTGGTGGCGGGTCATGGGCAGCCCCTTGCGTGCATTGCGGAATCATAGCACGGGGAATGTGTCTGGCTGCACGGAGTGTGCCGGTGGCGGAGTAATCCGGAACGGGAGCCCGCTCCGGCCATTTCGGGGCGGCAACCGGTTTTTGAGAGCCTCGGGGCAGGTCGCGGATTTACCCCCGGTCAGGCCGGCTCGGCTCGCACTCCCAGCAGGTTGCGCTGCTCCCGTCCGAACGCGATCCCGACCAAGTGAATCGGCTCGCCACGGTCGCGGTACTTCTCCGCATAGCCCCGCTCCCGAATCTGCACCAGGGCCGCATCCAGCGCCGCCTCCCCGTCTTCGCCCTCTGCCGCCATCTTGAACTCCAGAACGAACACCTGGCCCCCGCGAAACACCACCATGTCCGCCCGGCCCCGGCTGGAGGCATCCTCCACCCGCAGGTCCACTCCGTTCGACCGGAAACACGCATACAGCAAGCCTCCGTACCAAGCCTCGTACCGTGACAAGTCTCCGCTCGTGTGCCACTGGTACGGCACTCCCGCATAAAAACTTTTCAGCCCTTCTCCAAATCCCTCGAAGTCCCCCGACTCCAGGCATCCGCACAACTGCCGGCCCCAAACCACCACTTCATCCCCCCGCTGCCCCCAGTACTCCAGCAGCCCGCTGTTCAGGCATTGCTTCACCTCGAAATTCGGATAGTCCAGCGTATAAAAGGTCTTCGCCCCGATCGTCTCCTCGGCGGTAATCGTCAGATTGCCCGTCTGGAACAGCAAGGCTTCCACCCCGATGTCCCCCACGTCGAATTTCGAGACCAGTTCTTCGTCCGTCACCCGGTTCTCCATCTCCATCAGGCCGACCCCCTTCTCCGTCATTAGCTGGAACAGGAACTTGGGCCCTCCGGTCGTGTACCAGTACGCCTTGAACTCGCGCTTCTTGAACAACAGCAAAATATCGAACGGGTTGTAGACCGCCTCGTCGCCCCGCCAGCTGTAACCGTTGTACCAGGCGCGGATCTGCTCCCGGTCCAGACCCTCAAGCTCCGGTGCAAACACCGTGTCGATTTCCTTGTCGGTATAGCCGCAGAGCGTAGCGTATTGGGGATCCAGGCTGATGTCATCCAGGTTGTTGAGCCCCGAGAACAGGCTCACCTTCGAGAACATGCTCACCCCGGTCACGAACACGAACCGCACATGTTTGGCGCTGTCCTTGATGACGCCGTAGAAGCCGCGCAGGTAATCCCGGTTCTCCTCCGACAACGCCGTGTCTTTCAGTACATCCAGGATCGGCTTGTCGTACTCGTCGACCAGCACCACCACCGGTTGGCCGGTCTCATTGTGCAGGCGGCGCAACAGATCCCGCAACCGTTGCGGCCCATTCTGTACCTGGGTGGTCGGAGAAAGACCGGCATCTTCCTCGATTCCCGCCAGTTGCGTGAGGATATCCCCCTCAAGGTCCTCCGGCTTCGTGTATTTCGCGCCAAACTGCAGATGTACCACCGGATGGCGCATCGACCAGTCCCAGTGGCCGTGGATCTCCAACCCCTCAAACAGTTTCTCCTGACCCTCGAACAGGGCTTCGAGCGTGCTCACCAGCAGGCTCTTGCCGAACCGGCGCGGCCGGGACAGGAAATAGTGGCGCCCTCCTTCGACCAACTCCCGGATGAGAGGGGTCTTGTCCACGTAATAGCAATCCTCCTCCCGGATCGTCCGGAAGTCCTGGATTCCAATGGGTAGCTGGCGGCGGGTCATAGGCAGCCCCTTGCGTGCATTGTGGAATCATAGCACGGGGAATGTGTCTGGCTTCACGGCAGTCCAGCCGGCGGTAGAGGCCGCCCGTATAATGGGAAGCAGACGGCAAAAACAATACGGATTGACAAGGAGAATCGACGATGGCGCTCAGCAGGGAACAGATCGAGGGCGCGCTCAAGGACGTCCAGGACCCCGGTTCCGGCCAGGACCTGGTGGCGGCGCAGGCGCTCAAGGACGTGGCGGTGGACGGCGATGCGGTCCGGATCGCGATCCGGCTGGGTTATCCGGCCAAGGGCATCTGCGACGAACTGGCGCAGGCCGTCGAGGCGCGCTTGGCGCAGTTGGATGGCGCGGCCCGGGTCGCGGTCGAGGTGGACTGGGAGATTCAGGCGCACTCGGTGCAGAAGAATCTGAAGCCGATGGAGAACATCAAGAACGTGCTGGCGGTCGCGTCCGGCAAGGGCGGCGTTGGCAAGTCCACCACGGCGATCAACCTGGCGCTGGCGCTGTCCGAGGAAGGGGCCACCGTCGGCATGCTGGACGCGGACATCTACGGGCCGAGCCAGCCGCGCATGCTCGGCATCTCCGGGCAGCCCGAGTCGCCGGACGGCAAGAGCCTGGAACCGATGAGGAGCCATGGCTTGCAGGCCATGTCGATCGGGTTTCTGATCGACGAGGAGACGCCGATGATCTGGCGCGGGCCGATGGTGACCCAGGCGCTGGAGCAGTTGCTCGGCGACACCCGCTGGCGGGGCCTCGATTACCTGGTGGTGGATCTGCCGCCGGGCACCGGCGACGTGCAGTTGACGCTGGCGCAGAAGATTCCGGTCAGTGGCGCGATCATCGTGACCACGCCGCAGGACATTGCCCTGCTGGATGCGCGCAAGGGCCTGAAAATGTTCCAGAAGGTCGAAGTGCCGGTGTTGGGCGTCGTGGAGAACATGAGCCTGCACCTGTGCAGCCAGTGCGGGCACGAGGAACCGATCTTCGGTACGGGCGGCGGCGAGAGCCTGGCTCGCGAGAACGATGTGGAGCTGCTTGGCCAGCTGCCGCTGGACCGGCGAATCCGGGAGGAGACCGACAGCGGGAAGCCGACCGTGGTGGCCGAGCCGGACAGCCGGATCAGCCAGATTTACCGATCTATTGCGCGGCGTGCGGCCGCCCGGCTGGCGACCCAGGCGAAGGACTACAGCGCCAAGTTTCCGCGCATCGTCATCCAGAACGACTGATCGTGGGCATCAAGTCGGACCGTTGGATCCGGCAGACGGCCGAGCAGGCCCGCCTGATCGAGCCGTTCGAGCCGAACCAGGTCAGCGAAGTGGAGGGGGGGCGCGTCATCTCCTACGGCACCTCCAGCTACGGCTACGACGTCCGCTGCTCCACGCACTTCAAGATTTTCACCAATATCAATTCCGCGATGGTGGACCCGAAGCAGTTCGCCGAGGACAGTTTCGTGGACTACCAAGGCGACGTGTGCATCATCCCGCCGAATTCCTTCGCCTTGGCCAGCACCGTCGAGTACCTGCGGGTGCCGCGCTCGGTGTTGGTGGTCTGTTTGGGCAAATCCACTTACGCGCGCTGCGGCATCATCGTCAATGTCACCCCGCTGGAGCCGGAGTGGGAGGGGCACATCACGCTGGAGTTCTCAAACACGACGCCGTTGCCGGCCAAGGTCTACGCCAACGAAGGCGTGGCTCAACTGGTGTTCCTGGAGACGGACGAGCCGTGCGAGGTCTCGTACGCGGACCGCGGTGGCAAGTACCAGAAACAGACCGGCGTCACCCTGCCGCGGGCCTGAGGGTGAGGGTTCCGGCACCCCTGCGGCGCGTGGTCGTGCTGATCGTCGGGGGGGCGACCCTGCTGGCCGGCTTGGTCATGCTGGTCACGCCCGGGCCGGGGCTGGTGGTGATCCTGGTGGGGCTGGCGACGCTGGCCAGCGAATTCCCGTGGGCGCGGCGCCTGCTCGCGCGTGTGCGCGAAGAAGCGAACACCCGGGGCCAGCAGGCGGGCGGCTGGTGGCGGCGCCTTCGGGGCCGGGATTCGGACCGGCCCTGAGGTCCAAGGCGATTCAGAGATCGGCCTGATCTTCGGAGCGGGTTTTGAATGTTCCTGCGGCGACGGATTTCCTCACCAGTCTAATGGGTGAGGCTGGTAGAATCAGGCATCCGGCATTTTCTTGATTCTCCGGCATGCGCTTCTTTAACACTGCTGGCCCTGTTGTTCCGGGAAAACATTACTGCATTCCTGCGCTGGAACGCTGGAATCTCAACGAGGTTCTAGCGCTGATTCGCGACAAACGCTATTTCGTCTTGTACGCGCCACGTCAGACTGGCAAGACATCCACTTTGCTGGCATTGCGGGACTACCTGAATTCGGGTGAGGCAGGGGACTACCGTTGCGTGTACGCAAATTTCGAGGGCGGCCAGGCGATGCGGGAGAATATGGAACCGGCGATGCGCGCCATCTTGGATGAATTAGGTTCCCGTGCCCGCTCGACCCTGGGTGATGAATTCCTGGATGAAGTCTGGCCCGGGATCTTGGAGAAATCGGGTCCGGAAGGCGCCCTGAACGCGGCCTTGGCTCGTTGGGCGGAAGCGGACCCAAGGCCGCTCGTGCTTTTCATTGACGAGATTGACGCGTTGATTGGCGACAGCCTGTTGTCGGTACTGCGCCAGTTGCGGGCCGGGTTTGACATGCGCCCGCAGGGTTTTCCTCACAGCGTGATCCTGTGCGGGGTTCGTGACGTGCGGGACTACCGGATTCATTCGGGTTCGACCAACGAGATCATTGCGGGTGGCAGCCCGTTCAATATCAAGGCCAAGTCGCTGCGTCTCGGGGATTTTTCGGAAGAGGATGTCGCGGCGCTGCTGGCGCAGCATACGGAAGAGTCCGGGCAGGAATTTTCACCGGAAGCGGTGAAAACGGTCTGGAATCGCACGAATGGCCAGCCGTGGCTGGTGAATGCCTTGGCGAAACGGCTGTGTTTCGAGAGAGGTGAGGTTCGGGCTTACGGTCGCGCGATCGAGGAAGAGGACGTGCGCGAGGTGGAGGAAGACTTGATTCTGGCGCGCGAGACGCATTTGGATCAGTTGGCGGACAAGTTGCGGGAAGACCGGGTGCGGTGCGTGATCGAGCCGATTTTGCAGAGCGGGGAGGGCTTGGACTTTCGTGGTTCGGGTGAGGACTTCGAGTATGTGCGGGATTTGGGTCTGCTCAACCGGGACCCGGCCGCGCCGTTTCAGATGGCCAATCCGATTTATGCGGAAATGGTGCCCCGAGTGCTCAGCCACGAAGTGCAGCGGAAGTTGCCGCAGGAGACGGCGTGGTATGTGGATCCGGAAGGGAAGCTGGGCATCCCGAAGTTGCTGGCGGCATTCCAGGAATTCTTCCAGGAGCATTCGGAGCACTGGCTGGAGCGCTTCGAGTACAAGGAGGCGGGCCCGCAATTGCTGTTGCAGGCGTTTCTGCAGCGCATCGTCAACGGCGGCGGTCGGGTGGAGCGGGAGTACGGGTTTGGCAAACGGCGGACCGATCTTCTGGTGATCTGGCCGCAGGGTGAAGTGAGGCACAAGTTCGTCATTGAATGCAAGCTGCTGCACAAGGGTTTGGAGGCGACGCTTCGCGAAGGGCTGGAGCAGACGGCGAGGTATATGGATACCTGCGGGGCCGAAGAGGGGCACTTGGTGATTTTCGACCGGGATCCGGATCGGAAATGGGCCGACAAGATATTTCGACGCCGGGAGTCGTCGGGCGGGGTGGACATCGAAGTTTGGGGGATGTAGGGCGGACGATTCAGAGATCGGCCTGACTTTCGGAGTGGGTTTTAAATGTTCCTGCGGTGACGGGTTTTCCACCAATCTGCCGGGTGAGGCTGGTAGAATCAGGCATCCGGCATTTCTTTGATTCTCCTGCATGCGCTTCTTTAACACCACGGGCCCGGTCGTTCCCGAGGATCATTACTGCATCCCCGCACTGGAGCGCTGGAATCTTGACGAAATTCTGGCGCTGATTCACGACAAACGCTATTTTGTGCTGCACGCGCCGCGTCAGACCGGTAAAACCTCGGCCCTGCTGGCTTTGCGCGATCTGCTCAACAGTGGTCAGGCTGGCGAGTACCGCTGCGTATACATGAATTTCGAGAGAGGCCAAGCCGCCCGTGAAGATACGGAACGTGCGATGCGAGCGCTCATGGGAGAACTGGCGAATCGGGCCTATTCAACACTCCGAGATGAATTCCCACGCAGGACCTGGTCAGGGATTCTGAAAGAAGAAGGTCCGGATGGCGTACTGGGTTCGCTACTGGTCCGCTGGGCGGAGTTGGACCCTCGTCCGCTGGTGCTTTTCATTGATGAGATCGATGCCTTGGTGGGGGACACTCTGCTGTCGGTGCTGCGCCAGTTGCGGGCGGGCTACGATCAGCGCCCGGGCGGGTTTCCGCAAAGTATCATTCTGTGCGGGATTCGCGACGTGCGGGACTACCGGATTCATTCGGGTTCGACCAACGAGATCATTGCGGGCGGCAGTGCCTTCAATGTCAAGGCCGAATCACTGCGGCTGGGGGATTTCTCATGGCAGGAGGTGGTGGCGCTACTGGAACAGCACACGGAGGAGACGGGGCAGGCATTCAGTCCGGAAGCGGTGGGAAGGGTCTGGAATCGAACGAACGGCCAGCCGTGGCTGGTGAACGCGCTGGCAAGCCGCACCTGCTTTCCGCACAGTCAATTTCGTGATTTCGGGCGGGCCATCGAGGCGGAAGACATCCGCGAGGCGGAAGAGGACCTGATCCTGGCGCGCGAGACGCATTTGGACCAGTTGGCGGACAAGTTGCAGGAGGCTCGGGTACAGCGCGTGATCGAGCCGTTGCTCAGCGGAGCAACAGAGAAAGACTTTTCTGCTCGTGACCTGGAGTACGTGCGCGATCTTGGCCTGATTGCCCTCGACGACCCTAGCCGCGAAGATTCATTGCGGATCGCCAACCCGATTTACCGGGAAGTGGTGCCGCGCGAGTTGACCTATGCCACGCAAGTCGGCCTGGCGGAGAAACCGGCCTGGTACATCGATGGCGAGGGGAGTCTGGACTTGTGCAAACTGCTGGCCGCGTTCCAGGAATTCTTCCAGGAGCATTCGGAGCACTGGCTGGAACGTTTCGAGTACAAGGAGGCGGGCCCGCAATTGCTGTTGCAGGCGTTTCTGCAGCGCATCGTCAACGGCGGCGGTCGGGTGGAGCGGGAGTACGGGCTGGGCAAACGGCGGACCGATCTTCTGGTGATCTGGCCGCAGGGTGAAGTGAGGCACAAGTTCGTCATTGAATGCAAGCTGCTGCACAAGGGTTTGGAGGCGACGCTTCGCGAAGGGCTGGAGCAGACGGCGAGGTATATGGATACCTGCGGGGCCGAAGAGGGGCACTTGGTGATTTTCGACCGGGACCCGGGGCGGAAATGGGCCGACAAGGTATTTCGGCGGCGAGAGTCGTCGGGCGGAGTGGACATCGAAGTCTGGGGGATGTAGGGCGGACGATCCAGAGATCGGCCGAGCTTCCGGAGCAAGTTCTGAGCGTTCCTGCAGTGACGGATTTTTCACCAATCTGACGGCTGAGGCTGGTAGAATCAGGTATCCGGCATTTCCTTGATTCTCCTGCATGCCCTTCTTTAACACTTCTGGCCCTGTTGTTCCGGGAAAACATTACTGTATTCCTCTTTTGCAGCGGATTGACCTGAATCAGATCTGTAATTTGGTGAAGGACGAACGCTATTTCGTCTTGCACGCGCCGCGTCAGACCGGCAAGACATCCACCTTGCTGGCATTGCGGGACTATCTGAATTCGGGTGAGGCAGGAGACTACCGTTGCGTGTACGCCAATTTCGAGAGAGGGCAAGCCGCCCGCGAAGATACGGAGCGCGCGATGCGAGCGCTTATGGGAGAACTGGCGAATCGGGCCTATTCAACACTCCGAGATGAATTTCCCCGCAAGACCTGGCCAGGGATTCTGAAAGAAGAAGGTCCGGATGGCGTACTGGGTTCGCTGCTGGTCCGCTGGGCGGAGTTGGACCCTCGCCCCTTGGTGCTTTTCATTGATGAGATCGATGCCTTGGTGGGCGATACCCTGCTGTCGGTGTTGCGCCAGCTGCGGGCGGGCTACGATCGGCGTCCGGGCGGGTTTCCGCAGAGTATCATCCTGTGCGGGGTTCGCGACGTTCGGGACTACCGGATTCATTCGGGTTCGACCAACGAGATCATCGCGGGCGGCAGTGCGTTCAACATCAAGGAAGAATCACTGCGCCTAGGGGATTTTTTGAAAGGGGACGTCGCGGCACTGCTGGCGCAGCATACGGAAGAGTCCGGGCAGGAATTTTCACCGGAAGCGGTGGGAAGGGTCTGGAACCGAACGAACGGCCAGCCGTGGCTGGTGAACGCCTTGGCGAAACGGCTGTGTTTCGAGGGGGGTGAGGTTCGGACGTACGGCCGCGCGATCGAGGAAGAGGACGTGCGCGAGGCGGAAGAGGACCTGATCCTGGCGCGCGAGACGCATTTGGACCAGTTGGCAGACAAATTGAAGGAGGGCCGGGTGCGGCGCGTGATCGAGCCGTTGCTCAGCGGAGCAACAGAGAAAGACTTTTCTGCTCGTGACCTGGAGTACGTGCGCGATCTTGGCCTGATTGCCCTCGACGACCCTAGCCGCGAAGATTCATTGCGGATCGCCAACCCGATTTACCGGGAAGTGGTGCCGCGCGAGTTGACCTATGCCACGCAAGTCGGCCTGGCGGAGAAACCGGCCTGGTACATCGATGGCGAGGGGAGTCTGGACTTGTGTAAACTGCTGGCCGCGTTCCAGGAATTCTTCCAGGAGCATTCGGAGCACTGGCTGGAACGTTTCGCGTACAAGGAAGCGGGCCCGCAATTGCTGTTGCAGGCGTTTCTGCAGCGCATCGTCAACGGCGGCGGTCGGGTGGAGCGGGAGTACGGGCTGGGCAAACGGCGGACCGATCTTCTGGTGATCTGGCCGCAGGGTGAAGTGAGGCACAAGTTCGTCATTGAATGCAAGCTGCTGCACAAGGGTTTGGAGGCGACGCTTCGCGAAGGGCTGGAGCAGACGGCGAGGTATATGGATACCTGCGGGGCCGAAGAGGGGCACTTGGTGATTTTCGACCGGGATCCGGATCGGAAATGGGCCGACAAGGTATTTCGGCGGCGGGAGTCGTCGGGCGGAGTGGACATCGAAGTCTGGGGGATGTAGGGCGGACGATCCAGAGATCGGCCACCTTCGAGTGCCTTATAATTCGGGTGGATTTTCCATGTCTGAGATTACTTCTGTTCACGCTCGTGAGATTCTCGATTCGCGGGGCAACCCCACGGTCGAGGCCGAGCTAATTCTGTCGACGGGCGCGTTGGGGCGCGCGGCCGTGCCGTCCGGGGCTTCGACCGGAGCTCGCGAGGCGCTCGAACTTCGCGACGGCGATGTGGCGCGATTTGGCGGGAAGGGGGTGCGCCAGGCGGTGGCACATGTCAATGGGGAATTGCAGGATGCCCTGCGCGGCATGGATGCGGCAGATCAGGCCGCGGTGGACCGCCGGATGATCGAACTGGACGGCACGGACAACAAGGGCCGGCTGGGGGCCAATGCGATCCTGGCCGCGTCGCTGGCCTGCGCTCACGCGGCCGCGCGCGATCAATCGGTTCCCCTGTATCAGTGGCTCGGCGGATCGGGGTCGTATCGCTTGCCGGTGCCGATGATCAACGTGCTCAACGGCGGCTCTCATGCGGGCAACAGTGTCGACATGCAGGAGTTCATGTTGATGCCGGTTGGGGCGACTGACATGGCCGAGGCGGTGCGCTGGGGCGCAGAGATCTTCCATCGGCTGGCGCGCGACCTGAAAGCGCGGGGGCTCAACACGGCGGTCGGGGACGAAGGCGGTTTTGCGCCGGACCTGAAGAGCAACGAACAGGCGGTCGAAATCGTACTGGAGGCGATCCGGGGCAGCGGCTTCGAGCCAGGCCGCGATGTACATCTGGGCTTGGATATCGCGAGCTCGGAACTGTACCGTGATGGCCGTTACCACCTGGAGTCGGAAGGCCGGAGCCTCACGTCGGACGAAATGATCGATCTGCTCGAAGACTGGGTTGATCGCTACCCCATCCTGTCGATCGAGGACGGCTTGGCGGAAGACGACTGGGAGGGCTGGAAGAGGCTGACCGAGCGGTTGTCCGATCGCGTCCAGCTGGTCGGCGACGACGTTTTCGTGACCAATCCCGAGATTTTCCGGCAGGGGATCGATCAGGGTCTCGCCAACGCAATCCTGATCAAACTGAACCAGATCGGCACCGTCACCGAGACCCTGGAGGCGATCCGGATGGCCCAGGACTCGGACTACCGGGTGGTCATCTCCCACCGTTCCGGCGAAACCGAGGACACCTCCATTGCGGATCTGGCGGTGGCGGTCGGTGCCGGGCAGATCAAGACCGGCTCCCTGTCCCGTTCGGACCGGGTGGCCAAGTACAACCAGCTGTTGCGGATCGCCGAGGAACTGGGCGAGCAGGGACGCTACGCGGGGGCCGGGGCGTTTGCGGCGCTGAATCCCTCTTCCTGACGGGCGCAGGTCTCCGCGATGCGCGTGCTGATCGGGTTGATGACGGCGTTGCTCGGGGCGTTGCTGTACTTGCTGGTGGCCGGCGACGGAGGCTTGTTGAGCCTGTGGGACCAGGCGGGGGAGGTCCAGCGCTTGAAGGATGAAAATGAAACCCTGGCTGAGCGAAACCGCATCCTGTCCGCGGAATTGGAGGATTTACGCTCCGGGCTGGAGGGGATCGAGGGCTTGGCGCGGGACCGTTTGGGCATGATCCGGGAAGGCGAGGAGTTCTACCAGCTGGTCGGGCCCGAGATCCAGGAGTCTCCGGTCGAACCGGTCCTCCCGGCCCCGGCGTCCGAGGCGCCGTGAGGGCGGGCCGGCTGTGATGAAGGAGGTGCACGCGGTGGTGGCGGGCGGCGGTTCCGGGTCCCGCTTCGGCAGTGCCAAGTGGAATGCGCCGTTGGGGGGACGGCGGATGCTGGACTATGCGCTGCGGCCGTTTGCGCTGTGTTACCCGACGGTCCGCAGCATTACCCTGTTGCTGCCGGAATCGGCGCTCGGCGGTGAACCGCCGCGGTTGCCGGCGGCGGTGGCGTTCCGGGAATTGTCCGGCGGGGCGACCCGGGCCGAAAGCGTCCTGCGGGGGCTGGAGGCCGTGCGGCAGGATGCGGGGGAGGACGCCTGGGTGCTGGTGCACGACGTGGCGCGGCCTTGCGTCTGGCAATCCGATGTCGAGAAGTTGCTGGGCGAGTCCGATGCAGACGGCGGGCTGTTGGCGGTGCCGGTGACCGACAGCGTCAAGCGCGCCGAGGGCGGGCGGGTCGCGGCGAGCGAGGACCGGCAGGTTTTGTGGCGCGCGCAAACGCCGCAGTTGTTCGCGCTGGCCGCGCTGCACCGCTGCCTGCGCCAGGCGCTGGAAACGGGCACGGAGGTGACCGACGAGGCGCAGGCGATGGAGCACGGCGGCTACCGGCCCTGCCTGGTGGCCAGTCGTGAGGATAATATAAAGGTGACCTGGCCCGAGGACCTGGCCCGGGCCGAATCGATTTTGCAACAGGATCCGGATTATGCGTATTGGACACGGGTATGACATTCACGCCTTCACCGCCGGGGACGGCCTTTGGCTCGGCGGGGTGCGCATCGAACACGACCAGGGCGTGGCGGCCCATTCCGACGGCGACGTGGTGCTGCACGCATTGATGGATGCCTTGCTCGGGGCGGCGGGGCTGGGGGACATCGGCCAGCATTTTCCGGATTCCGACGAGCGCTACCGCGACGCGGCGAGCGGCGAGCTGCTGCAGGACGTGTTGCAAAAGATCCGGGCCCGGGGCTTTCACGTAATCAACGTTGATGTCACGGTCATCGCGCAGGCGCCCCGGCTCGGGCCGCACCGTGCGGCCATACTCCGGTCGATGGCACAGCTGTTGCAGCTGGAGGCGGGGCAGGTCAACCTCAAGGCCACCACGCATGAAGGCCTCGGCGCACTGGGCAGGGGCGAGGGCATCGCTGTGCATGCCGTGGCGCTGCTCGGGGATGCCGGCTGACCGTGGCGACGCCGGAATTCGATTCGGAAACCTGTTTCGGCAATGACGGACGCCTGGCCCGGGCGGTCCCCGGCTACCGCCCGCGCGCGGAACAGGGTGCGATGGCGGCGGCGGTGTGGGAGGCCTTGCGCCGGGAACGCGCGCTGGCCGTGGAGGCGGGGACCGGAGTGGGCAAGACGCTGGCCTACCTGATGCCGGTGCTGGCGTCCGGGCGCAAGACCCTGATCGCGACCGGAACCCGGCATCTGCAGGATCAATTATTCCAGAAGGACCTACCGGTCGCGCTCGGGGCGGCGCGCACGGGGAGCCGGGTCTGCCTGCTGAAGGGCCGGGCCAACTACTTGTGCCGCCACCGCTACCAGGCCTATGCGGCCGGCGGTCTCGGGCAGGATGCGGAGGCGTCGTCACGGAAACTGCGGGTCTGGGCGAGCGACACCGAGACCGGGGACCTGGCGGAGCTCGACTGTCCCGAAGACGACCCGGTCATCCCGGCGATCACCTCGACGCTGGAGAACTGTCTCGGGAAGGCCTGCCCGGAATACGAGGACTGCTTTGTGGTCCGGGCCCGCGAGCGGGCGAAGCAGGCGGACCTGGTGATCGCCAACCACCACCTGTTTGCGGCCGACCTGGCGCTGCGCGAGGATTCGCTGGGCGAGTTGCTGCCGGAGTTCGAGGTGCGGGTCTTCGATGAGGCGCACAAGCTGGCGGAAGTGCTGGAGGGGTTCTGGAGCAACCAGTGGAGCACGGGCCGGATCCAGCAGCTGTGCCGCGATACGGAGGCGGTGGCGCAGCGCGAACCGGACGGGAATCAGGCGTTGACTTTGTGTGCGCGTGGGGTGCGTCGGGCCCTGAAGCAGGTGACGGCGCAGTTGCAGACGGCGCTGGAGGGGACGGCACCGGGGGCTCGGGTCCCGCCGCCGGAGGGGTTCGCCGAGCGCGTGCGGCCGCTGGTCTCCACGCTGGGCCTGCTGCGCCAGGAAGTCGAAGACCGCCGGCAGGACAGTCCGGATATCGAGAACCTGGCCGAGCGTTGCGGGCGTCTGACGGAGGAACTGGCGGGCTGGCCGAGCGGCGAGGGGGAGTGCTGCGAATACCTGATCCTCACCGGGCAGGGTTTCACCCTGCACCAGGTGCCGATCGACATCAACGGCGTCTTCGCGAAGGCGCAGGCGCGCACGCGCGATGCGCCGTGCTGGGTGTTCACGTCCGCGACCCTGTCCGTTGGCGGGGATTTCGATTATTTCATCCGAAAGCTGGGTCTCGGCGCGGAGACCGACACCTTGCAGCTCGACAGCCCGTTCGATTTCCAGGCGCAGACGCGGCTGTACCTGCCGCCGGGCCTGCCGGACCCGCGGACTTCGGAGTACAACGAGGCGATGCTCGCGGCGGTCCTGCCGCTGCTTGAGCAACTGCGGGGGCGAACCTTCCTGCTGTTCACCAGCCTGCGCGCGATGGCGGCGGCCGGGCGCTGGCTTGAGGGACGGCTGGACTGCACGCTGCTCAAGCAAGGCGACGCGCCGCGGCGGAAGCTGCTGGAGCGTTTCACCGAACAATCGGATGCGCTATTGCTCGGCTCGGTGGGATTCTGGGAGGGGGTGGACATCCCCGGCCCGGCGCTCAGTTGCGTGATCATCGACAAGATCCCGTTCGTGTCGCACACCGACCTGCTCTACCAGGCGCGGATGGATGCGATCCGGGAAGCGGGCGGGGATCCGTTTCGGCAGTTGCAGTTGCCGCGGGCCGCCTTGATGCTGAAGCAGGGCGTGGGGCGGTTGATCCGCAGCGTGACGGACCGGGGCGTGGCCGTGATCGCCGACCCGCGGCTGCAGAGCCAGTGGTATGGCCGGATTCTGAAGGCGGGCCTGCCGGACATGCCGGTCAGCACCGACCTCGAGCACGTGCTGGGCTTCCTGCGGGAGCGGGTGGCATGACAGACGCGCCGGCCGTGCTCGCGTTGGAAACCTCAACCGAGGAGTGCTCGGCGGCGCTGGCCGCGGGCGGACGGGTCGAGGCGTGTACCCGGACGGTGCCGCGGGCGCACACCCGGCACATCCTGGGACAGGTGGACGAGTTGCTCGGCGGGGCGGGGTTGACTGCCGCGGACCTGGAGGCGGTGGCGTTTGGTCGCGGGCCGGGAACCTTCACCGGCGTGCGGGTGGCCACGGCGCTGGCACAGGGGCTGGCGGTCGCCCATGGCTTGGCGCTGCTGCCGGTCTCGTCGCTTGCGGCGCTGGCCTGGCGGGCCTGGAGTGAGCAGGAGCGTTCGCCGGTGCTGGTGGCGATGGACGCACGCCTGGAAGAGGTTTATTGGGGGCTGTTCGAGGGGAGCGCCGAAGGGGTGGTGGAACTGAGCCCGGAATCGCTGTCGACGCCGGGGGAATTGCTCGCGCAGTTGCCTTCGCTGCCTGGGGGGTGGCAGGGTGCCGGATCCGGCTGGGTCCTGCCCGAGATGCGGCGGGCTGCGGAGAGGAGCGCGACGGAGCCGATCGCCGAGCTGCGTCCGGATGCCCGGTCGGTGCTGGCGCTTGCGCTGCGGGATTTTCAGGCCGGGCGGGTGGCGGACTTCGAGCAGGCCCAGCCGACCTATCTCCGGCACCCGGTGCGGCCGTGAGCGCGTCGCGGCCGCGGTTCCATCTGGCGATAGCGGTCGACAACCTGTCTGCGGCGGAAGCCTTTTACGCCGGGGTCTTGCAATGCCGCATCGGGCGCAGCTCCGAGCGGTGGATTGATTTCGACCTGATGGGGCACCAGGTCACGGCGCACTGTTGCGACGCGACCCGTGCGGAAGCCCGCACCCCGGTCGACGGGGAATCCGTCGCGGTGCCTCATTTCGGGTTGATTTTGGAGTGGGGGCAGTGGGAGACTTTGGTGGAACGTCTGCGCGACTGCGGCGCGGTGTTCGATCTGGGGCCGACCGTGCGGTTTCGGGGGGAAGTCGGCGAGCAGGGGACGGCGTTCGTGCGCGATCCGGCGGGCAACCTGCTGGAATTCAAGGCCTTCCGGAATCCGGGCCAGGTGTTTGCGAGGGCGGGAGGGCCGGCCGAGGAATGAGTCCGGGACGGGCGCGGCGGGCGGGCGCAGGAATGGTAGTTTTTCCGATCAGAGATGATGTGTAACTATTGATTAATACAAAGAATTATTAGGGGAACGTCTCTGGGGTGGAAGGCCGGAGGAGAGGGCGTTCGTGCGGACAGGGCAGGTTTCCCGATTCGGGTTTCGCGTGGCGGTTTCCGGGTGTGTCGCGGCGGGGGGCGTGATGCCGGAGCGGCACGGGTGGATATGAACGAGTGAGGAGGCAGGAAAGGTTTGGAATTTCATGGATTAGGCGAGTTTTTCTGTGCGGCGCACGCCTTGCATTTTTGTGACTGTTTTGTTACTATTGCATCAGTGCGACTTCGGGGGGTCACCACCCTAGACACAAGTTAGGAAAGTTTCGAAGGACTCTGGCTGTGCCTAGCGCGACTCCGCCCGGAATCGGGAGGAAGTCGTGTAGTTGAGGAACGAGCCTTGGCCTTTGAATGAGAGAAGGCCGAAGCAGGAGGAAATATGATCGTGGATCATATGACAGTCCTGGTCTGGCAAGAAGCGCCTCGCACAGCGAGGCTTCAAGAGGAATTTTTTACTGAAAGCCGGCATCGGGTTGCGATTCGCAGCCCACAGGACAGGTTCGATGATTTGCATGGCTCCGTCCGGGACGGTTCGGGTCAGGCATGGCCTGGATTCCGGCAGGAGAGATCCAGGGAGCGCCTTGGGTGCCATTCTGAACTCCCCATGACCCCCCCCCCCCCCTCTAAATCGATTCCTTCGGCAGGCTCGCTCGGGCGAGGCCTGCGGCGCCCTGGAGGTCGGGTGCGGCGGTGGGACGCCACGGCCGCGAGGTGTCCCCGCAATTCACGCCTGCCCGGACAGACGGTCCGGGTCCTATCTGCCATCACCGGCCTTGCACGGGCTTGTGCATGAGGGGGTCCGGGCGTGATTTCTCTTGTTGGGCGCTTCAGGGAGGCCGGCCTTTTCAGACGGCGGCCTGAGAGAGGCGTTTCTCGGCAGGCTTGGCGTCATGCGGCTCGGGGGGTCGCCTTCCTGGCTTTCCTGGGTGTTGCGGGGGTGGCGCAAGCCCAGTCCATCGTCCTCAGCGAGACGGCGATAACGCTGAACGAGACCAATAAAAACGCCAATCACCCTACGAGAGACACCTACACGGTGAAGCTGGGTGGTAGCCAGCCGCCGACCGGCCCGGTGACCGTGGCCGTGACCGTGTCCGGGATAGTCAACTACTACATGCAAATCGAAAATGCGGCTAACAGAAACCCTGTGAAGAGGCTGTTCTTCGATCGAAGTAACTGGCAGACCGAGCAGACGCTGACGGTGGTGTCATTACAGCAGAATGATGCGAAAGATGCGCCCACGGTCTTGACGCACACGGCATCAGGCGGGGGCTACGATTCGGTTTCGGCAACCCTGACCGTGACCGTCATGGACACCCAGAACAAAATATTCAGCTTCACCTCGAGCATCGCCGAGATAGACGAATCCACGGCCGGCTCGGGCGCGCCTGCGGATTACAATCCGCACCTCACGCTTAGACGCTACAATGACAACACGGCGCAAGATGCAGTCACTGGATATTTCAGATGTCCCTCCAAGGGCGAAAACGGGCGTAAGGGAATTGCCGACGCGGGACCCATTAACGAGAGTCAGAGAAGGCAGAAGCTCTGTCAATATATAAATCCAGGTAGAACAGGACATGATTTCAATTTAAGGGGGATTACTCAGTTCAATCTTCCTGCAAATCAGGAGTCGGTTACGAAAACAGATATACATATTGAGGCCGTCGACGACAATTTCTGGGAAGGAACGGAGACGATCGAGATAAGTCTGGAGGGCGTTCTCACCAAGGCACCGGTTCGAATCAAGATTATCGACAAGGACGAGAAACCGAGTATGAGGTTGACCCTCGTAGATGGTGGCATCAATGAAGGCGATGGGGAGAAAGCATTTACAATCAAGGGGCTCTTGGAGGAGGGCGGGTCTGTGCTTGATGAGGAATTGGTCGTCAAATTGGATGTGGGTCACGGTAGCGAGTTCGTAACTCCGAACAATCTTCGATTCACGCCCCCGCCTGAGGACTGGAAACTGACCTTCAAACCCAGCTCGCGAGATGCAAAATTGAGAGTCACGGCGATAGCCCCAAATGATGACATAGGGGAGCCCCAACGAAGTGTTGAAATTAAGGGCACAGCGGAGAAATTCGGCAAAAAGCTCGATGTCACTTCGGCCTACTACCGCATTTGGCCTTCGGACCTCTGGGAATGGAAGTTTTGGATCGTTGGGGAGGACCGGACCGTGCGTTCCGGTAAGGAACACACGTTCACGATTAAAGCGCAAGTTTGGCAGAAGCGCACCGAAAACCGAACGTTTCCGAAAGAAGGCCTGAAGCTGGTGTTGACGCCCTGCAAGGCTAAACCTAACAGCATCGTACTACAGTGCGGGGGAGGGCCCCTGGATGGTTGGGCTCCCAACCCGCCCAAACTCGAGTTCACCTGGAATGAGGATGAGAAGGGACAGCCATGCCATAGCAACTCCAGTGGGGAAGGCTGTGTGAAAGAGCTGTCCTGGACGGTGACCAGTCCTATGCTTGATGAACTGCAGAAAGTCACTTTTGGTACAGGTGGGGGGCTGAAGGAGGGAACAAGAACACTGAAAGAGTATGAGCAGCAGCACCAAAAAGCACGAGAGATAGAGAGGACGATCCAGTTTACTGCGGGCGGCGAATTGAAAGTGACCAAAGACTTGTATCTGGACACCACGGCCTCGAGTGCGCGGGCCAAAAACCGCTATTGGCGGCAGGGCAATAAAATCAGTTTTACGGTGGACCTGAATCAGGAAGTCAAGTTGTCCCCGGGCACCGAACTCCGGATTACTCTGGACAGCAACCCGGTATTTGCGCCGTGCAAGATTGCAAACGACCCCCTGAAGGTGGTGTGCACCTATACCGTGCAGGCGGGCGAATATGACTACGACGGCAAGTTCAAAATCGCCGCTGGAGCTCTGGACTTCCGCGGGGCGACGCTCACCGCCGCGGACGACCCCGAGACGACTTGGCCCGCCCCAAGGGTCCCCGCGGCGGAGGTGGAGCTTGGCGAGGGAACTGGCGCTGGAACTTTAGCGGGAACTCAAATCTACGGCGGAAAGCACGCTTTCCAGACCACGGCGACGGTTCAGGAAGGATTCCGCGAAGGCGCGGGAGAGCAGATCCTTAAGGTGATCATCACCGATGTTGCCGAAATCCCGGCGAACAGGGACATCACGATTCCGATCACGATCGAGAACGGGACGACCACGGACCAGGACTGGAAACTGGTCCAGGGCGGCGACGTCATTATCAAGAAAAATAAGATCAGTGGAGAAGGAACTGCGAAAATTAGCGCGATACTCGATGCCATCAATGATGAGGGGGACGAAACTTTGGTCGTCGGCGGCAGTGGACAGGTTGTCAAGCCGGCGACGCTGACCCTCCAGGATTCCCCGCCAATCAAACTGAGTGCCAGCCCGGACCGGATCCGGGAGCCCCTGCCCGGCACGGACGACGTTGATGCGCCATGGGTGGATGTCACGCTGAAAGCGGAAATCGATCCAGCCGCGCGAGTGTTCGAATCCGACAAAAGGGTTGTGATGCTGTTACGGTGCGGTGATCGTCCGGAGCATCGTCCGTGTGCCAGCAGTGGGAGCGACTACCGGTTGTTCAGGGATAACTCTCTGGCGACGGCATTGTTGATCGACATCAAAGCGGGTCAGAGATCCGGCGAGATCGTCCGGCGGTTCAAGGTGCTGGCGGACAACCTGATCGAGGGGGATGAGGTGCTGCGGCTGGAAGGCCGGGGGCCGTTTTTGAATGTTGGGGATGCGTTCATCACGATCGAGGACGCCAGTGGTTCCATGCCTGACGTGATTCTCTCGGCCAGCCCAACGACGGTCCGCGAGGGAGGCGGAGCGCAGAATGTCAACGTCACGGCTTCGCTCAAGGGGACGTCGGTGCTGGCAGAAGCCGTTATCGTGACGCTGGACGTCTCCGGCGAAGCCGCGACGGAGAAGAGTGAGGTGGTTGAAGGCACCACGACGATCACGACCGAAAAGGACTACGATCCGGCCTGGACTCCGACCTCGAAGCAAATCACGATTCCTGCCGGCGACACGCAGGGCAGCACGACCGTGACGCTCGGGGTGACCCCGGTCGACGACACTGAAGTCGAGGGGGATGAATCGATTACGGTGGAAGCCGTGGCCGAGCTGCAGAACACCACCAAGGACCCGTTGGCCGTGCAGCCGGTCGACGTGATCCTGCAAGACAACGAGACGCGCGGGGTGACGGTGGAGCCGACTGCCCTGAGCATCGAAGGCGGACTCTCGAAGACCTACCGGGTCAAACTGAACAGCAAACCCGCCCACCAAGTGGGAGAGAAGGTGCGCATCGATGCAGAAAAAATGCCGGGCGACGCCTTGCTCGCGGTGACCCCGGGTGCCCTGGATTTCACCGAGAAGGACTGGGATTCCTTCCAGACGTTCACCGTCACCGCCCACAAACGGGCAGAAGCGGCGACGGTATCGATCGCGAACGACGTGGGCGGCGGAGACTACCGGCTGGTCACGGCCGACCCGGTCGCGGTGACCCTGATCGAGGCCCCGGAAGTCACATTGGCGCTGGATAAGGATTCCATTGCTGAGGACGGCGGGGTGGCCACCGTCACCGCCTCGCTGAGCAAAGTCTCGCAGGTGGCGGTCACGGTGGAGGTGCAGACCGCCGTGGATCCCCCGGGCGTCGCGACGGATGTAACGCTCAGCAACAACAAAAACCTGGTCATCGCGGCCGGTGAGACGACCAGTACCGGCACGGTGACGATCACGGCGGTGAACAACGCGGTGGATGCCGAGGACAAGACGGTGACGGTCTCGGGCGCCGTCATCGGGCATGCCGGAATCAGGGCCCCGCTGTCCCAGACGCTAACGATCCCGGACGACGACGACCCGCCGAGTTTGACGGTGGCGGCGGATCCGCCAGCGGCGGTGAATGAAGGCGCCGCGGCCACATTCAAGGTGGCGCGTTCGAAGGCAAGCGGCAACGCGTTCACGGTGGAGTGGACCACGGAAGCGAATACTGCAGATGAGGCGACATCGGCCGGCGCGGCGGACTACACCGCGGTGACGACGGCGCAGACGATCACGTTTGCTGCCGGCGAAACCCAGAAGACGATCACGGTGCAAACCACGGATGACATGCTGGACGAACCGAACTTGGAGACTTTTGTCGTGAGGCTGGCGAATCCGACCGGGCGGGCGACCATCGCCACAGGCACCGCGATCGGAACGATCATGGACAACGACGACACGCCGAGTTTCACGGTGAAGGGCGGCAGCGCGACGGAGGGGGAGCCGATAACGTTCATGGTGACGCGCGGGGGGGCAGTGGACAACGTGGTGTCGGTGCAGTGGGAGACGGCGGAGCATACCGGACAGAATGTGATCGCCGCCGCGGAGACGGACTATACGGCGGTGTCGCCGGCGCAGACAATTGGTTTCGCGAAAGGGGAGACGACGCGGACGGTGTTGGTGCAGACCACCGAGGACACGATCGACGAGCCAGACGAGACCTTTCAGGTGGTGCTGAGCGGGCCGGCGAATGCGGCGGACGACCCGGGTGGGACACCGACTCTGGCGGACGAAGACAAAACGGCCATTGGCACCATCACCGACGATGATGACACGCCGAAGGTGAGTCTGACGCTGACGCCGCCGGAAATAGGCGAGAGCGGGGAGATGAGCGCGGTGACGGCGACGCTGAACGGGACCTCCAGCGAGGAAGTGGTTCTGACCGTATCGGCCACTCCGGAGGAGGGCGCCGCGGCTGGCGACTACACGTTGAGCGCAAACAAGATGCTGACGATCGCGGCGGGGGAGACGGCGAGCACGGGGACGGTGACGGTGACGGCGGTGGACAACGAGGTGGACGCGCCGGACAAGGAGGTCACGGTGTCGGCGACGGTGAGCGGCGGGCTTGAACTGACGGCCCCGGCCTCACAGACATTGACGATCACCGACGACGACACGCACGGGGTGAAGGTGTCGCCGACGGTATTGAAACTGGAGGAGGTGGACAATGGCGACACGGACGGCACGGAGGAGAACGAGGGGACGTACACGGTGGTGTTGGACAGCCGGCCGACGGCGGCGGTGACGGTGTCGGTGACGAGCGGGGAGCCGGGGGTAGCGACGGCGGCGCCGGCGTCGCTGACGTTTGCGCCGGGGGTCTGGAATGTGGCGCAGACGGTGACGGTGACGGCGGTGGATGACGCGATCGACAACACGAACGACAAGCGGACGACTGAGGTCACGCACATGGTGACATCTTCGGATTCGCAGTACCAGGGGGAAGAGGCAGATAAGGTCTTGGTGGCGGTCGACGACGATGACGGCCCGCCGACCGGGATCACGCTGACGGCGAACCCGGATTCGCTGGACGAGGATGCCGGGGCGACGACGGTGACGGTGACGGCGGCAGTGAGCGGAGGCACGGCGTACGCGGACGACAAGGCGGTGGTGGTGAGCGTGGTGGACGACACGGCGGTATCCCCGGCGGACTACGCGGCGGTAACAAACTTCACGATCACGATTGCGGCGGGGTCGACGAGCGAGACGGGGAGTTTCACGCTGGCGCCGGTGGTCGACAACCTGGACGAGAAGAACGAGACGATCAACGTGTCGGGCAGCCTGTCGGGGGTGACGGTGGACGGCACCAAGATCACGATCAACGACGATGACGCGACGCCGAGCTTCAAGGTGGAGGACAGAAGCGCGGCGGAGGGGGATGCGGTGACGTTCGTGGTGATGCGTGAAGGGGCGGAGAACAACGTGGTATCGGTGCAGTGGAAGACGGCGGCGTCCAGCGGAGCCGGGGCGGCGTCGTCGACGGACTACACGGCGATGCCGACGGCGCAGACGATCAACTTCGCGAAGGCGGTGACGGAGCAGACCATTACGGTGCCGACCACCGAGGACACGATCGACGAGCCGGATGAGACCTTCCAGGTGGTGCTGAGCGACGCGGCGAAGGCGGATGGCGACCCGGGCGGGACGCCGACTCTAGCGGACGAAGACAAAACGGCGATCGGCACGATCGTAGACGATGACAGTGCGCCGGACGGGATCGCGCTGACGGTGGACACGGAGTCGCTGAGCGAGGGTGCCGGGGCGACGACGGTGACGGTGACGGCGACGGTGGACGGGACGACGCAATATGCGGATGACAAGGCGGTGGTGGTGAGCGTGGTGGACGACGCGGCGGTGTCCCCGGCGGACTACGCGGCGGTAGCAAACTTCACGATCACGATCGCGGCAGAGACGACGAACAAGACGGGGACGTTCACGCTGGCGCCGGTGGACGACAAGTTGGACGAGAACAACGAGACGATCAACGTGTCGGGCAGCCTGTCGGGGGTGACGGTGGACGGCACCAAGATCACGATCAACGACAACGACGACCCGCCGAGTTTCTCGGTGGCGGACGGCAGCGCGGCGGAGGGGGCCGCGGTGGCGTTCGTGGTGACGCGCGGGGGGGCAGTGGAGAACGTGGTGTCGGTGCAGTGGACGACGGCGGCGCATAGCGGAGATGGCGTGAATGCGGCGGGCGCGACGGACTACACGGCGGTGTCGACGGCACGGACGATCAACTTCGCGCAAGGGGAGACGACGCAGACCATTACGGTGGACACCACCGAGGACGACCTGGACGAGCCGGACGAGACCTTCCAGGTGGTGCTGAGCGCCCCGGCGAAGGCGTCAGGCGACCCGGGCGGGGATCCGACCCTGGCGGACGAAGATAAAACGGCGATCGGCACGATCACCAACGACGACGACCGGCCGAGCTTCGCGGTGGCGGACAGCAGCGCGACGGAGGGGGACAAGGTGGCGTTCGTGGTGACGCGCACGGGGGCGGTGGAGAACGTGGTGTCGGTGCAGTGGAAAACGGCGGTGTCCAGCGGGGCTTCGGCGGCGGCATCGACGGACTACACGGCGGTGTCGACGGCAGGGACGATCAGTTTCGGGAAGAGTGTGACGACGCAGACGGTGGAGGTGCAGACCACCGGGGACACGATCGACGAGGGGGATGAGACCTTCGAGGTGGTGCTGAGCGACCCGGCGAAAGCCGACGGCGACCCGGGTCGGGTGCCACTCCTGGGGGACTCCACGGCGATCGGCACGATCGTAGACGATGACGATGCGCCGAAGGGGATCATACTGACGGTGGGCCAAGACTCGCTGAGCGAAGGTGCCGGGACGGTGACGGTGGCGGTGACGGCGACGGTGGACGGGACGACGCAGTATGCGGATGACAAGGCGGTGGAGGTGAGCGTGATGGACGACACGGCGGTGTCTCCGACGGACTACGCGGCGGTAGCAGACTTCACGATCACGATTGCGGCGGGTGCGGCGAGCAAGACGGAGACATTCACGCTGGCGCCGGTGGACGACAAGTTGGACGAGGACAACGAGAAGATCAACGTGACAGGGTCCTCAGGGAGCCTGACGGTGGACGGCACCGAGATCACGATCAACGACAACGACGACCCGCCGAGTTTCTCGGTGGCGGACGGCAGCGCGGCGGAGGGGGCCGCGGTGGCGTTCGTGGTGACGCGCGGGGGGGCAGTGGAGAACGTGGTGTCGGTGCAGTGGACGACGGCGGCGCATAGCGGAGATGGCGTGAATGCGGCGGGCGCGACGGACTACACGGCGGTGTCGACGGCACGGACGATCAACTTCGCGCAAGGGGAGACGACGCAGACCATTACGGTGGACACCACCGAGGACGACCTGGACGAGCCGGACGAGACCTTCCAGGTGGTGCTGAGCGCCCCGGCGAAGGCGTCAGGCGACCCGGGCGGGGATCCGACCCTGGCGGACGAAGATAAAACGGCGATCGGCACGATCACCAACGACGACGACCGGCCTAGCTTCGCGGTGGCGGACAGCAGCGCGACGGAGGGGGACAAGGTGGCGTTCGTGGTGACGCGCACGGGGGCGGTGGAGAACGTGGTGTGGGTGCAGTGGACGACGGCGGCGTCCAGCGGGGCTTCGGCGGCGGCATCGACGGACTACACGGCGGTGTCGACGGCAGGGACGATCCGTTTCGGGAAGAGGGTGACGACGCAGACGGTGGAGGTGCAGACCACCGAGGACACGATCGACGAAGGGGACGAGACCTTCGAGGTGGTGCTGAGCGACCCGGCGAAAGCCGATGGCGACCCGGGTCGGGTGCCACTCCTGGGGGACTCCACGGCGATCGGCACGATCGTAGACGACGATGATGCGCCGACCGGGATCACGCTGACGGTGGACGAAGACTCGCTGGACGAGGACGCCGGGGCGACGACGGTGACGGTGACGGCGGCGGTGAACGGGTCGACGCGGTACGCGGACGAGAAGGCGGTGGTGGTATCGGTGGGCGGCGGCACGGCGATCTCGGGCACGGACTACGCGGCGGTGTCGGCCTTCACGATCACGATCGGCGCGGGGGAGGCGAGCTATACGGGGACGTTCACGCTGACGCCGGTAAACGACAGCCTGGACGAGGAGAACGAGACGATCAACGTGACGGGGGCCTTGGGGGAGCTGATGGTGGACGGAACCACGCTGACGATCACGGACGACGACACGCGGGGCATCACGGTGTCGGAGACGACGCTGAGGCTGGAGGAGAAGGACAGCGCCAGCACGCAGAACATGACGGAGAACGAAGGCACGTACACGGTGGTGCTGGAGAGCGAGCCGACGGGGACGGTGACGGTGTCGGTGTCGAGTGAAGCCGAGAGTGTGGCGACGGTGAGCCCGTCGAGCCTGGTGTTCACGGGCTCGACCTGGAATGTGAAACAGACGGTGACGGTGACGGCGGTGGACGACGAGATCGACAACACGGACAACAAGCGCACGACGGCGGTCACGCACACGGTGAGCGCGGCGGGTACGGACTACGTGGACGAGGCGGCGTCGTCGGTCAGCGTGGAGGTTAGGGACGACGAAGTGACGCCGACGGTGAGCCTGTCGCTGATGCCGTCGACGATCACCGAGAGCGGGGAGAAGAACACGAGCACGGTGACGGCGTCGCTGAGCGGGGCGTCGAGCCGGGCGGTGACGGTGTCGGTGTCGGCTGCGGCGGGGTCGGATACGGCGTCCGGCGACTACACGCTGAGCGCGACCCCGACGCTGACGATTGCGGCGGGGACGACGACGAGCACGGGGACGGTGACGATCACGGCGGTGCCCAACGACGTGGACGCAGCGAATAAGAGCGTAACGGTGTCAGGGGTGGCCTCGGGCGGCGGGGTATCGAATCCGGACTCCGTGACGTTGACGATCACGGACGACGACGACCGGGGCATCACGGTGTCGGCGGAGAGCCTGACGCTGGACGAGGTGGACAACGGCAGCACGGAGACGAAGGAGAACGAGGGGACGTACACGGTGGTGCTGACCAGCGAGCCGACAGGGACGGTGACGGTGTCGGTGGCGAGTGAAGCCGAGAGTGTGGCGACGGTGAGCCCGTCGAGCCTGGTGTTCACGGGCTCGACCTGGAATGTGAAACAGACGGTGACGGTGACGGCGGTGGACGACGAGATCGACAACACGGACAACAAGCGCACGACGGCGGTCACGCACACGGTGAGCGCGGCGGGTACGGACTACGTGGACGAGGCGGCGTCGTCGGTCAGCGTGGAGGTTAGGGACGACGAAGTGACGCCGACGGTGAGCCTGTCGCTGACGCCGTCGACAATCACCGAGAGCGGGGAGACGAGCACGGTGACGGCATCGCTGAGCGGGGCGTCGAGCCGGGCGGTGACGGTGACGGTGTCGGCTGCGGCGGTGTTGCCGGCAGTCTCGGGCGACTACACGCTGAGCGCGACCCCGACGCTGACGATTGCGGCGGGGACGACGACGAGCACGGGGACGGTGACGATCACGGCGGTGCCCAACGACGTGGACGCAGCGAATAAGAGCGTAACGGTGTCAGGGGTGGCCTCGGGCGGCGGGGTATCGAATCCGGACTCCGTGACGCTGACGATCACGGACGACGACACGCGGGGCATCACGGTGTCGGAGACGGCGCTGACGCTGAAGGAGGTGGACACCAGTGGGACTCCGGAGGTGGAGAACGCGGGGACGTACACGATGGTGCTGACCAGCGAGCCGACGGGGACGGTGACGGTGTCGGTGTCGAGTGAAGCCGAGAGTGTGGCGACGGTGAGCCCGTCGAGCCTGGTGTTCACGGGCTCGACCTGGAATGTGAAACAGACGGTGACGGTGACAGCGGTGGACGACGCGATCGACAACACGGACGACAAGCGCACGACGGCGGTCACGCACACGGTGAGCGCGGCGGGTACGGACTACTCGACCGAGATGGCGTCGTCGGTCAGTGTGGAGGTCAGGGATGACGAAGTGACGCCGACGGTGAGCCTGTCGCTGACGCCGTCGACAATCACCGAGAGCGGGGCAACAAACAAGAGCACGGTGACGGCATCGCTGAGCGGGGCGTCGAGCCGGGCGGTGACGGTGACGGTGTCGGCCGCCCCGGGGTCGGATACGGCGTCCGGCGACTACACGCTGAGCGAGACCCCGACGCTGACGATTGCGGCGGGGATGACGGCGAGCACGGGGACGGTGACGATCACGGCGGTGAACAACGACGTGGACGCGGCGAACAAGAGCGTGACGGTATCGGGGGTGGCCTCGGGTGGCGAGGTATCGAATCCGGACTCCGTGACGCTGACGATCACGGACGACGACACGCGGGGCATCACGGTGTCGGAGACGACGCTGAGGCTGGAGGAGAAGGACAGCGCCAGCACGCAGAACATGACGGAGAACGAAGGCACGTACACGGTGGTGCTGGAGAGCGAGCCGACGGGGACGGTGACGGTGTCGGTGTCGAGTGAAGCCGAGAGTGTGGCGACGGTGAGCCCGTCGAGCCTGGTGTTCACGGGCTCGACCTGGAATGTGAAACAGACGGTGACGGTGACGGCGGTGGACGACGAGATCGACAACACGGACAACAAGCGCACGACGGCGGTCACGCACACGGTGAGCGCGGCGGGTACGGACTACGTGGACGAGGCGGCGTCGTCGGTCAGCGTGGAGGTTAGGGACGACGAAGTGACGCCGACGGTGAGCCTGTCGCTGATGCCGTCGACGATCACCGAGAGCGGGGAGAAGAACACGAGCACGGTGACGGCGTCGCTGAGCGGGGCGTCGAGCCGGGCGGTGACGGTGTCGGTGTCGGCTGCGGCGGGGTCGGATACGGCGTCCGGCGACTACACGCTGAGCGCGACCCCGACGCTGACGATTGCGGCGGGGACGACGACGAGCACGGGGACGGTGACGATCACGGCGGTGCCCAACGACGTGGACGCAGCGAATAAGAGCGTAACGGTGTCAGGGGTGGCCTCGGGCGGCGGGGTATCGAATCCGGACTCCGTGACGTTGACGATCACGGACGACGACGACCGGGGCATCACGGTGTCGGCGGAGAGCCTGACGCTGGACGAGGTGGACAACGGCAGCACGGAGACGAAGGAGAACGAGGGGACGTACACGGTGGTGCTGACCAGCGAGCCGACAGGGACGGTGACGGTGTCGGTGGCGAGTGAAGCCGAGAGTGTGGCGACGGTGAGCCCGTCGAGCCTGGTGTTCACGGGCTCGACCTGGAATGTGAAACAGACGGTGACGGTGACGGCGGTGGACGACGAGATCGACAACACGGACAACAAGCGCACGACGGCGGTCACGCACACGGTGAGCGCGGCGGGTACGGACTACTCGACCGAGATGGCGTCGTCGGTCAGTGTGGAGGTCAGGGACGACGAAGTGACGCCGACGGTGAGCCTGTCGCTGATGCCGTCGACGATCACCGAGAGCGGGGCAACAAACAAGAGCACGGTGACGGCATCGCTGAGCGGGGCGTCGAGCCGGGCGGTGACGGTGACGGTGTCGGCCGCCCCGGGGTCGGATACGGCGTCCGGCGACTACACGCTGAGCGAGACCCCGACGCTGACGATTGCGGCGGGGATGACGGCGAGCACGGGGACGGTGACGATCACGGCGGTGAACAACGACGTGGACGCGGCGAACAAGAGCGTGACGGTATCGGGGGTGGCCTCGGGTGGCGAGGTATCGAATCCGGACTCCGTGACGCTGACGATCACGGACGACGACACGCGGGGCATCACGGTGTCGGCGGAGGGCCTGAGGCTGGACGAGAAGGACAACGACGGCACGCAGAACATGACGGAGAACGAAGGCACGTACACGGTGGTGCTGGAGAGCGAGCCGACGGGGACGGTGACGGTGTCGGTGTCGAGTGAAGCCGAGAGTGTGGCGACGGTGAGCCCGTCGAGCCTGGTGTTCACGGGCTCGACCTGGAATGTGAAACAGACGGTGACGGTGACGGCGGTGGACGACGAGATCGACAACACGGACAACAAGCGCACGACGGCGGTCACGCACACGGTGAGCGCGGCGGGTACGGACTACGTGGACGAGGCGGCGTCGTCGGTCAGCGTGGAGGTTAGGGACGACGAAGTGACGCCGACGGTGAGCCTGTCGCTGATGCCGTCGACGATCACCGAGAGCGGGGAGAAGAACACGAGCACGGTGACGGCGTCGCTGAGCGGGGCGTCGAGCCGGGCGGTGACGGTGTCGGTGTCGGCTGCGGCGGGGTCGGATACGGCGTCCGGCGACTACACGCTGAGCGCGACCCCGACGCTGACGATTGCGGCGGGGACGACGACGAGCACGGGGACGGTGACGATCACGGCGGTGCCCAACGACGTGGACGCAGCGAATAAGAGCGTAACGGTGTCAGGGGTGGCCTCGGGCGGCGGGGTATCGAATCCGGACTCCGTGACGTTGACGATCACGGACGACGACGACCGGGGCATCACGGTGTCGGCGGAGAGCCTGACGCTGGACGAGGTGGACAACGGCAGCACGGAGACGAAGGAGAACGAGGGGACGTACACGGTGGTGCTGACCAGCGAGCCGACAGGGACGGTGACGGTGTCGGTGGCGAGTGAAGCCGAGAGTGTGGCGACGGTGAGCCCGTCGAGCCTGGTGTTCACGGGCTCGACCTGGAATGTGAAACAGACGGTGACGGTGACGGCGGTGGACGACGAGATCGACAACACGGACAACAAGCGCACGACGGCGGTCACGCACACGGTGAGCGCGGCGGGTACGGACTACTCGACCGAGATGGCGTCGTCGGTCAGTGTGGAGGTCAGGGACGACGAAGTGACGCCGACGGTGAGCCTGTCGCTGATGCCGTCGACGATCACCGAGAGCGGGGCAACAAACAAGAGCACGGTGACGGCATCGCTGAGCGGGGCGTCGAGCCGGGCGGTGACGGTGACGGTATCGGCCGCTCCGAAGGAGGCGGGCACCGTGGCTGGCGACTACACGCTGAGTGCGAACACGACGCTGACGATCGCGGCGGGGACAACGACGAGCACGGGGACGGTGACGATCACGGCAGTGGACAACGACGTGGATGCGGACAACAAGGAAGTTCAGGTCTCCGGGGCGGCCTCGGGCGGCGAGGTGTCGAATCCAGAGGCCGTGACACTGACGATTGCCGATGACGAGGGCGTGCCGACGCTGAGCCTGGTGTTGACGCCGTCGACAATCACCGAGAGCGGGGAGACGAGCACGGTGACGGCATCGCTGAGCGGGGCGTCGAGCCGGGCGGTGACGGTGACGGTGTCGGCTGCGGCGGTGTTGCCGGCAGTCTCGGGCGACTACACGCTGAGCGCGACCCCGACGCTGACGATTGCGGCGGGGACGACGACGAGCACGGGGACGGTGACGATCACGGCGGTGCCCAACGACGTGGACGCAGCGAATAAGAGCGTAACGGTGTCAGGGGTGGCCTCGGGCGGCGGGGTATCGAATCCGGACTCCGTGACGCTGACGATCACGGACGACGACACGCGGGGCATCACGGTGTCGGAGACGGCGCTGACGCTGAAGGAGGTGGACACCAGTGGGACTCCGGAGGTGGAGAACGCGGGGACGTACACGATGGTGCTGACCAGCGAGCCGACGGGGACGGTGACGGTGTCGGTGTCGAGTGAAGCCGAGAGTGTGGCGACGGTGAGCCCGTCGAGCCTGGTGTTCACGGGCTCGACCTGGAATGTGAAACAGACGGTGACGGTGACAGCGGTGGACGACGAGATCGACAACACGGACAACAAGCGCACGACGGCGGTCACGCACACGGTGAGCGCGGCGGGTACGGACTACTCGACCGAGATGGCGTCGTCGGTCAGTGTGGAGGTCAGGGATGACGAAGTGACGCCGACGGTGAGCCTGTCGCTGACGCCGTCGACAATCACCGAGAGCGGGGCAACAAACAAGAGCACGGTGACGGCATCGCTGAGCGGGGCGTCGAGCCGGGCGGTGACGGTGACGGTGTCGGCCGCCCCGGGGTCGGATACGGCGTCCGGCGACTACACGCTGAGCGAGACCCCGACGCTGACGATTGCGGCGGGGATGACGGCGAGCACGGGGACGGTGACGATCACGGCGGTGAACAACGACGTGGACGCGGCGAACAAGAGCGTGACGGTATCGGGGGTGGCCTCGGGTGGCGAGGTATCGAATCCGGACTCCGTGACGCTGACGATCACGGACGACGACACGCGGGGCATCACGGTGTCGGAGACGACGCTGAGGCTGGAGGAGAAGGACAGCGCCAGCACGCAGAACATGACGGAGAACGAAGGCACGTACACGGTGGTGCTGGAGAGCGAGCCGACGGGGACGGTGACGGTGTCGGTGTCGAGTGAAGCCGAGAGTGTGGCGACGGTGAGCCCGTCGAGCCTGGTGTTCACGGGCTCGACCTGGAATGTGAAACAGACGGTGACGGTGACGGCGGTGGACGACGAGATCGACAACACGGACAACAAGCGCACGACGGCGGTCACGCACACGGTGAGCGCGGCGGGTACGGACTACGTGGACGAGGCGGCGTCGTCGGTCAGCGTGGAGGTTAGGGACGACGAAGTGACGCCGACGGTGAGCCTGTCGCTGATGCCGTCGACGATCACCGAGAGCGGGGAGAAGAACACGAGCACGGTGACGGCGTCGCTGAGCGGGGCGTCGAGCCGGGCGGTGACGGTGTCGGTGTCGGCTGCGGCGGGGTCGGATACGGCGTCCGGCGACTACACGCTGAGCGCGACCCCGACGCTGACGATTGCGGCGGGGACGACGACGAGCACGGGGACGGTGACGATCACGGCGGTGCCCAACGACGTGGACGCAGCGAATAAGAGCGTAACGGTGTCAGGGGTGGCCTCGGGCGGCGGGGTATCGAATCCGGACTCCGTGACGTTGACGATCACGGACGACGACGACCGGGGCATCACGGTGTCGGCGGAGAGCCTGACGCTGGACGAGGTGGACAACGGCAGCACGGAGACGAAGGAGAACGAGGGGACGTACACGGTGGTGCTGACCAGCGAGCCGACAGGGACGGTGACGGTGTCGGTGGCGAGTGAAGCCGAGAGTGTGGCGACGGTGAGCCCGTCGAGCCTGGTGTTCACGGGCTCGACCTGGAATGTGAAACAGACGGTGACGGTGACGGCGGTGGACGACGAGATCGACAACACGGACAACAAGCGCACGACGGCGGTCACGCACACGGTGAGCGCGGCGGGTACGGACTACTCGACCGAGATGGCGTCGTCGGTCAGTGTGGAGGTCAGGGACGACGAAGTGACGCCGACGGTGAGCCTGTCGCTGACGCCGTCGACAATCACCGAGAGCGGGGCAACAAACACGAGCACGGTGACGGCATCGCTGAGCGGGGCGTCGAGCCGGGCGGTGACGGTGACGGTATCGGCCGCGCCGAAGGAGGCGGGCACCGTGGCTGGCGACTACACGCTGAGTGCGAACACGACGCTGACGATCGCGGCGAGGACAACGACGAGCACGGGGACGGTGACGATCACGGCAGTGGACAACGACGTCGATGCGGACAACAAGAGCGTCCAGGTCTCCGGGGCGGCCTCGGGCGGCGAGGTGTCGAATCCAGAGGCCGTGACACTGACGATTGCCGATGACGAGGGCGTGCCGACGCTGAGCCTGGTGTTGACGCCGTCGGAGATCGCCGAGAGTGGGGCTGCGAGCACGGTGACGGCGCGACTGTCGGGCAAGTCGAGCGTGGCCGTGGCGGTGGAGGTGTCGGCTGCGGCGGTGTCGCCGGCAGTCTCGGGCGACTACACGCTGAGCGCGAACACGATGCTGACGATTGCGGCGGGGGAGACGGCGAGCGCGGGGACGGTGACGATTACGGCGGTGGACAATGACGTGGACGCGGCGAACAAGAGCGTGACGGTGTCGGGGGTGGCCTCGGGTGGTGAGGTGCCGAATCCGGGGAACGCGACGCTGACGATCACGGACGACGATGAGCGAGCGATCGCGGTATCGTCGACGACCCTGACGGTGGCGGAGGCGGACAACGCCGGCACGTCGGGCACGACGGAGAACGAGGGGACGTACACGGTGGTGCTGGAGAGCGAGCCGACGGGGACGGTGACGGTGTCGGTGGCGAGTGGAGCCGAGGGTGTGGCGACGGTGAGCCCGTCGAGCCTGGAGTTCGACGCGGACGACTGGGCAACGAAGCAGACGGTGACGGTGACGGCGGTGGCCGACGCGGTCGACAACACAAACGACAAGCGCACGACAAGCATCACGCACACGGTGAGCGCGTCGGGTACGGACTATGAGGACGAGACGGCGTCGTCGGTCAGCATCGAGGTGACGGACGACGACACCCGGAGTATCACGGTGTCGGCGGCGACGCTGAGGATGGACGAGAAGGATGATGCCAACACGCAGAACGCAGCGGAGAACGAGGCGACGTACACGGTGGTGCTGACCAGCGAGCCGACGGGAACGGTGACGGTAGGGGTATCAAGCGGGGCGACGACGGTAGCGACGGTGAGCCCGTCGAGCCTGGTGTTCGACGCGGACGACTGGGACACGAAGCAGACGGTGACGGTAACGGCGGTGGACGATGCGATCGACAACACGATGAACAAGCGCACGACGAGCATCACGCACACGGTGAGCGCGGCGGACACGGATTATGAGGACGAGAGTGCATCGTCGGTCAGCATCGAGGTGACGGACGACGACAAAGCCCCAACGGAGCTGAACGTGGTGGTGGATACCCAGGTAGACGGTCTCCCGGACAAGGTGAATGAATACGCGGGAGACACGCCGGTGGCGGTGACGGTATCGGTATCGGGTGAGACACGATTTGAAAGCGCCCAGACGATCATGGTCTCCGTGGGCAAAGCGGACGACGCCGCGGTCGAGGGGCCCAGTGGCGACTATGCAACAGTGGCGGACTTCACGATCACCCTGATGCCGGGGGCGGCGAGCGCGGCGGGGAGTTTCACCCTGACGCCGATAGACGACGACCTGGATGAAGAGGACGAAGCCCTTAGCGTTGAGGCGACACTGTCGGGGACGACGATCATCAACGCCGAAATTAAGATTGTCGACAACGACACGCATGGCGTGACGGTGGATCCGGTGAAACTGGAACTACGAGAGACGGATAACACCAGAACGTCGGGCACGACGGAGAACGAGGCGACGTACACGGTGGTGCTGACCAGCGAGCCGACGGGGACGGTAACGGTGGCGGTGTCGAGTGGGGCCGAGGGTGTGGCGACGGTGAGCCCGTCGAGCCTGGTGTTCGACGCGGACGACTGGGAGACGAAGCAGACGGTGACGGTGACGGCGGTGGACGACGCGATCGACAACACGATGAACAAGCGTACGGTGGATGTCACGCACGCGGTGACGTCTTCGGATTCACAGTACGAGGGGGAAGAAGCCGCGAAGGTGGCGGTGACGGTAATGGATGACGATGCGACGCCGACGGTGAGCCTGTCGCTGACTCCGTCGACAATAGATGAGAGCGAGGCGACGAGCACGGTGACGGCATCGCTGAGTGGGGCATCGAGCCGGGCGGTGACGGTGACGGTGTCGGCCGCCCCGGGGCCGAATACGGCGGCCGGCGACTACACGCTGAGCACGAACACGGCGCTGACGATTGCGGCGGGGGAGACGGCGAGCACGGGGACGGTGACGATCACGGCGGTGGACAATGACGTGGACGCGGCGAACAAGAGCGTGACGGTGTCGGGGGTGGCCTCGGGTGGTGAGGTGCCGAATCCGGGGAACGCGACGCTGACGATCACGGACGACGATGAGCGAGCGATCGCGGTATCGTCGACGAGCCTGACGCTGGACGAGCAGGATGACGGCAGTACGCCGGGCACGACGGAGAACGAGGGGACGTACACGGTGGTGCTGGAGAGCGAGCCGACGGGGACGGTGACGGTAGGGGTATCGAGCGGGGCGACGGCGGTAGCGACGGTGAGCCCGTCGAGCCTGACGTTCGACGCGGACGACTGGGAGACGGAACAGACGGTGACGGTGACGGGGATCGACGACGCGATCGACAACACGATGAACAAGCGTACGACGAGCATCACGCACACGGTGAGCGCGTCGGGCACGGATTACCAGGGCGAGGCGGCGGCGTCGGTCAGTGTGACGGTGACGGACGACGACGTGACGCCGGGCGGGATCACGCTGTCGGCGAGCCCGGCCTCGGTCGGGGAAGAGGACAGCGCGACGACGGTGACGGTGACGGCGACGGTGAACGGGTCGACGCGGTATGCGGCTGCGACGGAGGTGGTGGTGAGCGTGGCAGACGGCACGGCGGTGTCCCCGGCCGACTATGCGGCGGTATCGGACTTCACGATCACGATCGGCGCGGGGGCGGCGAGCCATACGGGGACGTTCACGCTGACGCCGGTAAACGACAGCCTGGACGAGGAGAACGAGACGGTCAACGTGGCGGGGTCATCGGGGGCGTTGACGGTGAGTGGCACCGCGGTGACGATCACGGACAACGACGCGACGCCGACGGTGAGCCTGTCGCTGACGCCGTCGACAGTCACCGAGAGCGAGGGGACGAGCACGGTGACGGCATCGCTGGACGGAGCGTCGAGTTGGGCGGTGACGGTAACGGTGTCGGCCGCTCCGGGGGCGGACACGGCGTCCGGCGACTACACGCTGAGCGCGAACACGGTGCTGACGATTGCGGCGGGGGAGACGGCGAGCACGGGGACGGTGACGATCACGGCGGCGGACAACGACGTGGACGCGGCGAACAAGAGCGTGACGGTATCGGGGGTAATTTCGGGCGGTGGCGACCGGATCTCGAATCCGGGGAACGCGACGCTGACGATCACGGACGACGATGAGCGAGCGATCGCGGTATCGTCGACGACCCTGACGGTGGCGGAGGCGGACAACGCCGGCACGTCGGGCACGACGGAGAACGAGGGGACGTACACGGTGGTGCTGGAGAGCGAGCCGACGGGGACGGTGACGGTAGGGGTATCGAGCGGGGCGACGACGGTAGCGACGGTGAGCCCGTCGAGCCTGACGTTCGACGCGGACGACTGGGAGACGGAACAGACGGTGACGGTGACGGGGATCGACGACGCGATCGACAACACGATGAACAAGCGTACGACGAGCATCACGCACACGGTGAGCGCGTCGGGCACGGATTACCAAGGCGAGGCGGCGGCGTCGGTCAGTGTGACGGTGACGGATGACGACGTGACGCCGGGCGGGATCACGCTGTCGGCGAGCCCGGCCTCGGTCGGGGAAGAGGACAGCGCGACGACGGTGACGGTGACGGCGACGGTGAACGGGTCGACCGCCGTCGACAATCACCGAGAGCGGGGGGACGAGCACGGTGACGGCATCGCTGGACGGGGCGTCGAGTTGGGCGGTGACGGTAACGGTGTCGGCCGCTCCGGGGGCGGACACGGCGTCCGGCGACTACACGCTGAGCGCGAACACGGTGCTGACGATTGCGGCGGGGGCGACGGCGAGCACGGGGACGGTGACGATCACGGCGGCGGACAACGACGTGGACGCGGCGAACAAGAGCGTGACGGTATCGGGGGTAATTTCGGGCGGTGGCGACCGGATCTCGAATCCGGGGAACGCGACGCTGACGATCACGGACGACGATGAGCGAGCGATCGCGGTATCGTCGACGACCCTGACGGTGGCGGAGGCGGACAACGCCGGCACGTCGGGCACGACGGAGAACGAGGGGACGTACACGGTGGTGCTGGAGAGCGAGCCGACGGGGACGGTGACGGTAGGGGTATCGAGCGGGGCGACGACGGTAGCGACGGTGAGCCCGTCGAGCCTGACGTTCGACGCGGACGACTGGGAGACGGAACAGACGGTGACGGTGACGGGGATCGACGACGCGATCGACAACACGATGAACAAGCGTACGACGAGCATCACGCACACGGTGAGCGCGTCGGGCACGGATTACCAGGGCGAGGCGGCGGCGTCGGTCAGTGTGACGGTGACGGACGACGACGTGACGCCGGGCGGGATCACGCTGTCGGCGAGCCCGGCCTCGGTCGGGGAAGAGGACAGCGCGACGACGGTGATGGTGACGGCGACGGTGAACGGGTCGACGCGGTATGCGGCTGCGACGGAGGTGGTGGTGAGTGTGGCAGACGGCACGGCGGTGTCCCCGGCCGACTATGCGGCGGTATCGGACTTCACGATCACGATCGGCGCGGGGGCGGCGAGCCATAC
Source organism: uncultured candidatus Poriferisulfidus sp. (assembly GCA_965214545.1). GTDB lineage: Bacteria > Pseudomonadota > Gammaproteobacteria > Poriferisulfidales > Poriferisulfidaceae > Poriferisulfidus. The sequence goes on along the minus strand of OZ243950.1, from coordinate 466,121 downwards.
GGGGACGTTCACGCTGACGCCGGTAAACGACAGCCTGGACGAGGAGAACGAGACGGTCAACGTGACGGGGGGCTCGGGGAGCCTGGCGGTGGACGGCACCGCGGTGACGATCACGGACAACGACGCGACGCCGACGGTGAGCCTGTCGCTGACGCCGTCGACAATCACCGAGAGCGGGGGGACGAGCACGGTGACGGCATCGCTGGACGGGGCGTCGAGTTGGGCGGTGACGGTAACGGTGTCGGCCGCTCCGGGGGCGGACACGGCGTCCGGCGACTACACGCTGAGCGCGAACACGGTGCTGACGATTGCGGCGGGGGCGACGGCGAGCACGGGGACGGTGACGATCACGGCGGCGGACAACGACGTGGACGCGGCGAACAAGAGCGTGACGGTATCGGGGGTAATTTCGGGCGGTGGCGACCGGATCTCGAATCCGGGGAACGCGACGCTGACGATCACGGACGACGATGAGCGAGCGATCGCGGTATCGTCGACGACCCTGACGGTGGCGGAGGCGGACAACGCCGGCACGTCGGGCACGACGGAGAACGAGGGGACGTACACGGTGGTGCTGGAGAGCGAGCCGACGGGGACGGTGACGGTAGGGGTATCGAGCGGGGCGACGACGGTAGCGACGGTGAGCCCGTCGAGCCTGACGTTCGACGCGGACGACTGGGAGACGGAACAGACGGTGACGGTGACGGGGATCGACGACGCGATCGACAACACGATGAACAAGCGTACGACGAGCATCACGCACACGGTGAGCGCGTCGGGCACGGATTACCAAGGCGAGGCGGCGGCGTCGGTCAGTGTGACGGTGACGGACGACGACGTGACGCCGGGCGGGATCACGCTGTCGGCGAGTCCGGCCTCGGTCGGGGAAGGAGCGGGCGCGACGGCGGTGGCAGTGACGGCGACGGTGAACGGGTCGACGCGGTATGCGGCTGCGACGGAGGTGGTGGTGAGTGTGGCAGACGGCACGGCGGTGTCCCCGGCCGACTATGCGGCGGTATCGGACTTCACGATCACGATCGCGGCGGGGGCGGTGAGCCAGACAGAGACGTTCACGCTGACGCCGGTAAACGACAGCCTGGACGAGGAGAACGAGACGATCAACGTGACCGGGTCATCGGGGAGCCTGGCGGTGGACGGCACCGCGGTGACGATCACGGACAACGACGCGACGCCGACGGTGAGCCTGTCCCTGGACCCGCAAACCATCGACGAGAGCGGGACGACGAACGTGAGCACGGTGACGGCATCGCTGAACAGGGCATCGAGCCGGGCGATAACGGTGACGGTATCCGCCTCTCCAGGAAACCGGGCGGTGGCCGGCGATTACACGCTGAGCGCGAACAAGACACTGACGATCGCGGCGGGGACGCGTTCGAGCACGGGGACAGTGACGATCACGGCGGTGGACAACCAGGCGGCCTCCGCGAACAAGAGCGTGACAGTCTCGGGGACGGCCTCGGGCGGCGGGGTCTCGAACCCGGCAGACGTGACGCTGACGATTCGGGACGACGAGGGCCGCAGCCTGATCCTCAATCCCAGGACGGTCACCGTGCCGGAAGGGAGCAGCGCAAACTACACGGTGAAGCTGGCGACGGAGCCGACCGCCTCGGTGACGGTGGCCATCACGGGCCAGGCGCAGACCGACCTGACGTTGAGCGGCACCAGCCTGACGTTCACGGCCTCGACCTGGAACACGGTGCAGACGGTGACGGTGAACGCGGGGCATGACACCGATTCCACCAACGATACGGCCACGCTGACGCACACGGCTTCTGGTGGCGACTACGGCTCGGTGACCGGCACCGTGGCGGTGAACACCACGGACGACGATACGATCCCGACGGCGATGACGCTGGCGGTGGACACGAACCTGGATCAGGCGGGCGTCCAGGCCTCGGTCTCGGAGGGGGCGGGCAACACCCCCGTGCGGGTGACCGCCACCATTACCGGCACGAACCGCTTCACGACCGACCAGGTGGTCGCGATTTCCGTGGGCCAGTCCGGCGACAGTGCCGCGGAAGGCACCGACTACGCGACGGTGGGCACCCTGAACCTGACCATTCAGGCAAGCCAGGCGAGCGGCCACGTGGATTTCCCGCTGACTCCGACAGACGACGAGGTCGACGAGCCGAATGAAACAATCGGCGTCACGGGCGTGCTCTCGGGAATCACGGTGGCGCCGACCGCGATGACCCTGGTAGACAACGATGGGCTGCCTACCGTGACCTTGGTGCTGACTCCGGCTTCCATAGATGAGGATGGAGGGGCGACCAACGGCACCAGCAGGGTGACGGCGACCCTGAACCGGCCTTCGACCGCAGCGCTGACGCTGACGGTGTCGGCATCGGCGGTGTCGCCAGCAACATCGAGCGACTACACGTTGAGCGCGAATAAGGTATTGACGATCGCGGCGGGGGCGACCGCCAGCACGGGGGCGGTGACGATCACGGCGGTGGACAACGTCCTCGATACGCCGGACCGGCAGGTCCACATCTCGGCCGCGGCCGCGGGCGGGCGCGGGATCGCCGACCCGAGCCCGAGGAGCCTGACCATTGTCGACGATGACGAGACCCCGACGGAACTGACCTTGACGGTGGACACGGACACCGAGACCAGCGGCCTGCAGAATACGGTCGGCGAGGGTGCGGGAGCGACGATGGTGCGGGTGACCGCGACGCTAGTCGGTGCGGGCCGCTTTACGACGGCACAGACGGTGACGGTGATGGTGGGCGATTCCGGTGACAGCGCCATAGAGGGAACGGACTATGCGACGGTCGCCGACCTGAGCCTGACGATCCCGGCGGGCCAGGCGAGTGGCAGTAAAGACTTTACGCTGACCCCGACGGACGACGGCTTCGACGAACCCAACGAGACGCTCAGCGTGGACGGCATGCTCGCCGGGGTCACGGTGACGCCGACGGCGATCACCCTGGAGGACGATGATGTCCGATCCGTCGTGGCCCTGGTGCTTTCGCCGACGAGCATTGATGAGAACGGCGGCGAAGACAGCGGCATCAGCACGGTGACGGCGGCCCTGGACCGGCCCACGGGTGAGGCGGTCGTGCTGACCGTGTCGGCGGTACCGGTGTCGCCGGCGGCCCTGACGGACTTCACGCAGGCCGGAAATACGCTGACGATCGCGGCCGGATCTCGGACCAGTACCGGCATCGTCACCCTCAGCGCCGTGGACAACGTCTTCGATGCGCCCGACAAGCAGGTCATCGTGTCGGCCACGGCCTCCGGAGGCTACGGCGTGGCCGCCCCCAGCCCGGTGGGACTGACCATCGTGGACGACGACGCAGCGCCGAGCTCACTCATCTTGTCGGTGGATACCGATCTGGAGGAAGACGGACCCCAGAACATCATCGCCGAGGATACGGGAGGGACGGTACGGGTGACGGCAACCCTGGAGGGTTCGACCCGCTTCGCGGTTGATAAGGCGGTGACCATCATGGTCGGCAAGCCTGGGGATGGTGCCTCCGAGGGCCGGGACTACGAGGAAGTGGAGGATCTGACCATCGTGATCCCGGCGGGCGAGGCGAGCGGCAGCACGGACTTTGATCTGGTGCCGATCGAAGACGGCATCAGCGAGCCTAAAGAGACGATCAGTGTCGATGGCGTGTTGGCGGGAGTGACGGTGAAACCCGCCGAGATCCTCCTCAAGAACAACGGAGATCCTCTGCTCAAGGCGTGGATTGCCCGCTTCGGGCGGACGGTGGCCGAGCAGGTGATGGACAGTGTCGGAAATCGCATGGACAGCATGCGCACGCCAGGCTTCGAGGCCCGGCTGGCCGGCGAGGCACTGTCGCGCGCCGAACGGGAGCAGGATGAAGAGACGGTGTGGGAGCGGCAGCAGGCCCGGTTTGAACGGCACCGGACTCAAGGTTTTGATGCGCCGCACGAGGACGGCGCCGCCCGCCGGGAGGAGGAAGGCCGAAGTCTCACCGGACGGGATGTCTTGCTCGAAAGCTCCTTCTCCTATACCGGCGAAGAACGCGACGGCATCACCGCGTCACTGTGGGGACGGGCGGCACGGTCCGGGTTCGATGGCCGGGAAGGGAAATACGATCTTGACGGTGAAGTGACCACCGGCATGTTGGGGGCCGACTGGACCGGCGAGCGCTGGAGTGGCGGCTTCGTGTTCTCACGCAGCCAGGGTCAGGGCAGCTACGACAAGGCGGAGGGCCCGCAAGGCTCCATCGATCCCGCGCTGACGGCTTTCTCTCCCTGGGTGTCCTTCCAGGCGAACGAACGGTTGACCCTGTGGGGTATTGCGGGCTATGGCGAGGGCGACATCACGATCAGGCCGGCGGAGGGGCTGCCGGTGTCGACCGATCTGGATTGGCTCATGACGGCAGCGGGCGCAGAGGGCGAACTGATCGCATCGGAGGGATTGGCACTCAAGCTCAAGGCTGACGGCATGTGGGTTCGTACGCGGTCGGATCAGAAGCCCGGGTTGAAGAAGGCGGATACGGATGTGACCCGGGTGCGGATCGGGCTCGAAGGCAGCCGAGCCATCTATCTCTCCGGGGTCGGGCCGGAGCAGACGGACGCCGGCACGCTGACCCCGAAACTGGAGCTCGGCGTCCGCTACGACGAAGGCGATGCCGAAACGGGATTCGGCGCCGAGGTCGGCGGCGGGATCACGTGGGTCGCCCCGAACCTGGGCCTGGATTTCTCGGCCGAAGGACGCAGCTTGGTCTTGCATGAAGACGGAAGCTTCCGCGACTGGGGGTTTGCGGCCTCGCTGACTTACGACCAGGCCCCCGGGTCTGCACGCGGCATGTCCTGGCGCGTGGCCCACGAACTGGGCGGATCGTCTTCGGACGGAGTCGAAGAGCTGTTCGTCGACGGAGCCCCGGCCTCCGCCGAAGAGGCCCCAGTGGCGGGGACCTGGCAGGCCGAAGTGGCGTACGGAACCACGCTGCCGGGTGGACGCTTCGTGGGCGGGCCGCGTCTCGGCTATGCCGAAAGTGCCGGAAGCCGCGAATACTCGATCGGCTTGCAGGCGGCACTGCCCCGCGCGAAAAGCGGCTTGTCGTTCGATCTCATGGCGGTACGGCGCGAGGAGGATTCGGCCGAGGTCGAACATACGTTCGGATTCGAGGCTCGGTTCTCATGGTGAGTCGATGACGGACTGGACAATATGTGTCGCAGTGGAACGTAGCCCTCGCAAGATTAGCGGGGACTGGGCTTTCGCCGGGACCCGGGTCCCGGTCTATGCTCTTTTCGAAAATCTGGAGAGTGGCGCGACTGTAAAGTAATTCTTAAAATGGTACCCTGAGGTCAAGGAATGGCAAGTTGGGACAGTACTCCATCATGAAATTAATTTTCTCAAGGCATCTGCCTGTTGGCGGTAGTAGGGGCAGCAGTGAGAACGAGACTGATAGATTATCAAATAGATGTACTTTCAATGACTTAAATTGGAATATTGAGCAGATTGATGAGGATCGTTCCATGACGTCGGTCCTGCAGGATGATTCCCAATTATTCAAGCAGCATCCTGACTCCGGATCATTCCGGAGAGGGCTGCAGGACGTGACATTTCAGGAGACTTACCTGGCGGGAGCGCCGTGAGGCGCGGTCCAGCCACGTGATCCGGTGGAGGGAGCATGACGATTCAAAAACTCGACGCCGCCCTGGTCAACCAGATCACGGCCGGGGAAGTCATCGAGCGGCCGGCCTCGGTCGTCAAGGAACTGGTGGAGAACAGCCTGGACGCCGGGGCCCGCCACATCCGGGTGCAGGTGGAAGAAGGCGGCCAGCGGCGCCTGGCGGTGATCGATGACGGCGGGGGGATCCCCCGCAAGGAATTGCGGCTGGCCCTCGCCCGGCACGCGACGTCCAAGCTGACCGGGGCCGATGACTTGTGGCGGCTGCGGACCCTGGGGTTCCGCGGCGAAGCCCTGCCGAGCATCGCCTCCGTCTCGCGCCTGACGCTGACGTCCGCGGTGGAGGGGGAACGGCACGGCTGGCAGCTTGAGGGGGATGCCAGCGGAGAGGCCCGCGCGCATCCGCATCCGAGCGGAACTACGGTGGAGGTCTGCGACCTGTTCTACAACACGCCGGCGCGGCGCAAGTTCCTGCGCGCCCCGGCCACCGAATGGAAACACATTGCCACCGTTCTGCGCAACCTGGCGCTCGGCCATCTGGCGGTGAGCTTCGAGGCCAGCCACGACGGACGCCGCCTGCTGCACTACCCGGGGGTCGGGGAGGGCGTGACGGAGCGGGAGCGGCTGGAAGCGGTTCTCGGCCGCGATTTTGCCGAACAGTCCACGTTCTTCGAGGAAGTTTCGGGAGAGCTGCGGGTGTTCGGTTGGATCGGCTTGCCGACCTATTCGCGCAGCCAGCCGGACCAGCAATACTTTCACGTCAACGGCCGCTGCGTGCGCGACAAGGTCGCGATGCACGCGATCCGCCAGGCCTACGCCGACGTGCTCTACGGCCAGCGCCATCCCTGCTACGTGATCTACCTGGAGGTGCCGCCCGGGGAAGTCGATGTGAACGTGCACCCGACCAAGATGGAGGTGCGCTTCCGGGAATCCCGCCAGGTGCACCGGATCCTCACGCACGGGGTGGGCGAGGCGATCGGCACGGTGCGCCCCGGGGAGGCGGGGCATGACGTGGCGAGTTTCCGGACCCTGGTCAACGAGAATCCACAGGCGCGGCAATCCCCGATGCCGCTGCCGGCCGCGTCCGACGGCGGCGGGGCCTCGCCCCGGGCCGCGACGGAACCGCCCACGCCGTCTTCCGGGGCCGTGCCGCCGCTCGGCTTTGCCCGGGCACAGCTGCACGGCATTTACATCCTGGCGGAAAACACGGAAGGGATGATCTTGGTCGACATGCACGCCGCGCACGAGCGCATCACCTACGAGCGCCTGAAGACGTCGCGGGACGGCCAGGGCGTGCGCATGCAGCCGTTGCTGGTGCCGCAGGGCCTGAGTTTGAGCGAATCCGAAGTCACCTGCGTCGAGGAACAGCAGGAACTCTTGCGAAGTTTGGGCATCGAGGTGGACGTGACCGGGCCGACCCGGTTGCGGATCCGCGCGGTGCCCGCGTTGCTGTCGCGGGCCGACCCGTCGACCCTGGTGCGCGACGTGGTGGCGGACCTGGCGGAGCACGGGCAGAGCGCGCGGGTGCGCGAGCAGGAAAATGAACTGCTGTCCTCGATGGCCTGCCATGCCGCGGTGCGGGCCGGCCGGCAGTTGTCCGTCGACGAGATGAACGTGCTGCTGCGCGACATGGAGGAGACCGAACGGTCCGGGCAGTGCAACCACGGCCGGCCGACCTGGGTGCAGCTGAGCATCGACCAGCTCGACAAGTTGTTCCTGCGCGGGCAGTGAGCGGGCGGCCGATCCAGGCGCTGGCCTTGATGGGCCCGACCGCCTCGGGCAAGACCGATTGCGCGGTGGAGTTGGTTCGCCGCTGGCCGTTTGAGATCATTAGCGTCGACTCCGCGATGGTCTATCGCGGGATGGACATCGGCAGCGCCAAACCGGGCCCGGACATCCTGGCGCGTGCGCCGCATCGCATGATCGACATCCTGGACCCGGCGCAAGGCTTCTCGGCCTACGAGTACGCCCGGCAGGCCCGGGGGCACATCGAGGACATTCATGCCGCCGGGCGTATTCCGCTGCTGGTCGGGGGGGCGCGCCTGTATTTTCTCGCCTTGACCCATGGGTTCTCGCCCATCCCGGAGGCGGATGCGGAAGTCCGGCGGCGGGTGCGCCGTGAACTGGAGGAGCAGGGCGCACCCGCTTTGCACGCGCGCCTGTCCCGATGCGACCCGGCGACGGCGCGGCGGCTCAAGGCGGGCGACGGCCAGCGGATCGTGCGGGCCCTGGAAGTGTTCGAGTCCAGTGGCCGGCCGATGAGCGCCTGGCTTTCCGAACCCTCGCGCCCGCCCGGGGACATTGCCTATCACCAGCTGGCGCTGTGGCCGAAGGATCGCGCCCATTTGCAGGAGCGGATCGGCGCACGATTCGACCGCATGCTGGAGGCGGGGCTGGTCGAGGAAGTGCGACGCCTTCATGCGCGGGAGGACTTGAGCTTGGCCTGTCCCGCGTTGCGCTGCGTGGGGTACCGGCAGGTGTGGCGGCACCTGGACGGGGAGGGCACCCCGGAGCAGATGCGGGCGCAGGCGGTGGCGGCGACCCGCCAGTTGGCCAAGCGGCAGTTGAGCTGGCTGCGGCACGCCCCGGACGTGATACACTGTGCGACGGACTGTCAGGGGCCGGATGAAGCGGTCGCGGCAGTGGATCGCTGGCGGTCATCGGACCGGAGCGACGCCGGACAATAACAAGAAAAACAACAGGTTGTCGCCACAGGTGGGTCTAATGGCCAAAGGACAAACGATACAGGAACCGTTCCTCAACCAATTGCGCAAGCATCATGTTCCCGTCTCCATCTACCTGGTCAACGGGATCAAGCTGCAAGGGCAGGTGCATTCGTTCGACCAATTCGTCGTCGTGCTGAAGAACTCGGTCAACCAGGTCATCTACAAGCACGCGATCTCGACCATTGTGCCGTCGCGTCCGGTGGAGCTGGACCCCGTGGCGGACGCGGATGCGGAGCCGGCCGATTAGCCGCGAGCGAGAGGTCCCGTTTGTTTGAACGGGTCGCCGCCGACCCAGCCTGCGTGCTGGTGCAGGTGGCACTCGGTGCTGGCACGCGGCTGGAACCCCCGGAGCGTGAGGAATTCGTCGAACTGGCACGAAGCGCCGGCTTGATGCCGCGGGCGGAGTTGTGCTTTCGGCGCCGCGCCCCACATCCCCGTTTCTATTTCGGCCGAGGCCAGGCCGAGCAGCTCCGGCAAAGTTGCACGCAACACGAGGTCCGCCTGGCCGTCGTCAATAAGGATTTAAGCCCCAGCCAGGAGCGCAACCTGGAGGCCGAGCTGGAGTGCCGGGTGCTGGGCCGCACCGGATTGATCCTGGACATCTTCGCGCAGCGGGCGCAATCCCATGAAGGCAAATTGCAGGTCGAGCTGGCGCAGCTGAATTACCTGTCGACGCGGCTGGTGCGCGGCTGGAGCCACCTGGAGCGGCAGAAGGGCGGCATCGGGCTGCGCGGCCCGGGCGAGACCCAGCTGGAATCGGACCGGCGATTGCTGACGCGCCGGATCCAGGCCTTGCGGCGGCGATTGGCGCTGGTGGAACGCCAGCGCAGCCAGAGCCGGGCGCGCCGGGGCCGGGCGCAGCTGTTCCATGCCGCGCTGGTCGGCTATACCAATGCCGGCAAATCCACCCTGTTCAATCGCCTGACGGCCAGCGACGTGCCGACGGCGGACCAGTTGTTCGCGACGCTGGATCCGACCCATCGCCGCCTTCGCCTGGGCCGGGACGCGGTGCTGTCCGACACCGTGGGATTCATTCGCGACCTCCCGGTGGAGTTGGTGCGTGCGTTCCGTTCGACGCTGGAAGAATTGCGCGAATGCGACCTCCTGCTACACGTGATTGACAGCAGCGACGAGCGCAGCGCGGAGCACGCGGCCGAGGTCCGAACGATCCTGGCGCAGGTCGGCGCGGAACACGTCCCGGTGATCGAGGTCTACAACAAGGCGGATTGCCTGGCGTCGGAGATGTCCCCCCCGGACCGGCCCGATCGCGTGTGGGTGTCGGCACGCACGGGCGCGGGAATGGAGGCATTGTGCGCACGCTTGCTGCGGGAGATCCAGGCCGGGGAGTCCGAGGTGTGTCTCCGGCTGCCGGCCGCGGCCTCGGTGCTGCGCGCGGAATTGCATCGGGTCGGGCAGGTCGAGGAGGAGCGGTTCACGGACCAGGGGGATTGTGAAATGCGCTTGTGGCTGCCGCGGCCGTATCTTTCGCGATTCGAGAAGTTCCAGGTTGCGGTTTCGGATGTGTCGCCCGGACCGGGGCTCAGCCTGGCGGGACAGGGCGGATGAAGCGGGGAGGGGCCGGCGCGAAGCCGGTGCGGCCCGTCTCGTCGTCCGGGGTCCGGGCGAGTCGATTCATCACGTCGGCCGGGTCTTTGGGTGAGAACAGCGGGGCCTGCCGGAGGGGTCGGGAACGTCCTTTGCTAGAATAGGTGCCACGTCCCCATTCGGAATTTTCATGGCTTGGAACGACAACGGTGGAAACCCGTGGCAGCGCAATGCGCGGCAGGGGCCGCCAGACCTCGACGACCTGTTCGGCAACCTGTTCCGGCGCCTGTTCGGCTCCGGCCGCAAGGGCAGCGGAAGCGGCGGGAGCCGCAAGTGGTCGATCGGCACCGGCAGCATCCTGCTGGTCCTCCTGATCCTGTGGCTGCTGTCCGGGTTCTATATCGTGGAAGCCAGCGAGCGCGGCGTCGTGTTGCGTTTCGGCAAGCACGAGCGCACCACCATGCCGGGGCCAGGCTGGCACGTCCCGTATCCGATCGAAAGCGTCGAGGTGGTCAACGTCACCGGCAACCGCAGCGTGGAGAAGCGGACCACGATGCTGACCCAGGACGAGAACATCGTCGAGCTCAAGTTTTCCGTGCAGTACCGACTCAACAACGCGGAAGACTACCTGTTCAACGTCGAGAACCCGGACATCGCGTTTGATCGCAACTGCCGGTTCAAGAGCACCATCTGCGGCGTGCTCGACAGCGCGATCCGCACCGTGGTCGGCCGCAACAACATGGATTACATCCTGCGCGAAGGCCGCGCGGAGATCGCCAGCCGGACGCAGGTGCTGATGCAGGAGATCCTCGACTCTTACGGGACCGGCATCGAGATCCTGACGGTCAACCTGGAGGATTCGCAGCCGCCGAACGCGGTGCAGGACGCCTTCCAGGACGCCACCAAGGCGCGCGAGGACATGGAGCGCTTCAAGAACGAGGCGCAGGCCTACGCCAATGAGGTCCTGCCGCAGGCCCGCGGCGAAGCCGCGCGGATGCTGGAGGACGCCAAGGCCTACCGCGCCCAGGTGATTGCCAACGCCGAAGGTGAGGCGTCCCGCTTCACCCAGTTGCTGACCGAGTACCGAAAGGCGCCGGAGGTCACCCGCCAGCGCATGTACCTGCAGGCGGTGGAATCCGTCCTGTCCAACGCATCCAAAGTGGTGGTCGATGTCAACAAGGGCAGCAACATGCTGTTCCTGCCGCTGGACCGGATCCTGGAGCAACGCGGTACGAGCCGGCCGGAGGCCGGGGCCTCCCTGGACCGGCAGGGCGGCAGCTCCTCGGGCTCCGGAAGTCTCGTCCCGCGCCTGAGGGAGGGACGCTAGATGGCCCTGCAGATGCGCCTGATCCTGGCCGGCCTGGTGGTGGTCCTGGTCTGGGCCTCCACGTTCTACGTGCGCCAGACCGAGACGGCGATCGTATTCCAGCTCGGCGACATCCGCCGCGCGGGCCTGGAGCCGGGGCTGCACTTCCAGATGCCGTTCATCAACAACGTGCAGAAGTTCGACGCCCGGGTGCTGGCGCTGGACTCCAAGCCGGAATTGTTCCTGACCAGCGAAAAGAAAAACGTGTCGGTGGACTTCTTCGTCCGCTGGCGCATTGAGAACGTCAGCCAGTATTTCCGCGCCACCCAGGGCGACCGCGCGCGGGCGGAAGGGCGCCTGACCCAGATCGTCAAGGACGGGCTCAAGAACCAGTTCGGCGTGCGCACCATCCAGGAAGCGATCTCCGGTGAGCGCAGCGAGATCATGGACGTGCTGCAGGTGCAGTCCAACCGCAACGCGAGCGAACTGGGCATTGCCGTGGTGGATGTTCGCATCAGCCGCATCGAGCTGCCGGACGAGGTCAGTGATTCGGTCTACCGCCGGATGCGCGCGGAGCGCAGTCGGACGGCCAAGGACTTTCGCGCCCGCGGCCAGGAAATGGCCGAGCGCATCCGCGCCGACGCCGACCGCCAGCGCACGGTCATTCAGGCGGAAGCGTACCGCGACGCGGAGAAGATCCGGGGCGAGGGCGACGCCCAGTCCACCGAGATCTATGCTGAAGCCTACAACCAAGACCCCGAGTTCTTTGCGTTCACCCGCAGCCTGAACGCCTACGTCAATACGTTCCGCGACAAGGGCGACGTGCTGGTGATGGAGCCGGACTCGGAGTTCTTCCAGTACTTCAAGCAGTACAAGAAGTAATCGCTGTTCCCCCGCCATGCAGTGGGAATTCGTCCTGGCGGCCATCGCTCTGGTGCTCATGCTGGAAGGCCTCGTCGCGCTGTTGAGCCCGGACCTGGCGCGGCGCATGATGCTGCGCATGATCGAACTGCCGACCACGCAATTCCGCATGATGGGATTGATCGCGGTGACGCTCGGCGTGCTGCTCCTGTACCTCACGCGGTGGCTCATATGAACCCCTTGATGCCGGATGCCCTCCCCGAGGGAATCGAAGAAGCCCTGCCGGAGCAGGCCCGGGAACTGGAGGCGCACCGGCGGAAGTTGCTGGACTGTTTCGAGCGCTGGGGCTATGCCCTGGTGTCTCCGCCGCTGGTGGAATTCCACGATGCGCTGGTGACGCAGGGCGCCGCCCTCGACCGGCAGACCTTCCGGCTGACGGATCCGCTGTCCGGGCGCACGCTGGGCGTGCGCACCGACATCACGCCGCAGGTCGCCCGGATCGATCGGCAGCAGATGCCGCAGGACCAGGTGGTGCGGCTGTGCTATGCGGGTTCCGTACTGCGCGCCCACCCCGAGATCCTCGGCGGCGGGCGCAACCCGATCCAGGTGGGCGCCGAGCTGTATGGGCACGCGGGCGTGGCGGGCGATGCCGAGATCGTGTTGCTGCTGTGCGCGGCCTTGCGCACCGCGGGGTGCGCCCGTTGGTGCCTGGATATGGGGCACGCGGGCGTGTTCCGGGCGCTGGTGGAGCAAACGGATTGGACCGCGGCAGAACGCGACGAGCTGTTCGAGTTGATCCAGCGCAAGGCGCATGCCGACCTCGGCGCATGGCTGGATGCCCGCTCCCCGGAAGAGTCGGTCGCCCGCATGATCCGGAGGATTCCGGACCTGTCGGGCCCGGACGAGACCGTGCTGGACCGCGCCGCGCAGGAGCTCGACGGGGTCCAGGACAATATCCGCCCGGCCTTAGAGGCCCTGCGTGCGGTGGCCGCGCGGGTTCGCGGCGCCTACCCGGAAGTTCAACTGCATTTCGATCTGGGCGAGGCCAGCGGCTTTCACTATGAAAGCGGGCTGGTGTTCGCCGCCTACATGGAAGGGCAGGGCCAGGAGATTGCCCGGGGCGGCCGTTATGGCACCCAGGGCGGCCGACCGGCGACCGGCTTCAGCCTGGATTTGCGCACCTTGGCCCGTTGCGGCGCTCTGGATGCGGGCGGGTGCCGCCGGATCTATGCCCCGGCGGGCGAGGACCCGGCCTTGCAGGAGGCGGTCGCCGGTTTGCGCGAGCAGGGCCATGCCGTCGTGTGCGGGCTGGGGCCGGAAGATTCGGCCTCCGGATTCCAATGCCCGGAGCAACTGGTGGAAGAGGACGGCGCTTGGGTAGTGCGCCCGGTCGCATCATGAACCAGAGTGTCATCATCGTGGGCGCGCAGTGGGGCGACGAAGGGAAAGGCAAGATCGTGGATCTCTTGGCCGCCGACGTCGACGCGGTGGTCCGGTTCCAAGGCGGGCACAACGCCGGGCATACCCTGGTGGTCGAAGGGGAGAAGACGGTTCTGCACCTGATCCCTTCCGGCATTCTCAACCCCGGCGTCGACTGCCTGATCGGGAACGGCGTGGTGCTGTCGCTCGACGCCCTGTTCGAGGAAATCGATTTCCTTCTGGAGCGGGGCCTGCCGGTGCTGGAGCAGCTGAAGGTCTCGGCCGCCTGCCCGCTGCTGTTGCCGTCCCACGTCGCGCTGGACCAGGCGCGCGAGACGGCGCGGGGCGGTTCGGCGATTGGCACGACACTGCGCGGCATCGGCCCGGCCTACGAGGACAAGGCTGCCCGGAGAGGACTTCGGGTTGCCGATCTCTACCAGCCGGAAACCCGCGAGGATAAACTTGTAGAACTTATTGAATATCATAATTTTATGCTGAAAAGTTATTACAAGGCCGAGCCCGTGGACGTCACGAAAATTGCGGCGCGCCTGTGGGCGCATGCCGAGCGTCTGGAAGCCTGTGTCGCGGATGTCTCGGACCGCTGCGCGGCCTTGCGTGCGGCGGGGAAGAACGTGCTGTTCGAGGGGGCCCAGGGGACGCTGCTGGATATCGATCACGGGACCTACCCGTACGTCACGTCGAGCCACACGGTGGCGGGCGGGGCCTGCGTGGGCGCGGGCGTCGGGCCGCGGCAGATCGATGCCGTGCTGGGCATCGTCAAGGTGTATACCACCCGGGTCGGTTCCGGCCCGTTTCCGACGGAATTGCACGACGAGACCGGAGCGCGGCTGGCGCAGCTCGGCGCGGAGGTCGGGGCGACCACCGGGCGTGCCCGACGCTGCGGCTGGCTGGACGTGGTGGCCTTGCGCCGGGCGATGCGCGCCAACGGCGTCAGCAGCCTGTGCCTGACCAAACTGGACGTGTTGGATTCGTTCCCGAACATCCGCGTCTGCACCGGCTATGACGCGGCAGGGGAGGCGGCGCAGTACGAGGACTATCCCGGATGGCAGGGGGCCACCGCGAAGATCCGGGCCTTCGCAGACCTGCCGGCCCAGGCCCGGGCGTACATCGAGGCGATCGAGCGGCATCTGGAGGTGCCGGTTGATTTGATTTCCACCGGTTCCGGCCGTGACGACATCATCGTGCGCAAGCCGCTGTTCGGCTGAGCCGCAGGGGCACTTCAAGGCGGCCGACTTCGATTACGAGCTGCCGCCCGAACGAATCGCGAAACACCCGCTGCCGGATCGCGGCGCCAGCCGCCTGCTGGTGATGGACCGCGCCACCGGGACGCTCCAGGACCGGGGCATCCGCGACCTTCCGGACCTGCTTGAGCCCGGGGACCTGCTGGTGCTCAACGACACCCGGGTGATCCCGGCCCGGCTTTTCGGGCGCAAGTCGACCGGCGGGGAGGTCGAAGTACTGGTGGAACGTCCGCTGCCGCATCAGCGGATTCTTGCGCAACTGCGTTTCAGTCGCCCGCCCGCGCCCGGCAGCACGCTGACCCTGTCCGGAGGGGTGCAGGCCGAAGTCGAGGGGCGGGACGGAAGGTTCTGGGTCCTGAGATTCCCGCAGGAGACGGAGGTTGCGGACTTCCTGGAACAGCACGGGCAGGTGCCGCTGCCGCCGTACATCGACCGGGCTCCGGAGCCGCAGGACCGGGGCCGTTACCAGACCGTGTACGCACGCAACCCGGGCGCGGTGGCCGCGCCGACGGCCGGGTTGCATTTCGACGAAGTCCTCCTGCGCCGCCTGGAAGACAAGGGCATTGGCCGGGTGTTCGTGACGCTGCACGTGGGGGCGGGGACCTTCCAGCCGATCGAATCGGAAGACATTCGGGACCACCGCATTCACACCGAACGGCTGTCGGTCGGCGCCGAGGCCTGCGCGGCTATCCGGCAGACGCGCGAACGGGGAGGACGCGTGATCGCCATCGGGACCACGTCGGCACGGGCGGTCGAGTCTGCGGCCGAGTCCGGGTGCGTGCAGCCGTTCGACGGCGAGACCCGCCTGTATCTCTACCCCGGTTGCCGCTTCAAGGCGACCGACGGCTTGGTCACCAATTTTCATTTGCCGCGCTCCTCACTGCTGGTCATGATCTGTGCGTTCGCGGGGCGGGAAGCGACCTTTCGCGCCTACCGCCACGCGGTGGACCGCGGCTACCGCTTCTACAGCTATGGCGATGCCATGCTGATCCTCTGATCCATGGAATTTAAAGTCACCCATACGGACGGGGCCGCCCGGCGCGGCCGGATTAAATTCGCGCGCGGCACGGTGCAGACCCCGGCGTTCATGCCGGTCGGGACGCATGGCGCGGTGCGCGCGGTGACCCCGGAAGAAGTGCGGGCCTGCGGCGCGGAAATGATCCTCGGGAACACCTTTCACTTGATGTTGCGCCCGGGCGTGGAGGTCGTCGAGCGGCATGGCGGCTTGCATCGCTTCATGCATTGGCCGGGCCCGATACTGACCGATTCCGGGGGCTACCAGGTCTTCAGCCTGGCACCGTGGCGGGAGGTGGGCGAGGCCGGGGTCCGGTTTCGTTCTCCGGTCGATGGCGACACCGTGTTCCTGGACCCGGAGCGATCCATCGCCGTGCAGCACGCGCTGGGCTCCGATGTGGTGATGGTGTTCGACGAATGCACGCCGCATCCGGCGACCCGGGACGAGGCGCGGGCCTCGATGGAACTCTCGCTGCGCTGGGCACAACGCAGTCGGCAGGCGCACGGCGAACATCCCGGCGCCTTGTTCGGCATTGGGCAGGGCGGGATGTATCCCGAGTTGCGGCAGGAGTGCCAGCAGCGCCTGGAAGAGATCGGGTTCGACGGGTATGCGATCGGCGGCCTTTCTGTGGGGGAGAGTTTCGAGGAACGCCGCGCGGTGCTGGAGGCCCTGGGCCCGCAACTGCCGGCCGAGCCGCCGCGTTACCTGATGGGCGTCGGGCGCCCGGTGGACATCGTCGATGCGGTCCGCTTCGGCGTGGACCTGTTCGATTGCGTCATCCCGACCCGGCACGCCCGCAACGGCTACCTGTTCACCTGGGCAGGCGTCCTGCGCATCCGGAATCGGCGGTACGCCACGGAGACCGGACCGGTGGAACCGGGCTGTGCCTGTTATACCTGTGAACATTACTCGCGCGCCTACCTGCGACACCTGGACCAAGGGCGGGAGGTCCTGTTTTCAAGGCTGGCAACCCTGCACAACCTTCATTTCTACCAGCAGTTGATGCGGTCGATCCGCGACGCGGTTGAGGCTGGCGAGCTGGAGGCGCTGGCTGGCCGGCTGGAAGAAGCCTACCGGGAAGAGGGCGCGGAAGACTGATCCGGCACCGGGAGATTCCGGACCCGATCTCCGGCCTTGATGCCGAGTGTCCGGGTGACCCCGGCACGGAGTTCCAGCACGTGCAGGCTGTTGCGCGGGCCGACGATGGTGGCGGTCGACTGCGGGACCGTGTCGCGCACGATGCGGCGGATGATTCCGTCCGGGTCGATGAACAGCATGTCGAGCGACAGGGGGGTGTTCTTCATCCACATGGTGCGCACGCCCGGCTGCGCATGGACGAACAGCATGCCGGCATCGTCGGGCAGGTGGGTCCGGTACATGAGTCCGCGCGCCTGCTCCTCCGGAGTCTGCGCGAGTTCCACGCTGAAGCGATGCGTGCCGCTCGCGCTGTCGATGGCGAGCGGCCAGCGGCCCGAGGGGCCCTCCGCAGAAAGCCAGTAAAGGAGGACGCCGGCCGCGGCCAGTGACAGCAAGACCAGGGCCCATGGGATGCGGAGGCGCTTCATGGCAGGGAGGGGTGCATTCCCCCAATTGTAGGGCAGTGGGCGCCCGGGCGGCGGGCTATGCCTCGAACCGTCCCAGCGGATCCCGCGTGGACAGCCGGGTCGCGCGCCTTTCTGGCCGTTCCGCCAAGTCCCCCATATGGCATAATGCGCATCACTCAAAACCGGTGTATCCGACCCCATGATTCTGATTGATGACGCAATGGCGCAGGACGCGGCAGGCGCCATGGGCGGCTGGTCCATGTTCGCCATGATCGCGATCTTCTTCGCGATCATGTATTTCATGATTATTCGCCCGCAGAACAAGCGGGTCAAGGACCACCGCGCCCTGATCGATTCCCTGCAGAAGGGCGACGAGGTGTCCACCAACGGCGGCCTGATGGGACGGATCACGCACATCGGTTCCAGCACGGTGCGCCTGGAGCTGGCAGAAGGGGTGGAAGTCCGCCTGCGCCGGGATTCGGTCAGCAACGTCCTGCCCAAGGGTTCGCTCGCGAAAAGTGACTGAGACGGGTCGCCGGGCCGCGGCCTTCGGACATCATCGATGAAAGCCAATCAATATCCGTGGTGGAAAAACCTTCTCATCATCGGCGTCCTGCTGATCGCGGCGCTGTACGCGGCCCCCAACCTGTACCCCTCCGACCCTTCGGTGCAGGTCTCTTCGTCCCGGGTCGCCATCGGCGAGACGGAACGCAAGCAGGTCGAGCAGATTCTCAAGTTTAAAGGCCTGGCCCACGAGCAGGTCGAACCGGAAGGGGAAGAATCCCTGCTGATCCGCTTCGCCGACCCGGAAGACCAGTTGAAGGCCGCCGACGCCTTGCGCGATGCGCTGTCGGACCGGTTCTCGGTGGCATTGCACCTGGCGCCGGCCACGCCAGACTGGCTCGAATCGCTGAACGCGACTCCGATGAACCTCGGGCTGGACTTGCGCGGCGGCGTGCATTTCCTCCTGGAGGTCGATCTGGACGCCTCGATCGGCAAGGCGTACACCCGGCATGCCACGGATGTCCGGACCTTGCTGCGCGAGGAGGATATCCGCTACCGCGGGGTGCGGGTGCACGGCGAGGAGGTGCACATCCTGGCCCGGGACGCGGAGACTCTCGAACAGATCGAGGAGACGGTCAAGGACAATTATTTCGGCACCTTCGACGTCAGCACGCGGGAGATCGAGGGGCAGCCGACGGCCATCATGCGGCTGACTCCGACCGCGCACAGCGAGATCCGCCGCAACGCGATCGGCCAGAACCTGGTGACCCTGCGCAAGCGGGTCAACGAGCTGGGCGTGGCGGAACCGGTCATCCAGCAGCAGGGGCGCACCCGGATCGCGGTGCAGCTGCCGGGCGTGCAGGATACGGCGCGGGCCAAGGAAATCCTCGGCGCAACGGCAACCCTGGAGTTCCGCTTGGTGGATGAGCAGTCGGACCCGTACCTGGCCGCAGAGACAGGCAAGGTGCCGCTGGCAGACGAACTGTATTACGAACGCGACGGCAACCCGATCCTGCTCAAGCGCCGGGTCATGCTGACCGGAGAACATATCATCGATGCCTCGTCGGGATTTGACGAACGCGGCCTGCCCGCGGTGCACATCACGCTGGATGGCGACGGCGCCCGGCAATTCGCCAAGGTAACCGGCGAAAACGTCAAGCGGCTGATGGGCGTGGTGTTCATCGAGCAGCGCAGCGACACGGTCGTCACCGAGGGGGAGACGCGCCGGATCACCCGCGAGAACCGGGAAGTCATCAACGTGGCCCGGATCCAGGAGCAGTTGTCCAAGCGCTTCCAGATCACCGGGCTGGACACCTCGCGCGAGTCGCGCAACCTGGCGTTGCTGCTGCGCGCCGGCGCGCTGGCGACCCCCATGTACATCGTGGAGGAGCGCACCGTCGGGCCGAGCCTGGGCCAACAGAACATCGAACTGGGCGCCTTGTCGGTCCTGATCGGCTTTCTGCTGGTGATGGTGTTCATGGCGCTGTACTACCGCCTGTTCGGATTGGTCGCCGACCTCGCGCTGGTCGCCAACCTGATCCTGATCGTGGCGGCGATGTCGATGATCCCGGGGGCGACGTTGACCCTGCCGGGCATCGCCGGCATCGTGCTGACCGTGGGCATGGCGGTGGACGCCAACGTGCTTATCTTTGAGCGCATCCGGGAGGAACTGGACAATGGCAATTCGCCGCAGGCCAGCATCCAGGCCGGCTACAGCAAGGCGCTGTCGACCATCGCCGACGCCAACATCACCACCCTGATCGCGGCGATCGTGCTGTTCGCCTTCGGCACCGGGCCGATCAAGGGGTTTGCGGTGACCCTGTCCATTGGTATCGTGGCGTCCATGTTCACCGCGATCATGGGCACTCGGGCGATCATCAACCAGGTTTACGGCACTCGCCGTAACCCCACCCTGGCGGTCTGACCATGCGATTGCTTCCGCGCAAACTTGCGCTCGACTTCATGGGCCGTGCCCGGCACGCGATGATGCTGTCGGGGGTCTTGCTGGTCCTGTCAATCGGCTCGCTGCTGTTCCAGGGCTTGAACCTGGGCGTGGACTTCGAGGGCGGCACCCTGATCGAGGTGGGCTACCCGGGCCCGGTGGAACTCGAGGAGATCCGCGGGCAACTGGAGGCGGCCGGGTTCGACCGGGCGGTGGTGCAGCATTTCGGCTCGGCGCAGGACATACTGGTGCGAATCAAGCCGGACGACCGCCCGCAGAGTGAATTGAGCAACCAGGTATTGGAGACCCTGCGCGGCGAAAGCCAGGAACTTCAACTGAGGCGAGTCGAGTATGTCGGCCCGCAGGTGGGCGAGGAGCTGCGCGACGATGGTGGTCTCGCCATGCTGTACGCGCTGGGGCTGATCCTGATCTACGTGGCGCTGCGCTTCGAGTACCGGTTCTCGTTCGGCGCTGTCATCGCACTGGTGCACGACGTGATCCTGACCATCGGGTTCTTCTCGCTGACCCGGATTGAATTCGACCTGACAGTGCTGGCGGCGATCCTGGCGGTGATCGGCTATTCCCTGAATGACACCATCGTCGTGTTCGACCGGATTCGGGAGAACTTCCGGGCATTGCGGCGCCAGTCCAGTCCCGAGGTCCTCAACGTTTCGATCAACCAGACCCTGTCGCGCACCCTGATGACCTCGCTGACCACGCTGCTGGTGCTGCTCGCGCTATTCTTCTTCGGTGGCGAGGTGATTCACGCGTTTTCAATCGCGCTGATCGTGGGCGTGATCATTGGTACCTATTCGTCGATCTACGTGGCAGGCAGTTCCCTGCTGGTGCTCGGCGTGAGCGGGCAGGATCTCGACACGACGCTGGCGGAGGATGTGGAAGACCGCCCGTAGGGTTGTGTCAGTGTGTGGCAGGGGGCATCAGGCTCAGCCCAAAGCGTTCGAATTTCCGGAAGTCTTTCAGGTTCGCGGTGGCGGCGATCATGCAGTCCACGAACATTCTACGGTGGCGCCCTGTCTCGTTGAACAGCCGGGCGGCAAGGCAATGGCTGAGACTCTGAGTGGAGGGCTACGCGCAGATGCTTATAATATTGGTGGAGCACATTCCCTATACAAGTAACAGTTAGGGACAGGAGTGAGCCATGAGCCAAGAGTGGATTATTGCATCAGTGGTCGGGGTGGCGGTCGCACTGGTCGGGCTGCTTATTACTGCTGGAACATTGATTTTCAAAAGTGGGAAGTGGGTGCAGAAACTAGAATCTGATGGCAACGCTTGCCAAACACTTATTGAAACTGTTCAGAAAGATATCGCACAAATTCATGCTGACATTAAAAACATTTTCAGTCGGCTTCCGCCTGAAACTGTCGCAGGAACAAGCCCGCTTCACTTAACCGACTTGGGAATGGAAATGTCAAAAGAAATTTCCGCAAAAGAATGGATGGCGGAGGTCTCAAAAGACCTTGTTGATAAGGTCACGGAGATGGCTCCTTTTGAAGTTCAAGAGTTAAGTTTCAGGCACATCAAAGACACAATGCGGGAGATGTTGGAACAAGATACACGAGTCTTGGAATGTTCATATAACCACGGAGCGCCAAAAGAGAAGGTACTTGATGTTCTGGCGGTCGAACTCCGCGACCACCTGCTGCGCGAAACCGGGCAAAAGCCTGATAGTGTTTGACCCGCAAGAAGACTAGTTCATACGGGCGCGCCGTGCCTATCGCATCGCATGGCTTTGCGGAATCTTGGCGGTAGTTTCCACTTTTGTTGCATCCTCATTTATTGGTGATTTAGAAGGCTCTCAAGTCCTATTCTTCCGCTTGATGTATTGCTGATTCTGCCTAACCATGACCCAACCCAAACTGAACGGGCTCTTGCCGTTCTGATGCAGGAGAATGCTCCAGACCGTTTCCGGTACCCGCCCATCCCATCTCCTGGACTGTGTGCACCCTGAGGGACTCGGGGAAGGAAGCCGCTCGCCGCCTCGGGACCGACTCGTCAAGTAGCAGTTTCATCACCGCCGGAGACCAGAGTTCTGGTCGCCTGTTCCAGCACGCCGACCGCTTGGCTCCGGGACACGGTGGGATAGTCTGTCAGGAATTCGTCGAGTCGGTCGCCCGCCTCCAGATGCTCCATCAGGATCCGGACAGGCACCCGCGTTCCTGCGAACACTGGTGTTCCTCCGAGAACGTCCGGATTCCTTTCGATCAGCGTATCGGTCATCGTCGTTCTCCGAGTTGGATGCCCTGGGCTGGTCTGTGCGCGGCTGGCTGGCGGTTCAGGCGGATGATTCCTTCAGGGTTTCGAGCCGCTCCCGCATTTCCTCCAGCACTTTCGGTGCGGCGGCAATGATGTTGCCGCTGTCGAGCGGGTCTTCGCCGCCGTCCAAGTCCTGCACGAGCGCACCGGCCTCCGTGGCCAGCACGATTCCGGCGGCCATGTCCCAGGGCTTAAGGCCGAATTCCCAGAAGCCGTCGAATCGTCCCGCCGCGACGTAGGCGAGGTCCAAAGCCGCCGAGCCTGCGCGACGGACCCCGGCCGTCTCCGGAATCAGGACCCGAAGCGTGGCGAGGTAGTGGTCGAGGTCGGCCCCGTCGCGGAACGGGAACCCGGTGGCCAGCAGGGCATCGGCCAGCCCCTGCCTGGGGCGGGTCCGGATGCGCCGCCCGTCGAGGAAGGCTCCGCGGCCGGTCTCCGCGGTGAACAATTCCTGCTTGAATGGGTCGTATACGACCCCGAGCAATAGCCGGCCTTGCTGCCGTAGGGCGATGGACACGGCGTAGTGGGGAACGCCGAACAGGAAGTTGGTGGTGCCGTCGAGCGGGTCGATCAGCCACTCGAATTCGGCATCGGGGAGATCACAGGCGGCACCTTCCTCCGCCAGGATGGCGTGATCCGGGTGCGCCTTGTGCAGGCGGGCGACGATTTCCTGCTCGGCTTCGCGGTCCACGCTGGAGACGAAATCGTGCGCGCCCTTGCGTTCCACCGCGACCCGATCGGTAAATTGGTGGTGACGGATGATGATCCGCCCGGCCTCCTCGGCGGCATCAACGGCAATGTTCAGCAGGGCGCTCATGGTCGGTCGGTTTCCCGGATCTGGACCGAAGGATCTCGGTTTCCGGGTCCAGGTGCAAGGGCTGGAACGCCCATAGTTGTGTGCAGAATCATGTTGGAAAGACCGCTATCATAAAGGAGTGCGGTTTTCATGCCATTTTGTGTGGGTCATGGCGCTCCCGGGTTTTGGGTGGAGCAGGGTGGGAAACACTCAGTCCCAAGAGCCTCTGAGAAATCCGCCGGTGGTGGGCCGCCCGCGCCGCCCTATCCCTTAAGAAATACTTGACTAAAGTAGTCAGGTATGCCAAGATGATCGCATTCCTGCCCCCGGAGACTGGATGCCATGAAATTGAATGCGAAAGGACGTTATGCCGTGACGGCCATGCTGGACGTGGCGCTGCATGGCGAGGATGGACCGGTGGCGCTGGCGAGCATCGCCGAGCGCCAGGACATCTCGCGCTCGTATCTCGAACAGTTGTTCTCCCGCCTGCGGCGGGCCGGGCTGGTCGACAGCGTGCGCGGGCCCGGTGGCGGGTACCGCCTGGCGCGGGGCGTGCCGGAAATCTCGATTGCCGAGGTGATCTCGGCGGTCGACGAGAACGTGGATGCGACGCGCTGCGGCGGCCGCGAGAACTGCCAGGACAACCAGCCCTGCCTGACCCACGGCCTGTGGGACGAGCTCGGCCGCGAAATCGAGCGCTACCTGGGCCGCGTCAGCCTGGCGGACGTGTTGCGCCAGCGGCGGGTCCGCGAAGTGGCCCGGCGCCAGAACATGAAATTCGCTGCGCACCACGGGTTCGGCGCGCGGCTGGCCATGGACGGGCAGGAGGCAGCGCTGTGAGCGGTCTCGATCTCCCCATTTACCTGGATTATTCCGCAACCACGCCGGTCGACCCCCGGGTGGCGGACAAGATGCGCCAGTACCTGACGCCGGACGGCGAGTTTGGCAACCCCGCCTCGCGTTCGCACAGCTTCGGCTGGCACGCCGAGGCCGCGGTCGACGAGGCGCGCAAGCAGGTCGCGGCCCTGATCGGCGCGGACCCGCGCGAGGTCGTCTGGACCAGTGGCGGCACCGAGTCGGACAACCTGGCGATCAAGGGCGCCGCCCATTTCTACCGGAAGAAGGGCAAGCACATCATTACCGTCAAGACCGAGCACAAGGCGGTGCTGGACACCTGCCGGCAGCTGGAGCGGGAGGGCTTCGAGGTGACCTACCTGGCGCCGCAGCCGAGCGGCCTGCTCGACTTGGCCGAACTGGAAGCGGCGTTGCGCGACGACACGGTGCTGGTGTCGGTGATGCACGTCAACAACGAGATCGGCGTCGTCCAGGACATCGGCGCGATCGGCAAGATGACCCGTGAACGCGGCATCGTCCTGCATGTCGATGCGGCGCAGGGCGCCGGCAAGATCCCGATCGACGTGCACGCCATGCAGGTCGACCTGATGACCCTGTCCGCGCACAAGATCTACGGCCCGAAGGGCATCGGCGCCCTGTACATTTGCCGCAAGCCCCGGGTGCGCCTGGAGGCGCAGATGCACGGCGGCGGCCACGAACGCGGGCTGCGCTCTGGTACCCTGCCGACGCACCAGATCGTCGGCATGGGCGAGGCCTTCCGGATCGCCCGCGAGGAGATGGCAGAGGAAGCGACCCGTATCCGCGCCCTGCGCGACCGGCTTTGGACCGGCCTGAACCAGATGGAAGAGGTCTACCTCAACGGCGACCTCGAACAGCGGACCCCGGGCAACCTCAACGTCAGTTTCAACTTCGTGGAAGGCGAATCGCTGATCATGGCGCTGAAGGATATCGCGGTGTCCAGCGGTTCGGCCTGCACCTCGGCCTCGCTGGAACCCAGCTACGTGCTGCGCGCGCTCGGCCGCAACGACGAATTGGCGCACAGTTCGCTGCGCTTCACCATCGGCCGTTTCACGACCGAGGAAGAAATCGATTACACCATCTCACTCATCGAGCAGGCCGTGCAGCGGCTGCGCGACCTCTCCCCACTTTGGGAAATGTATCAGGAAGGGGTCGACCTGGACTCGGTGCAGTGGGCGGTTCACTAACCATGCGACGCAGGAGAAAACATCATGGCATATGGAAAAAAAGTTCTGGATCACTACGAAAACCCGCGTAACGTCGGGTCCCTGGACAAGGACGACGCACAGGTGGGCACCGGCATGGTCGGCGCGCCGGCCTGTGGCGACGTGATGAAGCTCCAGATCAAGGTCAGCGACGACGGCGTCATCGAGGACGCCAAGTTCAAGACCTACGGCTGCGGCTCGGCGATCGCATCGTCCAGCCTGTTGACCGAGTGGGTGCGCGGCAAGACCTTGGCGGAAGCCGGCGAGATCCGCAACACCGACATCGCCGAGGAATTGGCGCTGCCGCCGGTGAAGATCCACTGCTCGGTGCTGGCGGAAGACGCCATCCAGGCGGCGATCGAGGACTACCAAGGCAAGCAGGGCCGCGCGGCCGGCGCGTCGGACGAGGCGCAGCTGGCAGAAGCCGTCTGAACCGGCGAGCGCGATGGCCATCTCGCTGACCGAAGCCGCGGCCGGGCAGATCCGCAGCCATCTGGACAAGCGCGGGCGCGGGCTGGGCTTGCGCCTCGGCGTGAAGACCACCGGCTGCTCGGGGATGGCCTACGTGCTGGAGTTCGCCGATGACCTGGAAGAGGGCGATGAGGTGTTTGAGGACAAGGGCGTGAAGGTGGTGATCTCGCCGAAGAGCCTGGCGTACCTGGACGGCGCCGAACTGGATTATGGACGCGAGGGGCTGAACGAGGGATTCCGCTTCACGAACCCCAACGAAAAAGCGCGGTGCGGGTGCGGCGAAAGCTTCAGCATCTGAGTACGGAACCCGGAGGCGGCGGTGCCGCTGGAACTCCCGCAGAATTATTTCGAACTGTTTCGCCTGCCGTGCGCGCTTGAGGTCGACGAGCGGCAGCTGACCGAACAGTACCGCGTCCTGCAGCGGGAACTGCATCCGGACCGCTTCGCGGCGGCCGGCTCCCAGGAGAAACGCCTCGCGGCGCAGGCCGCGGCCCACGTCAACCAGGCCTACCGCACCCTGAATGACCGGCACGAGCGGGCGACCTACCTGCTCCAGTTGCAGGGGGTGGGGGTGGATGACGAGAAAGACACGGCGACCGATGCCGAGTTTCTGATGCAGCAGATGGAACTGCGCGAGGGGCTGGAGGCGCTCGATGGATGGCCGGACGCCGAGGCCTTCGGTATCCGCCTGGAGCGGGAGGCCGGAGCCTTGTGGGAGGCGTTCGGGGCGTGCTACGCCGGGGAACGCTGGCTGGACGCGCGGGAAGTCTTGCTGAAACTTCGATTTTATCGCCGCTTGCAGCAGCAGCTGCGGGTCCGCAGGGAACAATTGCCGACAGGATAAAGGATGGCGCTGTTACAGATTTCGGAACCGGGGCAGGCCCGGCCCCCACGCCGCGCCTGCGGCATCGACCTGGGCACGACGCATTCGCTGGTCGCGGTGATGCAGGACGGGCAGGCGGTCACGCTGCCGGGCGCCGAAGGACATCATCGCCTCCCTTCGGTCGTGCATTACGGAGACGGGCCGGCGACGGTGGGCTGGGCGGCGGTGCAGGGCGCTGTGGACGATCCCGACAACACGTTCTTTTCGATCAAGCGCATGATGGGCCGCGGCATCGCGGATGTCGGCGACGCGCACGACTTGGTCGAGGGTTCGGCTTCGGGCGTGCCGCGGTTCCAGACAGCGGCCGGGCCGAAAACCGCCGTAGAAATATCGGCCGATATCCTGGGGGCCTTGCGGAGCCGGGCCGAAGCGGCCTTGGATGGGGAGCTGGACGGCGTGGTGATCACGGTGCCGGCCTACTTCGATGAGGCCCAGCGGCAGGCAACCAAGGATGCGGCGCGCCTGGCTGGGTTGCCGGTTCTGCGCCTGATCAACGAGCCGACCGCGGCCTCGATCGCCTACGGGCTGGACCAGGAGGAGGACCGCGGGCTGATCGCGGTGTTCGACCTGGGCGGGGGGACATTCGACATTTCGATCCTGCATCTGAGCCGAGGCGTGTTCGAGGTGCGGGCGACGGGCGGCGACACCGAACTGGGCGGCGACGACTTCGACCGGATCCTGCTGGACTGGGTCAAGGAAGAGCGCGGCATGAACGCGGGGGACCGAGCCTGGACGCGAGCCTTCCTGCAGGCCGTGCGCGAAGCCCGTGAGACCCTGTCGGAGCAGGACTCAGGCCAAGTCGATTGCGGCGACGGCACGGTGTTGACCTTGACTCGCGAAGAGCTGGAGCGGCGTTCGGCGCCGTTACTTGAACGGATGCTGCAGTGCTGCCGCCGTGCCTTGTCGGACGCCGGGGCTGAGGCCGGGGAGATCCAGGAAGTGGTCATGGTCGGAGGGGTCACGCGGATGCCGTACTTGCGCCGCGAGGTCTCGAAGTTTTTCTCCCGGGACGTCCATACCGGGATTGATCCCGACCGGGTGGTGGCGCTCGGTGCTGCGATCCAGGCCGATGTGCTGGTCGGCAATGCGCAGGAACAGGACATGTTGCTGCTCGACGTCATTCCCCTGTCACTCGGGATCGAGATCATGGGCGGGCTCGTAGAGCGGGTCATCGAACGCAACACGACCATCCCGGCCCACCATGCCCAGGAGTTCACCACGTTCAAGGACGGGCAGACCGCGCTTGCGGTGCACGTGGTGCAGGGCGAACGGGAACTGGTCTCGGACTGCCGTTCATTGGCGCGCTTCGAGTTGCGCGGGATCCCGCCGATGACCGCGGGAGCCGCCCGCATCCGGGTGGAGTTCCAGGTCGATGCAGACGGCTTGCTGACCGTGGAGGCGACGGAGACCGTCAGCGGGGTGCGTGCCGGGGTGTCGGTCAAACCCTCGTATGGGCTGGAAGAATCGGAAATCGAACAGATGCTCCGGGACTCGATCGAGCACACGCAGGAAGACGTGGCGAGCCGGGCCCTGAACGAGCAGCGGGTCGAGGCGGACCGGGTGGTGCAGGCGTTGCGGGACGCGCTGGAGACGGATGGGGCTATACTGTCAGACGCGGCGGAACGCAGCCGGATCGAGACCGCGGCCCGGGCATTGGCACAGGCGCGGGACGGGACGGACGCCGAGGCGATCCGCGCCGGGATCAAGGCGCTGGAGGAGGCCTGCGAGCCGTTCGTGGAGCGACGAATGAACCGCAGCATCCGGCAGGCCATGCAGGGGCACCGGCTTGAGGAATTCCAGGATCAGGACTGATGCCGTCAATACGTTTTTTACCGCATGAGGAGATCTGCCCGACCGAACAGGTGGTCGAGGCCGACCCGGGGACCAGTATTTGCGATGCAGCCCTGTCTCGCGGCATCGAGATCGAGCACGCCTGCGAAAAATCCTGCGCCTGCACGACCTGTCACGTCTACGTCCGCGAGGGGGGTGGCTCGCTGAACGAGGCGAGCGAGGACGAGGAGGACCTGCTGGACCGGGCCTGGGGCCTGGATCCGGATTCGCGGCTGAGTTGCCAGGCGATCGTCGGCGACGAGGACCTAGTGGTCGAACTTCCGCGCTACACTATCAATCAGGTTTCCGAGAATCACTAGGAGGAGGCGATGGGGCTTCGCTGGACCGACTCGCTGGACATCGCGATCGAATTGGAAGACGCGCATCCGGAGGTGGATCCGCAGTACGTGCGGTTCACCGATCTGTACGACTGGGTGTTGGCTCTTGAGGATTTCGAGGATGAGCCGGAACATTGCGGGGAGCGCATACTGGAAGCCATTCAGATGGCCTGGATCGACGAGCACGATTGAGCCCGCGGCGCCACTGCGTGAAACGCCTCTGTGATAAAATTCGCGCGGCCCGCAGAGCGATGCGGGCTAATTGTTAGATTCTGAACCGGTACATCATTCATGCGTATTATCCTGTTGGGCGGGCCCGGCGCGGGCAAGGGCACCCAGTCCAGTTACCTCTGCGAACGCTATGGCATTCCGCAGATTTCGACGGGCGACATGCTGCGCAAGGCGGTGGCCGACGGCACATCGCTGGGCAAGGAAGCCGAGCAGATCATGAGCCAGGGCGCCCTGGTGCCCGATGAATTGATTCTGGGCCTGGTCGAGCAGCGGATTGTCGAGCCGGACTGCACGGACGGTTTCCTTCTGGATGGGTTCCCCCGGACGCTGGCGCAGGCCGAGGCATTGCGCGACTACGAGATCGACATCGATCATGTCGTGGAGATTCGGGTGAGCGACGAAGAGATTATCCGACGCATGAGCGGGCGGAGAGTCCACCCGGCTTCCGGGCGTGTCTACCACGTCGAAAACAACCCACCCCGCACAGAGGGGCTGGATGACGAGACCGGGGAGCCGCTGATCCAGCGCGACGACGACCGGGAGGAAGTCGTCCGGCAACGTCTGGATGTTTACCATGACCAGACTGAACCGCTGATCGAGTATTACTCCCGCTGGGCGGAATCCGGCGGCGAAGGCGCCCCCCGCTATCACGTGATTGAGGGAGTCGGGACGATCGAGGAGATTCGGGACCAGGCGTTTTCCGCCCTGGACTAGAGCGTACGGCCCCGGCTTGGAACGACAGGATTTAAGGAGACCCGAACATCATGGCAACGCCAACTTTCTTCATGGGCCTGCTCGGAGCACTGGCCGCGGTGACGCTGGTGCTGTTCATCATCGCGCAGAACATTGTGGAGCCCGATCTGAAACTGGACGATCCCGAAGTGGCCGAAGCGATCCAGCAGCGGGTCGCGCCGATCGGCCAGCTCAATACCGGGGATGCCCCGATTGCGACGGCTTCCGTCTCGCTCATCTCGGACGCCCAGGCCGCACCCGACTTCGAGTCGGGGGAAGCCGTCTATAACGCCGTCTGCCAGGCCTGCCACACCACGGGTGTTCTGAATTCGCCGAAATTGGGCGATCCCGCGGGCTGGGGAGAGCGCCTGTCGAAAGACAAGGAAACCCTGTACCTGAGCGTGATCAACGGCCTCAACCTGATGCCGCCCAAGGGCGGGCGCCCCGACCTGTCGGACGAGCAGGTCCAGATGGCCGTCGACTATATGCTGGAGAGCCTCAACTGACCGGATCTTCGGGATCCTGATCGCGCTCCAGCGCATCCAGGCGTTCCTGCAGCCCCCCCAGGCGCTCGCGAGTTTTGGCGAGCAGTTTGGATTGCACGTCGAACTCTTCCCGGGTCACCACATCCAGACGTTGCAGCAGGGCCTCGACGCAGGCCCGGACTGTCTTGTGGATTTCCTCTCGGGTCGAGTGCAGGGATTCCGGAATCAGCGCGTCCAGGCGCCGGGCCAGGTCATCCAGGTGTTGGGGGTCGAGTCGAATCATTGAAGCAATCCCAGCTAATTCATCTGGGGAGTGTGCCCTGCTGAGATTGCGGCCACAGGGGAAGCGACACGCCGATTTCCTCAGCCAGCTTCCGAAGGTCTAGGCTCGCAAGCAGTTGGGCGGTTATAGGACGCTTGGCATCCCAGAAAATGAAAGAGCGGAAAAACTCTTTGGCCGCGTGCGAGTTTAGCATTTTGACTAGAGCCTTTGCGTCCTGCTCGGTTTGGCAGGGCAGAAAATAACAGGTGTCGTCCAGCACGATGGGCTTGGACTCGGAAGGTCCAACACAACGAAAATCAAGACGCTTGTAAAAACCTGAGATCGCAACTTTCCAAGGCGAGAAGCTGTATGGGCCAACACCGAAGATCGAGAATTCGGGATTGTTTTTATAGATGGAACTTGCACGCTGACCGAGGCGGTCTGCGTGAGACTGAAGGTAATTCCAGGTCCGGGGGGCTTTGCGCTTGATGGGTGTGGTGTCTTCGCCTATGGAGTGCTGGGTGACCAGCATGTGGCGCGATGGTATCAAACTTGATTTCGCCAATTCGGAACTTTTCAGCATCGGGTATAGATAGTCAGGTTCGAGGCGGATGATTTCCCCCAGCCCGTTCTCGAATTTCCCACCTCCCCGGGGATACAGTTCCATGATTCGGGAACAGTCGTGTTTGATACCTGATCGCCACTTGAGAGGCGATGTCCCGCCCAAATAGCCAGAAGCCTGGGCGGCATCCAAGTCGGCCACTAATCGTCCCTCATAAAAAGCGAATATAGAATCGGGCGCGGCCTCTTCGACACCTCGATAAACAAGACACTCACGGGAAATCTTGCCGGGTTCGAGTTCGCAGACCAACAGGCAGGCATCGACGGACACCCCGAAATGCTTGGCCGAGTCGATGGCATAGATGGCGGACTGGGCCACTTGCAATTTTCCGGACCACGCAGAGTGAAGTACTTTTCGGGCGACACTGGTTTTGCAGAGCATGGCAAGTACCGCTTTACGTCCGGACAAGCACCCCAACAGGTGCGACAGCATCCATTCGGAGACATCGAAGTTACTTTTTCCTGTAGCCGCATCGAAGCCGGAAAGGTTCTGATGATTGGATTTTGGCGGCAGATTCGTTCCGCCAAGAGATCCCATGGCCGAATTGGTGACCCAAGGTGGATTGCCGATAACGAGGACCGGTTCCTGCAGGCCGTCTAAAGTGCTCTGCCAGTCCTGTTGGAAGAAGTTTCCGCAATGAACCTCCGACTGTCCTGCCGATAGGGCTATGTGCACGTAGTCCGGGTTGACTTCAAACCCCAGGGATCGGGGACATTCAGGGAAAGCATTTTGGGAAGCACGGAGGAACGTTCCCTTGCCACATGTGGGTTCGACGATCGCCTGGGGAGACACCCCCCTACGGAGAAGCACCTGACATGCCTGATGAGCAAGAAAGTCCGGAGTCTGAAAATCTCCAAATTCCACTTTTTGCCCAGTCTTTGCAGCCATCTTTCAACGTACCCGAATGATGCCATTGATCGCGCCGGCACTTTCAATGACGCGCTGATACTGCAGCCGCCACTGCAGTGCGTTCGAGATCGTCAAATACCCCACCGTTGGCGGGCGCTCCAACAGGTCTTCAGCGAGTTGGATCGCCCGGTGATCGTCGATGGGTAAATTTCGGTCATTCATGAATGCAACCAAATCGTCGACATTACCCTCGCGCTTCAAGATGTCCAATATGCCTTGCGTGGTTTGATAATCGGCGGTGCGGGATTCGTCGAGATAGACAGCGTGGCGAATCTGGAGGTTTCCAGTTCGCGTTTTGTGATCGTCCAATTTCTCGTAGACGAGGATGAGAAGCGAGTATCCCAGTCCTCGAATTTTTTGTTGGGCAGATTCAAAGGGGGAAGACGATTGCGGGTGCTTGGCGCTTGTGACTTTAAGATCTACATTGAGACTGGGAAAGTCGATCCCTTTTGCCGACCCTCCTCGATCGTAAGAGTATCTCGACTCCAGGAAGTCTTGGAATCTGCGCTCCAGATAGGTTCCTACGGTCTTGCCATCGGCAACGCCATATAAAGTGGACTCATGGTGCCCAGATTCGGTTTGGGCAAAGGCTGCGGCCTCCATTTGAAGAGTCTTGATGGTCAATGGAGGTTTCATGGGCTTCACCGTGACGCAGTTAAGGGGACCCAGAACATTCTCTCAGAGAAGGTTCTGGCTTCCACTAGTTCGGTAAACAGGGTGGGCAGGCCGATCAGGACGAGCATCAGGGGAAAGCCTTTCCCTTGCAGGGACTTGGAGGGGTCCAGCAACAAGGGGTATTGTTCTTTGTCCCGGCGGCTGCCCAAATTTTGAGCCTCGTCGTAGGCATAGATGATCCCATGGACACCCGGGACTTGTTTGGATACGGCTCGTGAAGCACGGCGCAGACGGCCTCGGTGAAGTCTTTTAGCGTGAGAGTCGAGCCAGCAGGTATTCCTGCCCTCGGTTGCCTTTTATCTTGTTGCAGGAGCCACACAACAGTTGCAAATTATCAATGTGATTCGTCCCACCGGACGCTATCGCTATTATATGGTCAACTTCAAGGTGTTGTATTTCGAAGTGCGTCCCGCACCCGTTGCAGTTCCCACTCTGTTGGCCGTACAGGGCAGCCTTGTGCGAGCGGTGTGGTGGCAGTTTTCCAATGTCGGTCCGCTGGGGGATGTCCGTGCGATGAGTGATGTCGCGGAACAGCCCTTGCCGCTCCTCGATACGTCTGACAACCAAGTCAGCCGCTTTCTCGGATATGTCGATCCCGACCCATTCTCGTTGTAGATCATTTGCCACGACCAGCGTGGTTGCACAGCCGCAAAACGGATCAAGTACAAGGTCGCCGGGATTGCTGGATGCCTTGATAATGCGTTCTAGCAAGGCAAGGGGCTTCTGAGTGGGATAGATCTGTTTTACCGGTGGCACACGCTTTATCGTCCACACATCATCCTGTCTGACTCCAGCAGACTTACCTTTCGTTGTAGACGGAATACGGTTTCCATATTCGTCATATCCAGAAACAATTTTCCCTTCACCAAACCTTTTCTTCGTAGATTCCGCTCGGGGCATATAGAGTTGATTAAAAGATCGTTTTTTTCCTTCCTTTCCGTAAAAGAGAACGATGTCATGATTACGCTGAAATTGATATTTTCCCGTAGCCCATTTCCGATAATGCCAGATCACTTCATTACGAAAATACATCTTCCCGAAGATCGCGTCCATCACCAGTTTCAGGTGGTGGCTCATCGTCGGGTCACAATGAAGATAGATCGAACCCGCGGGCTTCAATATACGGTGTATTTCCAATATGCGGATAGCCATATAAACCAAGTATGACTTGTCCGATTTGCTCATGGCCGCGAGAATGATACGGTACAGTTTCGGATGCTTTGCTTCTATCAAATCAAGCCATGCTATGTCCACGTCTCGAAGCGTCCAGGTATCCTTGAACGCCGCGCCCGCCGCCTTGCTCCCGATCGGTGCGGCATAATCATGCTTCGAGTTGAACGGCGGGTCTAAGTAGATTAAGTCGACCGATTCCGAGTTCATGCCCCGCATGACGTGCAGGTTGTCACCTGTCCAAATCGTACGGTTTTTCCAGTTTGGCCTACTCACAAGACCAGCACCTTGTGGGGAGGACGCATGTCCCTGAAGTTTTTAGCCCGCGATTCCATGGATTGACTCTGCCTTTAAGTGAATCTGGCCAGGGTTTAAACTAGCACTTTCGTATTGTCGCCGAATCTGAACAGAATGCAAAACCCCAAGAATCAGTCCACTGAGATGCTCACGGCATCGATCTCCAGGCCTGCAACTTCAGTGACTTCTGCTGAAGCTTTCCCTAAGGCCCGCCACGTGAAGCGGGCTGTTGTCGGTGCAGAGGAGGCCGGGCGGCGCCTCGACAATTTCCTGCTCGCGCGGGTAGAGGTGCCGCGCCAGGTGGTCTACCAATGGATCCGCACCGGCCAGGTCCGGGTCAACAGCGGCCGGGCGAAGCCGTCTCGCCGCCTGCGGGCCGACGACGAGGTGCGGATTCCTCCGCACAGTCCAGAGGGGGACCGACCCGACTCGCCGGTGCCCGATATCCCGATCCCGATCCTGTACGAAGACGATGCGGTGCTGGTGGTGGACAAGCCGGCCGGGTTGGCCGTGCACGGTGGCAGCCGGATTCGCTTTGGGCTGATCGACGTGTTGCGGCAGAGCCGGGACGAGGACGGGTTCTTGGAATTGGCGCATCGGCTTGACCGAGGCAGCAGCGGGTGCCTCGTGCTCGCCCGGAACCGACGCGCATTGCTCGGCTTGCAGGCCCAGTTCCGCGAGCGGGCGGTGCAGAAAACCTACCGGGTGCTGGTGGCCGGGCAATGGCCAGAGGATGTCCGGGAAATCCGCCAGTCTCTCCGGGTCAACCGGCACCATGCCCGGCACCGCAAGGCGGTGGTGGACAAGTCGGGGAGGGACACGCACACCCGGTTCCGGCCGCTGGAGCAGTTCGAGCCCTGTAGCCTCGTGGAAGCCTGTATCAAGACCGGGCGGACTCACCAGATTCGGGTGCATGCCGCCGAGGCCGGGCACCCGGTTGTCGGAGACGACCGCTACGGCGACCGGCAGGTCAATGGCTGGGCCCGCAAGCGAGGTTTCCGGCGCCTGTTCCTGCATGCGCAGTCACTGGGTTTCACCCACCCGGAGAACGGGTCCGAGGTGACGGTGCAGGCCCCCTTGGATGCGGCCTGCGAGGCCTTGCTTTCATCCCTGCGCGCGGAGGCCGGGGCGTCTTCCTTATAATGGGGGCGCACCATGGGCCGGGCTGGCGTAGCTCAGTTGGCAGAGCAGCTGTCTTGTAAACAGCAGGTCGGGGGTTCGAATCCTCTCGCCAGCTCCACTCGACCTTCCCCTAAGCCTCGGTTTCGGGCGACTTTTTTTCCCGGCCGGAAATCCACTTTGTGATACAATCTGTACTTTAGCCTAATTTTGGGAGGGGTACCCAAGCGGTCAACGGGGGCAGACTGTAAATCTGCTGGCTCAGCCTTCGTAGGTTCGAATCCTACCCCCTCCACCAAGGGGCTGCGGGCTAGCGGAAACAGCGGGTTGGCGGGTGTAGTTCAACGGTAGAACCTCAGCCTTCCAAGCTGATAGTGGCGGTTCGATTCCGCTCACCCGCTCCACTGCCGCCGGAGGCGGAGGGCGCGGCCCATATAGCTCAGTCGGTAGAGCACTTCCTTGGTAAGGAAGAGGTCACCGGTTCAAATCCGGTTATGGGCTCCAGATTGAGACAACAACCTAACACCGAGGAGACAGGACGATGGCGAAAGAGAAATTCGAACGCACGAAGCCGCACGTGAACGTGGGGACGATCGGGCACGTGGACCATGGCAAGACGACGCTGACGGCGGCGCTGACGAAAGTGATGTCGGAGACGCACGGCGGAGAAGTGCGGGACTACTCGCAGATCGACAATGCGCCGGAAGAGCGCGAGCGTGGGATCACGATCGCGACCGCGCACGTGGAGTACGAGTCGAAGGACCGGCACTACGCGCATGTGGACTGCCCGGGGCACGCGGACTACGTGAAGAACATGATCACGGGGGCGGCGCAGATGGACGGCGCGATCCTGGTGGTGAGCGCGGCGGACGGCCCGATGCCGCAGACGCGCGAGCACATTCTGTTGGCGCGCCAGGTCGGAGTGCCGCACATTCTGGTGTACCTGAACAAGGCGGACCAGGTGGACGACGCGGAGCTGGTGGAGCTGGTGGAGATGGAAGTTCGCGAGGAGCTGAGCAAGTACGAGTTCCCGGGAGACGACACGCCGATCGTGGTGGGGTCGGCGCTGAAGGCCCTGGAGGGAGACAGCGGCGAGCACGGGGTCGAGTCGATCGTGAAGCTGATCGAGGCGATGGATGCGTACATTCCGGAGCCTGAGCGTGCGATAGACGGAGATTTCCTGATGCCGGTGGAGGACGTCTTCACGATCTCGGGCCGCGGCACGGTGGTGACCGGCCGGGTGGAGCGCGGGGTAGTGCAGGTGAACGACGAGGTGGAGATCGTGGGGATGCGCGAGACGCAGCAGACGATCTGCACGGGGGTTGAGATGTTCCGGAAGTTGCTGGACGAAGGGCGCGCGGGGGACAACATCGGAGCGCTGCTTCGAGGCACGAAGCGCGAGGAAGTGGAGCGCGGCCAGGTGCTGTGCAAGCCGGGATCGATCACGCCGCACACGGAGTTTTCGGCGGAGGTGTATATCCTGTCGAAGGACGAGGGAGGGCGGCACACGCCGTTCTTCACGGGCTACCGCCCGCAGTTTTATTTCCGGACGACGGACGTGACGGGGGCGGTGACGCTGCCGGACGGGACGGAGATGGTGATGCCGGGAGACAACGTGTCGATGGATGTGGCGCTGGGCGCGCCGATCGCGATGGAGGAAGGCCTCCGTTTCGCCATCCGCGAAGGCGGGCGCACGGTCGGCGCCGGCGTCGTCACCAAGATCTCCAAGTAACGGCCGAGCATTGTTTCGGTCCGAAGAGTGGTACAGTCATGTCTGCACAGGCCAGTAGCTCAATTGGTAGAGCAGCGGTCTCCAAAACCGCAGGTTGGGGGTTCGAGTCCCTCCTGGCCTGCCAGTGTTGGGGGGCTGTGTAATGGTGCAGGAACGCATCGACCCGGGCCTCTCGCAAGCGGACATCGCTCGCTGGACGGTCGTGGCCACCCTGCTGGCGGCGGGGATTGGCAGTTTCTATTATTTCGCGGACCAGGCGCTCCTGTATCGAGTGCTGGGCCTGGTCGCGCTGTTCGCTGCGGCGGCGGCCGTGGCCGCGGGCTCGGCGCACGGCCAACGCTTCCTCGGCTTCATGCGCGAAGCCCGCGGCGAAGTGCGCAAGATGGTTTGGGCCACCCGCGCGGAAACCCTGCAAACCTCCCTGGTGGTGTTCGCAGCGGTGATCGTGATGGCCCTGTTCCTGTGGCTTCTGGACCGGCTCCTCTCTTGGGGAGTCAGCCTGCTTCTGGGGTGAGGACGATGACGGAAGAAACCCCCCAGGACAGCGAGCAAGGCCTGCAATGGTTCGTGGTTCACGCCTACTCCAACTACGAGGAGCAGGTGCGGATCCAGCTTGAGGAGCGCATCGCGCGCCTTGGCAAGCGAGAGGAATTCGGCCGCATCGAAGTGCCGTCCGAGGCCAGCATTGAGCTGCGCGACGGCAAGCAGAAAGTCATCCGCCGCAAGACCTTCCCCGGCTATGTCCTGGTCCAGATGCAATGGTCCGAGGAGAACTGGCATCTGGTGCGCAACACGCCGAAGGTGTTGGGCTTTATCGGCGGCGCCCGGCACCGCCCGGAGCCGATCCCGGACGCCCAGGTCGAGTCGATCCTGGCCCGGGCTGAAGAAGGGCAGACGGCACCGCGGATCAAGGTGATGTACGAGCCGGGCCAGGTGGTCCGGGTCATCGACGGGCCGTTCAACGATTTCAACGGCGTGGTCGAGGAGGCCAACCACGAAAAGGGCCGCCTGCGCGTCGCCATCCAGATTTTCGGGCGTTCCACGCCGGTCGAGCTGAATTTCGACCAGGTCACCAAGGACTGAGGGCCCGCTCATGGCAGAGAAGGACATTCAGGCGTACGTCAAGCTCCAGGTACCGGCGGGCTCCGCCAACCCGGCGCCTCCGGTCGGCCCGGCCTTAGGCCAGCACGGCCTCGCCATCCAGGATTTTTGCAAGGCGTTCAACGACCGTACGGCCTCGATGGAGAAAGGGATGCCGCTGCCGGTCGTCATCACGGTGTACGCGGACCGCAGTTTCGACTTCATCATCAAGACGCCGCCGGCCGCGGTGCTGCTGCGCAAGGCGGCCGGCATCGAGAAGGGCAGCGCCACCCCGAATTCAGAGAAGGTCGGCAAGGTGACGCGCAAGCAACTGGAAGAGATCGCGACGGCCAAGATGCCGGACCTGAGCGCGAACGACATGGACGCGGCGGTGAAGATCATTGCGGGCAGCGCCCGCAGCATGGGCCTGGAGACAGGTCAATGACGAACCGCCGGATGACCGAGGCCCGGGCCCGGGTCGACGCGCTGCGGCTGTATCCGGTCGACGAAGCGGTCGAACTGGTGCGCACGGCGAGCGGCACGATAAAGTTCGAGGAAAGCATCGACGTCAGCATCAACCTCGGCGTGGACCCGAAGCAGAGCGACCAGAACGTGCGCGGGGCGATGGTGCTGCCGCAAGGCACGGGCAAGCAGACGCGGGTGGCCGTGTTCGCGCAGGGCGACCCGGCGCTGGCCGCGACCGAAGCCGGGGCCGACGTGGTCGGCCTGGAAGACCTGGCCGAGCGGATCAAGGGCGGCGATCTGGATTTCAGCACGGTGATCGCGACGCCGGACAGCATGCCCGTCGTGGGCGCGCTGGGGCAGGTGTTGGGCCCGCGCGGCCTGATGCCGAACCCGAAGACCGGGACGGTGACGCCGGATGTCGCCGCAGCAGTCAAGAATGCCAAGACCGGGCAGGTTCGCTACCGCACCGACAAGGGCGGCATCGTGCACTGCTCGATCGGGCGCGCCGGCTTCGAGTCGGCGGCGCTGGCCGAGAACCTTCGCGCCCTGATCGCGGAGTTGGTCCGGGTCAAGCCGGCCTCCTCCAAGGGGGTGTACATCAAGCGCATCACCGTGTCCCCGACCATGGGGCCGGGCGTCCGAGTGGACCCGGCGACGGTCTGATGCAGCAGCAGAGAACCTGAAGGAGCGGATCATGGCGCGGACACGCGAAGAAAAGGAAGCCATCGTGCAGGAAGTGACGCAGGTTGCGGCCCGCGCCCACTCGCTGGTGGCGGCGGAGTATCGCGGCATGGAGGTGGGCGAGCTGACCCGCTTGCGCCGACAGGCCCGGGAGTGCGGCGTCTATGTCCGGGTGGTCAAGAACAACCTGGCCCGAAGGGCACTGGACGGCACGGATTACGCGTGTGCGCAGGAGCGCCTGATCGGCCCCTTGCTGCTCGGCTTCTCCGAGGAGCAGCCGATGGACGGCCCGCGCCTGTTCCGGGACTTCGGCAAGGAGAACGAATTGCTGGAACTCAAGTTCGGCGCCATGGACGGCGCGGTACTGGAGGTGGCCGATGTGCGGAAGCTGGCAGACCTGCCGACCCGCGACGAGGCCCTGGCCCTACTGATGGCCGTGATGCGGGCGCCGGTCGAGAAGCTGGCGCGCCTGACGGCCGATATTCCAGGCAAGCTGGTGCGCGCGCTGGCGGCCCACCGCGACCGCCAGCAGGCGGAATCCTGATTACTGATTGCAACCAAAGGAGTTATTGACCATGACCACAGCAAGTGTTTCCAAGGACGACGTCCTCGACGTTATTTCCAACATGACCGTGATGGAGATCGTTGACCTGGTCTCCGCGATGGAGGAGAAATTCGGCGTCTCCGCGGCAGCCGTGGCAGCCGCGCCGGCGGCCGGAGCGGCCGCAGTGCCTGAGGAAGAGGCGGCCACCGAACGGACCGTCATGCTGGCCTCGCTCGGCGACAACAAGATCGGAGTGATCAAGGTGATCCGTGCGATCACCGGCCTGGGGCTGAAGGAGTCCAAGGAAATGGCCGAAGGGGCGCCGTGCGCGGTGAAAGAGGACGTTCCCGTCGAAGAGGCCGAGGAACTGAAGAAACAGCTGGAGGAAGCGGGCGCAACCGTCGAACTGAAATAATCAGTGCGCGGTCTCGCAATCCATCACGACGTGGCGGCACGCCGGACGTGCCGGCCGCGTTTTTTTAACTGATAATCCCCGAGGTGGGCATGGCTTATTCCTACACCGAGAAAAAACGCATTCGGAAAGATTTCGGAAAGCTTCCGGAAGAGCACCAGATGCCGAATATGCTGGAGGTCCAGTTGCAGTCTTACCGCGACTTCCTGCAGGCCGACGTGCCGGCGAAGAAGCGCAAGGACCAGGGGATCCAGGCGGTGCTCAACACGACCTTCCCGATCATCAGCCATGCCAAGCATATCGAACTGAACTGCCTGAAGTATGAGCTCGGGGAGCCGCGCTTCAACGTGCGCGAGTGCCAGCGGCGGGGCCAGACGTACATGGCGCCGCTGAGGATCAAGACGCGGATGGTCATCCACGAGAAGGATACGCCCAAGGGCGGGCCGCGCAAGGTCAAGGAAATCAAGGAACAGGACGTCTACCTCGGCGACATCCCGCTGATGACCCCGTACGGCACGTTCGTGATCAATGGCACGGAGCGGGTGGTCGTGTCCCAGTTGCTGCAATCGCCGGGCGTCATCTTCACCGACGACAAGGGGCGGAGCCATTCTTCGGGCAAGATCCTCCACCACGCCCGGATCAAGCCGGAATACGGGTCCTGGCTGGAATTCGGGTTCGACCACAAGGACCTGCTGTACCTGCGGGTCGACAGCCGCCGCAAGATCCCGGCGACGATCCTGCTGCGCGCGATCGGTATGTCGGAAGAAGAGATCCTGGAGACCTTCACGACGCGTTGCCCGGTGCGGATGGAACAGTGGCGCGAGGTCCCGCTGGCGCTGCTCGAAGGCGCGAAGCTGAATTTCGCACTGATGGAGACCGAAAAGGGAGACGAGATCCTGGATGCGGGCAAGAAGCTGACGCCCGCGGTGATGGCCAAGCTGACCCAGGCCGGGGTGGAGAACGTGCTGGCGCCGCAGGCATTCCTGGAGGGGCTGCTGCAGGGCGAGGAAAGCGCGTATGTGTATGACGAGAACGGGTGGCAGATTCGTCTGGCATCGCTGGTCGGCAAGAAACTGCCGCTGCCGCTGATGGATGGGGACCGCATCGCGGTCAAGGCCGGCACCAAGCTGACGGCAGCCCAGGCGGCGAAGCTGCCGGAGTTGTGCGCGGTTTCCCTGCCGTTGTGTAGCCGGTTTTTCATCGGGGTGGAGAACTTCCAGCGTCAGAAGCTGTCGTTCGACATTCGCGTGGAGAAGGCCGGGGTGGAAGTGCGGGCCGGGCGCACCCTCATGCCGATCCACGTCAAGAAGCTGCTGGAGGCGGAGCATAAAGAGATTGAGGTCCCGGCGTCGTTTTTCTACGACCGGGCGCTGGCGCGCGACCTGTTCGATCCGGAAACCGGGGAAATTTACGGGCGGCTGCGTCTCAACGCCCTGCTCGACGAGGACCTGCTGGGGGAATTGACGAAACTGCCGGTGACCGGCTTCGAGATCATCCAGAGCTCCGAGGCGACCCAGGGCATTCCTGGCACCTTGCGCACGGACGATTTCAATTTCCGCCCGCCGAAGTACAGCCCGGAGGCGGTGACCCTGGAGGCCCGGACCTACATCTATCGCGTCCTGCGTCCCAGCGAGCCGATTACGGCGGAGACGGTCCGCAACTACTTCGAGAACCTGTTTTTCAACGAAGAGCGCTACGACCTTTCCGCGGTCGGGCGGATGCGGCTGAACCGCCGGCTGCGGCGCGACGATATGGAGGGCCCGAAAACCCTTGAGAAACAAGACATCGTCGATGTCATGCAGGTCCTGATCGACATTCATCAGGGCCGCGATGCGGTGGACGACGTGGATCACCTCGGCAATCGCCGGGTGCGTTGCGTCGGCGAGCAGGTGGAGCAGGCGTTCCGCACCGGGCTGTCGCGGGTGCAGCGGGCGGTCAAGGAGCGGCTGACCCAGGTTGAGGCGGACGACCTGACCGTGCAGGACATGGTGAACGCCAAGCCGGTGTCCGCGGCGATCAAGGAGTTCTTCGGCTCCAGCCAGCTGTCGCAGTTCATGGACCAGAACAACCCGCTGGCGGAGGTGACGCACAAACGCCGGATTTCCGCGCTGGGCCCGGGCGGCCTGACCCGCGAGCGGGCCGGCTTCGAGGTGCGCGACGTGCACCCGACCCATTACGGACGAGTCTGCCCGATCGAGACCCCGGAAGGGCCGAACATCGGCCTGATCAACTCCCTGGCGGTCTACGCCCGACTCAACGACTACGGCTTCCTGGAGACCCCGTACCGGAAGGTGACCAACAGCCGGGCCACGGGGGAGATTGACTTCCTGTCGGCGATCGAGGAAGGGCAGTACATCATCGCGCAGGCCAATGCGGCGCTGGACAAGAACCAGCGGTTCACGGACCCGCTGGTGTCCTGCCGACACCAGAAGGAGTTCATGATGGAGCGGCCGGAGAAAATCGATTACATCGACGTCTCGCCGCGCCAGATCGTCTCGGTGGCGGCCTCGCTGATTCCGTTTTTGGAGCACGACGACGCCAATCGGGCGCTGATGGGATCGAACATGATGCGCCAGGCGGTGCCGACCCTGCGCGCCGAAAAACCCCTGGTCGGGACCGGAATGGAACGCCGGGTGGCCGTCGACTCCGGGGCCATGGTGCTGGCGCACCGCGGCGGCACGGTGCATGACGTGGACGCCAACCGGATCGTCGTGCGGGTCGAGGACGAGGAGGCCGGCGAAGGGCAGTCCGGCGTAGACATCTACAACCTGACCAAGTACGTCCGCTCCAACCAGAGCACCTGCATCAACCAGCACCCGCGGGTGCGTCCCGGCGACCACATCGAACCGGAAGACGTGCTGGCGGACGGCTCGGCCACGGACCTCGGCGAGCTGGCGATCGGGCAGAACATGCTGGTGGCGTTCATGCCCTGGAACGGCTACAACTTCGAGGATTCCATAGTCCTGTCGGAACGGGTGCTGGAAGAAGACCGCTACACCACCATCCACATCGAGGAACTGACGTGCGTGGCGCGCGAGACCAAGATGGGGACGGAAGAGATTACCGCCGACATCCCGAATGTCAGCGAGGGCTTGCTCGGCAAGCTCGACGAGTGCGGCGTGGTGTACATCGGTGCGGAGGTGCGCCCGAACGACATCCTGGTCGGCAAGGTGACGCCGAAGGGGGAGACCCAGCTGACTCCGGAGGAGAAACTGTTGCGCGCGATCTTCGGCGAGAAGGCGTCCGAGGTGAAAGACACCTCGCTGCGGGTGCCCTCGGGGATGGAGGGCACGGTCATCGACGTGCAGATTTTCACGCGCGAAGGCGAAACCAAGGACGCCCGCGCGGTCGAGGTCGAGACCATTGCGGTCGAGCAGGCGCGCAAGGACATGGAAGACCAGCTGCGCATCTACGAGGAAGACATCTACCTGCGTGCCCGCACCTTGATGGAAGGCAAGATGGCGGACAAGGGGCCGAAGAAAAAAGGCGGTTTCACGGTCACGGCGGCCTACCTGGACGGCCTGGAACGCAAGGACTGGTTCAAGATCAGCTTGCGCCAGGAGAAGCTCAGCCGCAGCCTGGAGGCATTGCGGAAGCAGTTGCAGTCCCAAAGCCAGTCCCTGAATCAGCAGTTCGACCTGCAGAAAGAGAAGATCGAGGCGGGCAGCGAACTGGCCCCCGGCGTGCTGAAGACGATCAAGGTCTCGCTGGCGGTCAAGCGGCGCATGCAGCCGGGCGACAAGATGGCCGGGCGGCACGGCAACAAGGGCGTGGTCTCCATGGTGGTCCCGGTCGAGGACATGCCGTACATGGAAGACGGCACGCCGGTCGATATCGTGCTCAACCCCCTCGGCGTCCCGTCCCGGATGAACGTCGGGCAGGTTCTGGAAACCCACCTGGGCTGGGCGGCGAAGACCCTGGGCGCGCAAGTGCGCCAGCTGCTCGACCAGACCTCCAAGGCGACCGAGATCCGCCAGTTCCTGGGGAAGGTCTACCAGGCGGCCGGGAATCCGGAGGTCAAGCTCAGCGGCTTCAACGCGGAGGAGGTGCGCGGCCTGGCGGAAAACCTGTGCGACGGCATTCCGGTCGGCACGCCGGTGTTCGATGGCGCCAACGAGCAGGAAGTCAAGGCGATGCTGGAACTGGCAGGGCTGCCGACCAGCGGGCAGACCCGGCTGTACGACGGCCGGACCGGAAACGCATTCGATCGCGAAGTGACCGTCGGCTACATGTACATGCTCAAGCTCAACCACTTGGTGGACGACAAGATGCACGCGCGTTCCACCGGGCCGTACAGCCTGGTTACCCAGCAGCCGCTGGGCGGCAAGGCGCAGTTCGGGGGCCAGCGTTTCGGCGAGATGGAAGTGTGGGCGCTGGAGG
Source organism: uncultured candidatus Poriferisulfidus sp. (assembly GCA_965214545.1). GTDB lineage: Bacteria > Pseudomonadota > Gammaproteobacteria > Poriferisulfidales > Poriferisulfidaceae > Poriferisulfidus. The sequence goes on along the minus strand of OZ243950.1, from coordinate 421,898 downwards.
CCTACGGGGCCAGCTATACCCTGCAGGAAATGCTGACCGTGAAATCCGACGACGTCGAAGGCCGCAACCGCGTGTACAAGAGCATCATTGGAGACGAGCTGGAGCTCCAGGCTTCGCTGCCCGAATCCTTCAACGTCCTGTTGCGCGAGGTGCGGGCGCTGGGCATCAACATCGACATGGAACGCGACCGCACACCGGACCCGCTGTCGCCGCCCCTGTGAGGCGGACCTGACCGGAGAACATCATGAGAGAACCTTTTGCCCTGCTGCGGCCCCTGAACGACCCGACCGACTTCAACGCGATCCGGATCAGCCTGGCGTCCCCGGAGACGGTCCGGTCCTGGTCCTACGGCGAAGTCAAGAAGCCGGAGACCATCAACTACCGGACGTTCCGGCCGGAACGCGACGGCTTGTGCTGTGCGCGGATTTTCGGCCCGATCAAGGACTACGAGTGCCTGTGCGGCAAGTACAAGCGCCTGAAGCACCGCGGGATCGTGTGCGAGAAATGCGGCGTCGAGGTCACCCGGGCCAAGGAGCGCCGCCGGCGCATGGGCCACATCGAACTGGCCAGCCCGGTCGTTCACGTCTGGTTCCTGAAGTCCCTGCCGTCCCGGATCGGCCTGATGCTGGACATGACCCTGCCGGACCTGGAGAAGGTCCTGACCTTCGAGCGCTACGTGGTGACCAACCCGGGCATGAACACGGACCTGGAGCCGCGGCAGCTCCTGACCAAGTCGGAACACCAGGAACGGAAAGATCGTTTCGGGGACGATTTCGAGGCGATGATGGGGGCGGAAGCGGTGCAGACGCTGCTGAAGAACCTGGACCTGCGCAAGGAGTCGGAAGGGATTCGCGAGGAACTCACGAAGACCCGCAGCGAAGCCAAGATCAAGCGCTTGACCAAGCGCCTGGAATTGTACGAGTCTTTCCTGCATTCGCGCAACAAGCCGGAGTGGATGGTGCTGACCGTGCTGCCGGTGCTGCCGCCGGACCTGCGCCCGTTGGTGCCGCTGGAAGGCGGCCGCTTCGCCACCTCGGACCTGAACGACCTGTACCGGCGCGTCATCAACCGCAACAACCGGCTGCGGCGGCTGCTGGAGCTGGGCGCCCCGGACATCATCATCTGCAACGAGAAGCGGATGCTGCAGGAGGCGGTGGACGCCCTGCTCGACAACGGGCGGCGCGGGCGCATGGTGACCGGCGACAACAAGCGCAGTTTGAAATCCCTGGCCGAAGTGATCAAGGGCAAGCAGGGCCGGTTCCGGCAGAACCTGCTCGGCAAGCGCGTGGACTACTCCGGGCGTTCCGTGATCGTGGTCGGGCCGACGCTGAAGCTGCACCAATGCGGGCTGCCCAAGAAGATGGCGCTGGAACTGTTCAAGCCGTTCATTCTCGGCAAACTGCAACGGCGCGGGCTGGCCACCACGATCAAGGCGGCGCGCAAGCAGGTGGAGCGCGAAGGGCCGGAAGTCTGGGACATCCTGAGCGAGGTCATCCGCGAACACCCGGTCATGCTGAACCGGGCGCCGACTCTGCACCGGCTCGGCATTCAGGCCTTTGAGCCGGTCCTGATCGAGGGCAAGGCCATCCAACTGCACCCGCTGGTCTGCACTGCGTTCAATGCCGATTTCGATGGCGACCAGATGGCGGTGCACGTGCCGTTGTCGATGGAGGCGCAGCTGGAGGCGCGGGCGCTGATGATGTCGACCAATAACGTGTTGTCGCCCGCCAGCGGCGAGCCGATCATCGTGCCGTCCCAGGACATCGTGCTGGGCCTGTATTACATGACGCGGTCGCGCATCAACGTCGCCGGCGAAGGCCTGGTGCTGGTGGACACGGATGAGGTGAAGCGGGCCTACGACTCGGGGCAGGTGGCGCTGCACGCGCGCATCACCGTGCGGCTGCCGAAACCGGATGGCGGCCTGGAACGGGTCGAGACCACGGTGGGGCGGGCCCTGCTGGCGGACATCCTGCCGGAAGGCCTGCCGTTCGAGTTGATCAACCGGGACATGAACAAGCGCGCCATCTCCGACGTCATCAATGCCTGTTATCGGCGTCTGGGCCTGAAGGACACGGTGATTTTCTGTGACCGCCTGATGTATACCGGTTTTGAGTATTCCACCATTGCCAGTATTTCTTTTGGCGTCGACGACATGGTGGTGCCGGAAGAGAAGGACGGCATCCTGGATGCCGCCGGCAAGACGGTGGAGGAAATCGAGCGGCAGTATGCCCGCGGCCTGCTGACCAATGACGAGCGCCGGAACAAGGTGGTCGACAACTGGTCGCAGGCGAACGACGACGTGGCGGCGAAGATGATGGAGCGCCTGGAGTACGAGGAAGTGGTGGACCGGGAGGGCAACCGGGTGCAGCAGCCGTCGTTCAATTCGATTTACATGATGTCGGATTCCGGCGCGCGGGGCTCCAAGGCCCAGATCCGCCAGCTGGCGGGGATGCGCGGCCTGATGACCAAGCCGGACAGCACTATTATCGAGACCCCGATCACGGCCAACTTCCGGGAAGGCCTGAACGTCCTGCAGTACTTCATCTCCACGCACGGGGCCCGCAAGGGGCTGACCGACACGGCGCTGAAAACCGCCAATTCGGGCTACCTGACCCGGCGCCTGGTCGACGTGGCGCAGGATTTCGTGGTGGTGGAAGACGATTGCGGGACCCAGGGTGGGCTGGTGATTCGGCCGATCATCGAGGGCGCGGACGTGGTCGAGACTTTGGCGGAGCGGGTGCTCGGGCGGGTGACCGCGGAAGACACGCTGCGCGGCGACGACAGCAAGGAAGTCCTGATTCCGGCCGGCACGCTGCTGGATGAGGAATGGGTCGCGAAGATCGACGACTGGGGCATCGGCAAGATCAAGGTGCGTTCCGCCGTGACCTGCGACACCTTGCGCGGGGTTTGTGCGAAATGCTACGGGCGGGACCTGGCGCGCGGCATCCTGGTGACCCGGGGCGAGGCGATCGGCGTGATTGCCGCGCAGTCCATCGGCGAACCCGGCACGCAGCTCACCATGCGCACCTTCCACATCGGCGGCGCGATCAGCGGCGCCGTGACGGCGGTCAGCAATGTCACCGTACGCGACGGCGGCCGGGTCAAGTTCCGGCAGCTGGAGACTCTTCCGCGCGACGATCAGTCCTGGGTCGTGACATCGCGTTCCGGCGAGCTGATCGTCACGGATGATCACGGGCGCGAACAAGAGGTGTATCAGGTGCCTTACGGTGCCCTGCTCAAGGTCGAAGCGGGCGAATCCGTGACGGCCGGGCAGATGCTGGCCAGTTGGGACCCGCATATCCAGCCGCTGCTGGCCGACCGCAAGGGTTACCTCCGGTTGGTCGATTTCGTGGACGGCGAGACGGTGAGCATGACCACGGACGAAGTGACCGGGCTGTCCAGCATTCGCGTGCTGGACGCCAAGGATCGCCCGCCTTCCGGGCGCGCGCTGGCCCCGGCTCTCGCTTTGGTCGACAAATCCGGCAAGCCGGTCCTGTTTGAAGGGACGGAGAAGGTCGTGCACTACACCTTGCCTGCCGACGCCATGATCAGCTTGTCCGAAGGGACAGCGGTGGAGCAGGGCGACGTGCTGGCCCGGATCTCGTTGTCGTCCCGGACTCAGTCCGGTGACATTACCGGCGGCCTGCCTCGTGTGGTGGACCTGTTCGAGGCACGCACCAAGGCGAAAGCCAATGCGGTGCTTGCGGAAACCGACGGCGTGGTCAGTTATGGCACCGAGGTCCGCAACAAGCAGCGCCTGTACATCACGACCGACGAGGGCGAGGTGGAGGAAATGCATATCCTGCGTACCAGCCACGTGAACGTCTTCGAAGGGGCCCGGGTGACCCGCGGCGAGGTGCTTGTGGACGGTGAACTCAATCCGCATGACGTACTGCGGCTGCGCGGCTTGGAGGCCTTGACCGAGCACATTGTGCAGAAGGTCCAGGACGTCTACCGCTTGCAGGGTGTGAAGATCAACGACAAGCACATCGAGGTCATCATCCGGCAGATGCTGCGCAAGGTGCAGATCGTGGAGACGGGCGGATCGACCTACATGATGGGCGACATCGTTGAGCACGCACGGGCGATCGAGAAGAACCGCGAACTGCCGGAAGAGCAGCAGGTCCGGTTCGAGCGGGTATTGCTCGGGATCGCGAAATCCTCTCTCAGCCGAGAATCATTTATCTCGGCGGCCTCGTTCCAGGAAACGACTAAGGTGCTGGTGGAAGCCACCATCCGGGACGACCGGGACGAGTTGCGCGGACTCAAGGAGAACGTCATTGTCGGGCGGCTGATCCCCGCCGGTACGGGGCTGGCGTACCATACGCGGCGCCGGCAATCGGACCTGTCCTTGTCCCTGGAGGATCTCCAGGCGGCGGCGGATGGCGCCGAGGAAGCGGCACCCGCGGAGGAGCCTGCGGCAGAGCTTCAGGCCGCACCGGATGCGGAACAGCCGACAGAACAGACGGCACCCTTCGCCTGATTCGGCCGAAACTTCTGGATCTTTTGTGCGCCCCGGGCGGGGGGTCGCCGTAAAATACCCGTATGGACGCTTCGACCGCTTCTCCCCGCCTGCCTCGGGATCGCCACGGCCGGCCCTTGCGCGACCTGCGCATCTCGGTGACCGACCGCTGCAATTTCCGCTGCACGTACTGCATGCCGAAGGAGGTGTTCAATTCCGATTATGTTTTCCTTGAGCGGTCTCGGTTGCTGACCTTCGAGGAAATCGAGCGCCTGGTCCGCATCTTCGCCGAACTGGGCGTAGTCAAGCTGCGCCTGACCGGCGGCGAGCCCTTGCTTCGGCGACACCTGGAGAAGCTGATCGAATGCCTAGCCCGGATCCCGGGAATCGAGGACATCTGTTTGACGACCAACGGCTCCTTGCTGACCGGCGAGGTGGCGGCCCGCCTGGCTGGGGCCGGGCTGGACCGGGTCACGATCAGCCTCGACGGGCTCGACAACACGGTGTTTCAGCGCCTGTCCGACGTGCAGCGCCCGGTCGATGAAGTGCTGGCGGCGATCGACCACGCGGCCACGGCAGGCCTGGGGCCGGTCAAGGTCAACATGGTGGTCAAGCGGGGGGCCAACGAAGACCAGATCCTGCCGATGGCGGAGCACTTCCGCGGCACGGGGCATATCCTTCGCTTCATCGAATACATGGATGTCGGCAATGCCAATGACTGGAGACTCGACGCGGTCGTGCCGGCCGCAGAAGTGATCAAGGCGATTGATGGGCAGTGGCCGATTGAGCCGGCGGACCCGAACTACCCCGGAGAGGTTGCCCGGCGCTGGCGCTACCGGGACGGGCAGGGCGAGATTGGCGTGATTGCCTCTGTGACCCAGCCGTTCTGCGGCGGATGCCACCGCGCGCGGCTGAGCGCCGACGGCATGTTGTACACCTGTTTGTTCGCTTCAGGCGGGCATGACCTGAAGGGGGTGCTGCGCTCGGGCGCGGACGATGCGGCGTTGGAACGTGACCTAGTCCGCCTGTGGACGGGCCGGGGAGACCGTTATTCCGAACTTCGCACCGAATCGACGTCCGAAGTCAAGAAAGTGGAAATGTCGTATATCGGCGGCTGAGTCACTCGCCGAGGCGCGGCATCAGTTCGACCAGGTTGCAGGGGCGGGTCCGGCTGTCCAGTTGTTTCTCGATCAGTTTGTCCCAGGCATCCCGGCAGGCGCCGGGGGAACCCGGCAGGCAGAATACGTAATGGTGATTGGCGACCCCGGCCAGGGCCCGGGATTGCAGCGTGGAGGTGCCGATCCCCTGGTACGAAAGCGACCGGAACATTTCCCCGAAACCGTCGATGATCTTGTCCAGCAGGGGGCCGACCGCCTCCGGCGTTCCGTCCCGTCCGGTCACCCCGGTTCCCCCGGTGGTCAGGATCACCTGGACGTCCGGCTCGATCAGCCAGGCCGAGATCCGGGCCCGGATCTGGTAGAGGTCGTCCGCGACCCAGTCGCGGGCCGCAAGCCGGTGGCCGGCCGCTTCGATCTTCCCGACCAGCAGGTCGCCGGATTTGTCCTGGCTTTCGTCCCGACTGTCGGAAACGGTCAATACCGCGACACCTAGAGGAATAAATTCATGGAATGTCATAAGATTATAGATTATTTATAAGATAGATTCTCGATAAGGCCGGATATGGGTCATTATTCCGTTTCCGGCGGAACGATCGATTCCAATCGTGCAATCAGGGTTGGAAAATCTTTCTGAATTGCCTGCCAGATCTGGGTATTGTCGACATTGAAATAGCCGTGGACAAGATGGTGTCGCATGCCGATTATTTTCTGCCATTCGATCTCCGGATGCACCTTCTCCGATGATTTCCAGGGACTTCAGAATGGCGTTTCGGTGCAGAAGACTCTGCTCAAACTGCTTAAATGTCAATCCAGAGGAAAACTCCACGATATCGCGCGCGGAAGACAGCATATCAAGCAGATAAGAGGGGTCACGCCGCATAAATCGTTTCCGCGGAGTGGAGTACATCCTTCCGTCGGATGTAGTTCCGGCTGTTTTCTACGGCTTTCCATTCGATAAGGTCGACCTGACGACCGAGCATTCTGCTCAATTCGTCCTGTATCCCCACAAAATCCATGAGCGAGTGTCCTGCTGCAGGGGCGAACCTCACCAAGACGTCAATATCGCTTTCAGGGTTGAAATCCTCGCGTAATACGGAGCCAAACAACCCCAGTTCCATGACCTTCCAGCGTTTGCAGAAGGCGGCAATTTTATCCGGGGACGTATTCATGCGCGATTTGATGATGTCGTCCGTCCTCATGAATGTTTCCTCTGCCCGACAGCTACCTTTCCCATTATAAGGTTGGTTCAGAGCGACCAGTACCAGCCTGCTGAATCTCTTCGGCAGAAATGAGCCCCTGATGCAGCATGCTGGCCACCAGGACGTCCATTCCGGCATCCAGAAGTCGCCGGGCGTCGTCCACATTCCGGACTCCACCAGCCGCGGTTAGCTTGCAATCAGGTCGGATCATCCGGATCCGGTCCAGAAGATCAAAATCGGGCCCGTCCATGGAACCGACCCGGTGCAGGCACATGACGATGACGCGGGCGGGCCAGGTATCGGGCCGCGACTGGATTTCGGCCCCGCCGCGCAAGCCTCCCTGATCGAAGTCGAGGGACAGGATTGCGCGATCCTCCCGAGCCGGCCAGCTTTCGACGAATTCGGTTCCGATCACCGGGCGGAGGTTGTCCGAGAAGGTGTCGCCCGGATCCGGGGGCGGTCCGGCGTCGACCCAGAATTCGACGGCCGGGTGACGTCGGCATAGTTCTACAATGAGGCGACACTGGGCGGGCTTGCCCATGATGGCATCGAGATCCGCCAAGTAAAAAACTGGAAAAGGAGCAAATCGAAGCAGATCATCGACCACCTGGACCGGGCTCGCACTGCGCGTCAGGGCGGACTGGATCGGCGCGTAACGCGCGCGGTCTCCCCCCGTGGCCTGCACGACCTGCCCCTGCCGGATGTCAAGAACGGGAATGATGCGGCGCATGAAGAGATGAGGATTCTAATTTTCGAATATGTTTGCGGCGGCGGATTCCAGGAGGAATCGCCCCCGCCGGATCTGCTCCGACAGGGGCGTGAGATGCTGCATGCCGTGCTCACGGATTTCTCGCGCCTGCCGGATCCGGTGCAAGTTTATACCCTCGTAGAAGAACGGTTCGCGTCCGGCCTGCCCGGCAAGGTTCAATGCTGGAATCCCGACGGTCCGTGGCGGGACACCTGGAAGCGTCTCGTGCGCCACTGCGACGCGGTCCTGGTGATCGCCCCCGAGAATGAGGGCCACCTCGAACGCCTGTGCGCGGACGTGCGGGGCGAAGGCAGGCTCGGATTGAACTGTTCGCTGGATGCGATTCGCCTGGCCGCAGACAAGTGGGCGCTGAACCGTCACCTCCGGGTCGCGGGCATCCCGGCGGTGGAGACGCGCCCGTGGGATCCATTGGAACCGGTCCCGGATCAAGGCGTGATCAAACCGCGTGACGGAGCCGGATGCGAGGAAACATTCGTCGTGGACGCGGACTCCGTCCCCCCGGGTCTGAACCCTGAAAACCAGTGGGTTTGGCAGCCTTGGGCCTGCGGCCAGCCGGCCAGCCTGAGCCTTTTGGTCGGGGAGAATGACGTGGACGTCCTGTCCTGCAATAGAATTCATTGTCAGAACCGGGAGGGCCGGCTGCATGTGCATGAACTTGAAACCGGAGGATTCGATGGGAATCGGCATTTCGAAGCGGGCGCGCGGGCTTTGGCTGCCCGGGTCGTGGCCGCGGTGCCGGGCCTGCGGGGTTATGTGGGCGTGGACGTGATGTGGCAGGAGGAATCATTGACCGTACTGGAGATCAACCCGCGCCTGACCCTGACGTATGCCGGATTGGCCATGCCGCTGGCTGAACGGATGCTTCGGGTCTTCGCCGGCATGGAAGTCCCGGTATGAGCGATGTGATCGGCTGGGACATCGGGGGCGCCCACATCAAGGCGGTGCACGTGGATGAGCACGGGCAGGCCCTGAAGATCTGGCACCGGATGGTGCCGCTGTGGAAAGGCTTGGACCGTTTTTCGGAGACGGTGAAGGGGATCCGCGAGGAAGCGGGCGGGCGCGGCCTGCGGCACGCAGTCACGATGACGGGGGAGTTGGCGGATATCTTTCCGACGCGCACGGAAGGCGTTCGCCGGATCGGCGAATGCCTGGCGCGGGTCTTGCCCGGTGAGGGTCTCTCGTATTTTTTGGCCAACTCGGAATTCACCGAGGATCCGGTGCCGCAATCGCACTGGGTCGGCTCCATGAACTGGGTCGCTTCAGCGCGGCTGGTTGCGCGCCTGGTCGGGCAGGGTGTCTTCGTGGATGTCGGCAGCACCACGACGGACCTGGTCCGGATTACGGGGAACCAGGCGGAGGTGACCGGATGGTCCGATGCGGAGCGCCTGGCCTGCCAGGATCTTCTGTACACCGGCGTGGCCCGGACGCCGCTGATGAGTTTGGCGGCCCGGGTGGACGTGGACGGGTGCCCCTGCAACCTGATGGCGGAACATTTTGCGACAACGGCGGATGTCTACAACCTGCTGGGGCAATTACCGGACGGCCTGCGCCCTTTCGACACGGCCGATGGCGCCGGGTGTTCCCGGTTCGAGTCGGCCCGCCGGATCGCGCGGATGATTGGGCGGGATTGCGAGGCGGGGTCCGATCTCGATGAATGGGTCCGTCTGGCGCAGGCCTTCGCCGACCTGCAACAGGAACGAATCCTGGAGAGCCTGCATGCGCATGTTTCCACCGATTCACCGGGGGCATTGATCGGCGCCGGCACCGGGCGATTCCTGCTGCCGCCGCTGGCCGCACGTTGTGGGTGGGCGTATCAAGACATTGATGACGTGCTCGGGCATCGCTTCGCGGCAGAGGAGGGGTTCACCCTGGCGGACTGCCTGCCGGCCTATTCCGTCGCCGAGTTATACCGGCTCGACTATGCGTGTCGTTGAACTTCCGTGGCAGGCGGATCCGACGCGCCGCTTCAAAGGATTCGCGGATCGACCTTGGGCGGTTTTACTCGATAGCTGCCATGACCGTAGCGGGCAGGGCCGCTTTGATATTTTTGCCGCCGAACCTTATGCCACCTTCGAGTCCACGGGTCGACGGGCGGTTCTGACTCGCGGAGGCGAGCGACAGGTCCTGTACGGGAATCCTTTTCGCTTGCTTGCGGAACTGCTGGGGCCGCAGGTGGAAGGCGATGCCGGCATCCCGTTCTGCGGGGGCGCCATGGGTTATTTGTCCTATGAACTGGGCCGGGCCTGCGTCGGCCTGACGGCGCCCCGGGCCGAACCGCCGGGCTACCCGGAGTTGGCCGTCGGTTTTTACGATTGGTCGGTCGTCAGCGATCATCAGGAGCAGCGCTGCTACCTGGCGACGCACGAACGGTCGCCGGCGACCCGGCTTGCTTGGGAAGGCCTGCGCGCTCGATTGCTTGAGGAGTCTTCTGTCCCGGAACCTCCCTACCGCTTGCTGGCACCGCTGCACCGGGAGTTCACGCACGAGGGCTACGCGGCGGCGTTTCAGGCCGTCCAAGACTATATCGAGGCAGGAGACTGCTACCAGGTCAACCTGGCGCAACGTTTCTCGGCACCGAGCGAGGGCCGGCTGTGGGCGGCCTACCAGCATAGCCGGACGATTAATCCCGCACCGTTCTCGGCCTACTTCAATCATCCGGAACTCGAGATCGCCAGTGCTTCTCCAGAGCGGTTTCTGAAGCTGACGGATGGACGGGTCGAAACCCGCCCTATCAAGGGAACGGCCCGCCGCACTCCTGGGCAGGAGCAACAACAGCGTAAGGAATTGAAGGAGAGCGCGAAGGACCGGGCCGAGAATCTCATGATCGTGGACTTGCTGCGCAATGACCTGGGCAAGAACTGTTCGGCGGGGACGGTCGAGGTGCCGGAGCTGTTCAAGGTCGAGAGCTTCGCGACGGTGCATCACCTGGTGAGCACGGTCACGGGGAGACTGCGCGAAGGGCGAACCGCGCTGGACCTCCTTGAGGGGGGCTTCCCGGGAGGCTCGATCACCGGGGCCCCGAAGCGCCGGGCGATGGAGATTATCGAAGAACTGGAACCCCGGCCCCGGGGGGTTTATTGCGGCAGTTTCGTGCATATCGGGTTTGACGGGAATATGGACAGCAGCATCGCAATCCGCACGATAGTGCAGACGGCGGGTGAGACCAGCCTGTATGCGGGAGGAGGATTGACCCATGGCTCCCAGGTGGATGCGGAATACCAGGAATGCCTGGACAAGGCGGGTGCGATGTGCGCGGCTTTAGAACGATACCGGGCATGACGGGCGGGTCGTGCTGTGCGGTGCCCGTCATTTTCGAGCAAATGATCGTGCGCGACGACACACCGACGCGAACCACAAAACCCACCAAGTAATTTAGGGCTTTCAGGAATAAATTACGGGACTCGGAAGTTCACTCTGAAATCGCCGGTTATGTCGCCGGTTAAATAGCGTACAATTTAGTGTGTCTGACATTGCGAGGTAGGTTGGGGACATCATGGATTACTTGAAGTTTTCTTTTTCACTCGGCTTGGCGGTCGTATTTTTCTGTGGCAACACCTTAGTTTTGGCTGAGGAGGAGGAAACAGAGAAGATTACTGTCGTCGGTACTCGTAGCCATGAGCGGTCGGCGGCCGACCTGGCGGTTCCGGTGGATACGCTTGATTCCACCGCACTACTCCGACAAGGTTCGTCACGGATGGAGGACATGCTGTCCCGGATAGCGCCGTCGTTTACCGTGGCTCTGGAGCCGATCGGTGATGCGGCGACCTTGGTGCGACCAGCCAACATGCGCGGGCTCCCGCCGGATTCGACGCTGGTTCTGGTGAACGGCAAACGTCGCCACCGATCCTCGGTAATCACGTTCCTGGGGAACGGCCTGAACGACGGAGCGCATGGGGCCGATCTCTCCGCCATTCCCGCCATCGCCCTTGACCGGGTGGAAGTCCTGCGCGACAACGCAGGGGCGCAGTACGGATCCGACGCGGTTGCCGGAATCATCAACTTCGTACTGAAAGAGGATTCCGAGGGGGGAAGCATGGATGTCCGTTGGGGCCAGTACTATTACGGTGACGGCGAGAACATTACAGTGGCAGGCAATGTCGGCCTACCGCTGACGGAAAACGGATTCCTGAACCTCAGCGCGGAGTACAACGAGGCCGACCCGACCAGTCGCAGTTCGCAGAGCGATCGATCGAACTATCTGATCAACGCGGGCAACTCGCATGTGCGGACGCCTTCGGCGATGGTCTGGGGCGCACCGGACATCAAGGACAACTACAAATTGTTTGCGAATGCCGCCATCGGCCTGGGCGCTCTCCATGAGGCTTATGCATTTGGCAACTACGCCGAGCGTACCGTGGAGGGCGGGTTTTATTATCGCAGCCCACGGCGGCGCACCGGGATTTTTGCAGGTGGCGAGGACTTTCCTGATGCCATCTCTGACGAGCAGAGGAACTCCCTCGTGATCGACCAGATGCCCTGGCTAGCTATCCCCGACGGTCAAGATGCCGCGTGCACGCCGCCTAGCATCGAGGATTCGGCTCAGGGCTCGGGCCCTAGTCTGGATGCTCTTGAGGGGGATGAGCGATGCTACGCCTTCAACCTCAGGTTCCCGGCCGGTTTCACGCCGCAGTTCGGCGGCGATGTTGAGGATACGAGTATGGCGTTCGGTATTCGCGGAGAATTGGCGGAAGACTTCACCTACGATTTCAGTGGCGTGTATGGCCGACACGAAGTCGATCACTTCATCAAGAACACGATCAATCCGCAGTTGGCGGCGCAAGAGAACAACATTCCGATCTCATATAGCCCGGGCGGCTACGTCGAGACCGACTATACGTTCAATCTTGATTTCACGACGCAAGTCGATGTGGATGCCTTCTATTCTCCATTACATGTCGGATTCGGCGTGGAATACCGGGAGGAGGAATTCGAGACGAAACGCGGCGAACTTAATTCGTGGTTCATCGACTACTACGAAGTGGATCCAGAGACCGGTGTTGGTGTTGGCGAATTTGAAGAGCCGGCAAACCTGGCGTCGATGACCTGCGAGGAATATCAGGCGTACAGTGCCCGGACAGACCTGAGGGCGAAGTATTCGGCCTTGGGGGTTGGTTCCAACGGCTTTACCGGATTCCCGCCCTGTGCGGAAGGCAAGGCAGACCGTTCCAGTGTCGGGGCCTACATCGACTTCGAGTCGGACGTGACGGAAAACTTGCTGCTGGGCTTGGCGGTCCGGCATGAGGATCCGGAAGAATTCGACTCGACCTTGGACGGCAAGTTCTCTGCCCGTCTCCAGACGACGGAAGATCTCGCCCTGCGGGGTTCCGTCGGCACCGGTTTCCGGGTGCCAACGGTGGGCCAGGCGAACGTGCAGAACGTCACGACGGGCATTTCGAATGGACAGCTGATCGACCAGCTCACGCTGCCCTCAACGCACGTACTTCTGGAAGGGGTCGCCGAGCCGCTGGATGCGGAGGAATCGACCAGTTTTGGGTTGGGTGCCGTCATCAATGCCGGCGGCTTTGACCTGACCATCGACTACTACCACATCGAAATCGACGATCGGATCGGATCCACCTCAAATGAGCCTCTTGATTGCCTGCTGATGAGGAAACTCGAAGTAACAGGGAAATGCGTCTCGCTCCCCGAAGCCGAAGCCGTGGATGTGGATTTGAGGCATGAGGGCCAAATTGTCGCTTCCCGCGAATTCCGACATGTCCTGAGAACCGACGGCGAAGTCAACACTGAGCTCGAAAACCTGATGATGCTGGGTGCATTGGCGGCAAGGGAGGATTTGCGCTCCGATGTACCAGCCATCGACGCTATCGGCGAGGCAAAATACTTCGCCAACGACTTTGACACGACCACCGAAGGGATCGACGTCGTGGCGACCTATCCGATGGAATTCCTGGATGGGTTGACTACGCTGACCCTCGCGGCGAACTGGAACCGGACGAAGGTCGACAAGTTCAACCCCCGGACCATTGACGCTAGAAAGAAACACATCATCGAAGACGGGCGGCCGAAAGTCCGCTTTACCCTGACGGCTGACCACGAATCTGGTCCGTGGCAGATCCTGGGTCGCATCCGCTACTACGGATCTCACGTGGATTATGCGGGGGCAGGTCTGGACGAAGACATGATGACGGCCGAGGCCCGCACACTCGTGGACTTCGAGGCGGCCTACAATTTCACGGACAACCTCGCCGTGGCTTTCGGCGCAGAGAACTTGTTCGACAATGATCCGACGCGGCACAAGTACCAAGGGTTTTACGGGAATCTCTACCCCGAGTCCACGCCGTTCGATTTCAATGGCGGGTTCTATTACGCCAAGGCCACGCTGAATTTCTGAGTTTTGCAGGCCCACGTCTTTGGGCGGAATTGAGTGATATGTCGGGCGCAACCATCAGGTTGCGCCCGATTCTTTTGTGGCCTTTTTGAGTGGCACTACGGATTCGTAGGCGACTGATTCTATAGGAGATTATATACTTGACTTGACAAGGCTTTGTTTTCTTCATTGTATCAATCACATAGCAGGGCCTCTCGCCCGATTTGTATAATACGTGTATGGGCTCGCTAAAGGATTCGGGAGGGGTCTGCCGCGATGACCGATTCGATTGAATACCGTTCCATCGTCTTCCGCCTGCACCCGGGTAGCCGAGCCCGACACTCTCTCCTACTCCAAACCGCCGGAGCCTGCCGCTGGGTTTGGAACACCATGCTCGAAGAGAACCACCGGGCCTACGAGGAGCATGTCGTGACCGGTTGCCCTTGTCCGTCTATCTCGTTCTCGTCCTTGGGGGTAGCGTTTACCGAGTTGCGGCGCGAGACCCCGTGGTTGCAGGCCTTGCCGTATAGCCCAGTCCGGTATGTTTTGAAGTACCAGTCAGATGCCTGGAAGCGGGCGTTCAAGCATGGCGGTTTACCGAAGTTCCATGCCCGCCGGGGCGATGACAGTTTCACGATCCCGCAGGATGTGAAGATTCGCGGTGATTCCCTGCACGTGCCGAAAATCGGGCGGTGCCGCCTGTCGCGCCGCGGCGGCAACCCGTATGCGAATTGCCCGCCGGTGAAGGCGGTCGTGAAGCGGATGTTGGGCCGTTGGGAGTGCATCGTGGTGTACGCCGTTGAGGCCGAGCAAAAGGACAACGGGCTTGCGATCGGAGTCGACATGAACTGCGGGCAGGTGGCGGTGAGTACTGGAGACATTCTGCATGGACCCGACCTGGCGCGTCTGGAGGCGCGCAAGAAGCGGTATCAGCGGCAGATGGCGCGGCGCAAGCCGGGGTCGAATCGGCGGGCGCGGGCGCGCCGGCGCTTGGCCAAGACGCAGCACAAGATTGCCACCACCCGGCAGGATTGGCAGCATCAGGTCAGCCGCACCTTGGCGAACACCGCCGGGCAGGTCGTGATCGAAGACCTGAACCCGGAAGCGATGACACGGTCCGCCCGGGGCACGGTAGAGAACCCGGGGACGAATGTGCGGCAGAAGGCGGGTCTGAACCGGGAGATTCGGGGGACCGGCTGGGGTGCCTTGCGGCGAAAGATCGAGTATAAGGCGGCGGCGGTGGAGGCGGTGAATCCGGCCTACACGAGCCAGACCTGCCACCGGTGCGGGCATGTGTCGCGGGAGAACCGGAAGGAGCAATCGAAATTCAAGTGCACCGCTTGCGGGCACACGGCCAACGCGGACGTGAACGCCGCGTTGAATATCTTGGCCTCGGGGACTGGGGCGTCTGGACGGCGAGGGGCGTGGGCATTAGCCCCCCCGATGAACCGTCAAAATGTATACTCACGGCTGGCGGCCTAGCTTGTCAAGTCAGGTATATAAGTCCCATTCTATGAGTGTCTAGGCTGACAGGCGACGGTTCAGGCGCGCCTGTCCGGCTCCTTCGCGGGCCCCAGCAGGATGGCCGCGCCCTTGGTGTCGGGGTTGGATTCCAGCGCGAGCTTGATGATGACGGTCAGCGGGATCGACAGCAGCATGCCGACCGGCCCGAGCAGCCAGCCCCAGAACACCAGAGACAGGAACACCACCAGCACCGACAGGCCGAGGCGCCGGCCCATCAGGTGTGCTTCGAGGATCTGGCCGATCACCGTGTTAATGACGACGTAGCCGAGGATCACGGGCACCGTCATGGCGGCCCCGAGTTGCAGCCAGGCCAGCAGGACGGCCGGAATGGCGGCCAGAATGGAGCCGACGTTGGGGATGTAGTTCAGCAGGAAGGCGACCAGCCCCCAAAGGATGGCGTGGTCGACGCCCAGCAGCGCCAGCCATCCGGCCACCAGCACCCCGGTCAGCAGGCTGGTCAGTGTTTTCGTGGCCAGGTAGCGGTTGACGCTGTCGGTGAACCGGCTCAGCGCCGAACCGGATTCCGAGTTGCCGAAGGCCCGCTGGATCTTTCCGGGCAATTCCAGGGCCTCCAGGAGAATGAACGCGACGGCGAGAAGGATCAGCAGGGCATTGGTCAGGAGGGCGCCGAACCCGCTGAGGAGGTCGGCCACCAGGTTGAGGAAGAACGACGGGTCCAGGTAGGACGACAGCCCGGCGTCCAGTTCAACCCAGCCCTGTTGCGCCAGCCACTGGCCCCCGTGTTCCACGTGCTCGCGCAGTTGCGCGTAGTAGACGGGCATGGTCTGGCGGAAGCCGGTGATGGAGGCACCGATCAGGGCGGCGAAGCCGACGCCCGCGGCGATCAGGCCCGCGATCACGGTCAGCAGGGCGAGCAGCTTGGGGCAGCCGTGCGTCCGCAGCCATGTCATGGGCGGTTCGCAGGCGATGGCAATGAACACCGCGAGCAGGAAGGGGACGACGATTTCGCGCGCCTGCTGCAAGGCGGCAGCCACGATGACGAAGCCGGTAACGGCGAGCAGGGCCTTGAGGGATGCGGACATGGCGCGGCGGGCCTCAGGGGGTGTCCAGGAGTGCCGCCTTGGGCTTGCCCAGCGTCGCCTTCAGGATAAAGAATCCGATCAAGGCCGACAGCAGGGAGCCGAGCAAAATCCCGATCTTGTCTTCCACGATCAAGGCGGGCATGCCGCCGTGGGCCAGGGTGGAGACGAACAGGCTCATGGTGAACCCGATGCCGCATAGGAAGGACATGCCGAGGAACGCCGGCCAGCGCACGCCGCTGGGCAGGGAGCCGAGTCTAAGCGCCGTTCCCAGCACGGCGAACAGGCAGATTCCGACGGGCTTGCCGATCAGCAGCCCCAGCAGGACCCCGAGCGTCAGCGCACTGCCCAGGTCGGAGACCGTGATGTCCAGCAGGTAGACCCCGGCATTGCAGAAGGCAAAGACGGGCAGGATGCCGAAGGCGACCCAGCCGTGGAATTTGTTTTCCAGCCGGGTCAGCGGGGAATACTGGTGGTCGTGCGGGACGTGGGTCGGGATCGTAAAGGCGAGCAGAACGCCGGCCATGGTGGCATGGATCCCGGACTTCAGGATGAAATACCACAGCACCGTTCCAATCAGCAGGTACGGGATGGCGCTGTTGACCCGGAACCGGTTGAGGCCGATCAGCACGACCAGGCACAAGGCGGCATAGCGCAAGGCTTCCAGTGACAGCTCGTCGGTGTAGAACAGGGCGATGATGAGAACAGCCCCCAGGTCGTCCAGGATCGCGACCGCCAGGAGGAACACCTTGAGCCCGGCCGGGACCCGCGACCCGAGCAGCATCAGTACGCCGAGCGCAAACGCGATATCGGTCGCGGTGGGGATGGCCCACCCCCGCATCGCAACCGGATCCTGATAGTTGAGGCTGGCGAAGATCACGGCGGGCACCAGCATGCCGCCGATGGCGGCGAAGGCCGGCGAGAGGACGCGGTCGACGGAGGACAGATGGCCTTCCATGAACTCGCGCTTGAGTTCCAGCCCGATGACGAAGAAGAAGATCGCCATCAGGAGGTCGTTGACCCACAGCAGCAGGGTCTTGTGCAGGGCGACGGGCCCGAGCACCAGGGAGAGCGGCGTATTCAGGAAACTCTCGTACCAGTCGTGCGCGCCGAAATTGGTCAGCAGGATGGCGGCGGCGGCGGATGCCACCAGCACGACGCTGCTGAATGCTTCGGTTTTCCGGAAATGGCGCAGTGTTTCCCGGACGTACTCGAAAGCCGAGGTCAGAAACCGCATGGAAGTCTTCGAAGGAAAAAATTCGTGGATATGTGCGGTTATTGTAACTGTCTCCATGCAGCGGAAAAGGACGCCCGGTGATAATATGCGCGCGCCAAGACTTTTCCGGATACTCCGTTTTTTCACATGCAGGAACGCTACGATCCCGAAGCCGTAGAACAGGAAGCCCAGGCATACTGGCGGGAACACGATTGTTTCGCGGCGCAGGAGAAGCCGGGCCAGCGCAAGTTCTATTGCCTGTCCATGTTTCCGTATCCCAGCGGCCGGCTGCACATGGGGCACGTGCGCAACTACACGATCGGGGACGCCATCGCGCGCTTCCGCCGCATGCGCGGCGACAACGTGTTGCAGCCGATGGGCTGGGATGCCTTCGGCCTGCCGGCCGAGAACGCCGCGCGGGAGCGCAAGGTCCTCCCCGGTGCCTGGACCCGGGGGAACATCGAGGCCATGCGCGATCAGTTGCAGCGCCTCGGCTTCGGTTATGACTGGCGACGTGAACTGGCGACCTGCGATCCGGAATACTACCGCTGGGAACAGTGGTTTTTCATTCGCCTGTTCGAGAAAGGCCTGGCCTATCGGAAAAAAGCGCGGGTCAACTGGGACCCGGTCGATCAGACCGTGCTGGCCAACGAGCAGGTCATCGAGGGGCGCGGCTGGCGTTCCGGTGCCGTGGTCGAGCAACGGGAGATTGAACAATGGTTCCTGCGGATCACGGACTACGCCGAGGAATTGCTGGGCGCCCTGGACCAGCTGGAGGGCCGCTGGCCGCCCCAGGTGCTGCAGATGCAACGCAACTGGATCGGCCGTTCGGAAGGGGTCGAGATCCGGTTTGAGCTGGACGGGCGCGAAGAGCCGCTGACAGTCTTCACCACGCGCCCGGACACCCTGATGGGGGCGACCTACATGGCGCTCGCGCCCGGGCATCCGATTGTCCAGGAAAGTTCAAGCTCTGACGATGAGTTGAAAGATTTTCTTGATCAACTGGATCAGGCTTCCGAAGAGTCGCTCCGGGACCGTCAGGGGCATCCACTCGGGCTGAATGCGCGCCACCCGCTGACCGGCGAGGCGCTGCCGGTGTGGGTCGCCAGTTTCGTGTTGATGGAATACGGCTCCGGGGCGGTGATGTCGGTGCCGGCCCACGACCAGCGCGATTGGGAGTTCGCCCGCCATCACGGCCTGCCGATCCGGCAGGTGATCGCTCCCGCCGATGGCTCTGATGCCGACCTGGATGCCGAAGCGTATACGGATTGGGGCGTGTTGGTCAATTCCGGGGAATTCGATGGGTTGAGCGCAAAAGAAGGATACGCGGCAATCACGCGGCGCCTGTCGGAGAACGGCCGGGGGGAATCCGTGGTGCGCTATCGCCTGCATGACTGGGGGGTGTCCCGGCAACGCCGCTGGGGCTGCCCGGTGCCGATGATCCACTGCCGGGAATGCGGGGTGGTGCCGGTCCCGGCAGAAGACCTGCCGGTGGTCCTCGACGAGACCTTGCCGCCGGAGGCGGAGCTGCCGGAGGACTGGCGGATCGTGGACTGCCCGGCCTGCGGCCGGCCGGCGCAGCGGGACACGGACACGTTCGACACCTTCATCGAATCCAGCTGGTACCAGGCGCGCTTTTGTTCGCCCGGCGCCGAGGACGCCATGCTGGACGAGCGGGCGCGTTACTGGCTGCCGGTCGACCAGTACATCGGAGGGATCGAACATGCCATCCTGCATCTCCTGTACGCGCGGTTTTTTCACAAGCTGATGCGCGACGAAGGGCTGGTCGACGGCGACGAGCCGTTCGCGCACCTCCTGACCCAGGGGATGGTACTCAAGGACGGGCACAAGATGTCGAAGTCGTGGGGGAACGTGGTCGATCCGGAACCCTTGATCGAACGCTACGGCGCGGACACGGTGCGCCTGTTCGTGCTGTTTGCGTCGCCGCCGGAGCACACGCTGGAGTGGTCGGACAGCGGAGTCGAGGGGTGTTCGCGGTTTCTCAAGCGGTTCTGGCGGTTTGCCCGGCAGCACCGGGATTGCGCGTCTGCCGGGGCGGCGGATGCGACAGGGCTGGATTCGCAAGCGGGGGAACTGCGCCGCAAGTTGCATGAGACGATCCAGAAGGCGGGCCGCGTCATCGAGCAACGGCACACGTTCAACACGGCGATCGCCGCCAATATGGAACTGCTCAACGATTTGACCCGCTTGGCCGAGGACGGCCAGGCACCGCCGGCCTTGGTGCGCGAGTGCCTGGAGGCGATGTTGCGCATGCTGGCGCCGGCCATCCCGCACCTGGCCCACGTGCTGTGGCGCGAGTTCGGGTTCGCCGGGCTGATGTTAGACCAGCCCTGGCCGAAGGTGGACGAGGCCGCCTTGCAGCGTTCGGTCGAACAGATCGTGGTCCAAGTCAACGGCAAGGTCCGGGCACAGCTGGAACTCGCGGTCGACATCGGCGAAGATGCGTTGAGGCAGAAAGTATTGGATAATGCTAAAGTGCAACGCTACACTGAAGGAAAAACCGTGGTTCGTTTCATCCAGGTCCCGCACAAGCTCGTCAATGTCGTGGTGCGCGATGCGTAGGGTTGCAGCCCTGCCCGCCGTGGCCCTCGGCCTGGTTCTGGGCGGATGCGGCTTTCAGTTGGCGGACACTCAGGGTGTGGCGACCCCGCTGCCGCAAATCTCGCTGCAACTGGTCGGGGGCTCGCCAGGGTTTCGCCAGGTGCTCAAGCGCCGGCTGCGCGGCGGCGGCGTCACAGTGGTGGGGGGCGAGGCGGCGGCCGACTTGGTCGTTTATCTGGACGGTCCGCAGGAACGCCACCAGGTGATCGGCGTGAGCGACGACATGGACGCCCGCGAATACGAAGTCGGGCTGCACCTGACCGTCCGCCTGCAGCGGCCGGGTGAAAAGCCCTCGGCGCCCGCCACCGTGTCGCGCTACCGGCACTGGCTGTTTAATCCGGACGACTACCTCGCGGCCGACGAGGCCCGCGCGGTCCTGAAGAAGGAACTGAGCGGGGAATTGATCGAGGGGCTGCTGCTGCGCCTCCGCGCCTATACCGATCAGTAGGCGGCCACTGCGGAGGGCGACATGACCGAGCCGACCCTATTCGAGAGAATCATCAACCGCGAGGTTCCCGCGGAATTCGTGTACGAAGACGAGGCCTGCGTGGCCTTCCGGGACGTCAACCCCCAAGCACCCACGCATGTGTTGATTGTGCCGCGCAAGCCGCTGGACCGGGTGGCGAATGCGGAGGGTGAAGACCAGGCGATGCTGGGTCACCTGATGCTGGTGGCGGGGAAGCTCGCCGGGCAACTGGACTGCAAGGAGGCGTTCCGGCTGGTGATCAACAACGGGGCCGAAGCCGGGCAATCGGTGTTCCATTTGCATGTGCACCTGCTGGCCGGGCGTGCGTTCGGCTGGCCGCCCGGCTGAGCATGGAGCAAGCCGCGCACTGGTACACGATTGATTGGCGGTGCCGCCCGACCTGGGGGCGATCCGCCTACAACACGATGTGGTGCCTGATAGGCTGCGCCATCGGTGATTTCGGCACGATCTATTACTTTCAGCACTACCAGATTGAGGTGTCGCCTTGGTTCGTGCTGGGGCTGGCCATGTTCAACGGCATTCTGACCAGTATTATCCTGGAGACGATCCTGCTGATGCGCAGCATGCCGGTCAATGTGGCCTTGCGCACGGCGGCGGGCATGAGCCTGATCAGCATGGTGTCGATGGAAATCGCGATGAATGGAACAGACTGGCTTCTGGTGGGCAGTTTGCAGTTGCGCTGGTGGTCGATACTGCCGGCTTTGGCGGCCGGTTTCGTGACGCCCTGGCCGTACAACTACTGGCGGCTCAAGGCGCTGGGCCAAGCCTGCCACTGAATCGGCTGGAGCCAGACAGCCTCGGACCGACCAGCCTCGGACCGACCGAATCGGCATGCGGCCCTCATGCTATGATTCCACAACGCACGCAAGGGGCTGCCCATGACCCGCCGCCAGCTACCCACTGGAATCCAGGACTTCCGGACGATCCGGGAGGAGGATTGCTATTACGTGGACAAGACCCCTCTCATCCGGGAGTTGGTCGAAGGAGGGCGCCACTATTTCCTGTCCCGGCCGCGCCGGTTCGGCAAGAGCCTGCTGGTGAGCACGCTCGAAGCCCTGTTCGAGGGCCAGGAGGAACTGTTTGAGGGGTTGGAGATCCACGGCCACTGGGACTGGTCGATGCGCCATCCGGTGGTACATCTGCAGTTTGGCGCGAAATATACGAAGCCGGAGGACCTTGAGGGGGATATCCTCACGCAACTGGCGATCATTGAGCGTCAGGCCGGTCTTTCCCCGGCAACCCAGGTACAGAATGGGCCACAACGGCTTCGGGACCTCCTGAGCCGTCTGCACGAGGAGACCGGCCAACCGGTGGCGGTGCTGGTGGACGAGTACGACAAGCCGATCCTGGATGTGTTGAAGGACACAGCGTTGTCGGAGGCGAACCGGGATTACCTGCGTGCCTTCTACGGCGTCATCAAGGGCAGTGCCAAGCATGTGCGGTTCGTGTTCGTGACCGGGGTGAGCATGTTCTCGAAGGTGAGCCTGTTCTCGGGGCTCAACAACCTGGACGACATCAGCCTGGACCCGAGGTACGCCACGCTCTGCGGGTACACCGATACCGACCTGGACACGGTGTTCGCCCCGGAACTGGAGGGGATTGACCGGGATCAGATTCGCGCCTGGTACAACGGCTATCATTGGCTGGGCGAGGAGAAAGTCTACAACCCGTGGGACATCCTTCTGTTGTTCAGCAACCGGAAATTCAAACCGTACTGGTACACGACGGGGGGGGCGAAGTTTCTGTTTCAGTTGATGGCAGAGAAGGAAGTGAGTCTGATGGAACTGGAGAACCGGGTGGTGGACGAGGAATTGGTCTCGAAGTTCGACGTGAGAGACATCGGGGTGGAGGCCTTGCTGTTCCAGACTGGTTACCTGACGATCACGTCCGAGGAGTCGGACGATTACGAGACCCGTTACACACTGGACTATCCGAACCAGGAAGTGCGTCTGAGCGTGAACCGGGGTCTATTGGAGTCTCTGGGCAAGCCGGGGCCAGAGGCATCGAGGCTGGGGAGGAAACTGCGCGACTCTCTGGAGGCCGGGAATTTCGAGGGATTCGGGGAGGAGTTGCGAGGTCTCTATGCGGGAGTTCCGTACCAGTGGCACACGAGCGGGGAGCTGGCGCGGTACGAGGCCTGGTATGGAGGCTTGCTGTATGCGTGTTTGCGGACGGTGGGGGTGGAGTTGCGGGTAGAGGATGTGTCGAGCCAGGGTCGCGCGGACATCGTGGTGTTCAGCGGTGGGCAGGTGTTTGTGCTGGAGTTCAAGATGGCGGAGGACGACGGGCAGGTGGAGGCGGTGCTGGAGCAGGCGCTGGCGCAGATTCGGGAGCGGGGCTACGGGGAGAAGTACCGGGGTCGGGGCGAGCCGATTCATCACGTGGGCCTGGTTTTTGGACGGGAGCAACGGAACCTGCTGGGGGTGCGGGCCGAACGCCACGAATAAGAGTGGGTGCCGGTGCGGGCAGTGGACGACATCATCAGATACGTCGGGTCCAATGGACATCGGATTTCAGGAGAGGAGGAGATAAGGACGCCCTGAACCTGTGCAAACCTGCCAGGCTGCCCCGGCGGCCGATTCCCCTCATCGGCTATAATTCCATTTTGCCTGATTTGAGGCAATTCAATGTCCTGCGCGCCCGTAGCTCAGTTGGATAGAGTGTGTGGCTACGAACCACAAGGTCGGGGGTTCGAATCCCTCCGGGCGCGCCATTTCTCCGCCTGAACCGGGAGCAAGAAGCCGATGGCACAACCGATCAACCTGAACCGGGAACTGGTGCAGAAACTCATGCACGTCCTCAACGAACATGACGCCCAGTGCCAAGACACCATGATTTCCGTCCAGTATTTTGCGGCTGTGGCGGGCCTGCTGGTCGGAAGCCTCAACCGCCCGGATTCTGAAAAGGAAGAATTACTCAGTGAAATCAATGCGTTCAGCGGACATGTTATGAACGATGTCATGAACCAGGCCAAGCAACGACCCGCGCCGCCGGCTGCGGATCCTTCCAAGGCGTTCGGAATCTGGAAGCCGCCGAGCGCGTAGACGGGCGCGCGCATGCTGGATCCCAAAGCCTTACGCGCCGACCCGCGCGCCGTCGCGGACAATCTTGCGCGACGGGGTTTCACTTTCGACGCGGCGGTCTACGCCGAACTTGAAGCGGAGCGCAAGGCCGTGCAGAGCGAGGCGGAGTCCCTTCAAGCGCAACGCAACACGCTGTCGCGGCGCATCGGCGAGGCCCGGAAACAAGGCGAGGACGCCACGGAGCTGCTGACGCAGGTGACCGGCCTGGGAGAGCAGTTGGAGAGGCGCCAGGCGGAGTTGGGGTCGATCCGGCAGCGTCTTGATGCCTGGCTGATCGGTATGCCGAACCTGCTGGACCCGGAGGTCCCCAACGGCAGGAGCGCGGCAGACAACCTTGAATTGCGCCGCTGGGGCGAGCCTGCGGCGTTCGATTTCGAGCCGCTCGATCATGTGCAGCTGGGCGAACGTTTGGGGCTGCTCGACATCCCGCAGGCCGCCGCCATGTCCGGGGCGCGCTTCTCGGTGCTGCAAGGCGAGCTGGCGCGGCTGCATCGTGCGTTGGGCCAGTTCATGCTGGACCTGCACACGCGCCGGCACGGCTACCAGGAATGCTATGTCCCCTACCTGGTCAATGCGGCCAGTCTGGAGGGGACCGGGCAGTTGCCCAAGTTCCGCGAGGACCTGTTCGCGCTGGACGGCGAGCAGCATTTCCTGATCCCCACCGCCGAGGTGCCGCTGACGAACTTGTTGCGCGACACGATCCTGGAGGCGTCGGAACTGCCTTGGAAAAAGGTGGCGCACACGCCATGCTTCCGAGCCGAGGCGGGCTCCTACGGGGTAGACACCCGGGGCCTGATCCGGCAGCATCAATTCGACAAGGTGGAGTTGGTGCTGGCCGTGCAGCCGGAGGAGTCGGAGGCGGCACTGGAGGAACTGACGACGCATGCGGAAGCCGTCCTGCAGGCGTTGGAATTGCCGTACCGGGTGGTGTCCCTGTGCGGGGGCGACATCGGCTTTTCCGCCGCGCGCACCTACGACCTGGAAGTCTGGCTGCCCAGCCAGCAGACGTACCGGGAAATTTCCTCCTGCAGCAACTTCCGAGGGTTCCAGGCACGGCGGATCCTGGCGCGATTCCGGCCCGGCCCGGACCAGGCGCCGCAACCGGTCCACACCCTGAACGGCTCCGGGCTGGCCGTCGGCCGTGCGCTGGTGGCCGTGTTGGAGAATTACCAGTGCAAGGACGGCTCGATCCGGGTCCCGGAGTGCCTGGCCCCCTGGATGGATGGCGCAACCCGGCTGGGTGCACAGGGGTGAGTCCGGATGATCCGCGCGAGCCTGTTGCGGCGCCCGGCCGGGTCGAGTGGATCGGGGTCCGTGCCGGACGCGGGCAAGCGATCCGGGAACTTCGGGAAGTCCAGGCAATCCCGGGCCGGGGTCTGGCCGCGGACCATGCCGTGCGGCGCTCGGGCGGGCGCCGCCAGGTGACCCTGATGCAGTCCGAGCATCTGCCGGTGATCGGGTCGGTGTCGGAGCACGCCCCGACGCCGGGCCGGCTGCGCCGCAACCTGCTGGTGTCGGGCATCGACCTGCGCGCCTTGGTCGGGCAACGGTTCCGGGTCGGTGAAGCGCTGTTCGAGGGAACCGGCGACTGCCCGCCCTGCCGCGCCATGGATATGGCGCTGGGCGCGGGCGGAAAAAACGCGATGGCCGGCATGGGCGGCGTGACGGCCCGGGTCCTGCAAGGCGGCCGGATCCGGGTCGGGGATTCGGTCGGCCCGTATAATTTGCCGGCTGGCCCGCCGCGCCTGATCTGACCATGCCGATTTACGAATACCGTTGCGATGCCTGTGGGCACGACCTGGAGGTGTTGCAGAAAGTCAGCGAAGCCCCTCTGGCCCGATGCCCGCAATGCGGTGAGGAACGCTTGCGCAAGCAACTGACGGCGGCCGGATTCCGCCTCAAGGGCAGCGGTTGGTACGAGACCGACTTCAAGGGCAAGAAATCGGGCAAGGACACGGGCGGGGAGTCAGCCCCGGCCAAGAAGAAAGACGCGAAACCCGGCACGGACACGTCCGCCCCGGGCAAGTCCGAGGCAAAGCCGTCCGGCGGGAAGGCCTCGCAGGCCGGGGTGGCCAATGGCTGAGGAACGCTGCTACTGCGGAGACGTCCCGGTGGACCGGATCGGGCAGGCGGTTCACCTGTCCGGCTGGGTCAACCGGCGCCGCGACCACGGCGGCATCATCTTCATCGACTTGCGCGACCACAGCGGGCTCGTGCAGGTCGTGGTGAACCCCGAGCAGGCCGAACTGTTCGCGCGGGCCGAACAGATCCGCACCGAATTCGTACTGACGGTCACGGGGCAGGTCCGGGCCCGCCCGGAAGGCACGGTCAATCCGGCGCTAGCGACCGGTGCGGTCGAGGTGGTCTGTGAAGAGATGGAGATCCTGAATCCGGCCGACACCCCGCCGTACCAACTGGATGACGAGCAGGTCCACGAGGACCACCGCTTGCGCTACCGCTACCTGGAGTTGCGCCGGCCCGTGATGCAACAGCGGCTGCGCACCCGCGCCCGGCTGGCGGCCGAGGTGCGGCGTTACCTGGAGGCGCGCGGCTTCCTGGAAGTCGAGACGCCGATGCTGACCCGCGCGACCCCGGAAGGCGCCCGCGAGTACCTGGTGCCGAGCCGGACCCACACCGGCGCCTGCTTCGCGCTGCCCCAGTCGCCGCAATTGTTCAAGCAGATGCTGATGATGGGCGGCATCGACCGCTACTACCAGATCGTGCGCTGTTTCCGCGACGAGGACCCCCGGCAGGACCGCCAGCCGGAGTTCACCCAGATCGACATCGAGACCTCATTCCTCGAAGAAGAGGACATCCTGGACCTGATGGAAGGCCTGGCGCGCACCCTGTTCGACGCCGCGGAGGTTTCCCTGCCGGAGCCTTTCCCACGCCTGACCTATGCCGAGGCCCTGCGCCGATTCGGGACCGACCGTCCGGACCTGCGGATTTCCGGCATGGAACTCGTGGATGTGGCGGACCTTCTGACGGAGGTGGAGTTCAAGGTCTTCCGGGAGCCGGCGAACCGCGAGGGCGCCCGGGTCGCGGCGATGCGCATCCCGGGGGCAGCCGGCATGAGCCTGGGGCAGATCAACGCCTACACCGAAGCCATCAAACCGTACGGCGCGAAGGGGCTGGCGTACATCAAGTGCAACCAGGTCGGGCAGGGGCGCGACGGCCTGCAGGCGGGATTCCTGAAGTTCCTGCCGGACGACGCGGTGACCGGAATCCTGGAACGCACGGAGGCGCAGGACGGCGACCTGCTGGTGTTTGGCGCGGACCGCGCCGACATCGTCAATGCCGCGCTGTCCTTCCTGCGCGGGCGCATCGCGGAGGACCTGGGTCGGGGTGAGGAGGGCTGGCAGCCGTTGTGGGTGGTCGACTTCCCGCTGCTTGACCGGGATCCTCAGACACAGCGCTGGCTGGCGATGCATCATCCGTTCACGGCCCCGGCGGTCGAGGACGCGGCGCAGTTGGCAACCGATCCGGGTGCGGTGCGGGCGCGGGCCTACGACATGGTCATCAACGGCGTGGAGGTCGGCGGCGGCTCGATCCGCATCCACCGCCCGGAGATCCAGCAAGCGGTCTTCGACTTGCTCGGCATTGGCGCCGAGGAAGCGCGCGCCAAGTTCGGATTTCTGCTGGACGCGCTGCGCTACGGTTGCCCGCCACACGGCGGTATTGCGTTCGGCTTCGACCGTCTGGTCATGCTTCTGACCGGTGCCGAGGCGATCCGGGATGTGATCGCGTTCCCCAAGACCCAGACGGCCAATTGCCTGTTGACCGGGGCCCCCGAGCAGGTGGAGATGGATCAACTGCGGGAACTGGGGCTCAGCCGAATCAAGACCCGTTCATGACCGCCGCCGAACGCGCCTGCAAGCGGCCGGAGTCGGTGCTGGTGGTGGTCTACAGCATGGATTCCCGGGTGCTGATGCTGCGCCGGCACCAGCCGCCGACGTTCTGGCAGTCGGTGACCGGCAGCCTGGAGTGGGGCGAGCAGCCGGAGCAGGCGGCCCGGCGGGAACTGGTCGAGGAGACCGGCCTGGACGCGACGACGCTGGAGGACTGCCACGACAGCCACCTGTTCGAAATCTACGAGATCTGGCGGCATCGTTACGCCGAAGGCGTGACGGAGAACCGCGAGCATGTCTTTCGCCTGGCGGTGCCCGAGGTCTGCCCGGTGGCCCTGGACGATCTGGAGCATTCGGAATACGAGTGGGTGCCCCGGGTGGAGGCGGCGCAGCGCGCGTCGTCCTACACGAACCGCCAAGCGATCCTGGACTGGGTGCCGATGCCGTCTGCGGGTAAGATAGGCGGGCGTCGCGGCGGGACACACTAGATCATGGCGGGTCACAGCAAATGGGCCAACATCCAGCACCGCAAGAAGCGGCAGGATGACAAGCGCGGCAAACTGTTCTCCAAGCTGATCCGGGAAGTGATGGTGGCGGCGAAGATCGGCGGGCCGGAACCCACCGATAATTCCCGGCTGCGCCTGGCGATGGACAAGGCGATGTCGGCGAACATGCCGAAAGACACGGTGGAGCGCGCAATCAAGCGCGGCTGCGGCGACGCGGACGGCGCCGCGTACGAGGAAATCCGTTACGAAGGCTACGGCCCGGGCGGGGTGGCGGTGCTGATCGACTGCCTCAGCGACAACCGCAACCGCACGGTCTCCGAAGTCCGCCACGCGCTCGGCCGGCACGGCGGCAGCCTGGGCAACAGCGGTTCGGTGACCTACCTGTTCTCGGCGGTCGGGGTGTTGAGTTATGCGCCCGGTACGGATGCGGATGCCCTGATGGACCCGGCCGTGGAGGCCGGCGCCGATGACCTGGCCGTGCTGGACGACGGCTCGGTGGAAGTGTTGACGCAACCCCAGGATTTCATGGCCGTCCGGCAAGGCCTGGTCGAGACCGGGCAGGCGCCGGACCATGCCGAGGTGACGATGCGGGCGCAGACCCTGGTCGAGTTGGAAGGCGAAGACGCGCGCAAGCTGATGAACCTGGTGGACGGGCTGGAGGAGCTGGACGACGTGCAGAACGTCTACACCAACGCGAGCGTGCCGGATTCCGCATATGCGGACTGAACGATGACACGGATCATCGGCTTGGACCCTGGCCTGCGGCGCACCGGCTACGGCGTGATCGAGACCGACGGCACCCGTCACCACTACCAGGGCAGCGGGCAGATCTGCCCGGAGCAGGGCCCGATCCCGCAACGACTGGGGGCGTTGTTCCGGCAGCTCAGCGAAGTGCTCGAAGCCACCACCCCGGACTGCGCGGCCGTCGAGGCCTCGTTCGTCGCGGCCAATGCCGGCACGGCGCTCAAGCTCGGCCAGGCGCGCGGGGCGCTGATCAGCGCCTGCGTGGTGCACGAGGTCGAGGTGTTCGAATACTCCCCGCGCAGCATGAAGCAGGCCATCACCGGGCGGGGCGGGGCCACCAAGGAGCAGGTCCAATTCATGGTGCAGCGTCTGCTGGGCCTGGCCGAATCGCCGCAGGCGGACGAGGCGGATGCCCTGGGCCTGGCCCTGTGCCACGCGCATAGCCGGCCCCTGGTCGCGGCAGGGGTGGCGACGTGATCGCGTACCTGCGCGGGCCCGTCACCTACCGCCAGCCTCCGGAGCTGATCGTGGAAGCGGGCGGCGTCGGCTACCGGGTGCTGGCGTCGATGGCCGCATTCGACCGGCTGCCGGACGGCGATGCGGAGGTAGTGCTTCCCACCTTGCTGGTGGTGCGCGAGCATGCGCACACCCTGTTCGGGTTTGCCGACGAAGCGGAGCGGCAGCGGTTCAGCCAGCTGTTGCGGATTTCCGGGGTCGGTGCCAAAACGGCCCTGGCGATCCTGTCGGCCTTGCCGGGCGCGGCCCTGGGCCGGCATGTGGAGGCCGGCAACCTGGACGGCCTGACTCAGGTTCCGGGCATTGGCGCGAAGACCGCCCAGCGGTTGCTGGTGGAGTTGCGCCACCTCGGGCTGGGGGTGGAGGACCCCGACGCGGTCGAGGCGGGCACGCCGCAGCACGAGGCGCAGCAGGGCCTGGTGCGCTTGGGCTGGAAGGCGGCAGAGGCGCGGCGGATGATCGGCAGCATTGAGACGCAGGGACTGGAGGCCGAGGCCATCATTCGCCAGGCCTTGCGGGGGACGGTGCAGTGAGCGAAGAGCAGTTGCTGCAACGCGGCGCGGCACCGGGCGAGGCGTCGCTGGAGAACAGCATTCGCCCGCAGACGCTGGGGGATTTTATTGGCCAGGCAGAACTGCGCGAGCAGTTCGAGGTGTTCATCGAGGCGGCGCGGCGTCGGCAGCGGCCGCTGGACCATGTGCTGGTGTTCGGCCCGCCCGGGCTCGGCAAGACCACCCTGTCGCACATCGTCGCCCACGAGATGGGCGGGCAGTTGCGCCAGTCGGCGGGGCCGGTGCTGGAACGCGGCGGGGACCTGGCGGCCATCCTGACCAGCCTGCAGGAAGGCGACGTGCTGTTCATCGACGAGATTCACCGTTTGCAGCCGGCGGTGGAAGAGATCCTGTACCCGGCGCTGGAGGACTGCCGGATCGACCTGATGATCGGCGAGGGGGCGGCGGCGCGTTCGATCCAGCTCGACCTGCCGTCGTTCACGCTGGTCGGCGCGACCACCCGGGCCGGCTTGCTGACGCCGCCGCTGATGTCGCGTTTCGGCATAGTCGGACGGCTTGATTTTTATTCCCCGGAGGAACTGGCCCACATCGTCCGCCGCTCGGCGGGCATCCTCGACATCCCGGCGGATGAGGGCGGCACCCTGGAGATCGGGCGGCGCGCGCGCGGCACGCCGCGCATCGCGAACCGCCTGCTGCGCCGCGTGCGGGACTATGCGGAAGTCCGGGCAGACGGGGTGGTGACCGCCCCGGTGGCGGCGGAGGCGCTGGAATTCATGCGCGTCGACCGCTGCGGGATCGACCGCCTGGACCGCGAGTTGCTGCGCACCATCATCGAGAAGTTCAACGGCGGACCGGTCGGCATCGACAGCCTGTCGGTGGCGGTCAACGAGGAACGCGGGACGCTGGAGGACGTGGTCGAGCCCTACCTGATCCAGTTGGGCTTCCTGATGCGGACGCCCCGGGGCCGGGTGGCCACGCCGCGCGCCCGCGAGCATCTGGGACTGGAGCCGTTGCCGGGAACGGATGAATTGCCGCTGGCGCGGCCGGAGGGCTGAGGGTGGAGACGATTCCGGTGCGAGTATATTATGAGGATACGGACGCGGGCGGCGTGCTCTACCATGCGGCGGTCATCCGCTACCTGGACCGCGGGCGGACGGAATGGCTCCGGGGTCGCGGGTATACTTTAGCGTCTCTGGAGCAGGAACACCGGCGCGTGTTCGCGGTGCACCGCCTGTCCGCGCGTTACCGGCGGCCGGGCCGGCTGGACGACGAGCTGACGGTCCGCACCCGGCTGTCCGGGCGGGCGCGGCTGTCGCTGGATTTCAGCCAGGCGCTGTGGCGCGGGGCCGAGTGTCTGGCCGAGGCGACCGTCAAGGTGGCCTGCCTGAGCACGGAGACCTGGTCGCCGGCGCCGTTGCCGGCCGAACTTTACGAACAGTGTGACTGCGATGGTTGAATTTTCGATTCTGGAGATGCTGGGCCAGACCTCCCTGGCCGTGCAGGGGGTGATGCTGATCCTGGTGCTGGCCTCGTTCGTCTCGTGGGTCATCATCTTCAACAAGTCGCAGATCCTGCGCCGGCAGCATCAGGAAGCGATCAAGTTCGAGGACAAGTTCTGGCAGGGCATCGAGTTGGTGCAGTTCTACGACCAGATGCGCCAGCGGCAGTCGCGGCCGCCGCTCGGGGAGGTGTTCTGCGCCGGCTTCCGGGAATACGTGCAGCTGGCCCGAAACAAGCAGTTGTCGCCGGACACGATCAGCCACACGGCGGTGCGCAGCATGCGGGTGGTGTTGGCCCGGGAGGCCGAACACCTGGAAACCCACCTGCCGACGCTGGCGACGATCGGGTCGACCAGCCCGTACATCGGCCTGTTCGGGACGGTCTGGGGCATCATCAACGCCTTCCATTCGCTGGACCCGACCCAGGGCGCCTCCATGCTGACCATGATCGCACCCGGGATTTCCGAGGCGCTGGTGGCGACTGCGCTCGGCCTGTTCGCCGCCATCCCGGCGGTCGTCGCCTACAACCGGTTCACCGACCGGGTCGACAAGTTGCTGACGCAGTACAGCAATTTCGTCGAGGAGTTCACCACGCTCCTGCAGCGTGAGGCCTTGGCCAACGAGGAGCGGTCATGACCCCGCTGCGGACGTCGCGCCGGCACATGTCGGAGATCAACATCGTGCCGTACGTGGACGTTATGCTGGTGCTGCTCCTGATCTTCATGATCGCGACGCCGCTGATGCAGCAGGGCCTGTTGATTGAATTGCCGGAGGCGGCGTCGGAGCCGGTCGACCCGGAACCCTACCGCGAGCCGCTGGTGCTGGAAATCAATCAGCACGGCGAGTTGCGGTTGATCCGCGAAGGGGTGTTCACCTACACCGTCGAAGAGGCCGACCTGCCGGGCCTCGCCGAGGGCATGGTGCAGGAGGGCGGGGACGAGACGCTGTACGTCCGTGCCGATGCCCGGCTGTCGTACGGCACGGTGGTGGCGACCATCGCCCGGCTGGACCAGGCGGGTGTCCCGGCCTTGAGCCTGCTCACGCAGCCGCCCGCGGGAACCCCGTGAGCCCGCTGGCGCGAAAGACCCGACTCAGCCGGATCAGCCCGCTGTCCTGGTTGGGGGCGGTAGCCGTTCATGCGGCGATCGCGGCGCTGTTTCTGCAATTCGGTGCGGGGCCGGCCCAGTCTCACGTGCCTCCCCGCCCGGATGTCGAGGCGGTGCGTGTCCAGGCGGCCGACGAGGCAATGTTGCAGCAGCGGCGCGACGCGCACCGGCAGGCGCTGCGCGAAGAAGAATTGCGCAAGCAGCGGGAGCGCGAGATGAAGCGCAAGCAGGCGGAGCAGCGCAAGCACGAGGAAGCGGCGCGCCGGAAGGCGGAGCAAGAGAAGAAAGCGCGTGCGCGGGCCGAAGCGAAGCGCAAGGCGGAAGCGGAAGCGCGGCGCAAGGCCGAACAGGAGAAGCAGCGGGCGGCGGCGCGGGCCGAGGCCCGGCGCAAGTCCGAAGAGGCAGCCCGCAAGCTGGCGGAAGCCGAGCAACAGGCGCAGGCGCGCCGGGCTGAACAGGCGCAGCGGCGGCAGCGGGAAGCGGCCCGGCGGGCCCGGCAGGCCGACATCTGGCGCATCGCGATCAAGAAAAAGATTGAGCGTGTCTGGTTGCCGCCCCCGGCGACCCATAGGGCGCCGTGCGAGGCGGTGGTGGAGCAGGATGAAAAGGGCACGGTGCTGTCGGTCGGGGTGCGCGGCTGCCGGGCCTCGCAGGCCTGGCAGGATTCCCTGCGCAATGCCGTGCTGAAGGCCAGCCCGTTGCCGCCGCCGCCGCTGACGGAACTGTTCGATCGCCACCTGGTGATCACGTTCCGCCCGAAAGTCTCCCGCTGATATGACCGTCCGCCTGCGCGCCTGCACCTTGCTGCTGTCCCTGTGCGTCGGTGTGGCGCAGGCGGAATTCCGGGTGGATGTCGACCAGGGCGTCGAGCAGGGCATCCCCATCATCCTGGTGGCGTATTCGGAATCCGGACGGACGCTGGCGGGGATCACGGGCGCGGATCTGGCGCGAAGCGGTTTTTTCAAGGTGTTGGACCCTGCGACGGCGCCGTCGGTGGGGGTGCGCGAGGGGAAGCTGGACTGGGCGGCCTGGGGGAATCACCCGGCAGAGTACGCGGTGACGATGGCGGTGTCTCGGGCGGCGGGCCGGCTCCAGCTGGAGATTCGGCTGTTCGACCTGCTGGCGGGCAAACCCGTCC
Organism: uncultured candidatus Poriferisulfidus sp.; assembly: GCA_965214545.1. Taxonomy (GTDB): domain Bacteria; phylum Pseudomonadota; class Gammaproteobacteria; order Poriferisulfidales; family Poriferisulfidaceae; genus Poriferisulfidus. The sequence continues at coordinate 388,181 of OZ243950.1, read as the reverse complement.
TGGCGCGCCGCCTGTCGGCCAAATCGAAGCAGCTGCGCCGCCTGGCACACCAGGCCGCGGACGCCCTGCACGAGCAGATCACGGGCATTCCTGGCGCGTTCGACACCCGGATCGCCTATGTCGCTCCGACCCACGGGACCGGGCGGATCCGCTACCGCCTGTATGTGGCGGATGCGGACGGGCATAACCCGATTGCGATCCTCACCTCCCCGCATCCGCTGCTGTCGCCCGTCTGGTCGCCGGACGGGCGGTCTTTGGCTTACGTGTCCTTCGAGGGCCGGCGGCCTCAGGTCTTCCTGCAAGGCCTGCGGGACGCGAGCCGCCGGGCGCTGCCGGGTGCCGGGCGCAGTTCCAGCGCTCCGGCTTTCTCTCCCGACGGCCGACGCCTGGCCCTGGCCATGACGGTGGACGGGGACATGGAGATCTTCCTTTACACCCTGGGCACAGGGGCCTTGACCCGCTTGACCCACAGCCCGGGGATCGACACGGAACCGGCCTGGGAAGCCGATGGGCAAGGGTTGGTGTTCACCTCCGACCGGGCCGGCCGGCCGAAACTGTATCGCCAAGGTTTGCGCGAGGCACAGGCGCAGAGTCTTCCCTTGCCGGGCAACTACACCACGGATGCCGTGGTGTCCGCCGACGGCCGCTACCTGGCCTTCGTCCAGTCGACCGAAGCGGGGGGCTATGGTGTGGCCCTGTTCGAGCCGGAAAGCGGAGGCCTGTTCCCGCTGTCTTCAGGAACCCTGGACGAAGCGCCGTCGTTTGCGCCGAATGGATTCAGCCTGATCTACGCCAGCACGACCCGGGCCGGGGAGCGGGTCCTGATGCTGGCCAGCCATAATGGTAGAATCCGTCAGCGTCTGCCGCTGGCTCATTCGGATGTTCGGGAGCCGGCTTGGTCTCCCTACCGACGCTAGAAGGAGTGCTTATGAGACGATATTTACACCCCGCCCTGCCGATGATCCTGCTGGGTCTGGGGGTGGTCCTCGGAGCGTGCAGCGTGCCGGAAGAAGAACCGCCCGCCGCCGTGGAAGAATCGAAGATCCTACTGGAAGAGGATCCGGATGCCGTTGAGGGTGTGGCCTTGGACGATGACGGGGACATCGTGACGGGGGATTTGGATACGCCGCAGGGCGAAGAGGCGGCAGCGGAGGCGGCCGCCGGCGCCGTGGACCCGGGCCTGGTCGTCTACTTCGACTACGACAGCACCGAGGTGAAGCCGCGGTTCGCGGAGATCATCCAGCGCGCGGTGGTGCATGTACAGAATAATCCCACAGGCCGGCTGCGCCTGGAGGGGCATACGGACGAGCAGGGCACCCGGGCCTACAACCTGGCGCTGGGCGAGCGCCGGGCGCAAAGCGTGCGGGACATGATCCTGGAACTGGGCGCCTTGGCAGAACAGCTGGATTGGGTCAGCTATGGCGAGGAACTCCCCGCGATGGCCGGCCAGGGCGAGAGCTTCTGGAAACAGAACCGCAGAGTCGAAATCATCCTAGAATAGTGAGGGGCGACACCCGCGGGAGCCAGACAGGGCGGAGGCTCGCGTGGGCGGGCGGCCTGCTGTGCAGTGTCTGCGCGGTCGCGCAGGAACCCGATCCGGAACCGGAGTTGCCGCCGCCATGGCTTGAGCGGGTGACTCAGGCGCTGGAGCGCGTGGAGACCGAACAGCAGGCGTTGCGCCAGGAAGTCGAAAGGCTCCGGGCCCAGGCGGACACCGCCCCGGACCCCGGCAGCGTGCTGGACCCGAGCTCCCTGTTCGAGGCGGAAATCCCGGCCGTCCCGGTGCCGGAGAACCCTCCGGAAATCCAAGGAATCATCGATGAACTGACCCGCCTGGGGGCGGAACAGCAGGCGTTGCGCGAAGAAGTCGAGGCGTGGCTCGCCCGACGGGATGAGGCCGCGGCCCGGGAGACGGAGGCGGCAGCCATCGAGGATACAGAGGAACCCGCCGCGCCGGCAGAGCCGGCGGCAGAGGTTCCAGATCTAGCCCCGGGCACCGAGGAGGCGGAGGCCGGTGGAGCGATGCAGGACTCGGAGGGCGACGAGGCGGCGGGCGCTTCGGAGGAGAAGGTTTTTTCACCGCGGGTCTCGCAGCCGGCGGCGCGCCTGTACGGGCAGGGCCGGGAAGCGTTCCGGAACCTGAATTTCTATGCGGCGGCCAAGGCCTTCCGGGAGTTCCTGGTCAAGTACCCGACGCATGAGGATGCAGGGGAGGCCCGGTACTGGCTGGGCGAGACCTTGTATGTGGAAGGCCGCTTCGAAGAGGCGATCGCCGCGTTCGCCGAGGTCCTCGCCGACGCGTCCAGCCCGCGCCGCGAGGCGGCACGCCTGAAGACCGGCTACGCCTGGTTCGAGCTGGGAGAGTACGGCCGGGCCGAGGCGATCCTGATCGAAGTCCGTGACCAGAACCCCGACAGCGACCTCGCCCGGCTCGCGCAGTCGCGCCTCGACCGGTTGCAGCGCCGCACGGGCGGAGAGTGATGGCCCCACAGGGCGCGCCAGACACCCGCCTGCGTGTCACCGAAATCTTTCATTCCATTCAGGGCGAGGGTTCGGCCAGTGGCCGGCCGAGCGCATTCGTCCGCCTGACCGGTTGCCCATTGCGGTGCGGGTACTGCGATACCGCGTACGCGTTTACGGAAGGGGAATGGATGAGTCAGGAGGCCGTTCTCGAGGCGGTGGGCGCGCAGCCGATCCGGGACGTCTGCGTGACGGGCGGCGAGCCGCTGGCGCAGCCGGCATGCGGCCCGTTGCTGAGTGCGCTGTGCGATGCGGGCTACCGCGTGACCCTGGAGACCAGCGGGGCGCTGCCGGTCGCGGAAGTGGATTCGCGGGTGCTCAAGGCGCTGGACATCAAGACTCCGGGCAGCGGGGAGTCGGCGCGCAACGACTGGAGCAACCTGGCGCACCTGACGCCTGCGGATTTTGTGAAGTTCGTGATCGGCTCGCGCGCGGACTATGAGTGGGCGCGCGATCGGGTGCGGGAGCGCGCGTGGGACTGCGACATCTATTTCTCGCCATCCTGGGAGGAGCAGGACGCGGGGCAATTGGGGGAATGGGTCGTGGCCGATGCCCTGCCGGTTCGTGTGCAGGTGCAGTTGCACAAGGTGCTGTGGGGTGATGTCCGGGGGCGCTAGGCCGGCGGTCGTGCTGTTGTCCGGCGGCATGGATTCGGCGACGGTACTGTACTGGGCGCGAGCCGAGGGGTTTGCGCCGACGGCGCTGAGCTTCTGCTACGGGCAGCGGCATCGCGCGGAGCTGCAGGCGGCTCGCCGGCTGGCCCGGGAGGTGGATTGCGAATGGGTGGAGATGGATCTGGACCTGGCGAAATTCGGCGCCTCGGCGCTGACCGACCCGGAGATCGCCGTGCCGGAAGGACCGGACGACGGCATCCCGGTCACCTACGTGCCGGCCCGCAATACCGTCTTCCTGTCGATCGCGCTCGCCCTGGCCGAGGCGCGGGGCATCCACGACCTCTGCATCGGCGTCAACGCGGTGGATTACTCGGGCTATCCGGATTGCCGGAGCGAATTCATTTCGGCGTTCGAGACGATGGCGAACCTCGCGACCCGGGACGGCGTGGAAGGCCGTCCGTTTCGCATCCACACGCCGCTGATCGACTGGAGCAAGGCCGAGGTCATCCGCACCGGGATACGGTTGGGGGTTGATTACAGGATGACGGTTTCGTGCTACCGGGCGGACTCCGAAGGCCGGGCCTGCGGGGCCTGTGAGGCTTGCCGGTTGCGGCGGGAGGGATTCGAGGCGGCCGGAGTCGAGGACCAAACCCGTTATCGGCAACGGTAGCGGAGCACGGTTTTGATGCGGGCCGAAACTTCTCCCGAGTGGTTTCGCTAACCCCTGTTCGCTTGTAGGTCGCGCAGGAGGCCAGCCATTTCCCGGAGGCCGATCGCCTCCGCGCCAACGGCGAGCGGATACCGGCCTGTTCCAGAATAGACGACAAAGGAGCGGGCGGGTTTCAGGTCCTCCAGTGCATGGCGGAATCCCTTGGATACCTTCGGAACCGTTCCTAGTTTGATTTCAATCGCCCACAACTCCTGCTGACTGGAATGCTCCAGGACCAAGTCGATTTCCGCGCCCGCCGCAGTCCGATAGAAACTGGGAAATGTCCAAGGCGGCGAAACCGCTAGGAGATTTTCGATGACGAACCCTTCCCAACTCGCGCCGACGATCGGATGCCCGGCCAGGTTGCCGTAATCGGGCAGTTGCAGCAGGGCATGCACGAAGCCGCTGTCCCGCAGATAGACCCGTGGCGACTTGACCAGACGTTTCTTTACGTTGGCGTGATGCGCAGGAAGGCGCCTAACCAGCATCAGGTCCGTCAGGAGGTCGATATAGTGGGCGACCGTGGTTCCACTGATGGCCAGCGACGCCGCGAGCTTGGATGTGTTCAACAGGGTGCCTTGGGAGTGTGCCAGCATGGTCCACAGGCGCTCCATGGTTTGGGCGGGGATCCGAGGGCCGAATTGTGGAATGTCCCGCTCCAGGTACGTTTTGATGAGATTCTGCCGAAACCTGAGGCTGTCTTCATCGCGGGGCGCCAAAAAACTATCGGGAAACCCTCCGCGCACCCAGAGGGAGAGGAGTTCTTCCGGGCTGACTTCCAGGGAATGAAACGGGGTGAGCTCGACATACTCGATTCGCCCCGCCAGGCTTTCCCCGGACTGCCGGAGAAGATTGAGCGACGCCGAGCCGAGGATCAGGAAGCGGGCGGTTCGGCGACCCTCGCGACGGCCTTGATCGATCAGCCCACGGAGGCTGGGGAACAGGTCGGGAGCCCGGTGAATCTCGTCCAGGACCACGAGACGGTCCTGGTATTGCGTGAGGAATAGCTCGGGCGAGGCAAGTTTTTCTAGGTCGGCGGTGGATTCGAGGTCAAGGTAAAGTGCATCGAATTCCCGCGCAATTTCCAACGCCAAGGTAGTTTTTCCGACCTGACGCGGCCCGAGGAGAGCAACGCCCGCCTGCCGACCGAGGGCTTCCTGAATTTCCCGGTGAAGATTCCGCTTCTTCATCCTTGCATTTTACAAATAAATATTACAATTTACAAGGATAATAATTTCTATGACTATCCAGGGGCGGTGTGCATAGTATCGGGATTATATACTTAACTTGACGGGTTTTTTATTCGATGTATCAACTACATAGAAGGGCTCTCGCCCGATTTGTATAATACGTGTATGGGCTCGCTAAAGGACTCGGGAGGGGTCCGCCGCGATGACCGATTCGATTGAATACCGTTCCATCGTCTTCCGCCTGCACCCGGGTAGCCGAGCCCGACACTCTCTCCTACTCCAAACCGCCGGAGCCTGCCGCTGGGTTTGGAACACCATGCTCGAAGAGAACCACCGGGCCTACGAGGAGCATGTCGTGACCGGTTGCCCTTGTCCGTCTATCTCGTTCTCGTCCTTGGGGGTGGCGTTTACCGAGTTGCGGCGCGAGACCCCGTGGTTGCAGGCCTTGCCGTATAGCCCAGTCCGGTATGTTTTGAAGTACCAGTCCGATGCCTGGAAGCGGGCGTTCAAGCATGGCGGTTTACCGAAGTTCCATGCCCGCCGGGGCGATGACAGTTTCACGATCCCGCAGGATGTGAAGATTCGCGGTGATTCCCTGCACGTGCCGAAAATCGGGCGGTGCCGCCTGTCGCGCCGCGGCGGCAACCCGTATGCGGATTGCCCGCCGGTGAAGGCGGTCGTGAAGCGGATGTTGGGCCGTTGGGAGTGCATCGTGGTGTACGCCGTTGAGGCCGAGCAAAAGGACAACGGGCTTGCGATCGGAGTCGACATGAACTGCGGGCAGGTGGCGGTGAGTACTGGAGACATTCTGCATGGACCCGACCTGGCGCGTCTGGAGGCGCGCAAGAAGCGGTATCAGCGGCAGATGGCGCGGCGCAAGCCGGGGTCGAATCGGCGGGCGCGGTCGCGCCGGCGCTTGGCCAAGACGCAGCACAAGATTGCCACCACCCGGCAGGATTGGCAGCATCAGGTCAGCCGCACCTTGGCGAACACCGCCGGGCAGGTCGTGATCGAAGACCTGAACCCGGAAGCGATGACGCGGTCAGCCCGAGGCACGGTAGAGAACCCGGGGACGAATGTGCGGCAGAAGGCGGGTCTGAACCGGGAGATTCGGGGGACCGGCTGGGGCGCCCTGCGGCGAAAGATCGAGTACAAGGCGGCGGGAGTGGATGCGGTGAACCCGGCCTACACGAGCCAGACCTGCCACCGGTGCGGGCATGTGTCGCGGGAGAACCGGAAGGAGCAATCGAAATTCAAGTGCACCGCTTGCGGGCACACGGCCAACGCGGACGTGAACGCCGCGTTGAATATCTTGGCCTCGGGGACTGGGGCGTCTGGACGGCGAGGGGCGTGGGCATTAGCCCCCCCGATGAACCGTCAAAATGTATACTCACGGCTGGCGGCCTAGCTTGTCAAGTCAGGTATATAAGCCCCCATAGTATCGATGTGCTGGTCGCAACTTTCTGCATCAAAAATGGGCATGTATTGTTGCGCTCTGATCGAGACTTCGACCCGATCAAGGAGCATTTAGGGCTGAAGGCCTTGTAGATGCTTTAGAGCGCCTATGCGACCCACAGAGCCTATGATCGATTACAGTCTGGTGATAAGGCCAACAGCAGCAATGATAATACCTGTCATAAGCACCATGCGCCACGTTAATTTATCAGCAAGATTGGCCAAATCAGATTTAGTCGCAACCTGCTCTTCACATGCAAGAGTTGCCAGCGCTCTTTCCGCCTTTTCTTTTTCAACGCCAAGATCGACAAGAATCTGATAGAGGGCAGTTGTGCTCATGTCAAGTCTCCGTATCAGGTATTAGTTCCCACTGTGAAAACTGTTGTTATATTAGCACGAGATATGGCACAAAAACGGCCCCAATTCCCGCGCCGTGCCGGGTGTGAGAACCGGGAGTTGCCCAGGAAGAATTGCGGCACCCCCATCCCGCCTTTCGGCCTTGCCGCCCGGCATTCGTTATAGAATTAGGGACTCTGTCGCACAACCCACGACTTCTTATGGAACTTGAAATCTATCGCCAGGTCTTGCTCGCCGGGTTCATTATCACGGTCATTCTCGGGGCCGTGGCCTACAAGACCAATTTCTGCACCATGGGAGCCGTCTCGGACCTCGTGAACATGGGCGATTCCGGCCGCATGCGGGCCTGGGTGCTGGGCATGGCGGTGGCGGTGCTGGGCGTGGCCATCCTGGAATACATCGGCTTGGCGGACATGAGCCTGACTGCGAGTGCGGAGACTGGGCGCCCGCCGTACCGCGCCGCCGTGTTCCCGTGGCCGCGTTTCATCATCGGCGGGCTTCTGTTCGGGGTCGGCATGACGATTGGCTCCGGCTGCGGCAACCGCACCATGGTGCGCATCGGCGGCGGCAACCTGAAGTCGGTCGCGGTGCTGCTGGCGATGGGTATCGCCGGCTATCTGATGATCTTCACCAACTTCGGCTACTACGTGTTCCTGCAATGGATGCAGCCGGCATTCGTCGACCTTCGGAACTGGGGCATCGCGGACCAATCCCTGGGGGCGGCGGTATCCGGACCCCTGGGGTTGCCGGGTGCGGCGGCCTCGCTCGCCGTCGGCCTGATTGTCGGTGTCCTGATGCTGATCTGGGTGCTGCGTTCCTCTGATTTCCTGCAGAACCGGGACAATGTGCTGGCCGGTGTCGTGCTCGGGCTGTGCGTTGCGGCGGCTTGGTACGTGACGGCCGGACCGATGGGGCAGGGCTTGATCGAGGAGGTCGCGTTCCTGGAAGGCGGAGAACAACCGTACGGGGTGGGCGCCCAGTCGCTGACTTTCGTGCAGCCTGCGGCCGTCCTGATCCGCTTCCTGGAGACCGGGTTCGCCAGCCGGTTCATGAGTTTCGCCCTGGTGGCCGGGGCTGGCGTGATCGTCGGTGCATTCCTGTACGCACTGGTCTCGCGGCGGTTGCGGGTGGAATGGTTCCAGTCGCTCGGCGACGCAGCGCGGCACGTGCTCGGCGGCTTGTTGATGGGCTTCGGCGGTGTGCTGTCGATCGGCTGCACGATCGGGCAGGCGGTCTCCGGTGTGTCCACGTTGGCGCTCGGGTCGTTCCTGACTTTCGCGAGCATTTGCCTGGGCAGCGCATTGACGATGAAGGTCCAATACTACAAAATGGTCTACGAAAACGAGGCGAATTGGGCCAGCGCACTGGTCACCGGGATGGCCGACTTGCGTCTGGTCCCCCAGAAGTGGCGGCGCCACGAAGCGATATAAACGAGATCTTGGGTCGTTAGCTCAGCCAGGTAGAGCACCGGACTTTTAATCCGATGGTCGCAGGTTCGATCCCTGCACGACCCACCACCTCCTGCCGCGCCACGGCGGCCCCTCGGGCCGCGAGCCTGCCGTGAGGAGGCCAGGCGGGTTTCCGCAGTTCCCGCATGATGACACTCCGACAATAAGAGAAACAGATCAAGATTTCTCTGTAAGGCTTTATTAAATATAGACTATTTAGTGTCTTCAGGCCGGCGGCTCTGGAGATGTCCGGTGCCATGACAGGGGATCATGTGGCGCACGCATCGGGCGTGTGAATCGGCGTTCGCCCGGCTTGCCGAAGCGTGCGGAAGCGGGCCGAACCGGCCGCTGCCCGCGCAAGCCGGGGAGAAATTTCGGGACAAAAGTGGCATAAACCCCAGCGCGTTTGTGTATAATTTGAAGTACTGCAAGGCAGCCCGTCTGCCACGAGATTTTTCGAGGATCGGTTATGACGCAAGTTTCAAAAATCAAGGTGCCCGAGGGGCATTCTTTGCATCACGTGTGTTGCCCACACGACTGTCCGGACACCTGCTCCATGCTGGTGACCCGCGACGACAGCACGGGGCGTGCGGTCCGGGTTCAGGGCGACCCCACGCACCCGGTGACGCGCGGCTATCTCTGCAACAAGGTCAACCATTACCTGGACCTGGTTTACAACGACAACCGGGTCCTGTATCCGCACAAGCGGGTCGGCCCCCGGGGCCCCGGGGCCAAGTTCGAGCGCATCAGTTGGGACGAGGCGCTGGACATGGTCACCGACAACTTCAAGGAAGTGATCGCCGAGTACGGCTCGGAGGCGGTGCAGCCGTATTCCTACTCCGGCACTCTGGGCATGCTGGGCTACTGGGCGATGGACCAGCGCTTCTGGAACAAGATGGAAGCGGCCCGTCTGGAGCAGTCCATCTGCATTTTCGCCGCGATGTGGGCCGGCATCCATACCTACGGCGTGGCCAACGGGCCGGCCATCCACGATGCGGCCCAGGACGCGGAACTGATCATCCTGTGGGGCGCCAACCTCGTCAGCACGGGCGTGCACGCCATCCCGTTCATTCGCGAGGCCCAGGAGCGGGGCGCCAAGTTGATCGTCATCGACCCTCGGGTCACCCGCACGACCATGATGGCAGACTGGCACATCCAGCCGCGCCCCGGGACCGATGCGGCGCTGGCACTGGGCGCGATGAAGGTGATCGTAGACAACGGCCTGCATGACGAGGCGTTCCTGCGCGAACAGACGCTCGGCTGGGAGCAGTTCATCAACGAAAAACTGCCCGAGTACCCGCTCGACCGGGTGGCGGAGATCACCGGGTTGTCGGAGGCGGACATCGAGAAATTCGGCCTGATGTACGGCAAGGCGAAAAAATCCTTCATCCGCGCCAACTACGGGCTGAACCGCCACCAGAATTCCGGGCAGACCTGCCGGGCCATCCTGGTGATGCCGTGCATCACCGGCGCCTGGCGCGAGCCCAAAGGCGGCGCGGCGTTCGGGACGCTGGAGGAGATGTGGCTGCAGTTCAATCTGGGCAAGTTGCAACGTCCGGATCTGGGCAACCGGGCCGAGAAGCGGATCGTCAACATGGTGCAGATCGGCCGCGCCCTGGCCGACCACATCGGGGCGAACGAGGAACCGCTGGACCCGCCGATCAAGTCGATTTTCGTATACAACTCGGATCCGGCGAACTGTGCGCCGAATTCGGCCAACGTACGCCGTGGGCTGTTGCGCGACGACCTGTTCGTGGCGGTGCACGACACGTTCTGGACCGACACCTGCAACTATGCGGACGTGGTGCTGCCGGCGGACACGCAGTTCGAGCGCATGGACCTGCATGCGGCCTACGGGCACTGGCACTTCAACCTGAACAAGCCGGTGATCGAGCCGCTGGGCGAAAGCTGCGCCAATACCGAGCTGTTCCGCCGCCTGGCGCAGAAGATGGGCTACGTGGAGGACAGCGACAACGCGTTCACCCAGACCGACGAGGAGATGATCCGCGACATCCTGTTCGACGAGGAAGTCAACCCGCTGATGGAGGGGGTGACCTACGAGGACATGGAGAAGAACGGTTGGGCGCGCGCCAGCGACAACTCGAAGCGGCGCGACTTCCTGCATAACGGCTGGCCGACCGCGAGCAAGAAGATCGAGATCTTCAGCCAGACGCTGGCGGATGAAGGGCAGGATCCGATGCCGACCTACAACCCGGAAGTGGAAGGCCAGGAGGATCCGAAGCGCAAGGACTACCCGATTCAGGTGCTCAGTTCAGCCGCCCACTACTTCATCGGCGACTCGTTCCAGTCGGTGCCGCGCTTGCAGGCGATGATGTCGCGGCCCACGGTGGAGATGAGCGTCAAGGACGCCGGGGAGCGGGGCATCGAGGACGGCGACCTGGTGCGCCTGTACAACGACCGCGGCGAGACCTTTTGCTATGCGGTCGTCATCAAGGGCCTGCTCGACGGCGTGTGCGCGACGCAGAAGCAGTTCAAGGGCAGCAACACCCCCGGCGGGATAAACGTGAATGCCCTGAACTCGGAGATGTTGACCGACTTCGGCATGAGCCCGACCTTTTATTCGTGCCTGGCCGAGATCGAGAAAGCGGACCCGGAGACGACCAAGAAGGCGCGCCTGAAGGAGTTGGGCGGCGCTGAGGGCTACATCGACGCATGGCGAAACAAGAACCGGGAGTCTGAGGCGAGCGACGAACAGATTCTCGAATATGCCAAGCAAGAACATCCGGAGGCCTTCAACTGATGGAACCGCAAACCTTAGAGAATTGCCGCGACCCGCTGGCTCTGCCGCAACCGGACCGCCACATCCAGACCCTGCGCGTCGGATACCGGGAGGGCCAGGTCAAGAGCATGCGCAAGCTGACGCATGATACCTACGAGATCGTGGTGGAATGCGAGAACCAGAAGCGGGTCGGGGAGGCCGGGCAGTTCTGGACGATCCGCATCCCGGGCCTGAAAAAGCCGCGGCCGTATTCCTTCGCGCGCGCACCGGAGTCAGAGAATCCGGGCGAACACACGTTCTTCATCCGCCTGGTGCCGGGCGGCGAGTTGTCGGCCTGGCTGGCCGGGGGCGACCGCACCGGCGAGGCCGTGACCCTGTCCGGCCCGCTGGGCAAATTCAAGCTGGACCCGTCCAGCGAGGACATGGTCTGCATCGCAGGCGGCTCCGGCATGAGCGCGGTCTTCTCCATTATCGAACACGCCGCGAACCTCAAGGTCGCCCGCAACTGCTACTTCTTCTACGGCGCCCGCACGCAGCAGGACCTGTACCTGAACGCAGAGGTGGAGGCCTTGCAGAAACGCTGGCACCCGGACTACGTGCTGAAATTCCACCAGGTGCTCAACGAGGAGCCGGAAGATTCCGACTGGGCCGGCGGGCGCGGACTGGTGACGGACTACTTCAAGCAGCACTACCTGGCGAACGGGCAGGTGAGCATCGACCGGATGAAGGCCTATTTCTGCGGCCCGCCGCCGATGATTGATGCCGGTATTTCGGTCTTGAAGAAAGCCGGCTTGCCGGACCGCAGCATCTTTTACGACAAGTTCGAGGACGCGCGTTCGCCGGTACCGGTGATCGACAATGCCAAGTGCGTGCTGTGCGACGAGTGCCTGATGGTCAAGCCGGTGGCGAACTGCATCGTGGAGGCTTCGAGCCTGCGCCGCAGGGACGGTGGGGCGCCGGGGACCATGGAGTACGAGCAGGTCGAGCCTGCCGCCACCGCCGGCTTGTACTACAACACGCTGTACATCAACGAGAAAGAGTGCATCCGCTGCTACGCCTGCGTCGAGATCTGCCCGGCCAAGGCGATCTCGCCGGAATTCGCAGCGACCCCCCGGACCTTGGCTAACATCATCGAATAACCGGGCCCGGGCTTGTGCCCGGCCTGGTCTCAAATCCTGAAAGAGAGAGGGCGGGCGGTGCGCCTACGCGCAGCCGCCGGCCGTGATTGTTACTTCCCGGGCCGCTTGGAAGAGGCCTTCGGACGTATGCACCAGCGCGATGACACGCGAGCTCTCGCGCATCTTGACGCGCAGCGAGACGTAGGGTTCTGTCTGTTCCTGGATGTGGGTGATCGAAATCAATGGCACCGGATTGGCCTCGATCAGGATGCTGATCTTCTCGGCGCCGGGTAAGGGCGCGTAGACCTGGATCGGCACCTTGGCGCTGTCTTCGGCAATGTCCGGCACGTCCAGTTCGATATCCGGGTGGTCCTGGATGTCCTGCCCGCCGGTGAGCGCGGCCAGCGCGTCGTCCAGGGTTTCCGCCGCGAAAGACTCCGAGGGGCTGGACAGAGCCGGGCGGAGGAGGGCCAGTGCCGGCACGGCGGCGGCGGCCTGCAGCAGCAGGCGGCGGGTTCGTTGAGGCGGGGTCGAGACTGTCATGGCGAGGCTAATTGTACGGCAGCTTTAATAATACTCGTTCACGAGGGTCCGGATTTCCTTGCGGCGGTGATCGATCCGGGCCTGGTTCACCGAATTTGCCTTGGCGTGTTTTTCCGCGATTTCCAGTTGGTTGGCAGCCTGGCGGAGCTGCCCTTTGCTGAGGTAATGGTCGGCCAGCGCGATGTGCGAGATGACCGGCTGGCCGGTGGCATTGGCGGCCTCGGCGAGCAGGCGGTAGGTCTGGGGGCTCTGGATGCCTCGGCGGACCCGTTTTCGAATCAGCTTCAGGGCTTCGCCGGGCTGCCCGGCCGAGAGATACGCCTGCGCCAGGTAGAACTCGACTGCGGCATGGGCCGGATGTTCCCGGCTGAGGGATTCCAGCGTCTCCAGGGCGAGGCCCAGCTGACCGAGATGTTTGCGCGACTCGGCCGCCGCCAGATCGAGCAGCAGACGCAGTTCGGGCGCGTCCACCTGGATGCGATCCAACAGTTCGAGTGCGCGGGCGTGGTCGCCCTGCCTTTGCCAGGCCACCGCGATGCCGTATTGCTCTGGCGCCTGCGGCTGGTGCCCGGCATTCAGCTTGTCCTGGAACAGGTCCAGCCGTTCATGCGCGGGAGTTTGCAGGGAAAGCATTCGCTCCCGGATAAAGCGGAAAGCGGCCGTGTCCTGGACGAACTCGCCCCGGTATTGTCGCGCCCGGTCTCGGGCTTCCGTGATTCGGGACGGGGTGGCCGGGTGGGTGCTGAGGTACTCGAAATCCTTTCCGTAATGGTGATCGGAGTGCCCGAGCAGCACCTCGAAGAAGTTGGCGACTCCGCCCGGGTCGATTCCCGCCTTGGCCAGGAACTGGCTGGCGAACCGGTCCGCTTCCTGCTCGTTGGCGCGGGAGTAGTTGAGAAAGCGCTGCACCTGCGCGGCCTGGCTCAATACGGCCGCCGGCAGCAGCGCGGACATCTGGGTGACGCCCGCCAGGACGACGCCCGCCATGGTCAGGAGGCTGAAGTTCGACTGGCTCATATGGTCCTGCATCCGGGCCAGATGGCGTTGCGTGACGTGCGCCATTTCATGCGCGATGACGCCAGCCAGTTCGCTTTCGTTTCTCGCTTTCGTGATCAGGCCGGTGTAGAAAGCCAGCAATCCGCCGGGCATGGCGAAGGCGTTGACTTGCCGATTGTGGACGATCAGCAGGTCGAATTCCTGCTGGATTCCGGCCCGGTCCAGGATGCGGCTGGCCAGGGAGCGAATGTAGGCGTTGGATTCCGGGTCCTCGCTGACCGGCAGATGGCCGTACAGCTGGGTTTTGAGAAAGCGTTTAATCCGGGCCTCTTCGGCCTGGGTCATGATCCGGTCGGCGGGTTCGCCGACGCTGGGCAACTCGGAGTCGTTGATGATGTCGGTGTTGGCATGCGTGGCGCCGACACCGAACAAGGCTCCGGCCAAACCCAGGGCAACGGCGCGCGCGGGACCATTCAGGAGCGGGAGGGTGGCCATGGGCGGGGAGATGGGGCGGGGTTGTCGCGTCTGTCGGGTCGGGCCGGCGGCATGTCCCGGCATTGTACGCCAGTATAATGTGGGCTCCAGATTATCAACAGGAGTTTACGCACATGGCGGATTTTGACCAGGAGCTGGATGCCTCCGGGCTGAATTGCCCCCTTCCCATCCTTCGCGCAAAAAAATCCCTGGCCTCGATGGACAGCGGGCAGGTGTTGCGCGTCGTCGCCACCGACCCCGGCGCGGTCAAGGACTTTGAGGCGTTCTCGAAGCAAACCGGAAACCCGTTGCTGGAATCCACCGAAGAAGGCGGGAAATTCTGCTTTCGACTGCAGAAAGCCTGACGCGGTCTCGCCGGAAACCGTGACCGCTTCATTGGGGTGATACCCGGGCGGGCGGTTTTTCGTCGCTCCTTTTAAACTCCCGGTTTTTCCGGGCGAACAGGATGCCAATTAGAGGTACGATACCCTTGGTGCATCCTGTTTCCCGACGCGTCTGGGGGTTGGTTATGCGCGAAGATGAGGCGCACGCGGCATTTTCGGATTGCCGGGTGAAGTCCTGCCGGGTGCAGGGGTCGGACAGCCACGGTATTGGCCTCTGCAACAAGACAGTGGGCGCCTGCGGTGAACCATTCCATTCGCGGAATGTCCCATAAGCAAGGACGGGATTAAGAATGGAATCGTTGGGGGATTATATACTTAACTTGACGGGACTTTATTTTGATATATCAATCACATAGAAGGGCTCTCGCCCGATTTGTATAATACGTGTATGGGCTCGCTAAAGGACTCGGGAGGGGTCCGCCGCGATGACCGATTCGATTGAATACCGTTCCATCGTCTTCCGCCTGCACCCGGGTAGCCGAGCCCGACACTCTCTCCTACTCCAAACCGCCGGAGCCTGCCGCTGGGTTTGGAACACCATGCTCGAAGAGAACCACCGGGCCTACGAGGAGCATGTCGTGACCGGTTGCCCTTGTCCGTCTATCTCGTTCTCGTCCTTGGGGGTGGCGTTTACCGAGTTGCGGCGCGAGACCCCGTGGTTGCAGGCCTTGCCGTATAGCCCAGTCCGGTATGTTTTGAAGTACCAGTCAGATGCCTGGAAGCGGGCGTTCAAGCATGGCGGTTTACCGAAGTTCCATGCCCGCCGGGGCGATGACAGTTTCACGATCCCGCAGGATGTGAAGATTCGCGGTGATTCCCTGCACGTGCCGAAAATCGGGCGGTGCCGCCTGTCGCGCCGCGGCGGCAACCCGTATGCGGATTGCCCGCCGGTGAAGGCGGTCGTGAAGCGGATGTTGGGCCGTTGGGAGTGCATCGTGGTGTACGCCGTTGAGGCCGAGCAAAAGGACAACGGGCTTGCGATCGGAGTCGACATGAACTGCGGGCAGGTGGCGGTGAGTACTGGAGACATTCTGCATGGACCGGACTTGGCGCGCCTGGAGGCGCGCAAGAAGCGGTATCAGCGGCAGATGGCGCGGCGCAAGCCGGGGTCGAATCGGCGGGCGCGGGCGCGCCGGCGCTTGGCCAAGACGCAGCACAAGATTGCCACCACCCGGCAGGATTGGCAGCATCAGGTCAGCCGCACCTTGGCGAACACCGCCGGGCAGGTCGTGATCGAAGACCTGAACCCGGAAGCGATGACACGGTCCGCCCGGGGCACGGTAGAGAACCCGGGGACGAATGTGCGGCAGAAGGCGGGTCTGAACCGGGAGATTCGGGGGACCGGCTGGGGTGCCCTGCGGCGAAAGATCGAGTATAAGGCGGCGGCGGTGGAGGCGGTGAATCCGGCCTACACGAGCCAGACCTGCCACCGGTGCGGGCATGTGTCGCGGGAGAACCGGAAGGAGCAATCGAAATTCAAGTGCACCGCTTGCGGGCACACGGCCAACGCGGACGTGAACGCCGCGTTGAATATCTTGGCCTCGGGGACTGGGGCGTCTGGACGGCGAGGGGCGTGGGCATTAGCCCCCCCGATGAACCGTCAAAATGTATACTCACGGCTGGCGGCCTAGCTTGTCAAGTCAGGTATATAAGCCCCATTATTGCCAAGCCAAATACGCCCAGCCCCTGGTCGGTTCACTGGGCTTGGCGGATACGATGGGCGCAGAAGGATTCCGGGGCGCGAAGCGGTGTTCGCTGGGCGAACCCCGGACTTGGAGCCTGGTGGGCAGTTTCTTGTTCTGATCGGGCTCGCCTGCACGGCAGGCGCCGGGTTGTTTGGCGGAAGGGCCCGGAGGCGCGCCCTTCAGCTCAGTTTCTTGCCGTGGTATGCGGTGGGGGTGGCGGTGAACGGGTGCCGGTGCCGTACGACCCGGAACCCGAATTTCCTGTCGGGGCTCATTTTGGGCAGCGGGTTGAGCCCGAGCTTGTAGTTTTTCGGATCCAGTTCCAGTTCCAGGTGATGGGCCACCAGCATCAGGTTCATGGCCAGTTGCAGTTCGCTCCAGCGTGCGCCTCCGCAGGTGTGCGTGCCGATGCCGAAGGGCGCGTAGGCTCCCGGGAACTGTTTGTGTTCGTTTCGGGGCGGCGCGAAGCGGTCGATGTCGAAACGCAGGGGATCCTTGAAGTACCGCTCATCGAAATGGGAGGCGGTGAAGGCGACCATGAGTGTGGTGTTGGGAGGGACCTTGTAGCCCTCGACCTCGAACCCGTTCATGACCGTCCGCAGGTGCATGGGGATGACGGGGTGCAGACGCAGCGTTTCCATGATGAACCGATGCGTCACGTCGATCGCCGACACGTCCAGATCCTTTGCGGTCGGGTCTCCGCTGGCAAAGAGCGCATCCGCCTCGGCGACGATCTGTTCCCGGACATCGGGTTGCGTGAGCATGTGGTAGAGAGAAAAGGACATTTCGCTCCCCAGGTAATGCCCGGCGATGATCGGGGCGATGAACGCGAAGCCGAGATCGGTCTCCGGCAGGAATTGCGGGTCGGAGTAGTGGAGGTCCATCAGGTCGTCGACCAAGTCCCGCCGCTTGCCGGCTCGCTGGGCCGGCGTGTGCGAGGCATGGATCTGGGCGTACAGTTCCAAGACCCGCCCGAGGGCTCGTTTCATGGCGGGCGTGCGCAGCATGAAACGGGGCAGGAGTTTGTGCACCGTGACCAGGAGCGCCCGGTATTCGTACTTGAGGAGATCGTCGAGGATGTCGGCCGGGGCGATGCTCACGCTGAGATTGGAGACCTGTTCGCCGATCATCCGCTGGCAGGCCATCTCGCCGCGTACCGCATTTCCGATTCCCCACCAGTCGAAGTGTCCGCGGGCCATCGCCAGCAGTTCATGCAGCCGGTCTTCAATCACCGCGCGGGAGTTGCCGGCCCGCACGATCTTGCGCATCCGGAAGTGGTCGGCACCGTCCATACTGGCGATGGACCGTCCGGTCCCCCACGTCTTCTGGAAGTCCGAGATGAAGTCCTGCGAACGGACATGGAGGCGGCCTTTCTGGCTGAACCACTGATTCAGCTTCGCGCTGGCGAGGATCACCAGTTTCCGGCCGCCGGCCCGGAGTTCGAAAACCGGCCCATGCTCCTCGGCCTGCTCGGCAAAGAACTTGGGAAGGTCGCGCGCGCGGAAAGTTTTCGACAAGAGCAGGTCCTTCAGTCCGATGACCGGCATGGCGCGATGGCGCACCGTGCGCATGCTCTCGGGAGGGCGGTAGGAGCTTTGCACCGCCGCTCCGATGTTCTGCCCGATCAGGTCCATCCTGCTGAGGAGTTCGATTCGTTCCTCAGCCTCTTCGTATTCTTCGGGTTCGAGCATGGCACGGATTCCGCCGCAGCTGTGCATGAGGCCGATGATGGCGATGTCGCGCGGGTCCGGAATCTCGTCATCCAGCAGCGTCCGCATGATCCGGCCCTTGATTTCTTCCCCGGTCCGGCCGTCCACGAGGGGGTAGCGGCCCGATCGGGCGACCTTGCTCGACAGATTCCAGAAGCCGCCTTCGTCCACGTCCAGGATGCCGATCCCGGCCAGGCGGTCAAGTGCCTTGGTGTTGATCGCGTCGGCGTTGCGCGCGATCCGCTCGACCCAGAACTGCGGTGCGTGGGTTTCGGTTTCCCGGGCGATTTCCTCCAGCGTCGGGTCCAACAGATCGTCGCCGGTAGGGGTCGCGTCGATCAGGGTAAGCGTTCCGACATCCGTGTCGATACGGTTTTCCAGAGCCAGGTCCATCAGAACGCCTCCCGCGAGCACGCAGGACATCTTCCATTCCGGAATGGGGATGAAATAGCCCGTCTTCTCGTCGAGCAGCATTAAGAGGATTTCTTCGGCGAATCTCATGAGGAATACGCCTCAGGGTTGTTCGGCAGACGACACGCTGAAACTCGCGGTTGATTCAGGGAACCGGGAGGGCGAGTGACTGCGGCTTTCATTCGGACATTTCTGGGCTGGGTCAGCGGGACGGTCGCATTGGCGTTCGCTCTTTTCTGCCGGAGGTTTCGAATTCGAGAGTGGGTGAGGGCATCTTTGCCTGCATATTGTAGCGGTTGAGGGACAAGATCTCTGGAGCCGCGCGCCGCAGGTTCCCGGCCCGGTTTTATTCGGGTGTTAATACGGACACGATGCACAGGCATTTTTTGGGGAGAGGCTGAATTTCGACCTGATTGTGCCATGAAACCCGGTAGGGTTCTACTTCCCGGAACCGTTGGGGCCCGTTTGGGCGTGTCTGTGGCAGAGTTGCTGCAGTGGTCTTATGCCGCGTATAGAGCAAGGCACCCGAAAGTTGGGATGGCGGCTGTTGGCGGAGAATGACTTCGAGGGTTTCGGGGACCGGTTCCAGAGTTTTCTGGCGAGGGTTCCGTACCCGTGGCCCGACCGCAGGGACCTGGGCCGCTACGAGTCTTGGTACGCCAGCCTGCTGTATACGTGTTTTCGAACCCTGGGGGTGGATCTGCGGGTGGAGGAGGCCTCCAGCCGGGGCTGCTCGGGCCTGGTGGCGCTGCACGGTGGGCAGGTGTTTGTGCTGGAGTTCAAGGTGGTGGAGGACGACGGGCAGGCGGAGGCGATGCTGGAGTAGGCGCTGGCGCAGATTCGGGAGCGGGGCGAGCCAATTCATCACGTAGGCCTGGTTCTTGGGCGGGCGCAGCGGAACCTGCTGGGGATGCGGGCGGAACGCTACCCATAAGAGCGGGCGCCAGTGCGGGCAATGGAACGACATCATCAGTGCGCCGGGCCCCATTGACATCGGGTTTCAGGAGAGAGGCCAAGGCATCGGCTGGGCGGCATATTTTCCAGGAAAGGTCGCCTTTCCCCAGTATAATCGGACACATGAGGAGTGCACTCCGCGCCGCTCGCGCAAGCCGGTGGGCAAATGGAGGCAGGAGAAAACGGCCCGCTTGCGGGCTCGGCAAGTTGATACAATGCCCGGTGCGATGTTCGTGAAAAACGTAGTAAAACCCTTTGGCGGCAAGGGCTGTCGCCTCAAGCCAATGCCATTGCCCCCCCCCCCCCCTACATATAGACTTTCTCTTCGCGGTCTGACTGCCGATGCCGGCAGGCGCTCCGACACCCTCCGGCCCGATTCCTCCCCCGACAGCTTCGGTCTTTCTCCCGCCCGCGCCGCAGCGGGTTCCCGTCCTGTCGCCCGCCGTTTGCGGCGCGGCCTGTTTTCGGCCCTGCTGGTCCTGCCGCTGCTTTTCGGCTTCACCGCCGGGGCGCAGGCGCAGACCGTGCCAACATTGCCCTCCGTCTCACCTACGGAAATCTACGAGGGCGAAACGCTCGAGTTCACGCTGTTCGTGACAAACACTTTTGGTCTAAATTACAACCAGGGCGGTGGTTATGGTCGTGTGTCGCCCGCTGGAGAGAGTACCGCAACCGAGGGATCCTCCAATGACTGGTATCTGGCGGACAGCGACGGAAATCGAGTGTTGAGGCTTGACAATGAAACCAACCCAATAAGCGATCTGATTAGCGTCGACGGGAATGCTTACCGCGAGATCGACTTCAGTCTGCGCACGAGTGCCGATAACCTCACGGAGGGCGATGAAACAATCAGGTTATACGGGTACAGCTATGCTAGCCCAGACTTCCACGTCACCATCACCCTGAAGGACGGCCCGCGCCCGGTGACTTCGTCCGACGGCGTATCACTTTCCTCATCTGCCATCACCCTGACCGAGCTCGGCAGTTCCACCGACGCCGAGAAGACGTACACGGTGGTGTTGGATACGGACCCAGGCGCGAACGTGGTGGTGACCGTGGCCTCTGGCGACACCACGGCAGTCGTGGTGGACACGGACAGCGTCATGGCGGGTGCCCAGTCCACGCTGACCTTCACCCACGGCAATTCCGGCAACTGGGACGCGCCACAAACGGTGACGCTGCGCGCCGTGAACGACGGCGACACCGCGGCCGAGACCGTCGGGATCGAGCATGAGGCTGCGGTGACGGACACCGACAACCCCTACCACGGGATTGAGATCGGCGACGTGACCGTGACCACCGTCGACGCCGGGCACGGGGTCATTGTCTCGGAGGAGTCGCTTTCGGTGGCAGAGAACAGCGAGATGGCGACCTACACGGTCGTGCTGAAGAGCCAGCCGGGCGAGCCGGTGGTGATCACGCCGACCTCGAGCATGACGGCGAAAGCCACGGTGTCGGGCGCCCTGACCTTCAACAACTCAAACTGGAACGTACCGCAGACGGTGACGGTGACCGGCGCGGAGGACGGCACGGCGATGATCAGCCACATGGTGACGACCGGCACCACGGACTACCCGACCAGCACGACGATCGCCTCGGTGACGGCGACCGTGACCGAGGTTATGCAGGTGTCCTGGTCGCAGACCGACGACAGCGCGCTGCCCGCGGGACCGGCCATAATCGAGGGCGATTCCTACACCATCAAGGTGTCCCTTCCCAGCGCCGCCAGTGCCAATGTCACCATTCCCCTAGGCATACAGAACCTTTCTACGCAAGCGGAGGACTATACGATTCCGACCAGCGTGACGATTCAGTCCGGGCAGTCCTCGGCGACATTTGATGTGGATGCCCTGGGCGATGATCTGTTTGAGGACAATTCACTCGTCAGAGTGACGCTGTGCCCCACCGCTGATTGCCCATCGGGCTACACCTCCGGCGAGACTCCCCCGACCATCGATGTGATAATCAGGGATCCCACGGTGGTGGTGGACGCCTCCAGCATCGTGGCCTTTCCCTCGAGGTCAGACATCAAGCTGCTGGAGGAGGGCGGCGGCGGCACCTTCACCGTCGCCCTCGAGAAGGACCCGATCGTTGCTGCCACCGTCACCGTCAAGGCGGTGGAGGGCCATCAGCTACTTACCGTGATCATCAGCGAAACCGAATCCGAGTACATCGAGGTGGACACGAATCCGAGCACCGCGGGTTTCCAGGACGAACTCACTTTCACCGGCGGCAACTCGGGCAACTGGGCCGTGCCGCAGACCGTGCGGATCCATGCCCTCTATGACGGCGACGCGAATGACGGCCGCCTGCTGACCGACCATGGTCGCTACAGCATAGGCTCCCTCAACCGTGCCGCCAGCGGCCCCTACAAGGCCCAGGTCAATACCAGCGGGCAGGTTATTAATCTGGCCGTCTCCGATGCCGGCAATGCGGTGGTGGTCTCGCCGGACGCAGTCTCCGTGGTCGCGGGCAGCACGGTCGAGTACGACGTGCACCTCGCCAGCGACTCCGGCGGCACCGTCGTCGTCACGCCCACCTCCGGCGACACCACCGTGGCGAGCGTATCCGGCGCGCTGACGTTCACCTCAAGCGACTGGAGCACGGCGCAGACGGTCACCGTGACCGGCGCGGCCGCAGGCTCGGCGACAATCAGCCACGCGGTGACGACGGGCACCACGGCCTACCCGACCAGCACGCCGACCGTCTCGGTGACGGCGACGGTGACCGCAGCGCCCAACAGCGCCCCCACGGTGGACAACGCGATCCCCGACCAGGCGGCGACCGTGGACACGGCGTTCAGTCACACCTTCCCGGACAATACGTTCAGCGATACCGACGGCGATTCCCTGACCTACACCGCCACCGAACCCGACGACAGCGCCCTGCCGACCTGGCTGACCTTCGACGCCAATACCCGCACCTTCTCGGGCACGCCGGCGGCGGCCGACGTCGGCACGCTGTCGGTCAAGGTGACCGCGGACGACGGCAAAAGTGGTACCGTCAGCGACACTTTTGACATTGTCGTGTCGCACCCGGCCCGGAACCTGGATATCCAGGTGACCGATGCCTATGAGGGCGAGAACATCGTCGTCACCCTGACGCTGAGCCGGGCGCCGGGCAGTGTGAGCGAGAGCCAGCGAACCTTTCGGGTTGGAGTGTCCGCGCCATCCGCCGACAACGTCACCCGCTGCATCGCCGACTTTGGCTGCAAGGCCGGCAGCACGGCCGCCGCCGCAGCCGACGTCACGGCCACCATCACGGACGTCGTGTTCGACGCCAGCGAGACCGTGAAGACCGTCTCCATTCCCATCGCTGCCGATTCGATGAGCGAGGGGGTGGAAGTGGTGTCAATCTCCATCTCGTACTCCGGAGGATCGGGCGACCTGGGCATCTTCACCGATGGCAGCACGCAGGTCACCGGGCGGAATGGGTTCATCACGACTCCGCTTATTTTTCCAACCAGCATAGTTGTCGTCTCATACGGCCAGATCCTGGGCGACTCCCGCCCGGTGCCGATTACCATCACCGAGGCCGGAGGGACCACGGTCAGCGAGGACGGCAGCAGCACCACGGACACCTACACCGTGGTGCTGGACAGCGCGCCGTCGGCCGACGTGACGGTGACGGCAACCGCGGGGGCGGGCGCGCAGGTGCAGGGCCCCAGCGGCACGGCGAGTGCGACGGCGACGCTGACCTTCACCACCAGCGACTGGAACCAGGCGCAGACGATCACCGTCACCGGCGTCGATGACGCCATTGACAATGCCGGGAATGCGCGCACCGTCACGATCGCCCACGCGTCCAGCTCGACCGACCCCAGTTTCACCATCGCCGACGCCGGCAGCGTGAGCGTCACCGTCACCGACGATGACACCGCGGGTCTGGTTTTCAGCCCGGATCCGGTCTCGGTGGCTGAGGGCGGCTCGGGCAGCTATACGGTGGCGCTGGCCAGCCAGCCGTCGGCGAACGTGACGGTCACCATCAGCGGTCAGGGCAGCACCGACCTGATGGTGGACACCGACGGCGTCATGGCGGGCGAGCAGGCCACGCTTACCTTCACCCCCGGCAACTGGAGCGTGGCGCAGTCCGTGTCGATTGAGGCGGGCGAGGACGGCGACGATGCCGACGACCCCATCACCCTTTCCCATGTCCCTTCAGGCGGCGGCTATGGCAGCGCCCAGAACAAGGACCTGGAGGTCACCATCACGGACGACGATTTCGCCGGCGGCGTGACCCTCTCCCAATCCGCCCTCACGTTGACCGAGCTCGGCAGTTCCACCGACGTTGAGAAGACCTACACGGTGGTGCTCGACACCGATCCGGGCGCGGACGTGGTGGTGATGGCGGCCTCGGACGACACCACGGCGGTCGCGGTGGACACCGACAGCGTCATGGCGGGCAACCAGTCCACGCTGACCTTCACCCCCGGCAATTCCGGCAACTGGAGCGCGGCGCAGACGGTGACGCTGCGCGCCGTGAACGACGGCGACACCGCGGCCGAGTCCGTCAAGATCTCGCATGCGGCGACGGTGGCGGACACCAACAACCCCTACCACCAGATTCGGATCGCCGACGTGACCGCAACCACCGTCGACGCCGGCCACGGAGTCGTCGTGTCCAAGGCGAACGCTTCGGTGAGAGCGACCAACAGGACGACCTACACGATCGTCCTCAAAAGCCAGCCGGGCGGCACGGTGACCGTCACGCCAACATCGAGTGCGACGACGACCGCCACGGTGTCGGGCGCCCTGAGTTTCAACGACAGCAACTGGGATACGGCGCAGACGGTGACGGTGACCGGTGCGGGCGCAGGCTCGGCCACGATCAGCCATGCCGTGACGACCGGCACCACGGACTACCCGACCACCACGACGATCGACCCGGTGACGGTGACGGTAACGGAGCGTTACCCGCTCACGCCGGACCCGGTGGTGTACGAAGGGGAAGAAATAAAGTTTACGATAGCGGGCTTCGACGCAGGATCCTTGTTTCCGAATGGTGGAGGCACGGCCACACTCGGGACTGATTTTTGTCTAAGGATACTATCTACACGTCCTTGCAGGACTCCGACTAATACTGACGGAACCGGGCGGAGCATACGGTTATTTGGAAACCCTAAGACTTTCCTGGTGGAGGCACTAACGGATAGCGCTATGGAAGGAGAAGAAACCGTTATTTTTAATCTTCATAGCTCCAATTACTACAACGACGGAAATCTGCTCCATACTTTCACCATCACAATAAAGGAAGGCACCCGTCCCCCCTCCGACGGCGTCAGCGTCTCCCCGACCGAATTGAGTGTGACTGAGCTGCACCCGACCGATGCGGAGAATACCTATACGGTGAAACTCAACACCAACCCGGACGTGGCCGTCACCATCACGGCGATGGTGCCCGCAGATGACACGGAACACGTCAACATCAAGGCAGGCAGCGGCTCGTTTGGCGGCAGTGCGACGCTGACCTTCACGCCTGACCCCGGCGGCAACTGGAACATACCGCAGACGGTGACGGTGCACGCGGTGAACGACCCCAATATCCAGGGGAGTTCAGGTATCTCGATCACTCATACTGCCGTCGCCGCGAGCGGCCATTACAACCAGATTTCCGTCGCCCCGGTGTTGGTGGATGTCAGGGAGGCCGGGCTCGGCGTCCTCGTGTCGGAGACCCAATTGGATGTGTTGGAGGGCGAGACCGCGACCTACAAGATTGCGCTGAAAAGCCAGCCCGGATTAAACAATTTCCGCGGAGGACGAAGTTCTAACGTAGTGGTCTCGGCGATGTCGAGCATGTCGTCGTACGCCGGGGTCTCACCGGGCACGCTGACGTTCAATGCAAGCACCTGGAACGTGGCGCAGACGGTGACGGTGACGGGTCGGCAGGCGGGCGCGTCTACGGTCGTGCATCAGGTTGTCAATGCCGATACTGCCGACCCCAATTATCACAATAGCAGGGTGGCGTCGCTGTCCGTGACCGTCGCCGCCCCATTTGGCGTGGCAGTCACCGAGTCGGACGGCGCGACGGCCGTCAGCGAAGGCGGCGCCACCGACACCTACACGCTGGTGCTGAACAGCGAGCCGACGCACGACGTGACCCTCACGGTGGAGGCCGGGGCCGGACTGCTCGTGGACGGCCCGGATGCGGGCACGACCGCCATGGCCCGCGAGACGCTGAGTTTCACGCCCTCGACCTGGAACCAGGCGCAAACCGTCACGGTGAGCGCGGCGGCAGACAGCGCGGACGACCCGGCCCCCCCTCGGACCGCGACTCTCAGCCACACGTCCTCCTCCACCGACCCGACGTACAACGGTATCGCCATCAACGACGTGTCGGTGGCGATCACGGACGACGACCCGACCGCGGTCACGCTGTCCACCCCGGACACCACGGCCACGGAGGGCGATGCGTCCGCCACGGCCGAGATTGCGCTGGCACTCGGGCGGGGCCTGGTCGACGGGGAAGCCCTGGTCGTGCCGCTGCAATTCTCGGGCGGCACGCCCGGGACACAGTTCACGCTGGCCTGCCCGAGTCCGCTGCCGACGGGCGTGAGCTGCCAGAACCTGGCCGCCGCCAACCCCCAGGTGACTTTCACCGGCCCGAGCTCGGGGGTCGGTGCCACGTCGGTGACGCTGACCCTGACGGCCTCGGAGGACGACAACGACGAGAACGAGACGGTGACGGTGACGATTCCCGCGGCATCGTCGGGGGGCGCCCCCATCCTCACGGCCACCGGGCTGGACGGCGGTGCCACCGGCTCTCGTACCGGCAATGGGGAGATCGTCCTCACGGACAACGACACCGCGGGCGTGACGGTCACCGAGGAAGGGGGCGCGACGGCCGTCGGAGAGGACAGCACCACCGACACGGTCACGCTGGTGTTGGACACCGAGCCGACGCATGACGTGATCATCACGGTGAATGCCGGGGCGGGGCTGCAAGTCGGCGGCGCGGCCCGCGAGACGCTGACCTTCACGCCCTCGGACTGGCGAGACGCACAAACCCTCACGGTGAGCGCGGCGCCAGACAGCACGGACGACCCCGGCGGCAGCCGCACGGCCAGCCTCACCCATACGGCCGCATCCTCCGACAGTGACTACGACGGCATCGACATCGCCGACGTGTCGGCGACCATCACGGACGATGATGCGACCGCGGTCGTGCTGACGACGCCCGACGCCACGGCCGAGGAAGAAAATGCCTCGGACACGGCCGAGATCCGGCTTTCGCTCGGGCGGGGCCTGGTCAGCGGGGAGGCCCTGGTCGTGCCGCTGCAATTCTCGGGCGGCACGCCGGGGACCGAGTTCAGTCTGGCCTGCCCGGACCCGCTGCCGACGGGGGTGACCTGCCAGAACCTGGCCGCCGCCAACCCCCAGGTGACCTTCACCGGCCCGAACTCGGGGACCAGCGCCACGTCGGTGACGCTGACCCTGGCCGCCTCGGGCGACGACGACGACGATGACGTCACGGTGACCGTGTCCATTCCGTCGTCTTCGACCGGCGCCGGGTCTCTCACGGCGACCGGCCTGCCCGGCGGCGCCACCGGCACGCGCACCGGCAACGGGCAAATCGAGATCACGGACAACGACAGCCCGGGCGTCATGCTCTCGACCAACGCCGTCACGGTCGGCGAGAACGGCGGCACGGGCCGCTACACCGTGGTGCTGAACACCCCGCCGGCAGGCGATGTGGAAGTCCGCGTCACCTCCGACGCTCCGAGTGTTGCGACGGTGAACCGCCAAGGCGGCACGGCCGGTGCGACGCAGACGCTGACCTTCACGACCGCGAACTGGAAGACCGCGCAGAGCATTACGGTCACCGGGGTGGACGACAACATCGTCAATCACGGCGGGCGCAGCGTGACGCTCACGCACGCGATCACGAGTGGAGACGGGGGCGACTATCCGACCACCCTGGGCATCGCCGACGTGACCGTCACGCTCACCGACGACGAAGACCCGACCCCGGTGATCTCGGTCCTGCTGTCGGTCTCGGGGGTCGACCCGAATGCCTCAGGCCAGGTGCCTTACGCGGAGAATGCCGGGCCCGCGAGCTTCACCGTGCGCGCGGCGCCCTCGCCGGCTGCGGCCCTGACGGTGTGCGTGCGGGTGTCGGAGTCCGGCGCCGTCGACCGGGTGGCCTCATCGGCCGAAGGGATCAAGACCGTGACCCTTGCGGGGTCCACCAGCGCCTCGGTTTCGGCAAGCCACTCGGTGGCCTGGACGGACACCGATGCGGATGACCGCGACAGCGTGGTGACGGTGCAGGCGGTGGCGTCGAGCGTCGCGGGCTGTGCGAGCACGGACACCTACCGGGTGCATGCCAGCGAGGGCTCGGCCGCGGCGCTCGTCCGGGACGATGAGGCGACGGCGGTCTCGCTGGCCTCCTCGGACATGAGGATGACGGAAGGCGATGCGACGGCCACCGCCACGGCGACGGTGTCGCTCGGCCGCCGCTTGTACGCGGGCGAGGTCATCGCAGTGCCGGTCGAGCTTGCGAGCAGCACCGGGGCGCGGCTGCCGGGTGCCGCGAATCACGACTTTACGGTCTCGACTTCGGGGCGGGAGGTGAGCGATTCGGGCCTGGCCAGCGCCACGCCGACGATCACGTTCACCGGCCACAACACGCACACGGTGCAGACGGCGACGATCACCTTCACGCCGGTGGCGAATCGGGACGACGGGGACAGCCTCGACGAGAGGATCACGGCGACGCTGGCGAGCGACCTCGGCACCGGCACGACGGTCGGCGGCGGCGCGCAGCGGCATGCGTCGAATCATGTGGCCCGCCTGGTCTTGGAGGACGACGACAAGCCTGCGGCCGCGCTGGTGTTCACCCCGGCCTCGGTGACCGTTAATGAAGAAGGGTCGGGCGAGTACACGGTGGAACTGGCGGCCCAGCCGACGGCCGAGGTGACGGTCACCGTGAGCGGGCAGGCCAGCTCCGACCTCTCGGTGGACACCGACAGCGGCTCAGGCGGCGCCCAGGCCACCCTGACGTTCACCCCGGACGACTGGGACACGGCGCAGACCGTGGATATTTCGGCGGGCGGGGATGATGACGGCGACAATGACTCGGTGACGCTGGCGCACAGCGCGGCGGGCGGCGGCTACGGCTCGGTGAGCGGATCCGTGACGGTCACCATCACCGACAATGACCCGAAAGCCCTGGTGTTCAGCCCGTCCGCGCTGACGGTGGCCGAAGGAGGCACGGGGAATTACACGGTGAAGCTCTCGACGCAGCCGTCGGCGGCGGTGACGGTCACCGTCTCGGCGCCCCCGGGTTCGGACCTGGTCGCCGACACCGATGCCGGCACGGACGGCGCCCAGGGCACCCTGACGTTTACGGGATCGAACTGGAACGCGACGCAGCCGGTGTCGCTGATGGCCGGCACGGATGGCGATGCCGCCAATGATTCCGACGCGCTGGCGCACAGCGCCTCGGGTGGCGGCTACGGGTCGGTCTCGGGGAGCGTCTCGGTCACGGTCACCGATGCCGGGCACGGCGTCCTCGTGTCGGAAACCGGGGTCACGGTCAAGGAAGGCGACGGCACGGCCACGTACACGATCCGGTTGCAAAGCCAGCCGGGCGGCACGGTGACGATCACGCCGAGCTCGGGTACGCCGACCCGGGCCACGGTGTCCGGCGCGGTGAGCTTCAACGACACCGACTGGGACACTGCAAAGACGGTGACGGTCACCGGCAAGCAGGTCGGTTCCGCCACCATCAGCCACGCGCTGACGGGCGCGACGACGAATTACCCGAGCACGATCGCGATCGCGGATGTGTCGGTCACGGTCGCCCCGGCAGCCGGCGTGACCCTGACCCCCTCGGGGGCCGGGACGGCGGTGGTCGAGGGCGGGGCCACCGACAGCTATACCGTTGTCCTGGACGCCGAGCCGACGCACGCCGTGACCGTCACGGTCACGGCCGGGACGGGGTTGTTGGTGGCCGGTTCGGCAAGCCGGACGCTGACCTTCACGACCTCGAACTGGAGCCAGGCGAGAAGCGTCACGGTGAGCGCGGCGGCGGACAGCACGGACAACCCGGGCGCCGCCCGCACGGTGAACATCACCCATACGGCCGCCTCCGCCGACGGCAACTACAACACCATCAGCATCGACACCCTGCCGGTCGCGATCACGGACGACGACCCGACCCGGGTCACGCTGAGCACCCCCGACACGACGGCCACGGAGGGCGATGCGGCGGCGACAGCAAGGATCGCGCTGACGCTGGGCCGGGGCCTGGTCGACGGGGAGGCCCTGGGGGTGCCGTTGCAGTTCGCAGGCGGTGCGCCTGGGACCGCGTTCACGCTGACCTGCCCGAGTCCGCTGCCGACGGGCGTGGCCTGCCAGGGCTTGGGCTCGACTCCCCAGGTCACCTTCACCGGTCCGAGTTCGGGCGCCAGCGCCCGGTCGGTGACGCTGACCCTGACGGCGTCGGAAGACGACGACGGCGACAACGAGACGGTGACGGTCTCGATTCCGTCCTCTTCGAGCGGCGGCGGGGCCACCCTCGCGGCCACCCAGTTGGACGGCGGGGCCAGCGGCAGCCGGACCGGCAACGGGCAAATCACCCTCACGGACAACGACATCCCGGGTGTGACGATCTCGAAGTCCACCGTGACGGTCGGCGAGGGCGGCGGTACGGACACCTATACCGTCCGGCTTGCGACCCAGCCGGCCGCTCGCGTGGACATCCGCGTCACCTCCGGCGCCCCGGGCATCGCGACGGTGAACCGGGCCGGCGGCACGGCCGGTGCGACGCAGACGCTGACGTACACGACCTCGACCTGGAATGCGGTGCAGACCATCACCGTCACCGGGGTGGACGACGAAACCGTGAACTCCGGCGGGCAGCGCAGCGCCCCCCTCGCGCACGCGATCACGCGCGGCGACGGCGGCGACTATCCGACCACCCGGTCGATCGACGCGGTGACGGTCACGGTCACCGATGACGATACGGCGGCGCTGTCCCTGTCCCCGTCCGCGGTCAGCGTGGACGAAGGGGGCACGGGCCGCTATACGGTGGCCCTGGCAAAACAGCCCTTCGCGGCGGTGACGGTCACCGTCTCCGGGCAGGCCGGCACCGACCTCGCCGTCGACACGAACGCCGGCAGTCAAGGCGCCCAGGCCAGCCTGAATTTCACGACGTCGAACTGGAGCCAGGCGCAAACCGTCGAGCTGACCGCCGCCCGGGACGGCGATGCCGCCAATGACGCCATCCCGTTGGCGCACAGCGCCTCGGGCGGGGGCTACGGCTCCGCGTCCGGCACCGTGTCGGTCACCATCACCGACGCCGGCCACGGGGCCCTGCTGTCGCGGTCCAGCCTGTCGGTCGCGCAGAACGACGAGCAGGCGGACTACACGATCCGGCTGACGAGCCGCCCGGGCGGCACGGTGGTGATCACGCCGACCTCGGGCGCGCCAGCCCGCGCCACGGTGTCCGGCGCAGTGAGCTTCAACGATACCGACTGGTCCACCCCGAAGACGGTGACGGTCACCGGCAAGCAGACCGGTTCCGTGACGATCCGCCACGCGGTGACGACCGCGACGACGAACTATCCGAGCACCGTGGTCATCCCTTCGGTTTCGGTCACGGTGACGGCGGACACGCGCCCGGTGGTGACGATCACGCCGGATGGGGCCACGGTGGCGGAGGGCGAGGACGACCCGCGCACCGGCGGGACCCAGCAGCGCCCGGTCCGCTTCACCATCGCAGGCCCCTCCTCGCTCACCTCGAACCTGTCGGTGGCCTACACCGTGTCGCAGGAAGGGAGTTTCCTGACGTCGCTGCCGGGCTCGCCCCGGGTGACCCTGTCTGCGCCTCCCCGTCACACGATGAATACCGGCGTGGGGATCCTCGTCAACGACGCGACCGACGAGCCGAACGGCTCGCTGACGGCGACGCTGAGCGAGGGCGCGGACTACCGGGTCGGCACGCCGCGCACGGCCACCGTCACCCTGGTGGACAACGACCCGACTTCGGTGACGCTGGGCGGCGGCGGCACGGTGGCGGAGGACGGCAGCGATTCGGCCGACGTGACGGTGACGCTGGGCCGCCGGCTGGTGGCGGGGGAGTCGGTGACGGTGCCGCTGTCGATCTCGGGGGCGAACGTGACGCCGTCGGACTACCGGATCGCCCTGAAACCCGGCAACACCCTCAACACCGGGGTGACGCTGGATGCGTCCAGCCCGCACAGCGCGGCGGCGCCGGCGCTGCGGTTCACGGGCCACGCCACGAACACGGTGCGGGTGGCGACCCTGGAGGTGACGGCGCAGGCCGACCTGGATGACGAAGGGAGCTCCGAGACGCTGGCAGTCGGCTTCGACAGCGTCAACCGGGCGGTGACCAGCAACCTGGACCGGGCCTCGGGCACGGGCACCGGCGGCACCACCCCGGGGGGCACGGCGCGGGTGACGATTACCGACGACGACGCGCCGCCGGGGCTGGTGTTCTCCCCGCCTTCGGTGACGATAGCAGAAGGCGCCTCCGGGCATTACACGGTCGGCCTCTCCACCGAGCCGTCGGCCTCGGTGGCCGTGACCCTCTCGGGGCAGTCGGGGTCGGACCTGAGCATCGACGCCGACATCGGCACGCCCGGCAGCCAGACCATCCTGACCTTTGCTCCGGCGAATTGGAGGCAGGTGCAGACGGTGTCCCTGTCGACGATCCATGATGATGACTGGTATGACGATACGATCACGCTGGCACACGCCGCTTCGGGAGGGAACTACGCCGCCGTGACCGCAACCGTGACGGTCACCATCGACGATGACGAGCGCCCGCCGGTCATCCCCGAAGTCTCCTTCAGCACCGCCGAATCGAGCGTCGCCGAGACGATCGAGACGCATCTCATCGAAGTGACCCTGTCGGAGGCGGCGCCGGCCCCGATCGAGTTGAGCTACCGGGTGGGCGGCACGGCGACGCCGGGCGAGCCGGAGGGGGACTACCACCTCGCCGGGACGGCCGAGACCCTGACGGTGGAGACCGGGGCATCGAGTGCGACCTTCACGGTCTCTGTCCGCAACGATGAGAGGGCCGAAGCGGATGAAACCGTGATCCTGACGCTGCAATCCGGCGACGCCTATGCCCTCGGCGACCGCCGCTTCCACACCTTGACGATCCGGGGCAACGACCACGCGCCGAAGGCGGAGCCCAGCGAGGCGGAGATGTCCCCCGGCGAGGCGTACGTGTTCCAGGTCGAAGATTTCCAGTACGAGGATGAGGACAATGACCGGCTGGTCTCCGTGCAGATCGTGACGCTTCCGGACCCGGGTGAACTGACCCTGGGCACAGTGGCGATGGAGGCAGGCGATCAGGCCTCTCGACAGGAGATCGAGGCCGGCGCCCTGGTGTATACGCCCCCGGCGTCCGGGGGCGTCCGCTCGTCCTTTAGGTTCCGGGTGAACGACGGCATGCTCAGCGAGAACGCGGCCACCTTCCTGCTGAACATCGCGGGCTCGGCCCACCAGGAGACCGTGCGGGGCTGGCTGGCCCGGTTCGGGCGGACGATCGCGGACCAGGTGATCGAGGCGGTGGAGGACCGCCTGCGCGGGCCGCCTCCCCAGGCCGGCGACGCCGCCCAACTGCACCTGGCGGGACGGGAGTGGAGATCCCTGACCTCCCCGGGCGGCTCGCCGGAAGACCCCGAAGCGGCGTCCCTGCCGCCCTCGTCCGAGCCCGGCGAGGGAGGGCCTGCGCGCCGCGAGGCTGAGCCGAGCGGCTTCTCAAGCCTGTCGGGCCTCGACTGGGTCGGCGGGACCTCGTTCAACTACAGCCGCAGCACGGGCACGGGCCTGACCTCGGTGTGGGGGCGCGGCGCGGTGTCGCAGTTCGACGGCATCGAGGCCGAGAATCGCCTCGACGGCCGGGTCGAGAGCCTCCTGCTCGGCGCCGACTTCGTGCGCCAGGGCCAGGCGCTCGGGCTCCTGCTGTCGCACAGCCGCGGCAAGGGCGGCTGGCAGGGCCCGGAGGGCGGCGAGAGCTTCGAGGCGCAACTGACCGGGCTGCACCAGTACGCCCGCTACGAGATGAACGAGCGATGGTCGCTGTGGAGCGTGGCAGGCTACGGCAAGGGTCACATGAAGCGCATCGATGATTCGAAGACTTTGCGCGGCGACCTGGATTCCTGGCTGCTGGCGGGCGGGCTGCGCGGGCAGGTGCGCCCGGACGCCGGCCCGTGGCCGGCGCTGTCGGCGGTGGCGGACCTGCTGTGGCTGGACTCGCAGGCCGACGGGGAGGCGGGCTTCTCCTCGGTCGACGCCGACGTCTCGCGCCTGCGGGTCGGCCTGGAAGGGGCGTGGGCCTCGCTGCCGGTCGGAGACGGGCAGTTCAGCCCGCGGCTGCGGATCAGCCTGCGCCACGACGGCGGGGATGCGGAACAGGGCTTCGGCACGGAGCTGCGCGCCGGGGCGGACTGGGTGGATGCCGGGCTCGGCCTGACGGCGCAAGTCCAGGCGCATGCGCTGCTGACCCATGAGGCCGACGGGGCACGAGAGAAAGGGATCTCGGGCTCGGTGGCCTGGGACCCGCGCCCGGCGAGCTTGCGCGGCGCCGAGTTCTCGCTGAGTGCGCGGGCCGGCGTGGAGCCGGATTCGGAAGGCCTGCTCGCCGGCGAGACGTTCGGCCTGCGCCCTGCGGGCGAGGCGGTCCAGTCCTGGCAGGCGACGCTGGCCTACGGGGTGGGGGCGTTCGGGGACCGCTTCACGGCGATCCCGCAGGCCCGCCTCGCCTGGTCGATGGATGCCTGGGATGCCGGGCTCGGCTGGCGCCTGGCGGCGGAGGAGTTCGACCTGTTGCTGGAAGCGCAGGTCCATGCGGCCCCGGATGGAGATGCCGGATTCGGGCTGGACCTGAAACTCCAGGGACGCTGGTAGGCGGTACGCGGCGGCATCCGCCCGCCCAATCGGACTCGGCATGCGGCCCTCATGCTATGATTCCGCAATGCACGCAAGGGGCTGCCCATGACCCGCCGCAAGCTACCCGTTGGAATCCAGGACTTCCGGGCGATCCGGGAGCGGGGCTATTACTACGTGGACAAGACCCTTCTCATCCGGGAGCTGGTGGAGGGAGGCGAGCACTATTTCCTGTCCCGGCCGCGCCGGTTCGGCAAGAGCCTGCTGGTGAGCACGCTCGAAGCCCTGTTCGAGGGTCAGGAGGAACTGTTCGAGGGGCTGGACATCCATGGCCACTGGGACTGGTCGGTTCGCTATCCGGTAGTGCATCTGAGTTTTGACGCGAAGTATACGGAGCCGGGGGACCTTGAGAGGAATATCCTCAACCAGCTGGCCATCATTGAACGAAATGCCGGGCTCACGTTGGAATCTGCTCCTGCGTCAGGCCCGGAGCGCCTGCAGAACCTGTTGGATCACCTGCACCGTGAGACCGGCCAGCAGGTCGTGGTGCTGGTGGACGAGTACGACAAGCCGATCCTGGATACCTTGAAAGACACGGCGTTGTCGGAGGCGAACCGGGATTACCTGCGTGCCTTCTACGGCGTCATCAAGGGCAGTGCCAAGCATGTGCGGTTCGTGTTCGTGACCGGGGTGAGCATGTTCTCGAAGGTGAGCCTGTTCTCGGGGCTCAACAACCTGGAGGACATCAGCCTGAACACGAGATATGCCACGGTCTGTGGTTACACCGATGCCGACTTGGACGCGGTGTTTGCCGCGGAACTGGAGGGCCTGGACCGGGATCAGATCCGCGCCTGGTACAACGGCTACAACTGGCTGGGTGAGGAGAAAGTCTACAACCCATTCGACATCCTTCTGTTGTTCGGCAGCCGAAAATTCGAGCCCTACTGGTATGAGACCGGTTCGCCGAACTTCCTGTTCCGGTTGATGATGGAGAAGGAAATGAACCCGATGCAGTTGGAGCAGCGGGTGGCGAGCGCGAAGCTGGTCTCGAAATTCGATGTGAAGGACATCGGGCTGGATGCCCTACTGTTCCAGACGGGCTACCTGACGATCACGGCCGAGGAGACGATGGGGGGCAAGACCTTTTACACGCTGGACTATCCGAACCAGGAAGTGCGGCAGAGCCTGAACGACGGGCTATTGGAGCACTTGGGACAACGAGGGGAGGACGTGGTGGCCTGGGGCCGGCAGTTGTGCGGCCGCCTGGAGTCGGGGGATTTCGAGGGATTTGGCGACGGGCTGAGAAGTTTTTATGCGGGGGTGCCGTACCAGTGGCACACGAGCGGGGAGTTGGCGCGGTACGAGGCTTGGTACGGAGGCTTGCTGTATGCGTGTTTCCGATCGAACGGAGTGGACCTGCGGGTGGAGGATGCTTCCAGCCGGGGCCGGGCGGACATGGTGGTGTTCCGCGGGGGGCAGGTGTTCGTGCTGGAGTTCAAGATGGCAGCGGAGGGCGAAGACGGGGAGGCGGCACTGGATGCGGCCCTGGTACAGATGCGCGAGCGGGGCTATGCGGAGAAGTACCGCGACCGGGGCGAGCCGATTCACCTGGTCGGGATCGCGTTCGGACGGGAGGAGCGCAACCTGCTGGGGGTGCGGGCGGAACGC
Organism: uncultured candidatus Poriferisulfidus sp.; assembly: GCA_965214545.1. Lineage (GTDB taxonomy): Bacteria > Pseudomonadota > Gammaproteobacteria > Poriferisulfidales > Poriferisulfidaceae > Poriferisulfidus. The sequence goes on along the minus strand of OZ243950.1, from coordinate 352,325 downwards.
TACCCATAAGAGCGGGTGCCGGTGCGGGCAGCGGAACGACATCATCAGATGCGTCGGGCCCATTGGACATCGGATTGCAGGAGAGAGGGCAAGGCGTCGGCTGTGGGTGGCATATCCTCCAGGAAAAGTCACCATTTCCCGGCATGAACGTGTACAGTGGAGTGTGCTCGATTGGCGGCGGGGGAGTTCGACCTGTTGCTGGAAGCGCGGCACCATGAGGCCCCAGATGGAAACGCTGGGTTTGGGCTGGACCTGAAACTCCAGGGACGCTGGTAGGCGGTGTTCGACCGCATCCGCCCGACTTGGGCAGCATGCCTGAAAATCTTATATATAACTTCATACTTACTCTGTAATTATAAGTTTTTCCAGAATAAATTATTTAAATGCAGATGGAAGACTCCCGTACGCGGTTAGGCGTGGAATCTGCCGGTTTCGGTCTACTCCCGGAATCAGGCCGGCACGAGGATGTCACCCTTCATATACAATGCTTCAGCATGTTTCGTCAGCTTAAGAATGCCGCTACCGGCATTCCATTCCTGCCGGATTTGCAGGGCCCAGTCATGAGGTCGGATCCGTCGCGATGGCGTGCGGCATGGCCGGCCGTCTTCCTGGGCTTGGTAGGCAGTTTCGCCGCCGCGTGCGCGACGTCGCAGGCCCCGGTGGCCCCCGAATCGGCGCTGAGGTTGCCTGACACTTATTCGGGCAGTCCCGAGCCGGGCGCTTATGCGCCGGCGGAATGGTGGTACGCCTTCAGGGATCCGTCGCTGAACCGTATCGTCGAGACCGTGTTGTCTTCCAACTTCGATTTGGCGGAGGCGATCGCCCGGCTCGACCAGGCGAGGGCCAGGGAACGGATTGCGGATGCCACCCGGGCGCCGCTCGTCCAGCCCGCCGTCGGCGCGGAAGATACCAATGCGCCGACCAATGCGGGCATTGGCGCACAGGTCGACGAGCTGGACCAGGACTTCCAGCTGCAGATTCCCGAGCGGCTGAGCCTGACGACCTATACCTTCAGCGTCGACTTTTCCTACGAGGTCGACTTCTGGGATCGCAACCTCAACGTGGCCCGGGCCGCCGGAGCCGAAGCCTCGGCCTCGGAGTGGGATTTTCGTGCCGCCCGCATCGGGGTTGTGGCCGAGACGGTGCGGACCTACCTGGAAATCGCCCATCTGCGGCGCCAATGGCAGTTGTCGCAGGAAATCGTGGAAATTTTCCAGGAGCGCGAAAAGCTGACGACGTCTCGCTACAACCGGGGGCTGGACAGCGCCCGTGACCTCTACCGGGTGCGCCGCAACCGGTGGGATGCAGAGACTGAGCTGCCGTCGGTCGAAGGCCGGCTGGCCGATGCGGAAACACGCCTTTGGGTGTTGCTCGGCGGATTCCGCGAAGATCTGGCGGGCCTGTTGCCGGATACGTTGTCCCCTCTGGGGCAGCTCGAGCCGGTCCCGGCCGGGATTCCGGCAGACCTGCTGGCACAGCGCCCCGATGTCGGAGCGGCACGGCAGAGAATGGAGGCGGCCCGCTACCGGGTCGGCGTGCGGCGCGCGGCCCTGCAGCCGTCCTTGTCCCTGGGCGGCACGATCGGCTTGCAGAATTCGGATTTTGATGATTGGTTCCACCCGGATCAGTGGTTCCGGAACCTGACCGTGAATCTGCTGGGGCCGGTCTTCCAGGGGTCCCGCATGCAGCACAACGTGGCACTGGCCGAGGATCGCTGGAATGAAACTGTCGCTGCGTACGGGCGGGTCGTGGTGACGGCGGTCAATGAGGTCGAGGCCGCGCTGGCCGGATGGGAAACCAGCCGCCGCTTTTACACCTTGCGAAAGTCTTTCGCCGAGGAGGCGAGGGCAGAGGCGGAACATCAGGGACGGCGCTATCAATCGGGCGTGGCAGACTACGAGGACTACCTGACGGCCGCGCAGACCCGGGTCAATGCAAATTCAGCGCTGGCGGCGGCGGAACGTGATCTGGGCTATGCGCGCCTGGCGCTGCATCGCGCCCTGGGCGGCGCATGGATTGCCGCAGACCCGGAGCCGTCCCGACCCGATTCTCCGGTGACGGCGACCGCTGACTGAGACGGGCCGGGATCCGTGATTTCGCTATTTTCCCCGCACCGTGGAGCCGTCCGCCGAATTCAGCCTGGCTGGGAATCATGCAGCAAAACCCGCAAGGTTATAATCCTGCAATGAAAGGCGCTTCAGGAATTTGTGTGGGATTCGATTTTCGAATTTGCTGCATAATTCCCCGATAGGTCGCTGGGCACAAAGTACCGGGTCATATCTTCGAACGAGCATGGGCAGACGAGCGGGTTTTCTGGTTGCCGCGGTAATTGTCGCCGTTTCCGTGGCATTGGCGGTTTTTCTGGTGTCCTTGGCACCGGAGCCGGAGCAACAGGAGTTGCCGCCCAAAATCCCCTACGCGCAAACCGGCCATGTCCACCTCGGCACGGGTCCGATTCCGGTGCTGGGCTCCGGCACCGTCCGTCCCAGCGCGGAAATCGAGATTATCCCGCAGGTCAGCGGCAAGCTCGTGTGGGTCCACCCGGGCCTTCAAAGTGGCGGCCGGGTCGAGGCCGGCCAGGTTCTTTTCCGGATCGAGGAGGAAGACTACGTCTACCGCGTACGGGAGGCGGAGGCAGACCTCGAAGCCCGGCGGGTGGAGCTCCTGGAGGCCCGGGAGAACGTGGAAATTGCCCGGACCGAATACGAACAGTTCTCTGACCGCCAGGCCACGGGGAATCCCGCCCCCCGCCGGGCGAACCCCCTGACGCTTCGGGAACCCCAGTTGAAGGCGGCCGAGGCCGCGCTGGACCGGGAGACCGCCCGGGTGTCTGCCGCCCGGCTGGACTTGGCCCGCACCCAGGTGCGCGCGCCCTTTGACGGCTATGTACGGGAGGAATCCGTGGACCTGGGACAGTTCGTAACGGCGGGGCAGGCGGTCGGGCGAATCTTCAGCACGGAAGCCGTCGAGGTGGTGCTGCCCCTGTCCGACGCCAATGCCGCGCTGATTTCCGGGCTATGGGATCTGCGGGCGGGAGAGGCCGAGCAGCGAGTGCCGGCGCGCGTGCATGCCCGGTATGGCGAGGCCGCATACTCCTGGGATGCCTATGTGGACCGGGCCGAGGTCTCGCTCGACAAGGAGACGCGGACCATTGACGTGATTGTCCGCGTGCCGGACCCGTTCACCCGCGGCACTTCCGTAAACGGGACGGTCAAGGCCCCGCCGTTGCTGGTGGGCAAATTCGCGGAGGTGGTGATCGAAGGCCAGGTGCCTGAGGTGTATTACCGGATCCCGCGTGCGGCCCTGCAACCGGGCAATGAGGTCTGGATGATCCGCGGAAACGGGGTCGTGCACCTCGTTCCGGTGCGCGTCCTGCAACGCATCAACGACGAAGCCTATGTGACCGGCGCCCTTGAGAACGGACAAAAAGTCGTCACGGGCGGCCTTCAGTTTGCCACGGAAGGCATGCAGGTCCAGACCGGGACAGACGGGGCGCCTTAGCCCCGGCAATTCAACGGCGGGCTCAGCCTGCGGCTTCAGCCTGCAGGGGCGTGTCCGATTGCCCGTGCCGGGAGGTGATCCGCAGGTGGATCATGGACAGCGCCGGGATCACGAACATCAGCATGGCCGTGGTGATCATGATGCCGAAGCCCAGTGATGCGGCAAAGGGAATCAGGAACTGGGCCTGGATGGCACGCTCGAAGATCAGCGGGGTGAAGCCGAGGAAGGTGGTGATGGAAGTCAGGAAGATCGGCCGGAACCGTCCCTTGGCGCCTTCAATAATCGCGGTTCGCGCCGGATCGCCGCCGCGCCGCCGTTGCTCGATGAAATCCATCATGACCAGGGAGTCGTTGACGACCACGCCGCTGAGCCCGAAAATCCCCAGGAAGGAGATGGCGCTCATGGCGATCCCCAGGATCCAGTGACCCAGGACCGCGCCGACGATGCCGAGCGGGACCACGGCCATGATGATGAACGGCTTGGTGTAGGAGCGCAGCGGGATGGCCAGCAGGCCGAAAATCAGGAACAGCGCGATGGCAAAGCCGCGGTACAGGGCGCCCAGGGATTCGATCTGCTGTTGCTGCTCGCCTCCGAAACTGTAGGTCAGGCCTGGGTCTTCGGCAACCAGGTCCGCCAGGATCGAGTCGGCCAGGATGCGGTTCGCTTCGTTGCCGGAAATCACCGTGTCGTCGACGTCTGCCGTGACCGTGACGACCCGCTGCCCGTCTTTGCGCCGCACCGTCGGCGGAGAGGCGCCGGTCTTCAACTCGGCGACTTGGCTGAGCGGGACCTGGCCGCCGCCCGGTGTGCGGATCTGGTACTTCTCGATGTCGGTGATGGCGCCGCGCTCGCCCTCGGGCAGGCGCACGTAGACCCGGACTTCTTCCCGGCCGCGTTGCACCCGAAGGGCTTCCACGCCGAAGAAGGCGGCGCGGGCCTGCTGCGCCAGGTCGTCAAGCGTCAGCCCGAGCGTCCGCGCCTCGGGCCGAAGCTCGAGCTGGATTTCCCGGATGCCCGGGGTATGGTCGGAACGCACGTCATAGACGCCGTTGATTCCGCGCAGGCCGGCGGCGATGGCCTCGGCAATAGTGCCGAGCCGTTCCGGATCCGGATGGGACAATACCGCCTCGATAGGGTTGCCAAGGTCGATGATTTCGCCGCTGAAGACGATGCCGCGCGCGTAAGGCAGCGTGCCGACCTCGTCGCGCCATGCCTGCACGATGGTCCCGGTGGGGACCTGCCGGAATTGCGAGCTCAACAACTTGAGCTCGACCGCAGCAATGTTGGCGCGTGGCCTCAGAGAGAGTTTGGGGTCGAGCCCGCCCCCTTCGACCCGGGGCCCCTGGCCGACCGTGACGGTCGAGCCGGCCAGCAGGGAAACGGCGCCCTCGGGGCGCTCGCGGTCGAAGCGCTCGATCACGCGCAGGCCAGCGGCTTCCAATTCCGCGGCCACGGCGTAGGTTCGCGGTGCCGTGGTCTCGTCCGGCATTTCAAGCGTGGCGGTCACGAAGTCGCCCTCGCCGGTATTCGCGAAGGTGGTCGTTACGATGCCGGCGGGCAGCAAGGAGAGCGTCAGGATGAAAATTCCGAGCGCGCCCGCGAGCGTGACGGCGGGTTGCCCGGTCGCGAATCGCAGGCCCCGGTCCAGGGGCCCTTCGATAAATTGTTGCATCCGACGATCGACCCGCCCCTGGATCTGTGCGAAGAACCGGTCGACTGCGCCGGTCGGTCTCCACTCGGGTCCGTGCAGGTGTGACAGATGATTCGGCAGGATCAGCAGCGATTCGGCCAGGGAGATCAGCAGCATGGCGATCAGGATGACGGGCAACGCGCCCCAGATTTCCCCGATGCCTCCGGGAATGAACAGCAGGGGCATGAAGGCGGCCACGGAGGTGAGCACGGCGAAGGTCAGCGGGACCTTGATGCGGCGCGCGCCGCGGATCGCCGCGAGCATACCCGGGTGGCCCTGCTTGCGCTCGTGGTGGATGTGCTCGGCGACGACGATCGCGTCATCGACGATGATGCCGATGGCCAGGATAAACGCGAACAGGGAGATGGTGTTGATCGCAAGGTCCACGGCCAGCATGACGGCGAGGGCTCCGATTCCCGAAACGGCCAAGCCGACGATCACCCACAGGGCGAGGCGGATCTCCAGGAACAGGGCCAGCGCAATGAACACGAGCAGCAACCCCAAAAGACCGTTCTTGATGAGCAGGTCGGCCCGTTCTTTGTAGGCCTGGGACTCGTCGTTCCACAAGCTGATCCCGACACCGTCGGGGAGGGCCGGGGCAATCACGTCCGCCAGGTGTTGCCGCACCGTTGTGGCGACGTCCATGACCTTCTCGCCATCGGCGCGGTAGACTTCGATATAGGCCGCCGGCTGGCCCTGGTGGCGGACGATCAGGTCGACGTCCTCGAAGCTGTCGCGCACCTCGGCGATATCGCCCAGGCGCACGACTGTGCCGTCGTCGCGGCTGAGAATGACGATGTCCTCGAAATCCTGCTGGTCGTAGCGTTGCCCCAACGTGCGGATCCGCACCTGGGACTCTCGGGTCTCGATGCGCCCGGCCGACAGATCCAGGGAGCTGTGGCGGACCGTCTGCGCGACGTCGCCCAGGGTCAGGCCGAGGGCCCGCAGACGCTGCAGGGCCACCTCGATGGAGATCTCATAGTTTCGGGTGCCGCTGGTCTCGACCTGGGACACGGCCGGCAGCGCGGCGAGGCTGTCCTCGATCTGGTGGGCGATCTCCTTCAGCGCATGTTCGGAGACGTTGCCGTAGACCACGAGGCGGATCATGCTCTGACGGTTGGTCAGTTCCTTGATTTCCGGGCGTTCCGCACGGGCCGGAAAGGACGGGATGCGGTTGACGGCCGACTCGACCTCATCCAGGGCCCGGTTGATGTCGGTGCCGGACTTGACCTCGATCTTGACTGACGCCATGCCCGGGGCCGCGATCGACTTGACCGTCTTCACGTCCTCCAGGGACTCGACCTGTTCCTCGATCTTGACGATAATCGACTCTTCTACTTCCTCGGGAGTGGCCCCGGGGTAGGCCATGGAGACTTCGATCTGGTTGAAGGGCAGCGTGGGCCAAGCTTCCCGCTCCAAGCCGGTCAGGGCCACGAGGCCGGCGAACACAATGGCGGCCATGAACAGGTTGGCGGCAACGCCGTTGCCTGCCATGTAGGCGATCGGCCCGCCCGGTTCCGCCGAATTGCCGTTGTCCGGATTCATTACCTTGAGAGTGCGCCTTGCGGTTCGGATGCCGAGATCATGACGCGCTGGTTGCTCCTAGTCAAAGCTAGAAACTTTCGTGAAGTTCGGATTCTAGCATTATGCGGTTTCACATGAGTTCGAAGATTGCCTCCAGAACATGGGCTTTCTCCTGTGGATCAAGCATGTCATCGGCGTCCCATTGCGCAATCTGCTCGTCGCTTTAACGTTGAATCGAGATGGCCATGCCAGGCTTTAGGATAATTGTTCCATCGCGGTCATCCAGCAACAGGATATCGCCGCCTTTGATTCCAAAGCGTTTACGAATCGCAGCAGGCAGGGTAATCTGACCTCGATTCGAGATAACAAGTGTTTCCGACATTTCGGCATCCAGTGGGAAGAGGCGATTGGGACTGAAATTATGGCGTGTTTCCAGAAAAGATGAAATACAACATTTTGGGACAGAATCAGGCTTTTCATTTCCACTTCAATTTGAAAAATAAAGACATTTGACGCACAATAGCGCGCGAGGGCACGGTGCGCCCTCCGTGAGGCTTTTAACCCAATCGAATGGACACCCTGAAACAACACTCGAATCCCGAGCCCCAGGAGCTGACCGGTGCGGAAATCTTCATCCGCTGCCTGGTCGAGGAGGGGGCGACGACCGTGTTCGGCTACCCCGGCGGCGCCGTGCTGCATATCTATGACGAGCTGTACAAGCAGCAGGACGTGGACCACATCCTGGTGCGCCACGAGCAGGGGGCCGCGCACGCGGCCGAGGGCTACGCCAAGTCGACCGGGAAGGTCGGGGTGGTGCTGGTCACCTCCGGGCCGGGCGCGACCAATGCCGTGACCGGTATCGCCGACGCCTACATGGACTCCGTGCCGCTGGTGGTCTTCACCGGGCAGGTACGGACCGCACTGATCGGCAATGACGCCTTCCAGGAAGTCGACACTGTCGGCATCACGCGGCCCTGCGTGAAGCACAACATCCTGGTGAAGAAGGTGGAAGACATGCCGTTGGCGATCAAGCGGGCCTTCCACATCGCCGGGACTGGGCGGCCGGGGCCGGTGGTGGTGGATATCCCGAAGGATGTGACGGAACAGACCATGGTGTTTGCCTACCCGCAGGACCCGGACATGCGTTCCTACCGGCCGACCCTGGAGGGGCATACGGGGCAGATCAAGCGGGCGGCCAAGCTGATCGCAAAGGCTGAGCGCCCGGTCATCTACAGCGGCGGGGGCGTGATTTCCGGTGAGGCCCACGAAGAACTGATCGAATTCACGCGGCTGACCGGATTCCCCATCACCAACACGCTGATGGGCCTCGGCGCCTATCCGGGCACCGACCCGCAGTTCATCCAGATGCTGGGCATGCACGGCTCCTACGAGGCGAACATGGCGATGCACCACAGCGACGTCCTGATCGCCGTCGGCGCCCGGTTCGACGACCGGATCACGGGCCGGCTGGACGGCTTCTGCCCGCACGCCAAGGTGATTCACATCGACGTCGACCCGTCGTCCATCTCGAAGAACTTCCGGGCGCACGTGCCGGTGGTGGGGGATGCCCGCAAGGTCCTGCGTGCGCTGACCGACGAGTTGCGCGGCGGCAAGCATACGATCCCGGACGTGTCTGCGTGGTGGGAGCAGGTCCGCGAGTGGGCAAAGAAAGACTCCTTTGCGTACCAACAGGACATGGACGGCGAGATCAAGCCGCAGTACGTGCTGGACCAGCTGTATGCGCTGACCGGCGGAGAAGCTTTCGTGACCTCCGACGTGGGCCAACACCAGATGTGGGTGGCGCAACTGTATAAGTTCAATCAGCCGCGGCGCTGGATCAATTCCGGCGGGCTTGGCACCATGGGGTTCGGCTTGCCGGCGGCGATGGGCGTGCAACTGGCCCACCCGGACGACCTGGTGTGCTGCGTGACCGGCGAGGCCAGCATCCAGATGTGCATCCAGGAGCTGTCGACCTGCCGGCAGTACGGCTTGCCGATCAAGATCATCAACCTGAACAACCGGTACATGGGGATGGTGCGCCAATGGCAGGATTTCTTCTACGATTCCCGCTATGCCATGTCGTACATGGATGCTCTGCCGGACTTCGTGAAGCTGGCGGAGAGCTATGGCCACGTCGGCATGAAGATCGAGAAGCCGAAGGACGTCGAACCGGCCCTGCGCGAAATCCTGAGTCTCAAGGACCGCTTGGTGTTTGCCGATTTTGTGACTGACCCGAGCGAGAACGTGTTCCCGATGATCGCTCCGGGCGCGGCGCACAACGAAATGATCCTGTCCTGACATGCGACGGATCCTGGCCATTCTCCTGGAGAACGAAGCCGGCTCGCTGTCGCGAGTCGCGAACCTGTTCTCGGCGCGCGGCATCAACATCGAGTCGCTGGCGGTGACGCCGACGCCGGACGAAACCCTGTCCCGCATGACGATCGTGACCTTCGGCGATGACCGGGTACTGGAACAGGTCACCAAGCAATTGCACAAGCTGGTGGACGTGGTGACGGTGGCGGACATGACCGGGCAGAACCATGTCGAGCGCGAGATGGCGCTGGTCAAGCTGCGGCTGCGCGACGAGGACTGCGTGGACGACTTGCAGCGCGTCAACAAGGCGTACCGCGGGCGCATCGCCGACGTGAGTGCCCTGTGCTACACCAGCGAGGTGGTCGGCACCAGCGAGGAGATCGATGCCTACCTGGCGGCGATGACGGAACACGAAGTGGTGGAGGTGGTCCGTTCCGGGCCGCTGGGCATTGCGCGCGGCGAGCGGGCGCTCTCCATCCGGCAACATCAATAATAACCGCCGGGGCATCGCGCCGGCAAGGAAGCGAAACTATGAAAGTTTTTTATGACAAGGATGCAGATCAATCCATCGTGCAGGGACGCACGGTGGCGATCCTCGGCTATGGCTCCCAGGGGCATGCCCATGCCAATAACCTGAAAGACTCCGGGGTCTCGGTCGTGGTCGGGCTGCGGGCCGGTTCCGCATCCGAGGCCAAGGTGCGCGAGGCCGGTCTTGCCGTCGCCGGGATCGAAGAGGCGACGGCCGCCGCTGACATCGTGATGGTGCTGGCTCCGGACGAGCATCAAGGCGCGCTGTATGCGGGCCAGATCGAGCCGAATCTCCGCGAGGGCGCCACCCTGGCATTCGCGCACGGGTTCAACATCCACTTCGAGCAGATCCGCCCGCGCGCGGACCTGGACGTGATTATGATCGCCCCGAAAGGCCCCGGACACCTGGTGCGCTCCACCTATACGCAGGGCGGAGGGGTCCCGACCCTGATCGCGGTTTTCCAGGACGCCAGCGGCCAGGCCCGGAGCACGGCCCTGTCCTACGCCAGCGCTAACGGCGGCGGCCGGGCCGGGATCATCGAGACTACGTTCCGCGACGAGACTGAGACCGACCTGTTCGGCGAGCAGGCCGTGCTGTGCGGCGGGGTGACGGCCTTGATCGAGGCCGGTTTCGAGACCTTGACGGAAGCGGGCTACGAGCCGGAGATGGCGTATTTCGAATGCCTGCATGAACTCAAGTTGATCGTCGACCTGATTTACGAGGGCGGCCTGTCCAACATGAATTACTCGGTCTCCAACACGGCGGAATACGGGGGCCTGACCCGAGGCCCGAAAGTGGTCGGAGAGCAGGCACGCGAGGCGATGAAAAAGATTCTGGCGGATGTCCAGAGCGGGGCGTTCGCCCGGGAATGGGTGGAAGAGAACGCCTCCGGGGCCGGGCATCTGCGCGAATTGCGCGACGCAAGCCAGGGCCAAGCGATCGAGAAAGTTGGGGCACAGCTGCGGGACATGATGCCCTGGATTCGCGAGCAGCGCCTAGTCGATCGCAGCCGGAACTGAGGATCCACCCGGAGGGTTATCCCGGAAGAGTCAGGAAAGCAGGGCTTCCCGGCCGGCACGTTTTTGCAGCTGCGCCCGTGCTAGAATTAGGCCATCCGGGCGGTTTGCCCGGAGACCCACACGCTAGCCATTCTGGAGGAAAAGGATGATAGGCAATCTTGTGTCGATGGTCGTGTTCTGGGCGGTGTATGCGCTACTTGCGTGGTGCGTCGTCAACCTCGTCTGAACTCAAACCGAATCTTCCTGCCGCGGCATCTCCCGCCGCGGCACCACGTCTAAAACCTTCTGCCCGTGAAGGGTCCCCGCCGTTACCGCCGCAGCATTTACCTGCTGCCGAGCCTGTTGACCACGGTGGCGATGTTCGCCGGGTTCTCGGCGATCATCTTTGCCTTCGATCAGCGATTCGAGCCCGCCGCATTGGCCATATTCGTGGCGATGGTTTTCGATGCACTGGATGGGCGGGTCGCTCGCCTGACGGACACGGCCAGCGAATTCGGCCTGCATTACGACAGCCTGAGCGACATGCTCGCATTCGGCGTGGCGCCGGCATTGGTGATGTACGAATGGAGCCTGCAATTCATGCAGCCGGTCGGCAGCGAGTGGGCAAAACTCGGCTGGCTGGGAGCCTTTTTCTACATGGCGGCGGTCGGTTTGCGGCTGGCGCGCTTCAACACGCACGTTCATACCCAGGATCGGGCTTTCTTCCGGGGCTTGCCAAGCCCGGCAGCCGCGGGAACCTTGATGGCGGGGGTGTGGGTGGCCGACAGTTATGGCTATGTTGGCACCGAGCTCAAGGAAGTGGCGTTGGCGGCAACCCTGCTGATCGCCATTCTGCTGGTCAGCCGGTTCAGCTACTACAGTTTCAAGGAGACCCGGCCCCGGTTCCGCGTCGGTCTGGTCACCTGGTTGGGCATCGTGGGCGCATTGTTGCTGTTTTCGATCCACCCGCCAAACGTGCTGCTGCTGCTGTTTGCCGGCTATGCGCTGTCGGGACCTTTGCTGTACCTGGTCCGATTGCGCCGCCGTGGAGGGCGCCGCGGCGAGCCCCAGTCCTGAAGTTCAGGTGAGCGCCCGGGGGGCGACCAGGATGCCGTCTGGATCGGCGCAGACCCAATGCCCGGGGGTGAAATCGACTCCGGCGAAATGAACCGGGACCTCGCGGTCCCCGAGATTCCGCTTCACGCTTTTCAGGGGATTCGTGTCCAGGGCCTTAACACCTATTTGAATGGTGGCGATGACCGCAGAATCGCGGATGCAGCCGTTGACGATGACGCCGGCCCAGTGATGTTCGTGCGCCATGGCGGCGAGGATGTCGCCGAGCAACGCACATTGCATGGAGGCGGAGCCGTCCACGACCAGGACGCGGTCATTCCCTTCCTCTTCCAGAGTTTCCCGGACTTTAGAGTTGTCATTCTGGCAGCTGACCGTAGAAATCAGGCCGGCGAATGCGGGGGTTCCCCCGTAGTCGCGAAATCCCGGTTCGGCAATCTGGACTTCATTCGGGTACTGGTCGGAAATGTCGGCAGTGGCAAGCGTCACAAGGGCCTCCTGGTAAATTTTTCCGGGAAAGCAACAAGGGGCGGGAGACCCCGACTCTCATAGCGTTGACATTGTAGCGTAACCCGGTTTAATTCAGGCTTCAGTCCAACGGTAGAGCACGCCAACTTCACGTAGTTGATCCCAATATGGGAGTATGCTAACATTGCCGAGCATGAGGGTGATTGCGCTGGCAACGTTGAAGGTCTTCCTGAATGCTGCGCCGGCGTATGCCGACGCACGCGAACCGGTCATGGCATGGTATCGGAAGGTCAAGGTCGCGGATTGGAAGAATCCATCCGAGATTAAGCAAGACTTCCGCAGCGCTAGTATCCTCAAGGATGGAAGAGTGGTTTTCAATATTGCGGGCAACAAATATCGCATCGTGGTGTGGATTAACTACTCTCACCGGGTTGTGTATGTCCGCTTCATCGGAACTCACAAAATGTACGACACCGTTGACGCGCAATCGATTTGAGGTTTAAAAATGGAAATTCTGCCGATCAGGACCAAACGAGACTACCTCCGTACACTCAAGGAGATTGAAGGCTTGATGGCAGCCAAGCCCAATACGCCGGAAGGAGATCGCTTGGATGTTCTCGTCACTCTCGTCGAGGCTTGGGAAGCGAAGCATTATGCCCTAGGTCTGCCGGACCCCATTGCCGCGATTCGACACCACATGGAGCAAAACGGACTGGCACCGAAAGACTTGGTCCCCTATATCGGTGGGCGCAACCGAGTCTATGAGGTGCTGAACCGGAAGCGGGCATTGAGCCTCAAGATGATCTGGCGGCTGCACGAAGGCTTGGGCATTCCGGCAGAATCTTTGATCAAACCAGACTGGGAAGCGACGCGGCCCGCAGGCTGATATGCGGAGTGTCGGGAAGCAACCCTGGGCTAATGCTGGCCGATTGCCGCCAGCTCTTTCTGTAGCTCCGGCGGCTCCAGGGTTTCCAGTGGCAGAGCCAGCAGGGCCTGGATACGGGATGCCAGGTGGTCTCGGACCTCTCGGAAACAGGCCAGGATGTCCTCTTCGCTCCCTGTGCAGTTGTAGGGGTCTCGCGTCCCCCAGTGCGCCCGAATGACGGAGTCGGGAAACCAGGGGCACGGTTCGCCGGCCGCGGAGTCGCAGAGGGTCAAGATCGCATTGAACGGCTGGCCGGCGAATTCGTCCCAAGACTTGCTGCGCGCCTCACCGGCATCAATGCCGATCTCAGCCAGCACATCCAAGGCCAGAGGGTGGACGAGACCGGCCGGATGACTGCCGGCACTGCGTGCGCGGATGCGCCCGCGGCCCTGCTGGCTGAGCAGGGCTTCCGCCATGATGCTGCGGCACATGTTCCCGGTACAGATGAACAGGACAGAAAAGGGGGCAGGTGCGGTCAAAACGGAAGTTTCAGCCCGGAGTCCACGGCCAGCATTTGATTCCGGAATTCGGCTTGGATCCGCTCAATGACGTCCGGGGTCGTCCCCTCGAAGCGGGTCACCACGTACGGCGTGGTGTTGGAGGCCCGGGCCAGCCCGAACCCGTCGTCAAAATCCGCGCGGACGCCGTCGATCCGGGTCAGGCGCGCCCCGGGAAATTCGGCCCGGGCCGAGAATTTCTCGATGAACCGGTGCTGGTCGCCGTCGACCTCGAACGGGACGTTGATTTCCGGCGTCACGCAGGCCTGGGGCAGGGCGGCGAAGATTGCGCGGGCTGGCTGTTCCTTTTCGGTCAGAATTTGCAGCAGCCGGGCGGCCGCGTAAATGCCGTCGTCGAATCCGTACCAGCGTTCCTGGAAGAACAGGTGTCCGCTCATCTCGCCCGCCAGAGCGGCCCGGGTCTCCTTCATCTTCGCCTTGATGAACGAATGCCCGGTTCGCGCCATCACCGGCGTGCCGCCGGATTCCTCGATGACGCGAGGCAGTAGGCTGGAGCACTTGACGTCGAACACCACGGTCGCGCCGGGTTCGCGCCGGAGCACGTCGGCCGCGTGAACCATCAACTGACGGTCCGCCCACAGGATATCTCCCTGGTCGTCGACCACGCCGCAGCGGTCGCCGTCACCGTCCAGCGCCACTCCGAGATCCAACCCGTCTTGCCGTACGCAGGCGATCAGGTCCTGCAGGTTCTGTGCGTCACTAGGGTTGGGGTGATGATTCGGGAAGTCGCCGTCCACGTCGCAATACAGCTCCACCACTTCTGCCCCGCAGGCGCGCAGCACTCGGGCCGCGATCGGCCCGGCGACGCCGTTGCCGGCGTCCAGCGCGATGTGGATTGGCCGGGCCAGCCGGACGTCTCCGGCGATCCGCTTGACGTAGGCTTCCGATACGTCTTCCTCGACCCGCTCACCCCCGCCCGGGCAAGGCAGGTCCTGGAGCATGCGGGCGCGCAGGGCCTGGATGTCATCGCCCGCCAGGGTATGGCCCTGCATGACCATTTTGAACCCGTTGTACTCGGGCGGGTTGTGGCTTCCGGTCACCATGATGCCGGAGCCGCAGCCGAGCTCATGCGTCGCAAAATACAGGACCGGGGTGGGGACCTGCCCGACGTCGCGCACGGTGACGCCGGCATCGGTCAGGCCTTCGATCAGGGCCGAGGCCAGGGCGTCGCTCGAATGGCGCCCATCGCGGCCGACGGCAATGTCCTGGGCTGCCGGGTATTCTGCCGGCACAGCCCGGCCGAGTTGCCGGGCGAAAGCCTCTGAAAGTTCCCGCCCGGCGATGCCCCGGATGTCGTAGGCCCGGAAGACGTGATCCGGAAAAGTGTTCATTGTTTTCCGCTGTGTCCAAACCCGCCTGCGCCTCGCGCGCTCTGCGGGAATTCATCAACGATTTTAAAGTCGACTTGTTGCACGGGGACGACAAGCAATTGCGCGATGCGTTCGCCGACTTCGATGGTGAAGGCAGTGCCCCCGCGGTTCCAGCACGAGATCATGATTTCTCCCTGGTAGTCGGAGTCAATCAGCCCGACCAGGTTACCCAGCACGATGCCGTGCTTGTGGCCCAAGCCAGAACGCGGCAGGATCAGTGCGGCGTAGCCAGGATCCGCGACATGGATTGCGAATCCGGCCGGAATCAACTCGGTCTGGCCGGGTTCGAGCGTCAGAGCCTCCTGCAAGCAGGCGCGAAGATCCAGCCCGGCCGACCCTTCGGTCGCGCGGGTCGGAAGCTCGATGGAATCGCCGAGCCGTTTATCGAGAATGCGCAGTTCGACGGGCAGCATGGGAGAAGTCGACGACGGAAGAGACGGAAGACAGCCGTGCCGCAATGTGCGCGACCAGTTGCCGCGCCAGGGTGTTCTTGGAGTCCGGGCCGAGTCGCGTGACGGTGTCGGCATCAACCACTTCCAGGGTCGTTTCGGTCTCCCCGAAGCCTTGGCCCGGGCCGATTCGGTTGGCGACCATGAGGTCGGCCTTCTTGGCATGCAGCTTGGTGCGCGCGTTCGCTTCCAGGTCTTCGGTCTCCGCTGCAAACCCCACGAGAAACGGCCGCGGCTCCCGGTGTCCGAGCGTGGCCAGGATGTCGGGTGTCGGCTCCAGTTCCAGGCTCCGCGGTTCCCCGGATTTCCGGGACTTCCGCCCGGCTGTTTCCCGGGGGCGCCAATCCGCGACCGCGGCGTTCGCAATCAGCAACTGGCAGTCGTCCACGCGCGCCAGCACCGCATCCAGCATTTCGGCGGCCGTCGTCACCGCCACGCACGCGGCTTCCGGCGGCAGCGAGATTTCGACCGGGCCATGGACCAGGGTCACCCGGGCTCCGCGTTCCAGCAAGGCGTCGGCGAGCGCGACGCCCATCCGGCCAGTGCTGAAGTTGCTGATGAAGCGAGCCGGGTCGATCGGCTCCCGGGTCGGCCCCGCCGTGACCATGGCGTGCACACCCTGCAGTGCGGCGTCCGTTCCGAGTTCTTCGATGGCCGCCTTCAGGGATTCCGGGTCGGGCAGGCGGCCCGGCCCGGTCTCGCCGCATGCCTGTTCGCCGGTGTCCGGGTGGACCACCTGAATGCCACGCGCGGCCAGGGTCTTGGCATGGTCCCGAGTTGCCGGGTTCTCCCACATCGCCGCATTCATGGCCGGGGCCACCAGGATCGGGGCGCGGGTGGCCAGGCACAAGGTCATCAGGAGGTCGTCGGCCTGGCCCGTTGCGAGCTTGGCCAGGCAGTGAGCGGTGGCCGGCGCGATGACGACGGCATCGGCCCATCGAGCCAGTTCGATGTGGCTCATCGAGTTCTCCGCCTCGCGGTCGAATAGCGTGGTTCGCACGGGCCTGTGGCTGAGTGCCTCGAACGTCATGGCACCGACGAATTGCTCGGCCGCCGGACTCATGACGACTTGCACCTCGGCACCGTCCTGGACCAGCAGGCGCACCAGTTCGCAGGCCTTGTAGGCCGCGATGCTGCCGGTGATGCCGAGCAGGATTTTTCTGTGTCTGAGAGTCATTACGTCAGTTTAACAGAGCAACAGGCGGCCAAGGCCTCGCAGAAGCGTTCGATCTGTCCGTGTGTGTGACGGGCCGACACCGTGATGCGGAGCCGGGCGGTGCCTTCCGGCACGGTGGGGGGGCGGATGGCGCAGACGGCGAATCCCTGTTCCGACAGACAACGGCTGGCGGCGAGCGCGGATTCGGCCGCACCCAGGACCAGGGGCTGGATGGCCGTGCGCGACGCTTGTAGTGGCAGTTCTTTCTGCTCCGCGCAGTGATGGAAATAATTAATGTTGTCACGCAAGCGGGCCCGGCGCTCCGGCTCGTCGGCCAGCAGCTGCAGGGCTCGGTCGGCGGCGGCCGCAAGCGGTGGGGCCAGCGCGGTGCTGTAGCCATAGCTGCGGGCGTATTGCAGGAGGTGTTCGATCAGGTCGGAAGGCCCGGCGACGAATCCGCCTTGGGCGCCCAGCGCCTTGCCCAGGGTTCCCACCAGTAGCGGGACCTCGGCCTGCGACAGTCCGGCCTCTTCGAGCAGGCCGCCTCCACGGGCCCCGAGCACACCGATTCCGTGTGCATCGTCACACAGCAACAGGGCGTCGTGCGCGCGGGCGGCACTCGCCAGTTCGGCAATCGGCGCCGTGTCGCCATCCATGCTGAACACGCCATCGGTCAGGATCAGCCGGGCAGAGTGCTGGTGCAGCAATCGGGCCGCGTCGCCCGCGTCGGCATGACGGTAGCGCCGGCATCGGGCGCGGGACAGGCGGGCGGCATCGAGCAGCGAGGCGTGGTTCAGGCGGTCCTCGATCAGGGTATCGCCGCGCTCGGCGAGCGCCTGCACGACCCCGAGATTGGTGAGGTAGCCGGCGCTGAACACCAAGGCGCGGTCGCGTCCGGTAAAGGCGGCGAGGCGTTCTTCCAGCCCCTGATGGGCTTCGGTGTAGCCGGTGATCAGCGGGGAAGCGCTGCCACTGGTGCCGTAGCGTCGGGCCGCTGCCGTCGCCGCCTCGCGCACCGGGGGGGCGTGGCTCAGCCCCAGGTAATCGTTGTCGCACCAGATCGATTGAGGGCGGCCGTCCAGGAGGATGTCCCCGGTCTGTGCCGCCCCGCGCAGGGTGCGCTGCCGCCGCAGAATCTCCGGGCGCGGGCGGCGCCAGTCCTTCATAGGAGGCTCAGGGAGCCGAGGGAGCGTTTTGTTGCGCGGTCAGGCCCAGACGGGAGAACAGTGCCTGGTCGCGGGCGGTATCGGGGTTGGGCGTGGTCAGGAGGGTCTCGCCGTAGAAGATCGAATTGGCCCCGGCGACAAAGCACAAGGCCTGCAACTCGTCGCTCATGTCTTCGCGGCCTGCGGAGAGGCGAACCATGGAGTAGGGCATGGTGATCCGTGCGGCGGCGATGGTGCGCACGAACTCAAGCGGGTCCAGCGCCTCCGTTTCACCCAGCGGAGTACCGGGGACTCGTATCAGGAGGTTGATCGGAACCGATTCCGGATGCGGGTCCTGGACGGCAAGCTGAACCAGCAGGCCGGCGCGATCCTGTCGTGATTCACCCATCCCGAGGATGCCGCCGCAACACACCCGGATGCCAGCGTCGCGGACATGCTGCAGGGTTTCCAGTCGATCCTGGTAGGTCCGGGTAGTAATGACTTTGCCGTAGAACTCCGGCGATGTGTCCAGGTTGTGGTTGTAGTAGTCGAGGCCGCAGTCCGCCAGGCGTTCGGCCTGCTCATGGCTCAGCATGCCCAGTGTCACGCAGGTCTCGAGTCCTTGTTCGCGAACCACCTGGATCATCTGTGCCACGTCGTCTAGGTTGCGGTCGGTCGGTGCGCGCCAGGCCGCCCCCATACAGAATCGGGTCGCGCCGCTTTCTACGGCGTGGCGGGCGGCTTCCCGGACTGCGTCTAGATCCAGCAGCTTCTCGCGATCCAGTCCGGTCGAGTAATGCGCGCTCTGGGGGCAGTAGGCGCAATCTTCCGGGCAGCCGCCGGTCTTGATCGACAGCAGGGTGCTAACCTGAACTTGGTTGGGGTCGTGGCAGGCGCGATGGAGGGTTTGCGCCTGATGGATCAGGTCGCTGAACGGGCGATTCAGAAGGTCGTGGACTTCGGCGAGGGTCCAGTCGTGGCGGGTGGCTTGGGGCATGCGAAGAATGAGGTTCCAATCCGTGGGTGAATGGGTGTCGCCACTTATCTTAACTGCTTATGCAGTTGGAGCACGGCCAATCGTTCTTGCGCGCCTGAAAATTACGCTCTTGCTTGGCTTTCGAGTAGAATAAAAATCTGACAGTCACTCCCGTTTCCGTCATGTCTAATTCTCCTTTCTTCAGGCTTATTCCTAAATCTGAAATAGAGTCCTCGTAAAAATGGGTAAGCGAATTCTTGCATTAGTGGAAGGATCAGTACTTTCGTGGGCACGCGAAAGTGCGGGATATTCTGTTTCTGATATAGCGGGGCGTCTTGGAAAGTCTGACCATGAGGTGGAAGACTGGGAAAAGGGAAGGGGATATCCTCCAATCAACCAGATTCGAAAATTAGCGAGTTTCTACAAACGCCCAATATCGGACTTTTATCTCTCCGCCCCGCCAAAAGAGAGACCTTTGCCCCATGATTTTCGCCGTTCACCTGGAAAAATATCGGGGCGTTATTCTCCCGCCCTTCGAGTACAGTTGCGTCTCGCACGAGAACGCCAAGATATTACAAAATATCTTCATGAGGATATGGGAACTCTCCCACCCAAATTCTCACATCACGCGAAATCCAGCCAATCTCCTGAGGCGGTCGGCTTATCCGCCCGAGAAATACTCTCAATAACGTTAAAAGATCAACATAGATGGGCTAGTGGCTATGCCACCTTAAAGGGCTGGCGCAAACGCATCGAAAAAGAAAATATCCTTGTTTTCCAATTCGAGGATGTTGCGGTGGAAGAAGCTTGGGGTTTTTCGATTGTTGACGAAGTTCATCCCATCATCGGGATTAATAAAAACCTCAGTCCGAACGCGCGGACATTCACGATGCTCCATGAATTCACACATTTGTTGCTCAACAAGAGTGCTATTTGCGACATTGATGACTACACCTCTAGGGCACCGGAAGATATAAGAGTAGAGGTTTTCTGCAATCATGTGGCTGCGGCCACATTGATGCCTGAGAAAGAATTTAAATCTAATTCGGTCATCCAAGCGCATGAGTCTTCGGCCAATTGGAGCGATGACGAAATAAAAAATATTGCTTCCGCATTCGGAGTCAGCCGGGAGGCGGCAACGCGCCGATTACTCACCTTCAATTTAACTACGTCTAAATTTTATCGAGAAAAGCGGTCTCAATTCCATGCAGAGTTCCGTGCCCAGAAAGAACATGAACAGAAGCAGAGACGTCTTCAAGAGAAGACTTTCAGTAGCCCTAATCGAGCGCAACGCGCTGTCAGCGACTTCGGCGGCAACTTCGTGCGCGCCGTCCTTGACGGCCTCAGCGAAAAGCGCATTACTCTTGCTGATGCCGCTCAATATCTCAAAGTTATGCCCCCGGCAGTCAGCCAGGTTCAGAAATTGATGTTGTAGGAGAGACAACTTGGCTACTGATCGGCCCTGCTATAGCATCGACACGAGCACTTTAATAGACTGGTGGCAAGAATAGACTGGTGGCAAGATTATCCACCAGATGTTTTTCCTGGGCTTCTCCCACTAATGGGGGACCTTATTTCCACACAAAGGCTACGTGCGGTCAGGTCTGTTTGCGATGAAATCGAAGATTCCGAAGAAGAAATGACTCTAGCGAAATGGTGCAAAAAGCAAGACCATTTCTACGTTGACGAGAGTCAAGATATTCAAGAAGGAGTACGGGAAATCATGGATCAATTCCAGAACCCCAAAAGGCCCCGTGGCATTAGCGGGGCTGATCCATTTGTTATTGCCGCGGCTTTGCTGGACAAGGAAAGATGGCACGTGGTGTCATCGGAGAATCCTGCGAATGGGAGTGCCGAGAGAAATCCGAACATACCTTTTGTTTGCACGCAACTCGGTATCAAGCATATACGGTTCATTGATATGCTGCGCATGGAAAATTGGCAGCTTGGCGCCCATTCGGCCGACGTGAAGTGATCAAAAGCTCACTAGAAAAATCCCCGCCCAGATCGCCGCCCCGACCCAGACATTGTTGTTGAAGGCCCAGAAACAGGCTTCCGGGTCCCGGCCGCGAATCCGCCACAGCTGGCTGACGACCAGCGTGAGGGCGGCCGCCAGCCCCCCGTAATAGGCGGGAGGCAGGGACAGCCGGAGACCGAGCAGCAGCATCGTCAGCAGGAACAGCCCTTGCAACAAGGCCACCATGAAAATGTCGGCGGAACCGAACAGGATGGCGGTGGACCGGTTGCCAGCCGCCCGGTCGTCTTCCCGGTCTGCCATGGCGTACAGCGTGTCGTAGGCGACCACCCACAGCACGGTGGCGATGAAGGCGAGCCAGCCCCAGGCTTCCGGCCAGTCTCCGGTGTGTGCGCTGATGGCCATCGGCACGGCCCACGCAAAACTGAGCCCGAGGTGCAGTTGCGGCAGGTGGTGCCAGCGCTTGGCGAATGGATAAGTCGCGGCGAGCAGGGCCCCCGGCACCGCCAGTGCCAGGGTCAGCGGGGGCAGCATCACGGCCAACCCGAGCGCGCCGGCGAGCAGGGCGGCGGTCACTCCGAGTGCCTCGCGGGGCGGGATCTCGCCGCGCGCCAGCGGACGATGGCGGGTGCGGGCGACCTGCCGGTCCAGCTCCCGGTCCGCATAGTCGTTGATGGCGCACCCGGCCGAGCGCATCAGCACGACCCCGGCGGCGAAGATCAGGAGCAGCCGGGCGGGCGGGAGGCCGCCCGAGACCAGCCACAGGCTCCACAAGGTCGGCCACAGCAGCAGCCAGATGCCCACCGGGCGGTCCAGCCGGATCAGCCGGGCATAGATCCCGAGGCGGGTTTTCAGAGTGGGAAAGGTCTGGGTGGGAGGCATTAATTTGGAAATTTAAGGGTCGGTGCATTATGATAGTGTATGGATATTTTGTACCGCTCCGAAGCCTGATGGCCGTCTCGACTGAAGAAGCGTTGACCTTCGACGACGTGCTTCTGCTGCCCGGTCACTCCGAGGTGCTGCCGCGCGACGTCGAGCTGGCGGCGCGTCTGACTCCGAACATCGAACTCCGCATCCCTTTTATCTCGGCCGCCATGGACACGGTGACCGAGGCGGACCTCGCCATCGCGATGGCCCAGGAAGGCGGGCTCGGCATGATTCACAAGAATCAGGGCATCGCCGAACAGGCCGAACAGGTGCGCCGGGTCAAGAAGTATGAGAGCGGAGTGATCCGCGAACCGCTGACCATCCATTCCGGCGCCAGCGTGGGCGAGGTGCTGGAGCTGACCCGTGCGCACAACATCTCCGGCGTGCCGGTGGTCGACGGCGAGGACCTGGTCGGCATCGTCACGCATCGCGACTTGCGTTTCGAGACGCACCTCGATGCGCCGGTCAGCACCATCATGACGCCGAAGGAACGCCTGGTGACCGCGCCGGAAGGGACCAGCCTGGAGATCGTCCAGGAATTATTGCGGGAAAATCGAATCGAGAAACTCCTGATCGTGGACCCGGACTTCCACCTGCGCGGGATGGTGACGGTCAAGGACATCCAGAAATCGACCGACTACCCGAATTCCTGCAAGGACGAGCACGGCCGCCTCCGGGTCGGCGCTGCCGTCGGTGCCGAGGCCGACGGGATGGCGCGGGTCGAAGCGCTGGTCGAGGCTGGCGTCGACGTGGTGACCCTGGACAGCGCTCACGGGCATGCGGAAGGCGTGTTGCAGCGGGTGCGGGACATCCGCGCGTCCTATCCCAGCCTGGAGATGGTCGCCGGCAATGTCGCGACCGGCGAAGGCGCGGCAGCATTGGCCGACGCCGGTGCCAGCGCGGTTAAGGTCGGGGTTGGGCCCGGGTCGATCTGTACCACGCGGGTGGTCGCCGGGGTGGGGGTCCCCCAGATCACGGCTATCGGCAATGCTTGCGCGGCCTTGAAGGGGAGCGGGGTGCCGGTGATCGCGGATGGCGGCATCCGCTATTCGGGAGACGCGGCTAAGGCGCTGGCGGCCGGGGCCTCGACCGTGATGATCGGCAGCCTGCTCGCCGGCACCCGGGAGGCGCCCGGCGAAGTGGAACTGTACCAAGGACGGTCGTACAAGATGTACCGGGGCATGGGTTCGCTGGGCGCCATGCAGCGCGGATCCCGGGAGCGCTACTTCCAGGGAGAAGAGCAGGAACCCTCGAAGCTGGTGCCGGAAGGGATTGAGGGGCGGGTCCCCTACAAGGGTCCGCTATCCGGTGTGCTCCACCAGCTGGTGGGCGGGGTGCGTTCCGGGATGGGCTATGTCGGCGCCGGCACTCTGGACGAGCTGCACAGCCGGGCCCGACTCATTCGCGTGACGCTGGCGGGCCTGCGGGAAGGCCATGCGCACGATGTGCTGATCACCAAAGAGGCGCCTAACTACCGGACCGAGATCTGATCCGTGACCGCGGATATCCATTCCGAGCGGATCCTGGTGCTGGATTTCGGCTCGCAATACGTGCAATTGATTGCGCGCCGGGTGCGCGAGGCGGGGTGCTATTGCGAAATCTATGCCTGCGACGCGTCCGCGGAGCAGATCCGGGCGTTTGACCCCCGCGGGGTGATCCTGTCGGGCGGCCCCGAAACCACGACCGAGGACACGCACCCGCCCGTGCCGGATGCCGTGTTCGACCTGGATGTCCCGGTGCTGGGCATCTGCTACGGCATGCAGGCGCTGGCCCGTCGCCATGGTGCCGAGGTGCATGCCGGGAAGCGCCGGGAATTCGGTTTGGCGCGGGTGCGCCGCGACGGGGTGGATTCCTTGATGGAGGCGCTGGGCACGGACGCGGAGGCCGAGGTTTGGATGTCGCACGGGGATCACGTGGAGACGGTGCCGGAGGGGTTCCGGGTGACGGCATCCACCGAGAGCGTGCCGATCGCGGCACTGGCGCATGAATCGCGCCCCTGGTTCGGGTTGCAGTTCCACCCGGAGGTCACCCACACCCCGGGGGGGCAACGGCTGATCGAATGTTTCGTCCGGCAGCACTGCGGCTGCCAGGGGCTGTGGGAGCCCGAGGCGATTATCGAAGATCGGATTGCGGCGGCGCGCGCGCAGGTGGGCGAAGACGGGGTGGTGCTCGCCTTGTCCGGAGGCGTCGACTCGTCGGTCGTGGCGGCCTTGCTGGCCCGGGCCATCGGGGAGCAACTGACCTGCATCTTCGTAGACAACGGCCTGCTGCGCGCGGGGGAGGCGGCACAGGTCCGGGAGACCTTGGCCGAACAGCTGGGCGTCTCGCTGATCGTGGTCGATGCCCGGGAGCGATTTCTGTCGGCCCTGGCCGGGGTGACCGATCCGGAAGACAAGCGGAAGATCATCGGGCGCGAATTCATCCACGTGTTCCAGGAGCAGGCGGCGCAGTTGCCGAACGTGCGCTGGTTGGCGCAGGGGACGATCTATCCGGATGTCATCGAGTCTGCGGCTGCGGCAACCGGCAAGGCACACCTGATCAAGTCGCACCACAATGTCGGCGGCTTACCGGAGACCCTGCACCTGCAGCTGGTCGAGCCGCTGCGCGAGTTGTTCAAAGACGAGGTCCGTCGGGTCGGGCGGTCTCTGGGCCTGCCGCAAGAGCTGGTAGGCCGCCACCCGTTTCCGGGGCCGGGCCTCGGCGTCCGCGTGCTGGGCGAGATCCGCACCGAATATCTGGACCTGGCCCGAGAGGCAGACCGGATCTTCATCGAGGAGTTGCGCGCCTGGGACTTGTACGATCAGGTGGCACAGGCCTTCGTGGTGTTCCTGCCGGTCCGCTCGGTGGGCGTGATGGGGGATGGGCGGCGTTACGATTACGTGGTGACCCTGCGCGCGGTAGAAACGCAGGATTTCATGACGGCGCGATGGGCGCGCCTGCCGGACGAATTCCTCGATCGCTGCGCGCGGCGCATCATCAACGAGATCGAGGGCATTGCCCGGGTGTGCTACGACATTTCCGGCAAACCGCCCGCAACCGTGGAGTGGGAATGAGTCCACATCTGGCACTTAAGGTTGTCCCAAATCTCGAAAGACCAGCCTGATTGCTTTGATCGGTCTGAGAAAACGGCGGGCTGTCGCGGCGTTTAATGAAGCCTTCAATATGCTCGAGAGCGAGTAGAGACAGAATTATTATGAGCCACGATTCGTCTTCCCCCATCGGCGTATTTGAACGCTATCTCTCCCTTTGGGTTGCTTTGTGTATTGTTGCAGGGGTGGGGCTTGGTGCGACACTGCCAAATATTTTCCAGACCATCGCTTCCCTTGAATATGGCAGCGTCAATCTGGTGGTGGCGCTATTCATCTGGGTGATGATTTACCCAATGATGGTGAATGTGGATTTTGCCTCCCTCAAGGATGTGGGCAAGAAACCCAAAGGCTTGTGTATTACGCTTGTTGTGAACTGGCTCATCAAGCCTTTCACCATGGCAGCCTTGGGCATTTTGTTCTTCGAGCATATTTTTGCGGGTCTTGTTGAGCCGCAAACAGCCAAAGAATATATCGCAGGAATGATCCTTTTAGGCGTTGCGCCATGCACGGCCATGGTCTTTGTCTGGAGTCAGCTTGTCCGTGGCGATGCCAATTACACGCTGGTTCAGGTGTCGATCAACGACATCATTATGGTGTTTGCTTTTGCGCCTATTGCTGCTTTCCTGCTCGGGGTGACGGATATGGTGGTGCCCTGGGAAACATTGCTCCTGTCTGTCATCCTCTATGTCGTGATACCACTGGCCGCCGGATATACGACCCGAAGAGTTTTGGAGGACTCCGGTGATCACGAGCGCGTTGCAGCCTTTACGGCAAAATTAAAACCCTTTTCGGTGATGGGACTGCTGGCTACCGTCATACTGCTGTTCGGTTTTCAGGCGCAAACCATTCTGGATAAACCCATGGTGATTGCCTTGATCGCCATTCCACTTCTTATTCAAAGCTACGGAATATTTATCGTTGCCTATGGTTGGGGGTATTTGTGGCGCGTGCCATTTACGACAGCTGCCCCGGCAGCGCTGATCGGCACCTCCAACTTCTTCGAGCTGGCCGTGGCCGTTGCGATCAGTCTGTTTGGTCTTAATTCAGGCGCTGCGCTGGCGACCATTGTGGGCGTCCTTGTCGAGGTGCCCGTCATGCTGTCATTGGTTTACTGTGCGAATAGGACACGTAACTATTTCGTTAGGTCATACTAAAAGACCGCGGGCTTTCAATCGCCGAGAGATGCAAAATGCACATGTTCGGGCCAAAAGGGAATCCCCAGGCGAGCAACCTGTTTGCGGTGACCCACTGCCTGCAGGAGCAGGAAGGCTACACCTGGAAGCCAAAGCTCGGAAAGTAATCTAAGGGGTGCGGCATCGATATACAGAGAATTAAGCTTTGAAAATTAAAGACAAAATGGGAGTGAGTGCGGTCGATGCGGTCGACGAGGCAATGATGCGCCTGGCCTTGGAACTGGCACAACAGGCAGCGGACGCCGAGGAAGTGCCGGTCGGGGCAGTCGTCACGTTGGACGACACGGTGGTGGGCGACGGGCGCAATGGCAGCATTGAACGGAACGACCCCAGCGCGCATGCCGAGATTGCTGCGCTGCGCCAGGCCTGCCGGAAAGTCGGCAATTACCGCCTGCCGGGTGCCACCCTGTACGTCACGCTCGAACCCTGCCTGATGTGCGTGGGGGCGGCCGTCGCGGCGCGCGTGGCCCGCCTGGTATTCGGCGCCGCAGACCCGAAGACGGGGTGCCTCGGCGGCGCGTTCGATGCGCGCGAACTGACCTTCCTGAATCACCGTTTCGCCGTGACTTCGGGAGTGTGCGCGGCGCAAAGCAGGGCCCTGATCCTAAAGTTTTTTCAGGCACGCCGGTGACAGGGTGGCAGTGGTCGGGTTCGGGGTACGG
Organism: uncultured candidatus Poriferisulfidus sp.; assembly: GCA_965214545.1. Classification (GTDB taxonomy): domain Bacteria; phylum Pseudomonadota; class Gammaproteobacteria; order Poriferisulfidales; family Poriferisulfidaceae; genus Poriferisulfidus. The sequence goes on along the minus strand of OZ243950.1, from coordinate 325,846 downwards.
AGCCTGTACCCGGAATTGGGTATAATGCAGCGGCACTGATTGGCTATAATGCGCCATCACAATTTTAGGGACTTCCTCAGAAGCCGATGAGTAATATATCCGTTTCGATTTTTCCGCAAGGCTGGAGTTAATGGACACATTTCTTTCGTTATTGCTGGAACAGGCAAGGAAGCGTCCGGACGCCCCGGCCCTGCGAACGAAGTGCATGGGGATTTGGGCGACCACCTCTTGGGCCCAAGCCCGCGACCGGGTTTCCGTTCTGGCCCAGACGCTGAGCAAAACCGGAGTGGAGGCGGGAACCCCGGTCGGGATCTTCGGCTCCAACCACAGCGAACTGTACCTGGGATACCTCGCCGTCCAAAGCCTCGGGGGGGTCGTGGTGCCGGTCGGCTCGAACACGTTTGGCGAGGAACTCCGACAACAGGTCGACAGCGCCGACGTCTCGCATGTCCTCGCGTTCGAGCAACAACACGTGGATGCCTTGCTGGAATGCGGGCAGACCCATGTCAAGAAGATTTTTTATATCAACGGGCGGGGCATGGATACGTATACCCAGCCCGAGTTGATGGCGCTGTCGGATGCGACGGACGGGATCGAGGCCTCGGCCGCATACCTGGAGCAGATGGAAGGACAGCGGGACTTGGAAGACACCGCAGCCATCCTGTTCACCTCCGGCACCGGCCGTGCGGAACGCCCGGTGGAACTGTCGCACGGCGCCTTGATTGCGACGGCCCGCAGCTTGGCGCAACGCGAGGCGGTCACCGCCAAGGATGAATTGCTGGCGTATCTGCCGCTGTCGGTCTCCAGCGACTTCCTGTTCTCCTTTTCATTGACCCTGGTGAGCGGCTGCACCATGAACTGTCCGGAGAGCGAAGACACGGTGCTGCAAAACATGCAGGAGATCGGCCCGAGCATCCTGTTCGGTCCGCCCTACGTCTACAAATACATCTACACCCACGCCTCCAACCGGATCGAAAGCGCCCGGACCTTCGACACCCAGATTTACAAGGCCGCCTTGCGCGCCGTCATGACGGTCGCCGCGCACCGTGCCGCAGGCCAGAAGGGCTCCCTGGCCGACTGGCTGCGCTTCATGTTTGCGCGGATCACCACGTTCAGCCCGTTCTGCAACATCTACGGCTTGAGCCGTTTGCGCCTGGCGCTGACCGGCGGCGATGCGATCGCGCCGGACGTGTTCCACTTCTTCCGGGCGATCGGGATCGACCTGCGTGAGACGTACGGCCAGGTCGAAGGATGCGCCTGCGTGACCATGCAATCCCCCGAAGACTGGAATTCGGATTCGGTGGGCCTGCCACTCGGCGATACGGAGGTGCGCATCGAGAATGGCGAGATATGGTTCCGTGGGCCGGGCCAGATGAAGGGGATCTACAAAAATCCGGAAGCCACGGCCGACAGCATGAAGGACGGCTGGGTGCGGACCCACGACGCCGGTCACCTGGACGATCAGGGGCGCCTGCACGTGGACGGACAGATTGCCCGCATGGGGGTTTTGAACGGCGGCACCACCTTTGCGCCGGACATGCTGGAAAACCGCCTGCGTTCCTACGAATACATCAAGCAGGCGATCGTGCTCGGAGACGGACGGGACTACCCGGTCGCCGTGGTGGCGGTGGACGGCACGATTACCCGCACCTGGGCAGACCGCCGCAGCCTGCGCTATACGGGTTATGCCGATCTCTCGGCGCACGCCTCGGTGCAGGAGATGATTCGCGAATACCTGCAAAAGGTCAACGAGGACCTGGCCAAAGACCCGGCAACCGCGGCCATGCAGGTCCGCCGCTTCGCCATCCTGAACCGGGAATTCCTGGCGGCGGCCGGCGAGGTGACCCCGACGCGGAAACTGCGCTGCCATGAAGTGACAGAGAAGCACCGCGGCCTGTTTGACGCGCTGTACAGCGACGCCTTGGAGTACACTTATACAGACCCGGTGGACGAGGAGTCCTACACCCTGCCTTTGGGGAACGTTTGATATGGCTGCTGCAAACCCGATTCTTCAAATCAACAACATCACCCTGGCGTTCGGCGGTGTGACCGCGCTGAACGGGATCAGTTTTGATGTCGCGGAAGGCGAGATCTGCGCCGTCATCGGGCCCAATGGTGCCGGTAAGAGTTCCATGCTCAATGTCATCAACGGCGTCTATGTCCCGCAGGAAGGCCAGGTCGTCTTCAAGGGCCAGGATTGCACCCGGATGCGCCCGCGGCAGATCGCCCAGCTGGGTATGGCCCGGACGTTCCAGAACATTGGCCTGTTCCAGGGCATGACCGTGCTGGAGAACATTCTGACCGGGCGCTGCATGAAGATCCGTTCCACTTGGATCGAGCAGGGCCTCAACATCGGCCGGGCCCGCCGCGAAGAGGTGGAAAACCGCAAGGCGGTCGAGGAAGTGATCGAGTTCCTGCACCTGCAGGGCATCCGCAAGACCCCGGTCGGAAAGTTGCCCTACGGGCTGCAGAAGCGCGTCGAGCTGGCGCGGGCCCTGGTGGCCGAACCGGTCATGCTGCTGCAGGACGAACCGATGACCGGTATGAACCTGGAAGAAAAGAAAGACATGTCCTGCTTCGCGCTTGAGATCAACCGCGAGTACGGGACGACGATTGTTTTGATCGAACATGACATGAGCGTGGTGATGGATATTTCCGACCACGTGGTGGTGCTGGACTATGGCGCGAAGATCGGGGATGGCACACCGGACGAAGTCAAAAACAACCAGGAAGTTATCGACGCCTATCTGGGCGTGACGCACTGAGGACACGGGCATGGATTTCGACTGGGTCTTTTTCATTGAGCTGATCGTCGGCGGACTGATGTCCGGCGTGATGTACTCGCTGGTGGCGATCGGTTTCGTACTGATTTACAAGTCCTCCGGGATCTTCAATTTCGCCCAGGGCACCATGCTGCTGTTCGCCGCGTTGACGTTCGTCAAGCTGACCGAGGGAAGCGTGAACTTCTGGGTGGCCCTGATCATCTCGATGGGTACCATGGTGGTGTTCGGGATCCTCGTGGAGCGTTTAATGATGCGCCCGCTGGCCAACCAGTCGCTGCTGTCGCTGTTCATGGCGACGGTCGGCCTGGCCATCCTGATCGAAGGCTTGGCCCAGTACATGTGGGACTCTGCGATCCACGGCCTGCAGTTGGCGGACTTCCTGGATCTGGCGCTGTTGGATCCGGTCAACATGACGGTGTTCGTTGTCGACTACATCGAATGGCTGGATATTCTGATCTCCAAGTTCGATGTCTTTGCCACGATCGTGGCCGGCACCATGATCTTGATCCTGGCGATCTTCTTCCAGAAGACGCGCACCGGGATGTCGCTGCGCGCGGTCTCTGACGACCACCTGGCCGCCATGGCCGTGGGCATTCCGCTGTCCCGGGTCTGGGCCCTGGTCTGGGCCGTGACCGGCATCATCGCGCTGATCGCGGGCCTGTTGTGGGCGGAACGGGTCAGTGTCTCGTTTACGCTTGTGGAGGCGGTGCTCAAGGCGCTTCCGGTCATTCTGATTGGCGGCCTGACTTCGATCCCCGGCGCCATCGTCGGCGGCCTGATCATTGGGGTCGGCGAAAAACTGGGCGAAATCTACCTGGGCGATTTATTCGGCGTGCAGGGGATTGAAACCTGGTTCTCCTATTTTATTGCTTTGGTCTTTCTGTTGTTTAGACCGTCGGGATTATTCGGCCTGAAAGCCATCGAGAGAGTCTAGCCATGATTTATCGCGAAACCGGCACGTTCATTACCAGCTATCTTGAGGATCGAAAGCTCTTTCCGATTCCCTTCGACAAGTGGGCGATGGGCATCTTCATGCTGTTCATGATCTTTGTCGTGCCTTATATCGCCAGCGACTACTGGCTGGCCGCCCACTTGATCCCGATTTTGGCTTACGGCACGGCCGCGCTCGGCCTGAACCTGCTCACCGGCATGACCGGGCAGCTGTCGCTCGGCACGGCGGGGTTCATGTGTTTTGGCGCCTTCTTTACCTTCAACATCATGCTGCGCAGCCCGGAATGGATGAATCTGCCGCTGGCCATGCTGCTGGCGGGTTCGGTGACCGGCGTGATCGGCATTATCTTCGGCTTGCCCAGCATCCGGATCAAAGGCTTCTACCTGCTGGTGTCGACACTGGCGGCGCAGTATTTCGCGCTCTGGTTCTTCCGCTCCTATCCGTACTTCCTGAACTATGCGACGGCCACGGTCACCTTGCCGGATCATCATTTCGACCTGTTCGGGATCGGCGAGACCTTCGACGTGGACATGGCCAGTTTCGAGGCCAAGTACCTGCTGTCCCTAGGCATCGTCACCGCACTCGCGCTATTTGCCAAGAACCTGATGCGAAGTTCGACCGGGCGAAATTTCATGGCGGTCCGCGACATGGACATCGCGGCCAGCGTGATTGGCATCTCGGTGATCCGCACCAAGATGCTGGCGTTCTTCGTCAGTTGCTTCTACTGCGGCGTGGGCGGGGCACTGTTCTGTTACACCTACCTGCAGGTGCTCGGGATCCGCACCTTCGAGATGAATCGCTCGTTCGAGATTCTGTTCATGGTGATTATCGGCGGGCTGGGCTCGATTGCCGGCTCGTTCTATGGGACGGTCCTGGTGTACGAGTTCCCGATCCTCTTCTCCTGGGCCGGCGACTACCTGTTCCAGGGGGCGTTCGATACCGCAGTGGTGGACAATGTCGCCAAGATCACGTATGGCATCCTGATCATCGCCTTGCTGATTCGCGAACCGGGCGGGCTGGCGGCGCTGTGGGCGACGGCCAAGCAGAAACTGCGAACTTGGCCTTTCCCGCATTAATACGTGGCGGCCCCCAAGCGATGAAATACAACCCATTGATTTTCCAAGACTACTCAAAAAATCCCCTGAGGGCATTTGCTAAAAGGGGAGTTTGGGTGTAAAAGGGGCTTGCTGATAAAGCAGTTAACTGCAAGCTCATAACTAAAAAGCCTCTTATAGGAGGGCAACACACATTATGAAAACCAAAATTTGGATAACAGGTCTCGCCATGGCTACCGCCATGTCCGTGACTGCTCCAGTGATGGCCGAAGGGGACGTCTACATCCCCATGCCGGTCTATCGAGTGGGGCCGTACGCGACAGGTGGCACCGGCTACTTCGGTGGAATCATCGACTATTACACGTTGATGAACATGAAGGAAGGCGGTGTTGGTGGCATGAACATCATTTGGAATGAATGCGAAACCAACTACAACGACCAAAAAGGCGTGGAGTGTTATCACCGGCAGAAAGAATTCCAGGGCAAGCAAGCTCTGTTTTTCGATCCCCTGTCCGTGGGTATCTCCACTTCTCTAGTCGCACAGGGCCGCAAGGACAAGATTGCGATCATCGCAGTCAACCACGGCCGGACCGAAGGCCAGCGTGGCGACGTCTTCCCGTACTACTTCATGCCAGGTATCAATACCTACGACGAGCATTCCATCATCACGGCCTACATCGGCCAGCTGGAAGGCGGCATGGAGAACCTGGCGGGCAAGAAGATCACCTTGCTGTTCCACGGCTCCACCTATGGACGTGAAGCCGTCGAGTTCACGCACATGCTTTGTGAGAAGCATGGGTGCTCATCGGAAGCGATCGAAGTTCCCCATCCGGGCAACGAGCAGACTTCACAGTGGCTGAAAATCCGCCGCTCGAAGCCTGACTACGTGGTGCTGCGCGGCTGGGGCGTGATGAATCCGGTAGCTATGCAGACAGGTGTCCGCATGGGCTTCCCGATTTCCAACCTGATCGGCAACATCTGGAGCAACGACGATGGTGACGTGAAGCCGGCTGGCTCTTCCGCCAACGGTTACCAGGCCATTACCACGCACCCGACGGGTCGCGTGGCCAAGGTGATTGACGAAATCGTTGAAAACCTGTATGACCAAGGTAAAGGTGACCTGGAAGATAAATCCCGCATTGGTTCCAACTACTGGAACCTCGGCGTGATGGCTGGTGTCATCCACCTGGAGGCGGTTCGTGTCGCTCAGGCCCGTTTCGGATCTGACGTCAACTCCGCACAGGTGCGTTGGGGCTTTGAGAACCTGAACCTGGATACCGCACGCCTGACCGAGTTGGGCGCGAACGGTCTGGTTCCGGAAATCAAAACCAATTGCATGGACCATGTGGGCGGCCACCAGGCCAAGTTCATGCGGTGGGTTTACGCCGAGACCAAGTGGGAAGTCGCAAGTGACTGGATCGATGGTGATGTTGAGCTTTCTCAGGCCATCATCGACGCCAAAGCGGAAAACGCAATCGAAAACGAGGGGATTACCCCGCGTGATTGCAACGACCCCGCACAGCGCGACGACTTCGAAGTCTAATCGAAGGTATGTTTTATAGAGTGACGGCGGGGGGCAACCCCCGCCCGACCTCTTCCCCGACCCGGGGATTAATCAGAACCGGTTGTCTCTGAAGCCAAGCGCATCCCGCTTCGCACCAGACTCAGCCCCACAACAACTGGAGCTTGTGCCATGACCGATGTCCTGCTGTCCATAAACAATATCGAAGTAACGTATGCCCGCGTGATTCTGGCCTTGCGTGGCATCAGCCTGCAGGTCAAGAAGGGCGCGATCGTTTCATTGCTGGGCGCCAACGGGGCCGGCAAGACGACCACCCTTAAGGCTTGCTCCAACCTGTTGCCGGCCGAACGCGGCGAGATCAGCAAGGGCTCGATCGAGATCCTCGGCGAAGACACCGCAGGAATGAGCGCATACGACTTGGTGAAAAGCGGCGTCTCGCAGGTCCTGGAAGGCCGACACTGCTTCGCCCACTTGACGGTGGAAGAGAACTTGATGACCGGCTCATTCATCCATGAAGACCGGGCACAGGCTAAAAAGGATCTGGAATTGGTCTACGAATACTTCCCCCGCATCAAGGTGCGCAGGAAAAGTGAAGCCGGCTTCACCTCCGGCGGCGAGCAGCAGATGGTTGCCATCGGCCGGGCCTTGATGTCGCGTCCGAAACTGATTTTGCTGGACGAGCCGTCCATGGGCATCGCCCCGCAGCTGGTGGAAGAAGTGTTCGACATCGTGCAGAACCTCAACAAGAACGAAGGGGTGAGCTTCCTGGTGGCCGAACAGAATGCCCGGATTGCGCTCAACTACGCGACGGAAGCCTATGTGGTTGAAAACGGACGCGTCATGCTTCACGGGCCTTCCGAGGAACTGATGGGGCGGGCCGACGTGCAGGAACTGTACCTGGGTGCCGGGACCGACGAAGGCGGCGAAAGCTTCCGCGACGTCAAGCACTACCACCGCCAGCGGCCCTCGTTCGCCTGACGGGAGTTCTCCGGCCCTGCACGCAGGTCATAGCCGAGTCCCGGTGGTGGAAAAGTCTAAAGTGGGTTATCCTAAGGCCGTACCGACTGAAGCCATGATGAAAAGTTTGTACGATTCCCATTCCCCCAGCACGGTCGCGCACCGTGTTGCCTTGCTTCGGGTTGCTTTCCTACTGCCGCGGTAGCGGCAGAACGACACCACTCTACAGACGATTTGGCGCGTAAAACGCCTGGAACCACAGTTGACCCAATGCCCCTGCAATAGTGGGGCCAAAAGCCAAGGGAATATCCAGAAATGGACAAGTTGATCATTTTCGACACCACACTCCGGGACGGCGAGCAGAGCCCCGGGGCCTCCATGACGCGGGACGAGAAGCTGAATATCGCCCGCGCCCTGCAACAAATGCATGTTGATGTCATTGAGGCGGGATTTCCGATCGCCAGTCCGGACGAGTTCGAGTCCGTGAAGCAGATCGGAAAGGCGGTAACCGACAGCACGGTCTGCGGTCTGGCGCGCGCCTTGGACAAGGACATCGACCGGGCAGCCGAAGCACTGAGGACGGCGGCACGCCCGCGGATTCATACCTTCATTGCGACCTCTCCGATCCATATGGAGCAAAAGCTCCACATGCAGCCGGAACAGGTGATCGACCATGCCGTGGCGGCGGTGAAGCGGGCTCGGCAATATACCGATGACGTGGAGTTCTCCCCGGAGGACGCCGGGCGTTCGGAGCAGGATTTCCTGTGCCGGATCATCGAGGCTGTGATCGCGGCAGGGGCCGGGACCATCAATATCCCGGACACGGTCGGATACAGCCTGCCGTTCCAGTTCGGTGAACTGGTGGGCGAATTGATCGAGCGCATCCCCAATGCGGACCAGGCCGTGTTTTCGGTTCACTGCCATAACGACCTCGGGTTGGCTGTGGCCAACTCCCTGTCGGCCGTGCGCCACGGAGCCCGCCAGGTCGAATGCACGATCAACGGTTTGGGCGAACGGGCGGGGAACGCTTCGCTGGAAGAGATCGTCATGGCCGTGCGCACCCGCCAGGATATGTTCGATTGCGATACCGGAATTGACACGACCCAGATCGTGCCGACATCACGCCTGGTCTCCAGCGTGACGGGCTTCCCGGTCCAGCCGAACAAGGCGATCGTGGGTGCCAATGCCTTTGCGCATGAATCCGGCATCCATCAGGACGGTGTGCTCAAGTATCGGGAAACCTATGAAATCATGCGCGCCCAGGATGTCGGTTGGTCCGACAACCGAATCGTTCTGGGGAAACATTCCGGACGGCGGGCCATCATGGACCGCATCCAGAAGCTCGGCATCATGATCGAGGAGGGTGAGATGGATACCTTTTTCGCCCATTTCAAGGAATTGGCGGATCGCAAGCATGAAATCTATGACGATGACTTGCGGAGACTGGCGCTGATGGAGGCGGAGCCATCGAACCAAGAGGCGTACCACTTGATTGACCTCGAGGTCACCTCGAAAGTCGGGACCACGCCGATGGCTCAGGTCACCCTGGCGCGCGGGGGTGAGAAATTCAACGGAGAAGCCTCCGGGGGAGGACCGGTCGACGCCTCGTTCAGGGCGATTGAGAAGATCGTCAATTCAGAGTCCGAATTGCAGTTGTATTCGGTCAACAATATCACCACCGGGACAGACGCCCAGGGTGAAGTGACGGTGCGCCTGAGGAAAAACGACATGGTGGTCAATGGGCAGGGCGCACACACGGATATCGTTATTGCTTCCGCGCATGCTTACCTGAATGCGCTGGGGAAGCTGATTCGAGAGCCCGGCCGGATGCACCCGCAGCTGGATCACATCTAGCGTTGGAGCATCACATTTGGGATCCAAGCCATGCCCCGTGATCAACATCTCGAAGAATTAGGCCTGAGTCGGTGGGAACACCGAGACCGGAATGCAGTGGACGGGGCGGTGGAAGAATTGCAGGGAAATGGCGAACCGGAATTCTCCGGGGCTGTGGAAGAGGGAGGAGAGGGCGAGAAGTCCGGAACCTTGACGCTCGACGCCGATAAACAGCAGTTGCGCAAATGGCGCGTGTTGCGTAAGGAAGTTTCGGATTGCGTCCTCTGCGAATTGCATCGAACCCGGAAGAATACGGTCTTCGGGGTCGGAGATGAAAACGCAAACCTCATGCTGATCGGCGAGGCCCCCGGGGCGGATGAGGATGCCCGGGGAGAGCCTTTCGTCGGTCGAGCTGGAAAATTGCTGGACAGCATGCTGGAGGCAATCGGATTGAGCCGGGAGCGGATATTTATCGCGAACATCTTGAAATGCCGCCCGCCGAACAACGAAAACCCAACGCCGGGAGAGGCGGAGTCCTGTCGTCCCTACCTGAACCGCCAGATTGAATTGATCCAGCCCAAAGCCATACTGGCGCTGGGCGCCGTGGCGGCGCAAAATCTCCTTGGGGTCGAGACGCCGATCGGTCAGTTGCGTGGCACCGTATTCAAAGTGGGAGAGTCAGCGATCCCGGTGATCCCCACCTACCATCCGGCCTACTTGTTGCGCCGGCCACAGGGGAAGGCCCAGTCGCTGGAAGATCTCCTCCTACTGTGCAAGACGCTTGAAGACCTGGGCGTCAACATCGACGCTTCCGGGACGAGGACCGCAGCGGGCCAAGAAGCGGGATCGTAAAAACCGGCTGCCGCCGACAGTCGGGGCGAGGCTTACGTGGGTTTTACGGTGATCACGTCTTTGCGGCACACTCCCTGCGCATAGCAAAATTTGCATGTCTCTTCGTCACCATGGGCCGGCATGTCATGGCCGGCGCGTAAATCCCTGAATACTTCACGCAACCGTCGGTCCACTTTTTGGCCGATTGCCCTCAGGGCTTCTCCCTCCAGGGAGGTCAGAGGCTTTTCACTTCCTGAGAGCTTGCCCAGCCACCAGTATTCGGCCCGATCGACGGGTCCTGCCATCAGCGCATAGCTGGGCAATTGGACCTTCTCCCCGCTTTTCACTTCACTCTCGAGGATCTTTTTGGAGCCGGTCTTGTAGTCGATGACGATGCGATTTCCGTCCTCGTCTTCATCCATCCGGTCAATACGCCCGCGCAGCACCAGGCCTTCATCGACCTTATGCTCAGCCTGTTGTTCACTTTCAATTATTATTCGTTGTTCTTCAAAGGATTTTTGGATTTCTAAATAATATCGCGCAATGGATTTCCAGCGTTCGAGGAATACAATGTTCGAGGGGCTGGGAGCCAGTCGTTCCATGAAATGCGTGCCGATGTCCTGCAGCAGCGTGTACGCGGCGGCCTCATTCCCTTCGATTCGCCCCTGCCAGGGCCCCGGGGCGCCTAGGAGACCGGCATGAAAAGCCTCCAGGCATCGGTGGACGTAGCTGCCGAACTCCATGTTGTCCATTTCTTCGCTGAGCGTGTCGGCTTCCTGGATGCGGAGCATGTCGCGGACATAGAAGCGGTACGGGCAGTCGACCAGATCCTGGTGGCCGCTCGCTGAAATCTTGCCGGGCAAAAGGTCCGGGCGGGCGGGCGGATGCGGCATGCCTGTGAGGGCAACGTCACGGACCTGAAGTTCGGCGGGGCGCACCCAGGCATCCGGGTGCAGGCTGAGTAAGGGGAGGGAGGGATCTTTCAGAGATGTCCGGTACGCCAGGCGGTGGAACACATCAATCTGGGTCCACCAGATACTCGGCAAGAGCGGTTCGTCCTGGTCGGTTTTCTGGTAGGTCAGGAGGGCGTGCTCGGCAGACAGGATCAGGGACAGGAATCGCTGCAAATCCAGTTTCCTGAGTTCGGTACGGGTCGGCAACCCCAAATCCCCGCGGACCGAGTCGTTGAAGACGAGGAAAGAGGAATCCGTGCCCGGATAGTGGCGGGCATCCATGCCGGCGACGATCAGGTGGTCGAAGCGGGCGAGATGGGCCTGATGGAGATTAATCAGGGATACCAAGTCCTGTGAGGACTGGTGCCGGAAGTTTTGTTGTTCCAGCGTCCAGCGTAACAGGGCATCCCACTGAGATTTCTGCAGTCGGGTCGTGCTTTGTGACAACTGGAAACGCATGCGGTTCAAATCCGACAACACTTGGCTCCCGACTTCGTCGCGCGCCAGGCCGGACCGACAACCGAGCAGATCTAGGCTCTCCAGCAGGGCTTCCATGTACTCCCCGCCGGTCGGTTCGCGCAGCGCCTGCAAGGGCCGGGCGGCACTCTCGACCTGATCCAGCATACTCAGCCAGTCAGGCTCTCCGCTGGCAATCCGCCGATAGTTCTCGAGGTCGTTGTGAACATTACGGCGGTGTAGAAGCTGTTCAAATTCCCCGATGCGGCCCGGTTCGATAGGGACATCTTTCAGACGCACGAATGGAGACTTAAGAATGTCCAAAAATGCCAGGTAGTGAAAATCTTCGTTCAGGCATTCGATCCACCGCACGACTGCGCTGGCCGCACTGGTGGTGGAAAGCGCCCAACCGGCATAATCCCGGACTTGGATGCCAGCCCGTTCCAGCAAGGCGCGGACCCGGCGTGCCAATTTTCGATCCTCGGTGACCAGCCCAATCTTCCGATGTCCTTCCGCGAGCCAGCGCCGGATCTGGATGTCGATGCCGCGGGCGTGGGGTTCCGCCTGCTCCGCGACGAATGTGGACAACTTATCCTTCAGCGGGTCTTGCGGGCAGTTCGCGCGGCAGGCTTGCGCGCGTTTCACCATGGTGGATTCTTCCTGCGCAAACGCTTTCTGGAGAACCGTGGCGTAAGGGGAGGGCGGGTTTTCGATTGCCGACGCTTCCGCGTCCAGGGAGATGAGTGATTGCGGTCGGGTGAAGATGGAGACGGGAATGTCCGGGTGCAGCCGCCTGAGCGATTCGATCTCGACGGTCGTGAGCCGGTCGTGACCGCAGACGTAGATGGCTTTTGTGCCCGGTGGCGGAGCCAGGTGCTGCAAAGTTTCGCGGTAGTATTTTCCAGAACTGAGAAAATTTCCTGACCCTTTGCTCCAGGCAGACCACAGCAGGTGAATGATGCGGGCTTCGTGCCCCAATTGATCTGGGGGTTTTCCAGCAATCTGGTAAGCCTCTCGAAGCCGTGACGTCAGTTCTTCCTGATCCGAGGGCAACGTGACCTCATTGAGCCAAAGCTGGTCGAACAGTTCCATCATTTCGCGAGCCAACGACCAGGAATCGGCCTGTTTCAGGGGCTTCAGGGTCTCGCTTTTTTGCAGAACGGCCACGAGATCCAGTAATTCGGATAGATGGTTTTCCGTGCCGCCGAAACGGCTGTGTTGACGCGCCCATGCCGGGAAAGTCAGAATGGGGGGCAACAGCAAGCCGGGATGGTTGGGGTTGGCGCGGTTGAGTAACGCCGACCGTAAGGATCGACCCGATGTGGCATTCGGCACCAGGACCACAATGCGGGTCAGATCAGGCAGGGCCTCCGCATGGTGCTCAAGAATGGTGTCAGCGCAATACTCCCCCAGCGGCACATGCGGGGGGCAGATGGTCTGTTTCATTTAGAGTTCGAGCAGGGCTCTTTTCCCGGGCTTTCCGCGCCACTCGTCCGCATCAGGTGGGGGAGGTTTCTGGCGACTGATTTCCGGCCACTCGCTCGCCAGGTCGGCATTAATCTGGAGAAATTCCTGCTGATCCTCAGGGAGGTCTTTTTCCGGAACGATGGCATTAATCGGACATTCCGGCACACACAGGGCGCAGTCAATGCATTCTTCGGGGTCGATCACCAGAAAATTAGGACCTTCGTGGAAACATTCGACCGGGCAGACTTCCACACAGTCGGTGTATTTACATTTGATGCAGTCTTCGAGGACGACAAACGTCATGAGTCGGTCGGGGCTTAGAGGGGAATCAATGTGGCACACAGTATATCGGATAATCGGGAAATATCGTCGTGATCAAGCGGCCAGGGCTTCGGAGAAAAAGGCCCGGATCGCGGACTCGGCTAATTTGCTACAATGCCAAGTGCGATGTTTGAGAAAAACACAGCAAAACCCTTTGGCGGCAAGGGCTGTAGCCTTAAGTCAATGCCGTTGCCCCCCCCCCCCCCCTTAGCACAGCAATCCGCGCGCTCAACCCGCACCCGAACCGCTGAACACAGGCATGGCCTATCCGGCCGCTTTTTCTGCCATACATCTGCCCGTGCCGTAGCGGGTTCCCGTCCTGCCGCTCGCCGTCTGCGCCGAGCCGCCGCCACTGCGCTGATCGGCCTGCCACTGCTTTGGGTCCTCGCTGCCGGGCAGGCGCAGGCGCAGTCTGTCCTGTCCATCAGCGCCCCCGCGGATGCGAACGAGGGCGATGCGGGCACGACCGACAAGTTCTTCATGGTGAGTCTGTCGTCGGCCGCTTCGGTAGATGTCACTTACACTATCTGCTTCACAAGCTCAGGAACAGCGACCCGGGGCGCATCCGACGACTTCCAGACCTTGAATGGTGGCAGTATCATTCCTGCCCTATTCGGCCAATGCATTCAAAACAAAACTCTTAGCGCCGGACAGACCTCAGATAGCGGGTTCGGCATGCGCATACGGGGCGATACTGACGCCGAGCCCGACGAGACAGTGATCGCACAGATCACTTTACAGGGCAATCCCGCCGGCGTGACCCTGGGCACGTCCACGGCGACCTACACGATCCTCGACGACGACACCCCGGCCCCGGAGATCTCGGTATCCCTTCCCATCAGCGAAGGCGAGAGCCGCTCGGACGCGGGCGAGAAGAAGGTCGCGGAGAGCGAGGGCACGACCGGCATCGGCTTCAACCTTGCCGCCGACCAGCCGCTGCCGAGCGCGCTGACGGTGTGCGTGCGGGTGACCGAGAGCGGCGGCAACCGGGTAGCCTCGGGCAATGAAGGCATCCAGACGGTGAACATGCCGAGCAGTGTCACCAACGGCTCGGGCACCCACACGCTCACCTGGACCAACACCGCCGCGGATGATCAGGACAGCAGCGTCACCGTCGAGGTGGTGCCGCCCAGTACCGTGGGCTGCTCGGCCGACAATGACAGCTACACGGTCTCCTCCAGCGACGCCTCCGACAAGCTGCTCATCCAGGACGACGAGGACACCACGGTCTCACTTACGAGTTCAGATATGACCATGACCGAGGGCGACGCCTCGGATACGGCGGTGCTCACGGTCTCGCTGGATCGCCGACTCTATGCCGGGGAGACCATCGGCGTGCCGATCGCACTGGCGACGAGCACCGGGGCAAGACTGCCGGGGAGCGTGGACGGCGGCAGCACCGCCAACCACGACTTTGAAGTCACAGCCGCGGCGGCGAGCATGCACAGCGGGGTGACGCTCGAGAACGCATTGACGGCCAACCCGCGGGTGGTCTTCACCGGCCATGACTCCAACACGGTGCAGACGGCGACGGTGACGCTGACCCCGGTGGCGAACCGTGACGACGGCGACATGGCCCACGAGGCGATCACCGCGACGCTGAGCTCACTCGGCCTGACGGACACCACGGTGAGCGGCGGCGTGACGGCGCATGCCTCGAACAACGCGGCGACCCTGACGCTGGAGGACGACGAGGCCCCGCCGGTGGTAACATGCTCTGCCCAGAACCCCGTCTTCAGCGAAACCCGTCTTCGCATCCTCGAGAACGGCGAAACGACCTATTGCGTGCGCCTAACGACCGCACCATCGGGCGGCAGCACCACCGTCACGATCGGCATGATCGGTGGGGCCGCGACTGCCAACCCAACAACACTTACCTTCACGTCATCGAACTACCAGACGCCCCAGCAGGTGACGGTGACCGGCGCAGATGATCCCGGTTCGCATCGCAACCGCATGACGCAATTAACCCACACGGCCAGCGGTGGTGGCTATTCCAGCCAGAACCTGGGCCGTGTCCGGGTCGACGTGGACGATGCGCCCGAGGTCGAGGCGTATTGGTACATCAAGGGCGGTGCACGAATCCAGCGACCGCATACGATAACGTCAACGCGCGGGCTGAAGGCGTGGCAAAACGCGGCACCCGGCGAAAGGATACCCTATGTCGTGCGCCTGTCGAACCGCCCGGAGCCGGGCGGTTCGGTGACCGTGACGGCGACGGTGCCGTCAGACAAGCGGAACCTCGTCGGCCTGTCGTTGACCGAAGGCGGTGCTGCGCAAAACACGGTGAGAGTGGAATTCAAGGACCGCAGTCCCGGCGCAGGCACGGGCTGCACCAACTGGCTCGGCTATGAAGCACATGAATACTTCGACAACAACGGCTACAAGCGGACCGTGGCGGGCCGACAGCCGAGCGAGAGCTACGACGCCACGTCGGACACGCCCTGGGAGTGCTGGCGCATGATCTACGTGGTCCGCAAGCCGGCCTCTCGCAACATCGACGACACCTGCGCCGACATCACCCACACCGCCATGGGCGGCGGCGTACGCAAGGTCACGGTCGATACGATCCGCGCCCATGTATTGAACCCGGGGCGCAACCGACGGGGATCACGCGGGCAGGAGAGCCAATGTCGCAACCTGGACGGCAACACGCTTCCCCCGCAAGCAGCACCCGCGACGGCCACCCCCACGCCCACCGAGGCGGTGACCAATGTTCAGGTGACGGCGGTGGATGATGCCAGCGCCAGTGTCACCTGGGATGCGGTGGAGCATGCCACCTCCTACGACGTGTCGTGGAGTGCCGAGAGCAGCGATACGCTGCACGCGTCCGCCGGTGACTTGCCCGGTGTGACCGGCACCACGACCACCATCCAGCACGGTGCCTCGGTGCCGATGACCCTGACGGTGACGGTGACCCCGGAATATGTCGACAAGAACGGCGACACACAGCAACTGGCGAGCCTCGCCGCCACGGCCACCCTGGCCGTGGGGCCGGATGCGTTGAGCGTCAGTGCGCAGAGCACCGACAGCCCGACACCGGCCTGCGTCTCCGAGGCCCTGCTGGCCGACGCCCGGAAGGCTGCGGGCGAGACCTGGCGGACGTCACCGGGTCATGTCGAGCGCTGGAGCCGGGTGCTGGCCTCCTTCGGGGTGAATAACGCCTACAGCAGCAATCCGATGACCGTCGCCGAGGCGCAGGCGCAGGTGGATCGCGGCCTGCAACGCTGGGTACCGGTGGTGACCGCACTCGAATGCCTGGAGAAGGTGCCAGCGGTGGTGCAGGCCGAGGCCCAGGCCGAGGCCCAGGTTCCCACGATCACCGTGACCGCCGGTTCCGGGGTGACGGAAGGTACGGCAGCGGCCTTCACGCTAAAGGCCAACCCCGTGCCGGCAGAGGAACTCGCGGTGACCGTGACGGTCACACAGAGCGGTGTCATCGCCGACACCTCGGCGCTGGGCGAGCGCACGGTGACGCTCCCGGCAGGCCAGGCCGAGGCCGCCTTCACGGTAGTGACGCTGGCCGATGAGACCGACGAGCTGGCAGGCGCCGTTATGGTGACGGTGAACGAGGGCACCGGTTACACGGTGGAGGATCCAGGTGCGAGTGCGAGCGTGGTCGTAGAGGACGACGATGCCACCGCGGTGGCGCTGGCCGCCCCCGAGGGCGACCTGCCCGAGGCCTCGGGCACCAAGACATTGACCCTGACGCTCGGGCGCGCACTGCTCGAGGGCGAGCACCTTGTCGTACCCCTGGCCTTTGCAGGTACAGCCACGCTGGGCACCGACTATACGCTGGCCGCACCGAAGACCACACCTGCAGGTGTAACCTATACCCACCTTGGGGGGAGCGGCCCGAAGCACCTCCCCACGGTGACCTTCGCCGGGGCCGCAGGGACTGCATCGGCCGTCTCCGCAACACTGGAGCTGGCGACGGTGGCGGACAGCGTGGCCGAGGGCGAGCAGGAGACGGTGACGGTACACCCCGGCACACCGGTGGCGACGGGCCTGAGTGGGGGCGCTGCGGCCTCGGGGTCGGCCGGCTTCGCCATCCTGGAACCGCCGCCGGAGATCACGATCACCGCAAAAACCGAGACCGTGGTGGAGGGGACGGAGGCCACCTTCACTCTGACGGCAAGCCGTGCACCCGGTGCGGAACTGACGGTCCACCTCACGGTTGCAGAGGCCGAGGGCAGTGACTTCGTGGCAACTGAGCAGGAAGGGGCGGTCACGGCCACCCTCGCCCAGGGCGAGACCGAGGCCACCTTCACCGTACCGACGGTGGACGATACGACCGACGAGCCGGATGGAGTGGTGAGCGCGACGTTGGCCGGAGACGGTGAGGAAGGGCTGCACTATACGGTAGCCCCGGCACCGGAGGATACCGCCTCGGTAGCGGTCACTGACAACGATGCCTCGGCCCCGGCCTCGGCCCCGACGTTTTCGGTGGGGGATGAGACCGTCAACGAGGAGGTCGGGATGATGTACTTCACGGTACGGCTCGACCGGGCGGTGCAGCAGACGGTGAAGGTGACCGTCATGGCCCAAGAATCGACGCCGGTCTCGGCCCGCTACGGGCAGGACTACTACTGGTGGTGGGAAGAGGGGGTCGTGCTCACCTTCCATCCGGGCCAGACCGAGAAGAAGACGCCGGTCTATGTCTACAACGACAATCACGATGAGGATCCGGAGACCTTCGAGGTGAGCCTGTCGCAGCCGACGGGCGGTGCGGTGATCGGTGACGGGGTTGCGGTGGGCACGATCGTCAACTCCGACCCGATGCCGGCGGCGTGGCTCGCGCGCTTTGGTCGCACGGTGGCCGAGCAGGCTCTGGACGGCATTGCCGGGCGTATCGCTGCACCACGCACCGCCGGGCTGCAGGGTGCAATCGCCGGACAGGCGATGACTCTTGATCTCGGATCGCAGGGAGCGAGCTTCGATGGGACCGGCCCTGGCACATCAGGTGTAACAAACACGGTCCTGGGCGATTCGTCCGGGTTCACCCGTGCCCTTGGCACCGGCAGTGGTGGAATCGAGCATGATGTCCATGGCTTCATCAGCCAGCCTGCACCGTCCCATTCCATGACGGTCCACGAGGCGCTGCTCGGCAGCCACTTCACCGCCACCGGCGAGCAGGATCACCTGGGCGGCAGCCTCGCCCTCTGGGGCCGCGTGGCACATTCGAGCTTCGATGGCCAGGAAGGCATCTTCTCCCTGGACGGTGAGGCCACCTCGGCCCTGCTGGGGGTCGACTATGCACGCGGTACTTGGTTGCTCGGCCTGGCATTGATAAAAAGCGACGGAGATGGCGACTACCGGGATACGGACCCGGCTGAGAATGTCTGTGACGCTCTGAACCCGGCCCAGCTGCAGGGCATGGACCCGCAGGCGCGGGCCGTGTTGTGCAGTGGCGCCGTACGCGAGGGGGACGGCGAGATTGAGGCCACCCTGACGGCGGCGATGCCCTATGTCTCCCTGCAGGTCTCACAGCGCCTGAAGCTGTGGGGGACGCTCGGCTATGGGACCGGGGATGTGACCCTGAAGCCCAAGGTCGGGGGTTCCCTCAAGTCAGACATCGACTGGACCATGGCAGCGACAGGACTGCGAGGCGATGTGATCGCCCCACTCACACAGGGTAGTGGTCCTGCCCTGGCGATCACCTCGGATGCCTTGTGGGCCCGTACCTCATCGGACAAAACCCATCAGTTGGCCTCCTCGGACTCGGATGTAACCCGCTTTCGACTGGGTCTTGAAGGCAGCTACCGCATCGCCACCGAGAGGGGCGGTCACGCGATCCCGAAACTGGAGATTGGCCTGCGCCAGGATGGCGGCGATGCCGAGACCGGCTTCGGGGTGGAGCTCGGGGGTGGGCTCGCCTGGGTGGACCCGAGCCTGGGCCTCTCGCTCGACCTGTCGGGCCGCACACTGATCACGCATGGCGCGGACGATCTCGAGGACCGAGGTTTCGCTGCGTCACTGGCGTTCGATCCCGAACCGGCCTCCGAGCGCGGGCTGTCGCTGGTACTTCGCCAGGAGATGGGCGGGCAGGCCGAGGGTGGGCTGGATGCGCTGTTCCGGGCCGACCCACTGGAGGATCGCACCGAGTCCGGGTCCGGGCGGCGTTGGACGGCGGAGGCGGCCTACGGGATGCCGGCCTTCTCGGGGCGTTTCACGGGCAGCCCGCATGTCGGGCTGAACCTCGCACCCGACACCCGCAACTACAGCTTGGGCTGGCGGTTGACGCCTGTGGAGGGTTCGCCCGATATCTCCTTCGAGCTGAAGGCGACCCGCTGGGAGAATGATGCGAGCAGACCGGAACATACCATCGGAGCTGATATTCGCATGCAGTGGTAGGGCGAGGTTCTTGCCGATGACGCGGCGGGTCAGCGGGTGGGATGGGTAGCGTACCGGCTACGTACCGTGTACACACCTCCCGTAAAGGCAACTCCGTTCAGGAGAGATTCGAGGAGGCTATCCACAGCATTGTCGGGATATAGCAGTCCTACTCCTGATCGGAGTCGGCGACGACCAGATCGTATTTCTTGTCGAGGCGCCCTCCAGCGTGGATGGTGCGTCGGCCTGACCCGAAATCGACTTTCGAAAGGTCGAGGCGCTTCAACCACGAATGATTCGCTCGCTCGGCGGCATGCATGAACAGCCGCTTGGTCTTCACGGAAGTGCAACCCTCGAGCAACGATTGTACGACCTGCGGGCGCAGTGCTGTCAGCGATTCCATCACCTGGAAAGCCTCTTCGTAAGACTGCCGTTTCGGCACGAGGTACATCATCTCGAAAGTCGCGTGCTCGAGTGTCGAGACCTCGAGGTCGACTTCGTCGACCGGAAGTTTGGATGTGGTCTTTTCGGTGCCCACCAAGATGCCGGTCGTCACGAGAGTCACCGGTCTGGACCAGGCGTGAGTCTTGAACCAAGCGGGCAGTTTCGTGCCGGGATTTCCGAATAGGACGACCTCGCGCGCTCCAAACGAGAGGTGTTGTGTGTAGCCGCGCAGCTCGATGGCAGTGATCCCGCCGGGATGGGTGTCAAGGGTAAGCTGCGTCTGCAGTGTGTAGACTGCACCGGCCCAGTCGACTGTCGAGCCAGCGCGCTTATAGGCGCCGTGACTTAAACGTTCCAGCCAGCCTGACTGGACGTACTTGTTCGCAAGCCGGCGGTCGACACCTCGGCAATTGAGCCAACGTAGCGTGGCGACCGTTCCGGCTGGCCACTGCTGCAACAGTTGGTTTATTTTAGATCCCATCCGACTACCAAAGCGCGACACGAGCGCATGAAAATAAACCACCAGACAAGGCTGGCACCTAGCTTACGATGCGTCAAGAGAGGTTCAAGGTGGTGGAGGTGGCGGGAATCGAACCCGCGTCCGGCAGTTCCTCCTCTTCGGCCCTACATGCTTAGCACCGTCTTTATCTTACGATCAACACCCGACGGACAGGGCCCGATGATCGCCAGCCTGCATGTTGACTTTAACCTTCCGGCTCCAGACAGACCGGATGGCGATCTTGTGTAGTCGACACCCATATCAGGATCCACAAGCATCTCCCGAAAGGATGACTAACTGAATTTAAGCAGCTAGTGCGTAGTTGTCGTCGTTGGCAACTAATTTTTTCACAACCATTTTTTACGAGGTCGTTGCCGCCTCGGCATGCGCCTTGGATTTAGTAACCGCCGTCGAAGCCAAGTCACCCCCAAGTCATCAATTGCCATTATACGGGATAATACGCTTGGATTTCCATGCCTCTCGGTACGAATCGACTCTCCGACCGTCATTTTCATGCCTATTTGCTCTTATTCCGGCGGCAAAGCGCTGACCGATCATTCCCGGCATAGGCTTAATGCCCGCATGCACGCGCATGGTGGAGGGGAGGTCTCCAGCGCGCGCTTCCTGCATTTCGTGGACTGCGAGCGGGCCTTGGATCCTGCCGAGGAGGAAATCCTTGCAGGGCTTCTGGATTACGCACCGGCCGCAGCCGAACCGAATTCCGGCTTTTCGATTCTTGTCGTCCCGCGGCTGGGCACCATTTCGCCATGGTCCAGCAAGGCCACGGAAATCATCCGGAATTGCGGGCTGACTTCAATTCTTCGGGTCGAGCGCGGAACCGAGTATCACCTGCAGGGGGCGGAACCCATCCCGCCCGAGCAGGTCGCGCTTTTACACGACCGGATGACCGAGTCGATCTTGCCGGGTATCGAGCAGTGCGACAGACTTTTCGCACACCCGGAACCGGTGCCGCTTGAAAGGGTCTCTCTGAACTCCGACCCGGCCCTAGCCCTGTGTGAAGCAAATCGGACATACGGCCTGGCGCTTTCCGATGCCGACATCGAATACCTGATCCGGGCATATCAGGAACTTGGGCGTGACCCGACGGACGCTGAATTGATGATGTTCGCCCAGGTGAATTCCGAGCACTGCCGGCACAAGACGTTCAATGCGCGCTGGACGATCGATGGGAAGCCGATGCCAAAAAGTCTGTTCGAGATGATTCGGCACACGCACGCCGTGTCGCCGGACGGAACCCTGTCGGCCTACAGCGACAATGCCGCCGTGCTGGATCTCGGCCCCGGCCGTCGTTTCGCGGTGAACCCGAGGACCCGAGCCTGGGAGGCGATCGACGGCGACTACGGCATGGTCATCAAGGTGGAAACGCACAACCATCCGACGGGCATTTCTCCGTTTCCGGGTGCGGCAACCGGAAGCGGGGGGGAGATCCGCGATGAAACCGCCTGCGGCCGGGGTGGGCGCCCGAAGGCAGGTCTCTGCGGATTTGCGGTGTCGAACCTCAATCTCGACACCTGGCCACGCCCTTGGGAGACCCCGTCCCGGGCACACCCGCCGCGCATGGCCCGGCCGCTGGACATCATGATCGAAGGCCCGGTCGGGGCCGCTTCTTTCAATAACGAATTCGGCCGGCCGTGCCTGACGGGTTATTTCCGCACCTTGGAAAGCGAGGTGCCCACGCCTGTGGGAAACAAGACATTCGGCTACCACAAGCCGATCATGATCGCAGGGGGGATCGGTAGCATCCGCAATGAGCATGTGCAGAAAAAATCTATTCCCGAGGGCGCCTTGATCGTGGTCTTGGGCGGGCCGGCCATGCTGATCGGCTTGGGGGGCGGGGCGGCATCATCCCAGCACACGGGCGCGGGGGACGAAGAATTAGACTATGCATCGGTGCAACGCAGCAACCCGGAAATGCAGCGCCGCGCCCAGGAAGTCATCGAGCAGTGCACGGCGCGAAGCGCGGACAACCCGATCCTGACATTGCACGACGTCGGTGCGGGCGGACTCTCCAATGCCATTCCGGAACTGATTGACGGGGAGCCGGGCGGGGCGGGGCTGGACTTGCGCGAGATCCCTTGCGCCGACCGCGGGATGTCGCCCCGGGAGATTTGGTGCAATGAGTCCCAGGAACGTTATGTGCTCGCGATCCGGGCGGAAGCGCTGGAGGCTTTTTCCGAACTGTGCCATCGGGAGCGATGCCCATTCTCGGTCGTCGGCCGGGCCGCCGCGGACGGTCAGCTGCAGGTGGACGACCCGCATTTTGGAGAGGCTGTCGCCGACCTGCCCCTGACGCTCTTGTTCGGAGAATCCTCCCGAATGGATATCGCCGTGCCTTCGGTCGACTGGCCGGACGTGCCGCTGAACCTGGAGGGCGTTGATCTTCCGGAAGCCATCGAACGTGTGCTAACGCTGCCTTGCGTGGGCTCGAAATCTTTCCTGGTTACGATCGGGGACCGTTCGGTGGGTGGCCTGACGGTGCGGGACCAGATGGTCGGTCCCTGGCAGGTCCCGGTCGCGGATGCGGCAGTCACGGCCTGTGATTTTGAAGGGGTCCAGGGAGACGCCATGGCGATGGGGGAGAGGCCGGCCCTGGCCATTCACCGCCCCGGGGCTTCCGCGCGCATGGCGGTCGCGGAAGCCCTGACCAACCTGGCTGGCGTGAAGGTGCTCGATCGGACCCGGATTCGCCTGTCCGCAAACTGGATGGCGGCAGGCTCCGAGGGAGATGCCCTGTACGGGTTGTACGAAGCGGTTGAGGCGGTCGGCATGGACTTATGCCCGAAGCTCGGCATCGCGATCCCGGTCGGCAAGGACTCCCTGTCCATGCAGGCAACCTGGGAGGATCAGCAGGTAACCGCACCGGTTTCGCTGGTGGTCTCGGCATTTGCCCCGGTGGAAGATGTCTGCCGACATGCCACGCCGCAGTTGCAGGACACGGCAGACTCATGCCTGCTGCTGGTGTCCTTGAATGCCCATCGCCGCTTGGGCGGGTCGGCGCTGGCCCAAACATACGGTCAGACAGGGTCGGAGACTCCAGACGTGGACGACCCGTTGCTTCTCGCCGCTTTGTTCGATCAGATCCAGGCATTGCTGACCGAGGATGCGATCCTGGCCTACCACGATCGCTCAGACGGAGGGGTGCTGACTTGCCTGTGTGAATGCGCCTTCGCCGGTCGCGTGGGTCTGGACCTCAACCTTCCAGTGGAAGCGAGCGAAGTGCTGGGCTACCTGTTCAACGAGGAGATTGGCGCCGTCTTGCAGGTCCGAGAGGCACAGGCGCAGGGGATCATGGATCGCTTCGGGGAGGCCGGGCTTGTGTGCGAACGGATCGGGGCCCCGGCCTCCGAGGCAACCCTTCGCGTACGATGCCAGGGTGAAACGATCGGAACTTGGTCGCTGCCCGAACTTGAACAGCTGTGGAGTCGGACAAGTTACGAGATCGCCCGGCGTCGCGATCATGAGGGGTGTGCCCGCAGCGAACACGAGAACAGGAAGAACTGGGATTCCCCGCCACTTTTCTCCCAACTGTCCTACGAAACAGAGGACAATCCCGCGGCCCCTTACATCCAGGTCGGCGCCGCGCCTGTCGTCGCGATTCTCAGGGAGCAAGGCGTCAACGGGCAAGTCGAGATGGCGGCCGCGTTCTCCCGGGCCGGTTTCGTCTGCAGGGACCTGCACATGAGCGACCTCCAACAGAATCCGCGGCTTCTAGACGATGTCACGGGTCTGGCCGCCTGTGGCGGATTCTCGTACGGCGATGTCCTGGGCGCGGGTGGGGGATGGGCAAAAAATATCTTTTACCACAATGAGTTGAGAGATATTTTTTATAACTTTTTCAAGCGGGCGGACGTGTTCGCGCTGGGCGTCTGCAATGGCTGCCAGTTACTCTCTCAGGTGAAAGACCTGATTCCGGGTGCGGGGCATTGGCCACGTTTCGTGCCGAATCTCAGCGAGCAGTTTGAGGCCCGGCTATGCCAGGTAGAGGTTTTGGAATCACCCTCGATCCTGCTCCGGGGCATGGCGGGCAGTCGCCTGCCGATCGTCGTCGCGCATGGGGAAGGGCGCATTGATCCGCAATGCGACATGGCAAACCTGGAAGAAACGGCCTGTCTGCGCTATATCGATGCACAGGGAGAGGCCGCCGCAGAGAATTATCCCGCCAACCCGAACGGCTCGCAAGGAGGCATTACCGCTTTGACCAGTACGGATGGACGTGTCACCATCATGATGCCGCACCCGGAACGGGTATTCCGCACCCTGCAGTATTCCTGGAATCCTCCGGAGTGGGGAGAGAATGCACCCTGGCTACGCTTGTTCCAGAATGCGCGGGCCTGGGTAGCCTGAAGCCCCCTGAAACGCCCATATTTCCTGTATACTTCCCGGCACGGCATTTCCAGGCAGGGCCAGTGGGTCAAATCATCCAAATCGAGGCGCCGGCGCGCCTGCATCTCGGGTTTCTAGACCTGCACGGCGGTCTCGGCCGGCGTTTCGGCGGCATCGGTGTCAGCCTGACGCAGATCAGCACCCGTCTTCGCTGCTCTCGCAGCACGGAATTCTGCGCACAGGGGCCGGATTCGGAGCGGGCCCTCGAATACGCTCAGCGCCTATTGGGCATGATGGGGCAGGAAGGCGCAGTCAAGATCGACGTTCATCAGGCGATCCCCCCGCATGCGGGACTGGGCTCCGGCACGCAACTGGCCCTGGCGGTCGGCACAGCGGTAAGCCACCTGTACGAACTGGATCTCAACCCTTACGACATTGCAGAGAAGCTGGCCCGCGGCGGGCGGTCCGGAATCGGCATCGGCGCGTTCGAACAAGGCGGCTTCCTGGTCGACGGGGGGCGGGGAAGCGGCGATTCACCTCCCCCGATCATTGCACGGCATCCGTTCCCCGAGCACTGGCGGATCGTGCTGTTGCTGGCGCGAAGCGATGCGGAGGGCCTCTCGGGCACGGCAGAACACCGGGCCTTCGGTGATCTCCCTGAATTTCCCGCTGCAGATGCGGCCCACTTGTGCCGCCTGACCCTGATGCGCATTTTGCCGTCCCTGCGTGAATGCGACCTGGAAGGCTTTGCTGGCGGAGTCGGTGAGTTGCAAGACAAGGTCGGAGACTATTTCGCGCCCGCTCAAGGTGGACGTTTTTTCCACGTAAAAATCACTCGCCTCCTGAAACAGGCCAAACAGCTTGGTTTTCAGGGCGTTGGGCAAAGTTCCTGGGGGCCGACTGGATTTATCCTGACGGACAGCGAAACCCAGGCGCATGCATTGGCAAAGAAACTTCAGCCTGTCGACCCGGACTTGGATCTCCGGATTGTCGAGGCATCCAACCGCGGGCATCACCTGACGCTATCCACCGGGCTGGAAGAGGAACCTCTCCGCGAAGAGAGAAAAACCATCACAAGAACCTGAGAAAAGGAAAATCATGGAAAAGAAATACCTTTTGCACATGCTGACTTCGGCAAAAAACCTGAGTCCGTTTGACGCCAACATGGCCTACGATGCCGGCTGGGATGCCTGCATTCCGTACATCCAGGTGGAAGACAGCGAAGTCAAGGGCCTGGTCGAAGACGCGATCTTCTCGCGGGGGCCGAACGGGGTCAAGCGTACCGGCCTGTTCATCGGCGGGCGCGACATGCATCAGGCAATGGACATGCTGGAGACCTGCCAGAACTCCATGGTGCCGCCCTTTGTCGTTTCGGCCTTTGCCGATCCCAGTGGGGCGTTCACGACTGCCGCCGCTATGGTGGCGAAAGTAGAGAAGGCGTTGCGCGATGGGCATGGGGAGGAGCTTTCCGGTCAGCGTATCGTGGCGCTCGGCGGAACCGGTCCGGTCGGGTCAGCCGCGGCAGTCATTGCCGCCAACGCGGGAGCCCGGGTCACTATCCTGGGGCGCAAGAAAGAGAAAAGTGACCAAGCGGCGGATCTGTGCAACCAGAAATACGGGGCGGATTCGGCCGTCGACGGGGAGGCCAACGATCAACTCGACGCGCTGCTCGATGAAACCGATATCGTGTTCGCTTCGGCGGCAGCAGGAATCCAGCTGGTGTCGAAAGAGCAGATGGCCCGTGCGCCCCGGCTAAAAGTGGCGGCGGACGTCAACGCGGTTCCCCCCTCCGGCATCCATGGCCTCGGGGTGATGGATGACGGCAGCGCGATCGAGGATTCCCAAAGCGGGGCTGTCGGCATCGGGGCGCTGGCCATCGGCAACGTGAAGTACCAGACCCAGCATCGGTTGCTCCAGCAAATGCGCGAAGCGGAAGAGCCGGTCTATTTCCATTTTGAACACGCTTTCGAAGTGGCGCGCCAGTGTGCCGCGGAATAGCGGAAAATTGTTCCTGCTGTCCGCTTCGGTGCGGGCGCATGCCGAGGCCGCGATGCATCGCCTGCGGCCGGTCGTGGCGATGGATGGGTTTTTCGATACGGACTTGAACGCCGATGAGAGGGTTCGGGTGAACCTGGACGCGGGCCAGTTCTCCCCGGACATACTGGACGCGGTGTGCCGGCGCAGCCAACCGGGTGACCGGCTGGCCTACGGCTCCGGTTTTGAATCGGACCCGGATATGCTGGAGTCTCTGCAAACCTGCGTCCCGGTCCTGGGCAACTCCTCCGATACCGTTCGCCTGTGCGCCGACCCCGTGCAATGGTCGGCCCGCCTGGGAACACTCGGGGTTACTGTGCCGGAGACTCGCGCCGGGCGGCCGGAGCATCCGGAAGCTTGGCTTGTCAAACAGAAAGGCCAGGCCGGCGGGGGTCACGTGCAACCGGCCTCGCGATGTCCGGACAGCCCGGGCCCTTTCTATTGGCAGCGCCAATGCGCGGGGGATTCGTATTCCGCGCTGTTCCTCGCAGGCGGAGGGCGTGCCCGTGTCGTCGGAATCAGCCGGCTGCTGCCTTCGGTCAGGGCGGATGCGCCCTACGCCTGGGCCGGCGCGGTCGGCCCGGTCCGGGTTTTACCGGAGGTTTTCGAGCAAGTACAATGGACAGTACAAATTCTGGCGAGTGATCTGGATCTTCTTGGCCTCTGCGGCATTGATTTTATCGTTGATCCTGGAAACGAAGTGCAACTCGTGGACTTGAATCCAAGACTGGTGGCGACCACCGAACTGTACGCGGATCGTTTTGCTTCGGATTACATGAGCGCCCACACCGAGACCTGCCTGACCGGGGATCCGAACGGACGCCTGGTCCCTGTCGATGACCGACGGGCGGGCGTGCGCGGGCTGCGGGTCGTGTATGCCCCGCAACCGGTCGTGATCTCGGCCGGCTGGGAATGGCCGGCCGCAGCGGCAGACCTG
Organism: uncultured candidatus Poriferisulfidus sp.; assembly: GCA_965214545.1. Lineage (GTDB taxonomy): Bacteria > Pseudomonadota > Gammaproteobacteria > Poriferisulfidales > Poriferisulfidaceae > Poriferisulfidus. The sequence continues at coordinate 298,125 of OZ243950.1, read as the reverse complement.
CCGGGGGCTGGAACCCGCATCGAGGCCGGGCAGCCCTTGTGCACCGTGCGGGACCGGTATCGCGATGCGGATGAAGCGTACGCCTGCCTGAAGGGCCTCAGCGACCAGGTCTTGGCGCAGCTGCCGCCCGACCCCCTCCCTCCGTTTTCCCCTGGAAGCCTGACTCATGAACTCCCCCATTAGTATCAATCGCCAGGTTGAACCTCTGGTCCGCTCCCTCTCCGAACAGGCTTGGAGCCTGCGCATCGTGGAATCCCGAACGGAAGAAGGGGTCTGGGTGGTGGATGCCGGCATCAACGCAATCGGCGGAATCGAGGCAGGGCGCCAGATTGCAGAGATCTGCATGGGAGGCCTGGGGCAAGCCACGCTGACGTATGGCGGCTCGGGGGATTGGCCCTTGACCATACACGTCCACACACAACATCCGGTCCTGGCCTGCCTGGCGAGCCAATATGCGGGATGGTCGTTGAGCGACAAGGAGAGCGGTTTCTACGCCTTGGGCTCTGGCCCGGCCCGCTGCATGGCACAAAAGGAAGACCTGTTCGAGAAGATCGACTACGAGGATTCCTACATCTACACGACACTGGTTCTGGAGGTCGACAAAGTTCCTCCGCGTTCGGTGCGCGAGAAGATTTGCCGGGATTGCGGGGTCGAACCCCTCAACCTGACTCTGATCTTGACGCCGACCACGAGCCTGGCGGGGATGGTGCAGGTGGTCGGCCGAGTGCTTGAGGTGGGTCTGCACAAGGCGCATGAACTGGGATTCGACCTGAGTTGCGTGGTGGACGGCGTCGGCAGCGCTCCGATCCCGCCACTCGACAATTCCGATATGGTGAGGATGATGGGGCGCACGAACGACGCGATCTTGTTCGGCGGTCAGGTCAAGTTATTCGTCCAATCCACCGACGAGGAGGCGGAGCGGCTCGCGACCGAGCTGCCGAGCAACACATCCCGGGATTACGGCAAGCCGTTCGCCGAAGTCTTCAAGGAACACGATCACGATTTCTTCCAGGTCGACCCGATGCTGTTCAGCCCGGCCCGGGTCATGGTCAACAATATCCGGACCGGGCGCTCCTTCTCCGCCGGCGAGGTCAACCACGAATTGCTGGAGCAATCATTCCGGGAATGATCGAACACGGGCGCTACGCCATCGTGACCGATCAACCCGGCTGGCATGGGCACCAGATCCGCCGGGCCTTGGACGCGAGAGGCCGGGACAGTGATTTTGTCCGCTTGCAGGAGTGTGTCCTGGAAGTCCAGGACGGCACACCGAAAATCGGGATTCCTGGCTTCGGAGACCGATTGCCGGCAGGTGTCTTCGTCCGCGAGGTCCCCGGAGGGAGCCTGGAGGAGGTGGTGTTCTACCTGGACATCCTGCATGCTCTGGAGGCTATGGGTGTCGGGGTTTACAACGATGCCGGTTCGATTGAGCGCAGCGTCGACAAGGTCCGCGCGAGTTTCCTGTTTGCCCTCCACGGCGTCCCCACGCCCCGGACCTTCGCGGTACGGGAGGTTCGGCAGATGCGCGCATGCCTGGACCGCTGGCTCGAAACCCACCGGCACGTGGTGGCGAAGCCCATCTTCGGATCGCAAGGGAAGGGCTTGAAGCGCCTGTCACGGGACGATCCGCACCCGGACTACGATCTGTCCCACGGAATCTATTACTTGCAGGAATACATCGAGCCGGCCACATCCCGCAGCTGTGACTGGCGAATCCTGGTCATCGGCGGACAGGCCGTCGCGGCCATGCGCCGGGAAGGCGAGGACTGGATCAGCAATATCGCCAATGGCGGACAAGGCCATCCGGCCCCGCTGGAGCCGGAGCTGACCCGGTTGGCGGAACGTGCGGTGGCGGCCGTGGACATGCCGTATGCGGGCGTGGACCTGATGCGTGACCGGCAGGGAGCCGCTTGGGTGACCGAAGTCAACAGCATTCCGGCGTGGCGGGGCTTGCAGCAGGTCCATCAGGAGAATATCGCAGACCTCCTGGTTGAAGGGTTTCTGGTGCACTGTCACGGAGACTCTCCGCCTTCCTGAGCGGGCACGGCAATGGCTCGGCATTTACGCGCCACCTATGATCCTCCCTGGCGGTTCACCTCGCGGCAGTTCCTGTATGCCTGCCTGTTGGACCTGCGAGCCTTGAAACCGGGCAATGTCGGTTTACACGGGGACGGGCACGGGAAGACCTGCCAGGATTTCCGGCGCAGCGCGCAGGCGGCGGCGGAGTTGGTCACCCGGCCGGGCTGGAGCCTGGGCCGGCGAATCCGCGAAGCGGCCCGGGCCAGTTGGGGGGTGGCGGGCTGCAATACCAATATCGGGGTCCTGTTGTTGACGGCCCCGTTGGTTTCTGCTTATTACCGGGAAGGGCCTCCGGGCCTGGAGTCGCGCATGCAAGCGGTCCTGGCGGACACCACGGTCGAGGACGCACGGGACGTGTACCGGGCCATTCGGCAGATGCAGCCGGCGGGCCTGGGGCGGTCGCCGCAAGCCGACATCCGAGAACGCCCGGACATTCCCCTGCGCGAAGCGATGGCCCTGGCCGCCGGGCGAGACCAGGTCGCGGCACAGTACCGGGACGGATTCCCGATCGTCTTCTCTGAAGCCCGGCCGCAGTGGGAATCGTTGTGCCTCCGTTGGGGGGATGCCCGGTGGGCGATGACCGGCGTATTCCTAACTCTGCTCGGGCGTTATCCGGATTCTCACATCGCCCGTGTGCACGGCGAAGAGGCGGCAAAGTCGGTTAGTGGTAAGATTAAAAGGCTAGCCGATGAATTTTGCGGGGCTGAGGCTCCGGAGAATTTTCGGCTCAGGCTCTTGGAACTGGATGCTTTTTGGAAAAGCGCCGGTTTCAGCCCGGGGACTACGGCGGACTTGACCCTAGCGGGGGTCCTGACCGCCCGACTCGACGGGTGGAGCGACGACAGGGACACGGATGTTCTGTCACAGGGAGATGATTCCCGAAACCCATCGGGTGCGTCTGCGTAATTGGCGGATCCGTTGTTTGCAAACAAAAATAAATACTGGAGTAAATCAACAATGGCAATCGATAAAGTTCTCGTTGGAGAGGCTTTGGTCAATGATAACGACCCTTCGGGGACAATGGCTGAAATCGCTCACATCGACCTCCTCATTGGCCCGCGCGGCTCTGCCGTGGAAACGGCTTTCTGCAACGGTCTGGTCAACAACAAGGATGGGTTCACGACACTACTCGCTGTAGTCGCGCCGAACCTGCCGTGTCGACCGGACACCATGATGTACAACAAGGTCACGATCAAGGGCGCCAAACAGGCGGTCCAGATGTTCGGACCCGCCCAGAAGGCTGTCGCCATGGCTGTTGCGGATTCGGTCGAGGCCGGAGTCCTTCCGAAAGACGAAAGCGACAATCTGTATGTCTGTGTAGGCGTGTTCATTCACTGGGAGGCCGACAGCGATGCGGCCATCTATGAGAACAACTACAAGGCAACCAAGCAGGCTATCGCCAACGCTGTGAACGGAGTCCCGACTGTGGACGACATGCTCTCCCAAAAGGACAGCACTGACCATCCGTTCCAGGGCTTCTAAGTAGAGACCCTGATCGAAAAAGCGCCGCTTCATGCGGCGCTTTTTTTATGCCGCCGTTACAATGTTCTTATCGGGAATCTCTTAAACCGACTCCGCTTGGATTCAGGGAACATGGACATCGACGCGCGCGTAATCACGGGGCCGCTGGAACCCTGGAAGGAGATCCAGGCGTTTGGGTCGGGGCACGAGGAATTGCGCCGGGCATGTGGCGCGATGGTGGTGTTCGTGGGAACGATGCGGGCACGGAACGAAGGCGAGGCAGTCCGGTCCATGCGCCTGGAGCACTACCCGGAAATGACCCAGGCTCACTTGGAGGAAATCGCGCGTCAGGCGAGAGATCGGTTCGGCCTTTCGGCCGTCCTTCTGCACCATCGGGTCGGGGACATGCAACCGGGTGACGACATTGTCCTGGTCGCAGTCTGGGCGGAGCACCGCAAGGCGGCCTACGAAGGCAACCGGTTCCTGATGGAAGATCTGAAATCCACCGCCCCCTTCTGGAAGGAAGAAACCCTCGCCAGCGGCGAGCGCCGCTGGGTGGAAGAGAATACCCCAGGCTGAGCCTTCAGGTGATCCCGCTGAAGGGGATCACGTCCACCAGGTCCCCGGCTTCGACCCGGCCTTGCTCCAGCGGCAGCACGATAAAGCAGTTCGCCTGGCTCATTGAAGTCAGGATGCCGGAGCCCTGTGCCCCGGTGCAGGCGACCGTGTGGCTGCCGTCCTCAGCCGGCTGGAGAATGCCCCGCTGGTATTCCACGCGGCCTTGCCGCTTGCGTAGCGAAGACGTGACCGGGACGCGCAGGGCCAAGGGGGCTTGCCCGGTGGCGCCAGCCATACGGAGCAGGGCCGGGCGCACGAACTGGTAGAAGGTCACCATCACCGAAACCGGGTTGCCCGGCAAGCCGAAGAATTTCGCTGCCCCGACCTGGCCAAACGCCAGGGGGCGCCCGGGCTTGATGGCGACTTTCCAGAAGTTTACGTCGCCCAGTTCACTCAAGACTTCTTTGACGTAGTCGGCCTCCCCCACCGAGACGCCCCCCGACGTGATGACCATGTCCGCCTGTCCGGCAGCGTCGCGAAACGCCTGAGCGACCGCGGCGCGGTCATCCCGCACCACCCCCAGATCCAAGGCCTCCACGTGAAGATGGCGCAGCATGGCCGACAGGGTGTAGCGGTTGCTGTTGTAGATCTGGCCGTCCTCCAAGGGTTCGCCCACTTCCCGAAGTTCGTCGCCCGTCGAGAAGAAAGCGGCCCGGATACGGCGTCGCACGGGAACCTCGGCAACGCCGACCGAGGCGAGCAGCCCGAGGTCTGCGGGCCCGAGCAGATGGCCGGGTTTCAGGATCACGCCGCCTGCAGCAATGTCTTCGCCCGCAGCACGGACGTTCTGCCCGGATGTCTCTCCGGGCGGGATTTCGATTTCCGTATCGGCGACCGTCCGGACCCGTTCCTGGATGACCACGGTGTCGGCTGCTTCCGGCATGACGCCGCCGGTCATGATGCGAATGCATTCTCCGGAACCGACAGGGCCGTCATAAGGGTGACCCGCGAACGACGATCCGATCAAGGTGAAAGCCCGAGGGTCCCGAGTCGGCAAGTCCTGCCCCCGTACGGCGTAGCCGTCCATCGCCGAATTCGTGTAGCCGGGCACGTCGATTTCCGAGCGTATCTCGGCGGCCAGCACGCGATCCAGCGCGTCCATGGTCGGAACCGCTTCCGTCTCCGCGATGGGCTGGATGGCAGACTGAATGTGCTCCGTGGCTTGATTCGGCGTGATCGACTCCGGATCAAAGTCATCCATGCAGCTGAAGGTGGTCGTGGCATTCATCGGCGCGCCCTACGCAACAGGACATTGACGGCTCCGGTGTTGCCGGGGACGCTATGAAAACCGAGAACTTCCGGATGCTGGCGTAATGCGGCATCGACCAGCCCTTTCAGGCGTGAGCCCCGGCTCTCGGAGCGATGGCCTTTTCCATGGATCAGGCACACGGAACGGCGATCCGCCTGCTGTGTACGAGCGATGGCGTTCACGATGCTGTTGCAGGCCTCTCGTGCATTCTGGCCATGCAGGTCTATTTCCTCTGGAGGAGGCGAGAATCGGCCCCGGCGCAAATTCTGATAGTCCTTGTCTCGCAATCCGGGGCGGCGCCAGTCCAGAATTTCCTGCCCGTCCACGGGCTTGGTTTTGGAGATGTCGATCGGATGTTCCCGGGCGGGCTGTCGTATCGCGGGCGGCTGGGGCGCAGACGTTGAAGTTGCGCGGTCGGAGCGGGAACGCGACCCGAGGGGGGCGACCCCCATCATGGCTTGCGCAAATTCCTCAAGATCCTCGTTGCGGGTTTTGTCCATGTCACGCGGGGGAATAAGTCGATTCCCAAGTATATCCGACCATGCCCACAGGGAGTCGTTTCGTGTCGTTTCGGGAACGACACGAAAGAGTGGGGTGGCGCAGACCGTATCCGAAATCTGCACACATAAAAACCGGGGTGCTTTTTTACTCCGGTAAGGTTTATGACGTCGCAACACACCTCCACCCCCGCCAAAGTCAGCAAGGAGTGGACTCCCTGTAGGAGTTTTTGACCCAATCATGTACATTAATGCCGAATCCACCTTGGAACGCCGCGCGTCATTGCGGAGACCCAACTTGTGCCGCAGAACCGACTATCCGAGGCAAACAGCGATGTCGAGAGAACCTTAACAGGTTTTCAACTACCATGCTTTTATTGCTAAGCAACGATGACGGCTACCAGGCTCCCGGCCTCGAATGCCTGGCCGAGCACCTGGGCGAATTGGCCGAACTGACCGTCATCGCGCCTTCCCGCGACCGCAGCGGCGCGAGCAATTCTCTGACGCTTGATCGCGACCTGCACGTGTGCACGGCCCCGAATGGATTCCATTACGTGGAGGAGGGGACCCCGACCGATTGCGTGCATCTGGGTATTACCGGGCTGATGGATCCCGAACCGGACATGGTCGTATCCGGAATCAATGATGGAGCCAACTTGGGGGACGACGTGCTGTATTCGGGAACGGTTGCCGCCGCCATGGAAGGGCGCACGCTGGGGTTTCCGGCAATTGCGGTTTCCCTGACTTCCCGCACCCCAAAACACTACGAGACGGCGGCGCGTATTGCCTGTTCCCTGGTTCGCGGCTTGTCGGAACGGATGCTTCCTTCAGAAATAATCCTCAACGTCAACGTTCCGGATTTACCATTGGAAGACCTGCGCGGTTTGCGGATGACCCGGCTGGGGCATCGACATCGTGCGGAGCCTGCGATCCGGCAGGAAGATGAGAATGGCCGTTCCGTCTGGCGCGTCGGGCCTCCGGGCCCGGACAAAGATGGTGGGGAAGGCACCGACTTTCATGCAGTGCGCGAAGGTTTCGCGTCGGTCACGCCGATGCAGGTGGATTTGACCCGGCATCGCGATTTCGACAATCTGTCGGAATGGCTGCGACAGATCATTCTATGAACATGCGCAAGAACGAAGGGGCGGGCATGACGGCTACCCGGCATCAGGCGGCCTTGATCGAGCGTTTGCGCGAGAAGGGGATTAGCGACGAGGCGGTGCTGCAAGCCATTCTGGAGACGCCCCGGCACCGTTTCGTGAGTGATGCGGTCGCACGCCACGCCTACCGCGACGACGCTTTGCCTATCGGCTACAATCAAACCATCTCCCAGCCCTATGTGGTGGCGTTCATGACGCAAGCCCTGTTGGAGTCGGGTCCTCTCCGGAACGTATTGGAAATCGGCACCGGATCCGGTTATCAGTCTGCGGTCCTCTCGAAACTGGTGACGCGGGTGTGCAGCATCGAGCGCATCCCCGAACTGCACCGCCAATCGAGCCGCTTGCTCCGTGAACTGGGTATCCATAACGTCTCCACTCGCCTCGGCGACGGCAGCCGGGGCTGGCCCGAGCGCGCCCCCTATGAGGCCATCATGATCACGGCCGCGAGTCCCACTCCGCCCGAAACGCTTCTGGATCAATTGGCTGACGGCGGCCGATTGCTGATACCGGAAGGCGAATCGGATGAAACCCAGACACTGACGCTCTATGTCAAGGCTCCTGAAGGCATCGTCCGGGAAGCCTTGATGAATGTCCTGTTCGTGCCGCTGGTCCCCGAGGCAGGTTGATCGTGCGCCTGTTCGCCCCGCTCTACGATTGGACTCTTCGCTGGGCCCGGCACCCCCGGGCGCCGTGGGCCCTGAGCACGCTGAGCTTTATCGAATCCGTGATCTTTCCCATCCCTACGGATGTCATGCTGGCACCCATGGTTCTGGCGCATCCGCTGAAATGGCTGCATTACGCGGCTCTCGCGACGGTCTTCTCGGTGTTGGGCGGTGTTTTCGGCTACCTGCTGGGTGCCTGGGCATTCGACTGGGCATCCCCTTGGCTTCTTGGGGGTGACGGGGCTTCGGCGTTCGACGAGGCGCAACAGCTGTTCCAGGAGTGGGGGGTCTGGTTTGTTTTCATTGCGGCGTTCACGCCGGTTCCTTACAAGGTCTTCACGGTCAGCGCCGGCTTCATGGCGCTTGCGTTCGTGCCTTTCATTGCCGCTTCTGCGGCAGGGCGGGCAGCTCGGTTCTTCCTCGTCGCCGGCCTCGTGCGCTGGGTGGGTGCCCGGTACGAGCCTTTGCTGCGCCGCCATATAGAACCCGTGGGCTGGGCGGTTGCCGTTATTCTGGTTGTGGCCTTTGTCTTCCGCGAATGGTTTTGAGAAAGCGCGTCGGGCAGGGCTTGATCCTCGGGATGTTGTGTGCGGGGACCCTGTCCTGTGGGTCGGTTGGGGACCTACTGATTGAACCGTTCGAACCCTCGGGGAGCTCACAGAAAAAGGCGAAGGCGAAAGCCTGCTACCCGATCAAGAAGGAGATTGTCTATGTCGTCCGCAAGGGAGACACGCTGGGGGAGATTGCGCAATGTTTCCGGGTGCGCTGGTACGATATCGCCAAGCGAAACAAAATCGGGAATCCCAACCGGATCAAGGTCGGTCAGAAACTACTCATTCCACCTCGATCGGGCAAGTCCGCCGCGACGCGCAGCAGTAGCCGGGCTTCAGGCAAAAGCGCTTCACGGTCGCAACCGCCGCCGACCCGTGCTAAGAGCGGCATCAAATGGACTTGGCCGGTTCAGGGCAAAATCATCCGGAAATTCTCGCCTAAGGGTTCGGGCAAGCAGGGAATCGCGATCGCCGGGAAGGTGGGGCAGAAAGTCGTCTCTGCGGCTTCGGGCAAGGTGGCCTACAGCGGGGAAGGCCTGGTCGGCTACGGAAAACTGATCATCGTGCAGCACGGGCGGGATTTCCTGACCGCCTACGCACACAACAATCGCTTGCTGGTCAGGGAAGGGCAGTCGGTCAAGAGAGGCCAGGCCATCGCGCATATGGGGAAGACGGCGGCGAAATCGCCGCGCCTCCATTTCGAGATCCGCTATAAGGGAAGTGCCGTGGATCCGCTGAAATACCTGCCTTAGGCTGGCAGGATGAGGCAGGCCGCGACGTCCCGACCGTCCTGGGCGAGCAGGTTGTAGGTTCGGCAGGCCGCGGCCGTGGTCATGGCTTCGAGGCCGATCTCTCGGCCGAGCAGTGCCCCATAGACTTCCGGGCCCGGCATCTGGAGGCCCGGGCCCGTGCCGAGGATCACCAGTTCAGGTTGTTGCTCGATGACCGTTGAGAAGTGCTCGGGAGTCAGTGATTCGCCGACGGCTACCGGCCATGCCTGTATCGGCTGGCCGGGCAGTAGCATGAAACTGCCGGTCCAATCCTGCCCATTGACGCGAATCCTCTGTGCATCGCACGAGTGGATAATGAATTCCGCTGCCGCGTGATCTTCCGCAAATTCCATGGCCAATACTATAATGGCTCTAACGAGGGCGTCAGCCTGCTCCCGACCATCGAGAACCGACCAGCGGCCATTTTCCCGTGACTGATGAGTTCCAGCGCGTCTCGCGCCTCCCCCCGTATGTGTTCAGCATCGTCAGCGACCTGAGGTCCAAGGCGCGCCGACGCGGCGAGGACATTATCGACTTCGGGATGGGCAACCCGGACCAGCCCACGCCGCAGCACATCGTGGACAAGCTGTGCGAAACCGTGACCCGGGGTGACACGCACCGGTATTCCACTTCGCGCGGCATCCCGCGCCTGCGCCAGGCGATCGCCGGCTGGTATCGGAAGAAGTTCGATGTCGAGATCGACCCGGAGACGGAAGCCATCGTGACGATCGGCTCGAAAGAAGGCCTGGCGCACCTAGCCTTGGCCACGCTGTCTCCCGGCGACATGGTGGTCGTGCCGAACCCGGCCTATCCGATCCACCCGTACAGTTGCGTCATCGCCGGGGCCGAGCTCAATTACGTGCCGATCGACGACGAAGAGGAATTCCTCAATTCCCTGCAGCAGACCATCGAGAACTGTTGGCCGCGCCCGAAGATGCTGCTACTGAATTTTCCCTGCAACCCGACCGGGCATTGCGTGGGGCTGGACTTCTATGCCAAGGTGGTCGAAATCGCACAGGAATACAAACTGTGGGTAGTCCAGGACATCGCCTACGCTGAACTGGCCTTTGACGGCTATGTGGTGCCGTCCATCCTTCAAGTGAAAGGCGCCAAGGACGTGGCGGTAGAGTTCTATACCCTGTCCAAATCCTACAACATGCCGGGCTGGAGGGTGGGTTTCATGTGCGGGAATGCCCGCCTGGTCAGCGCGTTGTCGCGAATCAAGTCGTACGTGGATTACGGGCTGTTTACCCCGATCCAGGTAGCCGCCATCGCCGCGCTGGAAGGCCCGCAGGACTGCGTCCGGGAAATCTGCCAGATGTACCAGGAGCGACGGGACGTGCTGTGCGACGGGCTGAACGCAATGGGCTGGCCCGTGGCGAAGCCGTCCGCGACCATGTTCGTGTGGGCGCCGCTTCCGGAGGTTTACGCAGACCTGGGGTCGCTGGAATTCAGCAAGGTCCTTCTGAAACAGGCCAAGGTCGCGGTGTCACCGGGAATCGGATTCGGGCAACACGGCAATGGGCATGTCCGGTTCAGCCTGATTGAAAACACGCAGCGGATTCGCCAGGCGCTACGCAACATCAAGTCGATCATGAGAGACGCGCAATGAGTGGGAATGAGATGAGAGTCGGCCTGCTGGGGCTCGGCTGCGTGGGCTGCGGCGTCATTCGCGCCTTATTGCGCAACCAAGAGGAAATCGAGCGCCGGGCCGGCCGCCGCCTGAATATTGTCGCCGCCTGTGCCCGGGATCTGAACAAGGAGCGGGATTGTGAGCTCGACGGGATTGAGTTGACGCAGGACCCGCAACACGTCGTGGACCATCCGGACGTGGACGTGGTGATCGAATTGATGGGCGGCCTCGACCCCGCGCGCGCGTTGATCCTGCGCGCCATCGATCAGGGCAAGCCGGTGATCACCGCGAACAAGCACCTGATTGCCCTGCACGGCAGCGAAATTTTTTCGCGGGCCGAGCAGAAGGGCGTGAATGTGGCATTCGAGGCGGCCGTTGCCGGCAGCATCCCGATCATCAAGAACATCCGCGAAAGCCTGAGCGGGAACCGGATCGAATGGGTCGCCGGCATCATCAACGGAACGGGCAACTACATCCTCACGGCGATGGAAGAGGAAGGCCGTCCGTTTTCGGATATCCTCGCCGAAGCGCAGCGGCTCGGCTATGCGGAGGCAGACCCGACGTTCGATGTCGACGGCACCGATGCCGCACACAAGCTAACGATCCTGGCCTCGATCGCCTTCGGCATTCCCCTGTCTTATGATCGCGTGCATGTCGAAGGGATTTCAGGCATTAGTTCGGAGAACATCGCGGATGCCCGATCCCTGGGTTACCGGATCAAGCACCTGGGCATCGCCAAGAGGGCGGGCGAAGGAATTGAACTGCGGGTCCATCCCACCCTGATCCCGCGTTCGCGCTTAGTGGCCAACGTGGCCGGCGTGATGAACGCGGTCGTCGTAAAATCCGATGCCGCCGGCGCACACCTGTACTACGGCGCCGGTGCCGGCGGCGACCCTACCGCCTCGGCGGTGATCGCGGACCTGGTGGACGTGGTGCGCACGCTGACCACCGACGCGGAGAACCGGGTGCCGCACTTGGCTTACCAGCCCCATGCCTTGAGCGATCTTCCGATCCTGCCGATCGGGCAGATTACGAGCGCCTGCTATTTGAGATTGCAGGCGATCGACCGCCCCGGCGTACTGGCGGCGGTGACCGACATCCTGGGCGGCCTGGGGATCAGCATTGAGGCAATCCGTCAACGCGAACCGGATGCGGGAGGAGCGAACGGCGCCGTCCCGATCATCCTGCTGACGCATGAAGTCCCGGAGGAGCGCATGGACCAGGCGCTTTCGCGGATCGAGGAACTGGACGACATCGTCGCCCCGATCCAGAGGATCCGGATCGAACTTCTAAAGTAAACGCGAGGTCGAATGGAAGATGGAGACACGACACTACACCGGGCTGATTGACCGCTATCGGGAATGCCTGCCGATCGCAGCGGACACGCCTGCGGTCACCCTGTGCGAAGGCGACACCCCGCTCATCGAACTGAAGCGCCTGCCGCGCGACTGGGGCACGGACTGCCGGGTGCTGGCCAAGTTCGAGGGGCTCAATCCGACCGGCTCGTTCAAGGACCGGGGAATGACCGTGGCGGTGACCCGGGCGGCGGAAGAGGGCAGCCGGGCAATCATCTGCGCGTCCACCGGCAACACCTCCGCGTCTGCCGCGGCGTATGCAACCCGTGCTGGCATGGAATGCTTTGTCTTGATTCCGGAGGGGAACGTGGCACTCGGCAAACTCGCCCAGGCCATCATGCACGGCGCGACCATCCTCCAGATCAAGGGCAATTTCGACGACGGCATGCGCCTCGTGCGGGAGGTCGGCACGGAGATGCCCGTGTCGATTGTCAACTCCATCAACCCCTACCGGCTCCAGGGACAGAAGACCATTGCCTACGAAGTGACCGGCGCGTTGGGGAGTCCGCCGGATTACCATTGCCTCCCGGTCGGGAATGCCGGCAACATCAGCGCACACTGGATCGGGTACAACGAACTGGCGGGCTGTCGCTCCGAAGTGGCGGAAGCCTGCGAGGCTTCACTGGGCCCGCACGACATCGCAGTGTCGAAACAGGTCGACACGCGACCGGTGATGGTGGGCTATCAGGCTTCGGGCAGTGCTCCGTTTTTGCGTGGCGAGTGGGTGGAGAACCCCGAGACCCGGGCGACCGCCATCCGCATCGGCCACCCGCAAAGCTGGGATTACGCCTGGACCGTGCACCGCGAGTCGGGAGGCTGGTTCGACGAGTGCACCGACGAGGAGATTCTGGACATGCAGCGCCAGCTGGCCAGCCATGAGGGGGTTTTCTGCGAGCCTGCTTCGGCTGTGTCGGTGGCGGGTGTCATGCGGGATATTCGCTCGGGCAAGATCGAAAACGGCAGCACCGTAGTCTGTACGTTGACCGGACATGGACTGAAAGACCCCAGTGTGGTCGAGGACGTGGTACTGGAAAGCGTCGAGCCTACCCTGGCGAACATCAAGGACGTCATCGGCCAGAAACTGGGGCTGTGAGCGCTCGCCCCGCTGTGCAGGGGCTGCCTGGCTTCAGGGCCGGGAAAAACACCCCAGCCGGGTGAAGGGAATCAGGCGGGGCACCGCCGCTTGGTAGTCGCGGTAGGAAGGGTAGCGCGAGACGGAAATGGCTTCGGTAATCCGGGTCGAGCAGAAAAAGATTGCGCTCAGCGCCAGAAAGCCGAAACCGCTCCAGTTGAAAACAGATCCAGTGGCGGCGACGGCAAACCCGTAAAACACCCACCACATCCCCTGGTCGCAGAAAAAATTCGGGTGGCGGCAGAACCGGAACAGCCCGGTCGTGAGGAACGGCGCCTCGACCGGGAGGTCGAGTGCCTGCCGTAGGGTTTTCTCCAGCTGAAAGCGCCATACCTGCCGATCCGCAAAGGCTTCCCCGATCCAGAACAGGATGAACAGGGTTGCCGCCAGCCCATCCAGCCAGTTCAGGGGTGACTCCATGGCAACCCAGGCGTGGTGGATCGGTGAGGTGAACAGCCAGATCACGAACACCTGCACCGGCGCGAGGATCACGAGGTTGAACACCTGAAACCCGAAGGGGCCGACCCGCTCGCGCAGATAGGCCCAGCGGTAATCCTCCCCGCCGGGCCGGTAGCCTCCCTTGCGGGCGTAGTTGAACGTCAAGCGGACTGCCCAGAGACAGACCAGGGCGGTCATCAGGTTCAGGCGGGGCGACTCGAAATCCGCGTCTGAAGCGACCAGCAGGCAGAAAACAGCGGGAGCCACCGACCAGATCCGGTCGACCCACGAATATTCACGGGTGATGACCGAGAGCAGCCAGCAAGCGGCCGCCAAGGCAATGGCAAGGTCAAGAGCGGTTCCGTACGGTGTGCCTACCAAGGGGTGGTCGATGAAACTTAAAGACGGCATGTCTATCTGGAGGCTATCCAGCCAAGCCCATGGAGGGCTTTAGATTCGGCGGGCCAACTCGGCTGCGGCACCGATGTAGTCGCGCGGCGTCATCTCCGATAATCGCTGCTTGGCTTCGTCCGGCAAATCCAGTCCTGAAATGAATTCATCCAGGCTCTCTTGAGTAATGCGCTGTCCTCGGGTGAACGCTTTGAGTTGTTCGTAGGGATCTGGCAGGCCGTATCGCTTCATGACGGTCTGGACAGCTTCCGCCAAAACCTCGGGACAGGCCTCCAGGTCCTCATCCAGCCGCGCCGTGTCCACATCCAGTTTGCCCAGACCGCGCTCCAACGCCGCATAGGCGTTGGTGCTGCATGCCAAGCTTGCGCCCATGTTCCGCAACACGGTGGAATCGCTGAGATCGCGCTGTAAGCGTGAAATCGGCAATTTGTTCGCATAGTAGTCCAGCTCGGCGCAGGCCAGCCCCAGGTTGCCCTCCGCATTCTCGAAATCGATCGGGTTGACCTTGTGCGGCATGGTCGAGGAGCCAACCTCGCCGGCTTTGGTTTTCTGCCGGAAGTAGCCCAGGGAGATGTACTGCCAGACGTCCCGCGCGAAATCGGTCAACAGGTTGTTGACGCGAATCAGGCAATGGAAGAATTCTGCGAACTGGTCGTAGGGTTCGACTTGCGTCGTGTAGGCATTCGAATCCAGCCCGAGCGAATCCAGGACTTTTTCAGAAAGATCGACCCAGTCGATGTCCGGGTAAGCCGCGAGGTGTGCGTTGTAGTTGCCGACGGCGCCATTCATCTTGCCCAGGAAGCGCATGCCTTGCAGGGTGTGCCGTTGGCGCCGGAGTCGGGCGACCGTCACCGCGAGCTCCTTGCCGACGGTGGTCGGCGAAGCGGGCTGGCCATGCGTGCGCGACAGCATCGGGGCCTGCGCATATTCATGGGCCATGTTCTGGATCTTTTGCTCAAGGCGCTCCAGCGCGGGCAACACGACCTCGGTGCGGGCACGGTCGAGCATCAGGGCGTAGGCCGGATGGTTGACGTCCCACGAGGTGCAGGCAAAGTGGATGAAGCCTTCCAGTCCGGCCAGGTCCTCGTCTTCCTTCAGCCTTTCGCGAAGGAAATACTCCAGAGCCTTGACGTCGTGGTTGGTCTTCTTTTCGATCTCCTTGACCTGCTGGGCCTGGTCGGGAGAGAATGCCGCGACCAGCGACCGCAGGCGTGCCTTGGCCGCATCGGACAAGGTGGGGACCTCGAGAATCTCTGGATGATCGGACAGGGTCAACAGCCATGCGACCTCGACTTCGAGACGATGGTGAATCAGGCCGAATTCAGAAAATAACTGACGCAGCCGCGCGTCTGTCGTCGTGTGGTAACGCCCATCAACCGGGGACAGGGCAGTCAAAGGCGAAAGATCCAAGCGCTCGCTCTCTTACAACAAATGGGCCCATTCATTATACTGTCCGGCACGAAAGACTCCCTGGCGAACACATGGCTTCCACTCGAACAGAAAAAGACAGCATGGGGGACATCCAGGTCCCCGAAGATGCCCGGTATGGCGCGCAGACCCAGCGGGCCATCGAAAACTTCCCGATCAGCGGCCTGGCCTTGCCGCGCGCTTTCCTCTATGGGCTCGGCCTGGTCAAGCAGGCTTGCGCAGAAGCCAACGCGGCCCTGGGCTTGCTGGAACAGGAGAAAGCCGACGCCATCATCGAGGCGGCCCGGCAGGTTGCGGGCGGTCAGCATGACACGCAGTTCCCGGTCGACGTGTTCCAGACCGGGTCCGGGACCAGCACGAACATGAATGCCAACGAAGTGATCGCCCACCTGGCTGGGGCGGGCGTACATCCCAACGACCACGTCAACATGAGCCAGAGCTCGAACGACGTGATTCCCACCGTCCTGCATGTCAGCGCCGCGCTGGCGATTCACGAGCAGTTGCTGCCGGCCTTGCGGCATTTGCAGGAAACGCTCGAAACCAAGGCGGCCGACCTGGACCGGCAGGTCAAGACCGGGCGGACGCACCTGATGGATGCGATGCCGGTGCGGATGTCACAGGAAGTCGGCGCGTGGGCCAGTCAGGTCCGCTATGGCATCGAGCGCGTCGAGGCGACGCTGCCCCGCGTGCTGGAACTGGCGCAGGGAGGGACGGCGGTGGGCAGCGGCATCAACGCCCCGGAAGGGTTCGAGGAGGCCTTCATCCAATCGATCCGAAGCAACACGTCGCTGGACTTTCAATCCAAACCGGACAAGTTCGAAGGGCTGGCGGCCCAGGACACGGCCGTGGAGCTCAGCGGGCAGTTGCGCACGGTGGCCGTCAGCCTGATGAAGATTGCCAACGACCTGCGCTGGATGAATTCCGGGCCCTTGGCAGGCTTGGGTGAAATCGCGCTGCCGGCCCTGCAGCCGGGCAGCAGCATCATGCCGGGCAAGGTCAATCCGGTGATCCCGGAAGCCACGGCGATGGTGGCCGCCCAGGTGATGGGAAACGACGCGACGGTTGCCGTGGCCGGGCAGTCGGGCAGTTTCCAACTCAACGTCATGCTGCCAGTGATTGCTTACAACTTACTGCAAAGCATTGAATTACTTTCTAATTCTTCACGTCTGCTGGCCGATCAGGCCATCTCCGGCTTCACCGTCAACGAGGCCGTCTTGCAGGAATCCCTCGAAAGAAACCCGATTCTGGTGACGGCATTGAACACCGTGATCGGTTACGAGAAGGGGGCGGCGATCGCCAAGCAGGCTTACGCGGAAGGGCGCCCGGTCATTGACGTGGCACGGGAACAGACCGACTTGTCCGAGGAGGAACTGAAACGTCTCCTGGACCCGAGGGCGCTGACCCGCGGCGGCATCCAGAAATAGACGCCACGCAAAATGCGGCCGCCTTGCCCGGGTGGCCTGACTCGGGTATGGATGCTTCAGGCAGCCAGCTGGCGCAGGACATAATGCAGGATTCCCCCATGCCGGTAGTATTCCGACTCCTGCGGGGTGTCGATACGCACGGCCACCTCAAACGTCTTCGTCGCGCCTCCGTTATCGACGGAAGCCGCCGTCACCTTCAGTTTCCCTCCCGGCTTGCTGGCCGCATCGAGACCAAGAATGTCGAAGACTTCTTCGCCGGTCAGCCCGAGCGATTCGGCATTTTCTTCCGGCTGGAACTGCAAGGGCAGGATCCCCATGCCGATCAGGTTCGACCGGTGGATCCGCTCGTAGCTCTCCGCAATCACGGCGCGCACGCCTTGCAGCCGCGGGCCCTTGGCCGCCCAGTCGCGGGATGAGCCACAGCCGTATTCTTTGCCCGCCAGCACAATCAGCGGGATTCCTTCCTCACGATATTTCATGGCCGCATCGAAGATCGACATCAGTTCGCCGTCCGGCAGGTGCCGGGTCACCCCACCTTCAACGCCGTTGGCTAAGCGGTTCCGCAGCCGGATGTTGGCAAAGGTCCCGCGCATCATCACTTCGTGGTTGCCGCGACGCGATCCATAGGAATTGAAGTCCGCCGGCAGTACTCCGCGTTCGACCAGGTAGCGCCCGGCCGGGCTGTCTTCGGCGATGGCGCCGGCAGGCGAGATGTGGTCGGTCGTCACCGAATCGCCGAGGTGGGCGAGGATCCGTGCGCCTTGGATGTCGACGGGGTTTGCCACGTCCATGGACAGGTCCTCGAAGTAGGGGGGGTGCGACACGTACGTCGAATCAGGCCACTCGTAGAGGCCACTCGATACGCTCTCCAGACCCGCCCAATGATCGTCGCCCTGGAATACATTCTGGTAGCTTGACCGGAATTGTCCGGCATCCAACGCGCTTCCCATGACTTCCGCAATTTCGTGCTGGGTTGGCCAGAGATCCTTCAGGTAGACCGGCTCGCCCTGCGGGGTTGTGGCCAATGGCTCCCGGTACAGGTCCAGATCCATCCGCCCGGCGAGGGCATACGCGACCACCAAAGGCGGCGAGGCCAGGTAGTTCATCAGGACCTGGGCATGAATCCGTCCTTCAAAGTTCCGGTTTCCGGACAGCACGGCCACGGCGGTCAAGTCGTTGTCCCGGATGATCTTCGAGACCTGTTCCGGCAGAGGCCCGGAATTGCCGATGCAGGTGGTGCAGCCATAGCCGACCAGGTGAAAGCCCAGCTGTTTCAGGGCGTCCATCAAATCAGCCCGTTCCAGGTAGTCCGTCACCACGCGCGAACCCGGGGCCAGGGACGTCTTGACCCAGGGGCGGGCTTTCAACCCCCGCTCCATGGCTTTCTTCGCGACCAGCCCGGCGGCCACCATGACAGACGGATTCGACGTGTTCGTGCAGGAGGTGATGGCGGCGATGGCCACCAGCCCGTCGCCTACGGTGCAGGCTTGCCCGTCGATCTCGACTTCCAAGTCTGCCTGTGGCGACTTGTTGCGCGCCTGGTTGATCTCTTCTAGGCGGAGCTGGAATTGTGATGCCGCTTCGCGCAGCGGTACCCGGTCCTGGGGCCGCTTGGGCCCGGCCAGGCTCGGCTCGATCAAGGCGAGATCCAAGCTAAGGGATTCGCTGTACACGACCGGCGCATCGCCGGCCTCGCGCCACATTCCCTGTTCCTTCGCATAGGCCTCGACCCGGTCCGACAAGTGTTCGTCCCGACCGGTCAGGCGCAGGTAGTTGACCGTTTCGGCATCGATCGGGAACAGCCCGCAGGTCGCCCCGTATTCGGGCGCCATATTGGCGATGGTGGCGCGATCTCCGATAGACAGTTGGTCCAGGCCGTCGCCGTGGAACTCGACAAACTTTCCGACTACGCCGTGTTCCCGCAGCATCTGGACGATGGTCAACACCAGGTCCGTGCCCGTCGCACCTTCCGGCAGGCTGCCGGTCAACTGGAAACCGACGACACGTGGAATGAGCATGGAAATCGGTTGCCCCAGCATGGAGGCCTCCGCCTCAATGCCGCCGACGCCCCAGCCCAAGACCCCAATGCCGTTGATCATCGTCGTGTGGGAATCGGTGCCGACCAGCGTGTCGGGATAAGCTTCCAGCACGCCGTCGCGTTCCTGTGCGAACACCACGCGAGCCAGGTATTCGAGGTTGACCTGGTGCACGATGCCGGTGTCCGGCGGCACGACCTTGAAGTTGCTGAAGGCGCTTTGGCCCCATTTGAGGAACTGGTAGCGCTCCCGATTGCGATCGAATTCCAGTTTTGCGTTGAGGCCGAACGCCTGGTCACTGGCGAATTGGTCGACTTGGACCGAGTGGTCAATGACCAACTCGGCCGGTTGCAGGGGATTGATTCGTTCCGGATTGCCGCCGAGTACGCCCATGGCGTCACGCATGGCGGCGAGGTCAACCACGGCGGGGACCCCGGTGAAGTCCTGCATCAGCACGCGGGCAGGGCGGAATGCGATCTCCTGGCTGGCCTCGGCGGAGGGATCCCAGTCCAGCAGGGCCTGAATGTCGTCCGAAGTCACCGTGCGGCCATCCTCGTGGCGCAACAGGTTCTCCAGGAGGATCTTCAGCGAGAATGGGAGGCGACGGGCGCCCTCCAGGTCAGCCAGCCGGTGAATTTGATAGGTTTCCTCGCCCACCTTGAGCGTAGATTTTGTATTGAAACTGTTTTTCATAGTGTTGTAATTTATAGGTTTTTCCTTGACTGAAGTTTAATCTCAGCACTCTTCCCGCCGAGGCAGGCGTTAGCGAGGCTCTATTTTCGCATGAAACCGCTCGCGATGCCCCCCAAGAGTCCAAACCGAAGGTCATTGTCAATGCAAAGCTGCATGGATACAAGATCTAAGGTTGACAAAATGCGTACATAGGTTGACAATATATTCCAGAAAGGTTTGCAATACGGATGGAAAAGGAGGGCAGTCATGGCCGCGATTCGTATCCAAGGGGAGAAAGTTAGGCACTTTATTCTTGACCAAGTCGGGAAGTCGCCGAAAGGCGTAGCGAAGGCAACGGCGGAGCGATTTGGAATATCCCGTCAAGCAGTAAACAAGCACCTACAACGACTTTGCAAAGAGGGGGTCCTCGAACAGTTTGGCAATACTCGCGCGACTCAGTACCGGCTTGCCACACTATCCGAATGGTATAACAGTTACAAGATAGAAACAGGATTGGCAGAAGATGTCGTGTGGACAAAGGACATACGAAACCAGTTAGGCACACTACCTGAAAACACGATGAATATTTGGTACTACGGCTTCAACGAAATGTTCAATAACGCTATAGACCACTCTGAAGGCGGCACGATCCAGGTTGGGATTATTAAAACCATCGTTGCCACAGAAATGCGGATTCTTGATGATGGGTGTGGCATTTTCAAAAAAATACAAAGAGAGTTGGGTTTGCTGGACGAACGACACGCAATTCTAGAACTGTCAAAAGGCAAGGTCACGACAGACCCTGGAAACCATACCGGGGAAGGCATTTTCTTTACATCCCGAATGTTTGATGAATTTGATATTCTTTCTGGTGGTGTCTATTTCTCTCATGCGTTTGGAGAGGAAGAAGGTTGGATCCTGGAAAGAGACTATGATTTGGGTGAAACGTCTATTTTCATGAAACTGAAGAATAAGACAGCGAGAACATCGAAAGAGATTTTTGTTAAATTCTCATCTGAGGATGGCGTTGAATTTATAAAAACGGTTGTTCCGGTCCGGATGGCGCAATTCGGTGAAGACGGGCTAATTTCCCGATCACAGGCCAAGCGGTTGTTAGCGCATGTGGACCGGTTCAAAACGGTCCTCTTTGATTTTCAGGGAGTGGATACTATTGGGCCAGCATTTGCCGATGAAATTTTCCGCGTGTTTGCTTCACGACATCCTGAAATTAAACTCATCCCGATCTGCACAAATTCGGAGATAGAAAAAATGATCAAAAAAACAAAATACGATGCAGGTTTCTCAGAGAAGTGAGTAGTCCAAGTCCAAAATGTTGTTGTCACTGTCACCGGTCACTCTAAGGCCACCCTCGAGAGAGCTCCACATCAGGAAGATGTGATTTGGCTCCTCCTTGGGCTGATGTTGAATGGGTTGTAAAGCAGGGTCCATGCTGAGGTTATGGTTGGCTAGGGTGTGCCTCCAGGATCACGCCCCCGCCGAGGCAGACTTCACCAAGGTAGAACACCACCGATTGCCCTGCGGCTGGCGCCCACTGGGGATGCGTGAAGGAAACCCGCCAAGCCGCTCCGTTTGATTCCAGTCGACAATCCTGCAGGGGCTGGCGATGACGGATCCGCGCCTTGAGCGCGGCTTCTTCGGGCGGTTCGCCGGCAATCCAGTGCGGGGATTCAATTTCCAGGACACGCACATTCAGAGCCGGATGGTTGCGGTCCTGGGTCACGGTCAATCGGCCGCTTTCCAGGTCCTTGCCGACGACATACCAGGGGCCTTCGCCTCGGCCGGCAACGCCCCCGATGCCGAGGCCGGTGCGTTGACCGATCGTCTGGAATGCCAGCCCTGGGTGCTGGCCGAGCTCACGCCCGGAAGGGTCGACAATCGGGCCGGGCCGGGCCGGGATGTAGTTCGCCAGGAAATCCTGAAACCGTCGCTCGCCGATGAAGCAGATACCGGTGCTGTCTTTCTTGTCATGCACCGGGAGCCCGATCCGGCGTGCTTGCTCCCGGACCTCCCCCTTGGTCATGGCCTGCAGGGGGAAGTGCGCCGCGGTCAGTTGATCCCGGTCCAGGCGGTGAAGGAAATAGGTCTGGTCCTTATCCGGATCTCCGGACTGGATCAGCTCGGGCGTCACCCCCCGAAACCGAATGCCCGCATAGTGGCCGGTGGCGATGCGCTCCACGCCCAGCGTCCGGGCATGATCCAGGAATGCCCGGAACTTGATCTCCCGGTTGCACAGGATGTCCGGATTGGGTGTGCGTCCGGCCGAATATTCGGTCAGAAAAACCTGGAACACCCGGTCCCAGTATTCCGTGGAGAAATTGACGGTGTGCAGTCGGAGGTCGAGCCTGTCGCAGACGGCCCGGGCATCCGCCAAGTCCGCTGCCGCCGCGCAATATTCTTCGGTGTCGTCCTCTTCCCAGTTCTTCATGAACACGGCCTCGACTTCGATGCCGCTTTCGCGCAATTTCCAGGCCGCGACAGCCGAATCGACGCCGCCGGACAGTCCGATCAGTATGCGTGCCGCCATCGCGGAATCCGATTAGGAAGAGATCAGCGAAAGCGGGTGGCGGAACCCGGCCAGGTAGTCGTCGACGCATTGCAGCACCATCGGGCTGCGCCGCTGATGTTCCGCCAAGGCCGCGATCTCGTCTCGCGTCATCCAGAGGGTGCGGACGATCGTGTCGTCCAGATCCTGCTCCGGATATTCCTGGAGCAGGCGGCCGCAGAACGCGAACCGCAGGTACATGTGAGGCGAATCGGGCGGGCAGTATTGGTAGATGCCGACCAGGGCCTCCGGGCTGAAATCCCAAGCGGCTTCCTCAAGCGTTTCCCGTACGCAACCCTGCATCAGGGATTCATTGGCATCCAGGTGCCCGGCGGGCTGGTTCACGACAAGCGCTCCACCGACCTGTTCTTCGACCAGCAGAAACCGGCCCTCCCGCTCGGCGATCGCGGCAACTGTCAGATGAGGGGTCCAGTCCATGGCAGGTTAACAGTGGGTCGGTGTCGCGGATATGATAGAGTGAATTCTAGTAAATAACGAACTTCCGGGCGTATCCCCTCATGCCAACACACGCGACTAGGCTCCGTATCCAGGGTCCGGCGAACCGGACGAGCCAGGGGGCCGGTGTGCCAGAAAGATCCGGCCTGCCGCCGGGGAGGGTGTCGTGAGCGGGGCATTCGGCGACGAATTCGAGCGCGCATTATCGGAGATCTGGCAGCTTGCCCGAAACCGTGGGCACGGCTATGTAACCCTGGAGCACGTCGTCCTCGCGATCCTGAACGAGCCGACCGCGCAAGGGCTCTTCCGCGAGCATGAAATCGCCCTGTCGGTATTCCAGGACGAACTGCTCGAATTTATCGACCGCCACACGCCTCGGGTCAGCAACACCTCGCAGAAAGTCGAGGAGACGCGCAGCGTCACCCGGGTGCAGGCGCGCGCCCAGATGATCTTCGAGGTGCCGACCGGCGTGCATGTCTTGGAAATGCTGTTCGAGGAGCCGCAGTCGCATGCGGTGCAGCTGCTTCGAAAACACGGGCTCGACCGCGATCAGGTCTCGCAATTCCGGGTGCGCATGGATCGCGTCCGGTTCGAGGCGCAAGACACCGCCGGGCGGAAGCCGGCACGGCGCGGCGGGGACCCCATGGAGGCCCTGGCGCGCAACAAGCTGGCCATGGAACACTGCGCGGTGGATCTGAACAAACGGGTGCAGGCGGGTGGGATCGACGCACTGATTGGCCGACAGGAAGAGATGAACCAGATCATCCAGACCTTGGGGCGGCGGCGGAAGAACAACGTGGTGCTGGTCGGCGAGGCCGGCGTCGGCAAGACGGCCTTAGCCGAGGGGCTCGCTTGGCGGATCGTCCAGGGCGAGGTGCCGAAAAGCCTGGCCGCATCCACGGTGCTGTCCCTCAACGTGGGCAATCTCGTTGCCGGAACCCGCTTCCGCGGCGACTTCGAGGAACGCATGAAGAATTTCCTGGGCAACCTGAAGAAGCGCCCCGACACGATCCTGTTCATCGACGAAATCCACATGCTGGTCGGGGCCGGCTCCGCCTCCGGCATGGCGATGGATGCGGCGGACCAACTCAAGCCCCTGTTGACGACGGAAGGATTCCGCTGCATCGGGGCCACCACCCACCGCGAATTCCGGCAGATCTTCGAGCAGGATTCTGCCCTGGCGCGACGCTTCCGCCGGATCGAAGTGCCGGAGCCCTCCGTCGAGGAAACCTACCAGATTCTGGCCGGCCTGAAGGACGGCTACGAGACCCATCACCAGGTCACCTACGGCGAGGACGTCATCCGGGCGATCGTGGATTTATCCGCGAAGTACCTGCACGATCGGCGACTTCCGGACAAGGCGGTCGACCTGATGGACGAGACCGGTTCCGGCTGCCGCCTGGAGCCCGAGGCCCCGGTGCCTTATTCAGTACAGGTGGCGGATGTCGAGCGCACCGTTGCGACGATGGCGCGGATTCCGGAGCGCAGCGTCAGCACCTCGTCGGCAGAAGCCCTCCTGGAGTTGGACCGCAAACTCAAGGGGCTGGTGTTCGGCCAGGATGAAGCGATCGACCAGCTGACCCAGGCCATCAAAGTGTCGCGTGCGCGTCTCAAACCGGAACAGCGCCCGATGGGGGCATTCCTATTCAGCGGCCCGACTGGGGTGGGCAAAACCGAGGTGTGTCGCCAGATCGCCGAGGTGATGGGCGTGGAATTACTGCGCTTCGACATGTCGGAGTACATGGAGCGGCAGTCCGTGGCACGCCTGATCGGGGCCCCTCCGGGTTACGTCGGCCACGACGAGGGGGGCATGCTGACCGAGGCCGTCATGCGCCACCCCTACGCGGTGCTGCTGCTCGACGAAGTGGAGAAGGCACACCCGGACGTGATGAACGTGCTCTTGCAGGTCATGGATTACGGCAAGCTGACCGACAGCAACGGGCGGGCGGTGGATTTCCGCAACCTGCTGTTGGCGATGACCTGCAACGTCGGCGCCGGGCATGCCAGCCGCGCCAGCATGGGCTTCACGCCGCAGGACCACAGAACCGACATCGGGAAAGACATCGAGCGGGTGTTCGCGCCGGAATTCCGCAACCGGCTGGATGCCATCGTCCAGTTCGCCCCGCTCGATGAGCAAAGCATCCTGGCCGTGGTCGGCAAGCTGCTGGGCGAACTGGAGGCCTCTTTGGGCGAGCAGGGCATCTGGCTGAAGACAGACATCCGCGCGCGGCGCTGGCTGGCCCGGGAAGGATTCGACCCCGTGATGGGCGCGCGTTTCATGCAGCGGGTCATCCGGGACCAGATCCGGGTCCCGTTGGCAGACAAGATTTTATGCGGTGCCTTGGGCGAGGGTGGGACGGTTCGCCTGAGCGCGAACCGGGCCGGGTTGCAGGTGACGGTGGAGCCTGCGAAACAGGCCGTGCCGGAGACGCTGCACTGATCGGGATCAGCGGGTTCGGTAGACGATGCGGCCTTTGCTCAGATCGTACGGGGTCAGCGCGACGGTGACCTTGTCCCCGGTCAGAATCCGGATGTAGTGTTTCCGCATCCGCCCCGAGATATGCGCCGTAACCACATGCCCGTTCGTCAATTCCACGCGAAACATGGTGTTGGGAAGCGTCTCGACGACGACCCCTTCCATTTCGATATGTTCTTCCTTTGGCATGTGTTGTTGCGGTTTTGCGGCGGGGTCATTATCAGGCATGTCGAAACGAATCACAAGTTAGGGCCGATCGCGGCATGACGTTGGCCTGCGTGTTTCCGGGGCAGGGCGCCCAGAAAGTGGGGATGATGTCCGGGTTCGCGGACTCCTGTCCCGAGGTGGCGCAGACCTTCGCAGAGGCCTCCGAGGCGTTAGGCGAAGACCTTTGGCGGTTGGTGGACCAAGGCCCGGCCGAGCAACTGAACCAGACCCGCAACGCGCAGCCGGCGCTACTGGCCGCGGAGATTTCGGTCTGGCGAATCTGGCGGCAGCACGGAGGAGGGATGCCGACTTATTTTGCCGGGCACAGCTTTGGCGAATACACGGCCCTGGTCGCGGCCGGAGCACTGGAATTTTCGGCGGCCGTGCCGCTGGTGCGGCGCCGGGGCGAACTGATGCAGCAGGCGGTGCCGGACGGCGTCGGCAGCATGGCCGCGGTGCTTGGACTCGACGATGAGCAGGTGCGCGAAGTTTGCGGGCAGGTATCGGTGTCGGACGCAGTGGTCGAGGCCGCCAACTTCAATGCGCCCGGGCAGGTGGTGCTGTCGGGGCACCGTGTGGCGGTGGAGCAGGCGGTGGAGGCCTGCAAGGAAGCCGGTGCGCGGCGCGCCATGCTGCTGGAGGTCAGCGTCCCGGCGCACTCCGCCCTGATGCGCCCGGCGGCCGAGCGTTACGCGGAGGCTTTGGAGGCCGTGGATTTCGTCACTCCGGAGACTCCAGTTGTCAACAACGTCGATGCAGGTATGGAGAGCGACCCGGTGCGCATCCGGGATGCGCTGGCGCGGCAACTGTATTCGCCGGTGCGCTGGACGGAAAGTATACTGTGGATGATGGGACAGGGTATTCACATGCAAGTCGAGATGGGGCCGGGGAAAATCCTGACCGGCTTGGCGCGTCGCATCGACCGCTCGTTGTCCGGCCTGTGCGTGGACTCACTGGACAGTCTGGAACAGGCGCTCAAGGAGGCCTCGGATGCAGGGTGAACAGGCCCTGGTGACTGGTGCGAGCCGCGGGATCGGGCAGGCAATCGCCCGGGCCCTGGCGGAAAACGGGGCTCAAGTCACCGGCACCGCCACAACCGAAGAAGGCGCCCAACAAGTCCAATCGTTTCTTGATGAAATCGGGTCCGGAGGCTCCGGGGAAACCCTGCAACTCCAAGATCCTGCTTCGATCCGCGCATTGCTTGAGCGATTGGGCGAGCAGGGCCGCATGCCGGGCATCCTGATCAACAATGCCGGCATCACCCGGGACAACCTCCTGATCCGGATGAAGGACGAGGAATGGGACGAGGTGCTGGCGACCAATCTCCGCGGCGTGTTCCAGTTGACTCGCGGCTGCGTGCGCAGCATGCTCAAGGCCCGTCGGGGACGGATCATCAACCTGTCTTCGGTGGTGGGCTTCACCGGCAACCCGGGGCAAGCCAACTATGCGTCCACCAAGGCCGGGCTGGTCGGGTTTACCCGGGCGCTGGCCCAGGAAGTCGGCGCGCGCGGCATCACCGTCAACTGCGTGGCTCCGGGGTTTATCGAAACCGACATGACCCGGGGTCTCTCGGAAGAGCAGCAGGGCGAACTGCACAAGCGGATCCCGCTGCAGCGCCTGGGCACGGCCGGAGATGTGGCGGCCGCCGTGCTTTACCTGGCCGGGGCCGGAGGCGACTACGTGACCGGCGAGACCCTGCATGTGAACGGCGGGATGTTCATGGGGTGAACAAGGGCGCGGGTCGCCAGACTCGGCTTTGGAGGGCCGCGCACACGGCCGGAGTCCCGGCTCCCCCCTGTTGGTATAATTGGCGCAGAATACGGAAGAGGGATGCCCTCGCTGTATCCCTGATTTCAAGCTTCCGCCATTCACTTATCAACTTGAGGAAACAATCATAATGAGCGACAACATCGAAGAACGTGTCACGAAAGTCGTTTCGGAACAACTGGGCGTAGACACAGAAAAAGTCTCACTGTCCTCGGCGTTCGTTGCTGACCTGGACGCTGACTCCCTGGACACGGTGGAGTTGGTGATGGCTCTGGAAGAGGAATTCGACCTGACCATCCCGGACGAGATGGCCGAGAAGATCACGACCGTCCAGCAGGCGGTGGATTTCATCAAGGCCAGCGAATAAGCCATCCCCCTAGATACCGACCAAACCAGGACATTGTCCAAATAGCAGGCCCTGGTGGATTTCACGGTCATCAGCGCTCGGCTTTTCCGCTTCCCATGACCCGTCCCGGACCTCAGCATGTCTCGGCGTAGAGTCGTAGCCACGGGTCTCGGCGTGGTGTCGCCGATCGGTTCGACCGTCTCCAAGGCCTGGGATAACCTGACCGCCGGGCACAGCGGCATCCGGCCCATCACGCGTTTTGATGCCACCGATTTCTCGGTGCGCATTTGCGGCTCGGTCGTCGACTTCAATGCCGACGACTACATCTCCCCCAAGGAACAGAGAAAAATGGATGTGTTCATCCACTATGGCATTGCGGCCGCGGTCGACGCCATCCGGGACTCGGGCCTGGAAGTGACCGACGAGAATGCGCCGGACATCGGCGTGGCGATCGGATCCGGAATCGGCGGCTTGCCGTGCATCGAAAACAATCACGGAGCTTTCTCGGCTTCCGGGCCACGCAAGATCTCCCCGTTCTTCGTGCCGAGCAGTATCATCAACATGGTCTCGGGCGACCTGTCGGTCCTGCTCAATCTGAAGGGACCCAACATCGCGGTCGTCTCTGCCTGCGCCACGGGCACACACAATATTGGTTTGGCGGCGCGGGCCATTGCGCACGGGGACGCCGAAGTGATGGTGGCCGGAGGGACCGAGATGGCGACCAGCCCGCTTGGGGTCGGCGGCTTCGCCTCGGCCCGAGCCTTGTGTGCCTCGCACAACGATGAGCCGGAAACGGCATCGCGCCCCTGGGACGCCGAGCGTGATGGCTTCGTCCTGGGAGAAGGCGCCGGGGTGGTCGTACTGGAAGAATACGAATCGGCGAAAGCCCGGGGCGCCCGAATTTACGGGGAGGTGGTCGGGTTCGGAATGAACGGGGACGCCCACCACATGACCCAGCCGAGCCCAGGCGGGGAGGGCGCGGCCCGCTGCATGCGACGGGCGCTGGACGATGCCCGGACCGCTCCGGAAGCCGTCGATTACATCAATGCCCATGGCACTTCGACGCCTGCCGGCGACAAGGCGGAGACCGACGCGATCAAAGCCGTGTTCCAGGACCATGCCGGAAAAGTCGCGATCAGTTCCAACAAGTCCATGATTGGGCACCTGCTCGGAGCCGCCGGAGGTGTGGAAGCGGTGTTCAGCCTGCTGACCCTGCACCACCAAGTCATTCCCCCGACCATCAACTACCAGACTCCGGATCCCGATTGCGATCTCGACTATGTTCCCAATACCGCCCGCGAGACACCGGTGGACGTGATCCTGTCCAATTCTTTCGGTTTCGGCGGGACCAATGGCAGCCTGGTCTTCAAGCGCGCTTGAACGGGGCCAGGCTCCGAATTAAATCCCCCTCATGATCCTGGTCGACGGCGTCGTGCAATCCCAGGTCGACGCGACGGACCGGGGTCTGCATTACGGAGACGGCCTGTTCGAGACCCTGGCGGTGTTCAATGGACAGATTCGCTGCCGGGCGGATCACTGGCGGCGACTCGGCGAAGGATGCCGGCGGTTGGGCCTGCGCTGCCCGGAGCCGACCCTGCTGGAACGCGAGGTCTCCGAGTTGAGCGCGGGCGCGCCTCGAAAGGTCGTCAAGGTTTTGCTGACTCGGGGTTCCGGGCCGCGCGGGTACCGGACCCCGGAGCAGGCGTCCACCCGCAGGATTCTCATCGCGAGCGATTGGCCGGACTATCCTCCGAAACACGCGCGGGAAGGCATTCGTGTCCGGCTGTGCCAGGCCCGGCTGGGGCATAATCCCGCACTAGCCGGCCTCAAGCACTGCAATCGGTTGGAACAGGTGCTAGCCCGGCAGGAATGGCAGCACGAGGTGGAGGAAGGCTTAATGCTGGATGGCGAGGGCCATGTCATTGAGGGCACCATGAGCAACGTGTTCCTGGTGTTCGATGGTGCACTGAGGACCCCCGACCTGAGCCGTTGCGGTGTCGCCGGCGTCACCCGGCAACGAATTATCGACCGCGCCCCCGGCTTGGGCATCCCGGTGGAAGTTACCCGGATTACGCTGGAGCAGGTGCGCGAGGCGCAGGCCTTATTTCTGTGCAACACGCTGATCGGCCTGTGGCCGGTCCGCTGCTTCGACGATCGGAACTATCCGCTCCCGGACCTGTTGCCGACTCTGCGCACGATCGACGGGCTGGAGCTGCCGTGACATCCCGGCTCCTGCGTCTTGCCGCCATACTGGTGTTCGTCGCCGCCCTGACGTCGGGTGTTCACCTCTGGATCACCGTGACCCGGGACGCGATTGCCGCCGAGCAGGTCGTGGCGGTCACCATCGACAAGGGCGACAGTTTCACCCGGATCACCGACAAGCTGCTCGAAAGCGGGGCCGTGACCGGGCGCGTGTACGCCTGGGTTGCCGCAAGATACCTGGCTGCCGAAACCCGAATCAAGGCTGGAGAATATGTCCTGGTCGGCCCAATGACGACCGTGAATGTCTTCCAGGAACTGATCGACGGCGGCGGGGTCCTGCATCGGCAGACTTTTTTCGAAGGCTGGACAATGCGCGAGATCATGGAGGCACTGCGAAAGAACCCGACCGTGAAAAAGACGGAAAACCCCTTGCTGAGGTTCGGGTATTCCAGCGTGGACGAAGCGGAAGGGGCCTGCCTTCCGGACACCTACAAGCATTACCGAGGCGATCCGGATTACAAAATCCTGGGCTTGTGCATCATGGCGATGCGCGAGACATTGGAGGAGCTCTGGGCCACGCGGGCCTCAGGGCTGCCGTACGACGAGCCGAGAGACGCCTTGATCCTGGCCTCCATTGTCGAGGCGGAAACCACTCTGGACGAGGAACGCGCCGAAGTCGCCGGCGTCCTGATTTCCCGCCTGCGCAAAAATATGCGTCTCCAGACGGACCCGACGGTCATCTACGGCCTCGGCTCGGATTTCGACAACAACCTGACCCGCAAGCATCTGCGGGCGGACCCCGAAGTCAACCCGTACAACACCTACCGGATCTACGGGCTTCCCCCCGGGCCCATCTGCAACCCGGGTCGGCGTTCCCTGGAGGCCGCGCTCCAACCGGACCTGGAAACAGAAAACCTGTACTATGTCGCAGTCGGGGATGGGAGCCATTATTTCTCGGAGACCTACGAGGAACACGCGCGCGCCGTCCGGAAATACCAGCTGGGCAGAAAATGATGCCTCGGAAATCACAATTCATCAGCCTTGAAGGCATCGAAGGGGCCGGGAAATCGACGCACCTGCCTACCCTCGTGGATCTGCTCGAATCCCACAAGATCCCTTGCCTGGCGACGCGGGAACCCGGCGGGACGGAATTTGGGGAGCGCGTGCGCGAAATCCTGCTGTCCCAAGCCCAGGCCCCCGCAAGCGTGGAAGCGGAATTGCTCCTGATTTTCGCAGCCCGCGCAGAACATGTTCAAACCCGCATCAAGCCGGCACTGGAAGCCGGTTCGTGGGTGCTGACAGACCGCTTCCTTGATGCCAGCTTCGCCTATCAGGGGGCAGGGCAGGGGCTGGGCACCGATCGGGTCGGACAACTGGCTCAGTGGTTGCTTCCGGATCTGCGCCCGGACCGGGTCATCGTATTGGACATCTCGGTCGAAACCGCACTAGAGCGTATCCAGAGACGCGGACAGAAGAAAGACCGCTACGAAGAGAACGACCTGGAGTTTTTCACCCGTGTGCGGCAATGCTACCTGGACCAGGCCGCCGCTCAGCCCGACCGCTACCGGGTTGTCGACGCGGAGCGTCCGGTCGACGAAGTCCACGCGGAGCTCCTTGAAATCTTTCGCGCCTTGATCTGATGCCCGGAGAACAAATTCCCGCCTGGCTGGAGCCTCTCTGGAAGCAGTGGCGAATCGCCTACCGGGAAGGACGGCTGCCACACGCCATACTGGTCACCGGGCCGTCCGGGGTCGGCAAGCGCTGGCTGGTCGAGATGTTCGTCCGCGGCATTCAGTGTCGCGCACCGACCGAACAGGGACTGCCTTGCGATCAGTGCCCGTCATGCAAACAGTACGTCTCCTACCGTCATCTCGACAAGAAATCCCATCCCGACATCGACTGGCTGACCATCGGACGCTACTCGATCGGGATCGGGGATATCCGGGATCAAATCATCAAGCGGCTGACCCTGAAGGCCAACTACGGGGAGATGAGGCTGTTGGTAATCGAGCCGGCCGAACGGATGACCCGGGCGGCTTCAAATGCCCTCCTGAAGAGCCTCGAAGAGCCACCTCCCGGCACGGTGCTTTTTTTGATCAGCCATCAACCCGGGCGCCTGCTGGCAACGATCCGCAGCCGGTGTCAGCGGTATGCCTTGCCGGAGCCGAGTGCGCAACAGAGCCAGGCATGGCTGTCCGACTTCATGACTGCCGAACAAGCCGAGTGCGCCTTGCGGGCCGGGGGCGGGATGCCGATGCGAGCCTTGCAGATGCAGCAGGATAACCAAGTAACTATTCGCAACGAATTCGAGCAGAACCTGGCCGAGTTGTTGGCGGGCAAGCACTCGGAATCCGCTTTTGCCAGCGCATGGAATGCGAGCCCCGGCCAAGGGAAAGTCCGCGGAAAGAAGGCGAGCAACGAAGACGCCCAAGAAGAGATTTCGATGGACCTGCGCCTGATCTGGATGATGGAACGGGTCGTGGAAGACATCCGGGCGAAAGTGGCCAAGAAAGATTCTGTTCCGCGCATCCGGGCAACCCTCCAGGCCTATCGGGCACTGCTGGCTATCCGGGAACGGGAAGCGGCGATTCCGGCTCCGCAGTTAAACCTGGAAGCTGCCTGCCTGGCGCTGACGGGCGCCTCCCGGCCTCGGGCGGATTAGGGCTCGCTGTCGAGGATTTCCTGCACGGCTTCAAGTGCAAGCTGCAACGCGTTCGCCGACGTGTAGAAGTGGGGAGAAAAACGGATTCCGCCCCCCCGCGCGGCACAGAGAACCCCGCGTTCCATCAGGCGTTGGTATACGTTCTCGCTCTCCAGGCGAGGCGGCACAAAGGTCAGGATTCCGGCTCGCCGCTCCGGTTCCGGAGGAGTCAGTATTCGGCAGCCCAAGGTCTGGAGAGATTGGTCGAGCTGCTGGATGCGATCCGCGATGCGCTCCTCGATCTCGATCATGCCGACTTCGTGCAGCAGATCCAGGCTGGCACGCAGGGCATAGATGCCGAGCGTATTCAGGCTCCCGCATTCAAATCGCCGGGCATCTGGGGCAACCGCCCAGGTGGCTTCCCCGTAATGACCGGGCCGGGCTACCATGTGCCAGCCGTACTGTGACAGGTCGAGGCGTTCGTACAGTTCGGGTCGGACCCAGAACAGGGCAATGCCTTCTGGCCCCAGCATCCACTTGTGGGCATCGGCCGCCAGGAAATCAATCCGGTTATCACGCACACTGAATGAATGCGCGCCTAGGCTCTGGATGGCATCCACGAAAAACAGGGTAGGGGTCCCGTCCAAGGCATGCCCCAAGCGGGAAAGATCCATCTTGAGCCCGGACGCATAGTGCACTGAACTGGTCGTCAGGACACGGGTTCGAGAATCCACGGACTCAAGAAGCGCCTGCTCGGGAGTGTCTGTCGTACTGAGCTCCACCCAGCGAATCTCAACGGCGTGCCGTGCCGCCACCGCTTCCCAGGGAATCCGGTTCGAGGGGAATTCCTCCCGCGCCAGCACGATGTTGTCGCCCGCCTTCCAGTCCAGTCCGAAAGCCACGGCAGAAACCCCCTCGGACGTGTTCTTCAAAAAGGCGATTTCCTCCTTCGACTCTGCGTCCAGGAGCCAGCGGGCAAGTTCCCGCAAAGCTACTTCTTCCTGCAGCCATCGGTCATAATGGCGGGATCCCCAGGCCGCGTTTTCATAGGCGAACTGGGTCACGGCCTTGACGGTCGCTCTGGGCCACGGTGAAACACCGGCATGATTCAGATGAACCAGGCTTGGATTTAATTCAAATAATTCACTGTAAGACATGGATAATCCGGTTATAATTTGACAATCATGCAATCCTTATTGTGAACATGGCGGACAAAATGCTCTGGAAAGGTCTCTGCGGCGCACTGGTATTTGCCCTGAACCTGCCGCTGGCGAGCGCCGAACTCCTGGATTTTCCCGAAAACGGGGATTCCTTGCTGGGTCGCTCCTACAATATCACGACGCACTACGGCGAGACAACGCTGATGTTGGCCCAGATGCATCAGAT
Source organism: uncultured candidatus Poriferisulfidus sp. (assembly GCA_965214545.1). Lineage (GTDB taxonomy): Bacteria > Pseudomonadota > Gammaproteobacteria > Poriferisulfidales > Poriferisulfidaceae > Poriferisulfidus. The sequence continues at coordinate 264,505 of OZ243950.1, read as the reverse complement.
TGGATACCATGAACTGTTGTCGGCCAATCCCGAGGTGCATACCTGGATGCCGGGAGAGGGTGCCCGTATGCGCATCCCCCGGCAATACATTCTACCGGGAAAGGCGCGCACCGGACTGGTGCTGAACCTTGCGGAGCTTCGGCTTTACTACTACGACGCGGATCCGGACGGCACCCCCCAGGTTCGGACCTACCCGATCAGTGCGGGACGGGTCGATTGGGTCACTCCGATCGGGATGACCCGGGTTTTGGACCGCCTGGAGAACCCGAACTGGTATCCGCCAAAATCCGTCATTCTTGAACATGAGGCGAGAGGAGAAGAACTGCCGAAGGTGATTCCACCTGGCGCAGATAATCCGCTTGGCCGTTATGCCCTGATGTTGGATGCGGACGGCTACTTCATTCATGGCACGAACCGGGAGCAGGGGATCGGGATGAGAGTCACGCACGGTTGCATCCGGCTGCGATCGAAGGATATTGCCGAATTGATTCGCCGAGTGCCGATCGACACTCCTGTCGAGATCATGTCCATGCCGATCAAGGTCGGGCTGCTGAATGGAATGGTCTATGTGGAAGCCCACCCGGAGCCGCTGGAGGAGTTCCCGATGCCGGAGAAGAACCCGGCTTTCGAAGAAACCGATATCCTGCAACCCCTGCTTGCCCTTGAAGAGCAGCTGCCGGCAGGGGATTACGTCATCTACTGGGAGCAGGTCATGGAGGCCGCTCGGCAGCGCCTGGGCATCCCGGTGGGGGTCGGTTGGGATCGTTCGGTGCAGGCGGCCGTGCCGGAGGGAAGGCCGGAATTGTTATGGAGCCCGGGCAAGCCGGCTGACTCCAGTTAAAGAAAAAGGGCCTGAAACCAGGCCCTTTTTCTTGATGCAATCAGATATCGAAGATTACTTCTTCTGCATGTTATGCATCATCGTGTTGAGGCGATGAGAATTCGCATCGCAACAGGAGATTGCCATTCGAGCCAACTCGTCAGCCGTGTTGGCTTTCTCGTTTGCCTGAAACGCAATATGGTCTGCCGCTTTGGCCATGCGCAATGCTTCATCTGCGGTGGATTGAGCCGCCGCAACTTGGGAATCCAACGTTGCAAGGTGGTCCATAACCGCCTGAGGAACGCCGCATCCAGTGAGGAAGGCACCACTCAAGATGACCCCGAGGGCCAATGCCTTTGCTTTTTTATCCATGTCAACTCCAGAGTTGTGTTGTTTTGATTTTTTTAGTGCACTTTTTGCGGCGCACATTGCCAGTAAAAATACCAAGCATTGAGCACCGTCGCGCTGATTGTACAGATTTTAGGGCAATTAAACAACCCCGGTGCCGGTGCCATTTCACGCTGCATAGGACTCCGACACCAGTGCCACCTACGGGCAGGCTGCATCATTTCCAGAGGTTCGCATCAAAGGTCACCCGGAAATCACACGAATGCACTTTTGTTCATTGGTTTGTGGTTGCGTCTCTGATCGTGACTGTCCAGCTTCCGGATGCAGGGATATCTTGGTTATATTGATTACGCGCGTCTGTTGCCGTAAATGTAACACTTCTATTGGCCCTGTCATTCAGATTGAAGATGGGATAGATCTCTATGCGGCACCAATCAGATTCAAAATAGCACCTTGCTATATTGCCCTGCATATAACGTGAAGGGATGAAGTAGTGATAGGTATTGCTTCTTCTAAGACTAGTCCCATTGGCATAAGTGGTTTTCGGGACGTCAGTGACCGCCCGGACTGCACTCCCGCTTAGAGTGAATGCGATCCAAGCGCCATTATCTCCAGTAAAATTCGTCGGGACACGCCACCTTAGAGTCCCTCTATTAAAAGTAACCTCACCGATTGTTTGGCTCCCAGACACTATGTAGTTAATGTCCTGCCCATGTGCAGGGGGGGGGGGGGCGAGAAGCAGAAGTAGTGTTGTGACACTGAGAATAGTGGCTGATTTCATAGGGAGGTATCCTGTGAGTCGGTACAGACAGCGATCATTATAAGTCACGAAATCAGTCCTGCCCTCCGGAATTCGAGGAATTCGAGTTCCAAATATCCGAAGAATCCGTGACACCCGCGGCCCCTGGATCACGTGTGTTCTGCAGAATATCTCGGCCAACAAAACCAATCCGGCACATCAACCCGGTCTCTGTGCCCAGCCTCAGCCTCCACCTTTTCCTTTTCCAGGCCATTTGCGGAGAGGTCGGCTGATTGAGACATCCACGTGCGGCCTTCAAAGAGCGGGGCACGAAGGATTTTGTGGCCGACCGCGAAGCTAGCACCCATCCCGCGACTACGCCCAGATACTTCGCATAAGGAATATTATGTAAAGTTTTAGGTTTTCGGGGATGTGCCGGGAGGGCGTTCGGCGGTACGATAGATTCAAAATTGGCCTCAACCATGCGCATTTCCCTTCTGTCCGACACCCACCAGAACTTCGGCGATTCCAGCGAATGGCCGCACCCGCTGCCGGATCACGACCTCCTGGTCCTCGCCGGCGACATCTCGGAATACGTCGATAGCCCCGCGAATCTCCCCGACGTCCTCGCACACTACCGTGCGCGCACAGACCGGCCGATCCTTTATTTGCCCGGGAATCACGAGTTCTACCGCCATGATTACCACCGGACACTGGACTGGATCCGACGCGATGCCGGCCAAATCGGCATCGAACTGCTGAATTGCCGCTGCGTCCGGTACGGCGAGATTGCATTCCACGGATGCACGCTGTGGTCCGATTTCACGCTGTTTGGGCCTGGACAGGCTGATTTATATGGGCTTTACGCTGAGCAGAGCATCACTGATTTCCGCGTGATCGGCTATGAAAATCGGGCTTTTCGCCGCTCCGATTGCGCCAACCTGCACCGTAAGGAGCGGGCCTGGCTGGAGGAGTCCCTCCAGTCGTCAGATGCCCCATATAACGTGGTCATCACGCATTTTGCGCCGATTGCGCGCTGTATTCCCGAGCGCTACCAGGGGGATCGCCTGAATCCTTATTTCGTCGCAGGCTGCGAAGATGTCGTGGAACGCCACGCGCCCGACCTTTGGATGTTCGGCCATACGCATGACGCGCAGGATTTCACGCTGGGAGATACTAGATTTGTTAATAATGCGCGTGGTTACCCACATGAAAATACAGGGAATATATTTGATCCCGAAAAGATTATTGAGGTCGGTATCTGAATTGAAAGGACGGACTTCTTCGTCTAGTTGATGATTTTGCTGACTTCATAACGGACCTCCCCCTCGTCAGTGATGAAATCCTGGGGATGCTTGACTTCCACGATGTCCTTTCCATTCCTGTCCATAATGTGGAGAGAGCGGACGTCGCTATCGATTTGCCCTTTGTACATTTCCAAAACATCGGCAATGATGTGATCCAAGTCGTCTTGAGTCACCAGCACTTTGCATCGGCGCCTTGACTTGTCGAGCCGGTACCCACCGAGATACTCGGTGACAGGTTCATAATCGTCCAGAAGGCCATAAAAGGTATAAACCTGGAATGGCTGCTTGAACTTCTTCAGTTCGTTTAATTGAAACCCCATTGCCCTACTCAATCTCGGCCTCGGGGTTCAGCATGATCTCTGCGCCCCGTAACAATTCTTCCGGGTCCATATGGACGACTTCCCCGTCTTTATACACGCAGACCGTGCCGCCATGCTCCGCTGCCCGGCGCCATGCTTTCACGGCTGCCCGGCGCAAGGCCGCGTCCATGCCCGCAAGCTCTGGATCTCTGGCCAGTTCTTCCTTGGTTGGCATGCCCGCGAGGATTCTCTGCCTCAAGGCCACTTTTTCCGCCTTTGTCAGCTCAGGCAACGCCATTGTTTCTCGCCTCCAGTTTAATTCGCTCTGAGCGCGAATTATCATACACAATAAGCTCGTTGGGCAGATCCCAGTAAATTTCCTTGAGATTGCGCCACCCTGAGCGAAATCGCCGAAGAACAACTTCTTCAGGCACGTCGTGACCCCCTTCCCCGACTCTCTGCCTGATCCGGTCTAAGGCAATCTTCGGTGTGGCCAACCACAGATACACCAGCTTCACGTAATAGCCCTTCTCCTGCCAATGCGGAATGGATTGGGCATAACTTCGCCCGCTTAGGGTCGTTTCAAATGCGAAATTCCTGCCTACCCTAACATGTTCGCGGATGGTCTCAAGCATGATCCGTCCCGCCATAAAATCAGCCAGCGAAGGCTGGAATGGGCTCAAGCCTTCTGCGATCATGTCGGCATTGATAAAAATTGGGCAGCCCGCCTCATTCGGGAGGAATTCTTTCGCGAAACTTGTTTTCCCGGAGCCATTGGGCCCCGCGATAATCAGGATCCTTTTTTCGCCGTTATCGGAAGTTTGATCCATTGTTCAAACATTTAGGTCAGAAACTTCAACGATATTCATTGCGCAGCCGCCCAATCCCATCGATTTCCACTTCCACGGTACAGCCGCGAGGCATGGGACCAAGCCCGACCGAGGTCCCGCAACAGATCACATCTCCCGGGCACAAAGTCATATTTTCAGACAATCGCGAAACTGTTTCCGCTGGCGACATCATCATGTCTGAAGCCGGATAACGTTGTTTCTCCTCACCATCGACGCGCGTCACGATCTCCAGGTCCCGGTAATCCAGCCCGGTCGCAACGACTGGCCCGAAGACTCCGAAAGTATCGAACCCCTTGGATCGCGTCCACTGATCAAATCCCGCATACTCCTTCAACAAACTGAACGCGGTCACGTCATTGATGCAGGTATAGCCAAAAATGGCTTGCTCCGCCTCCTCCAAGGAGGCTTCTTTCACGGTCTGCCCGATGACAATCCCGAGTTCGCCCTCGTAAAACACGTCTTCCGTGACCGATGCGGGGTGCCTGATGACCTCCCCGGTCGCCAGGAACGAGGAATTGGCCTTGAACAGGTACAGCGGGGTCTCCGGATATGTAAGCCCCTTCTCGTCGGCCAGGGCCTGGTAATTGTTCCAAAGCGCAGGCATCTTGCTTGGCAGGGTTGGCGTCAACACCCGGACGTCATTCAATGCAATCGTCTGATCAGTCAACACGGGTGTGGCGAACATATCGCCTTCACAGACCCGAATGGTGGTGCCCTCCAGCTGGCCGAAGCCGACCCGGCCGTCGTGCTCGAAGCGAATCCACTGAGTCATGCGTATGCGACCCGGTGGGCGGTCTCCTGCAACGCCTGGAGCGCCGAGGCAGAAGAATCCGGGCAGGCCGCGGCCTGTCTCCAGTTTTTCGCGCCGGGTTGTCCATGAAACAAGCTCGTGATGTGACGGGTCATGCGGGCCAACGGCACCCCTGCCCTGCACTGCTCCTCCAAATACGGGACATAGGCATCAAATGCCTCAACCGGCGTCTCCGGGATGCTCGAATCGGGAAACAAGGTCTGCTCGATCTGTCGGATTGCCCAATGATTGTCGCATGCCAGCCTCCCGACCATCACGCCGTCAACCTGAGCCAAGTGCTGCTTCACCTCTTCGACCGAGCGAATGCCGCCGTTGATCACAATATCCAGGTGCGGGAATTCGCGCTTCAACGCCCAGACCCGCGCGTAGTTCAAGGGCGGAACCGTACGGTTCTGCTTGGGGCTCAATCCGGACAACACAGCGACCCGCGCATGCACATAAAACGTCCGGCAGCCGGCATCGGCAACCGTCCGGATGAATTCCGCCAAGGTTTCTTCTGTGTCCTGCCCATCCACGCCAATACGGCATTTCACCGTTACCGGGATTTGGATGTTCCCTTGCATCGCGGCGACGCAGTCCGCAACCTTGAGAGGCTCTTTCATCAAACAGGCTCCGAAACGCCCCGCCGAAACACGGCCGCTTGGGCATCCCACGTTCAGGTTCACTTCATCGTAGCCGAAATCTTGGGCGATCCCGGCACAGCGTGCCAGGTCTTCCGGGTCGCTACCGCCGAGCTGGAGCGCGATCGGCTGTTCAGCCGGATTGAACTCGAGGAGGGACTGGGTGTCGCCATGCAGGATGGCGCCCGTGTTCACCATTTCGGTAAACAGCCAGGCATGTGGAGACAAAACTCTCAGGAAATACCGAAAATGACGGTCTGTATGGTCCATCATTGGGGCAATGCAGAAAATTCGGTTGGGCATGTGAAACCTCACCCGCCCATTCTAAATGGTTCGGGGCAGGCGGGAAGCCCCGACGTTTTCAATAGCAGATGCTCAATGCGTTTACCCGGTAAGCCATTCTTGCGAAGCCATCTTCCGCATGTAGAGAACATGACGCGACCACTCAAGGCGCAGACTCATCCCTGCAACCATTGGCGTGTTACGATTCCAAGGTGTATTTACATTTTCCCCTAGGTTATGTAACATATGCGCTATTATGGCTACCAGAACAACAAAGACAGATAAAATCTTGGAACTAGTCAGGAAGGCTGGTGTCCTGCGCCCGCGAGATCTGGACTCTTACAGTATCCCCAGAACCTACCTCAGCCGTCTACGTAATGCCGGCAAACTGCAACGGATGGGCCGGGGGCTGTATGTCCTGCCTGAGAGCGGTGCCACCGAGCATCATTCGCTGGCCGAGGCAGGCAAACGCGTGCCCAAAGGTGTGGTGTGTCTACTGTCCGCTCTAAGCTTTCACGAACTCACGACTCAGGCGCCGTTTGAGGTTTGGCTGGCCATCGGCGAAAAAGCATGGCGGCCGCGTCTCGAGTACCCGCCGCTACGTATCGTTCACTCCTCCCAGGCAGCGCTTAATGTCGGCGTCGAGGAGCACAAGATCGAGGGAGTGACCGTTCACGTGTACTCCCCTGCTAAGACCGTCGTCGATTGCTTCAAATACCGCAACAAGATCGGGCTGGATGTGGCTATCGAGGCACTCAGAGAGTGCCGGCGGGCTCGGCACTGCACCATGGACGACCTTTGGCACTATGCAGCTATTTGCCGAGTTCGAAACGTCATGCGGCCCTACCTGGAATCGCTAGCGGTATGAATGATACACGCGGAAAGAATTTGGCAGCCTCCGTACGTGACCGATTGCTGGCATTGGCAAAGGTACGGGGCGAAAACTTTCAATTACTCCTGACACAGTTCGGGTTGGAACGACTCTTGTACCGTCTTAGCCAATCGGCTTATCGGGACCGCTTCATTCTGAAGGGCGCGATGTTGTTCGTGCTGTGGAGTGACCGGCCACACCGCCCGACACGCGATGTGGATTTCCTGGCCTTCGGTGACAGCAGCGAAGCAGGGCTGCGAGCAATCTTTCGCGATCTCTGTGACGTTACTGTCGAAGATGACGGTCTGACACTGATTGCTGACAGCGTACAAGTCGAAATAATCCGTGATGAGACGGAGTATGGCGGCATACGCGTGAAGCTGTTCGGTGACTTGGCTGGCGCCCGTATACCCATTCAGGCCGACATCGGTTTCGGAGACGCCGTGACACCCGAGGCGAAAGAGATCGAATATCCTACTTTACTGGGTAACCCTGCGCCACATTTGAGAGCATATCCCCGAGAGACGGTTGTGGCGGAGAAATACCAGGCATTGGTTGACCTAGGCATAGCCAATAGTCGTATGAAAGACTTTTACGACCTTTGGGTCATTGCTCGCGATTTTGACTTCGATGGTGTGAATCTGTCCAAGGCGATCAGCAACACCTTCTCGCGTCGTCAGACACCGTTGCCGGAACACACCCCATCCGGCCTTAGTGCTGACTTTTATGAAGATTCACATAAGAACATACAATGGAAAGCCTTCCTGAAGAAAGGGATGCTCGTAACTGCTCCACCACCGTTAGTGGATGTTTGCCGTTTCTTGGAGACGTTTCTTGTTCCGCCGGCGCAAGCGATGGCGCGTGGGAAGACTTTCACTTATAAGTGGGAACCAGGCGGTCCTTGGGTTTGACTGCATTGCTCTTAGATTAACTGTGGCACATGCTGAATATCTCTGGCAGATAATTCAATCGGGGAATGTGCCTCACCAAATCTTCAATTCAACATCCTACTACTTCGAAATCTGGCTTTCCGAAACAAATTCCTGATCTACAGCTTGTTCCCGGCAGAGGACTGCTAATGGTTGGACATCGTCTCCCTATGAGAGGGACGCCCGATGAAACCGCAGGCTGTTTCAGACTATAGTAGTTGCCGCAATGACACCATCTCCACCCCCCGCGCTTCAAATCAAGGGTCTCAAGAAAACCTACGCCAATGGCGTAGAGGCACTGCATGGGATCGGCCTGGAAGTGCAGCAGGGAGACTTCTTTGCCCTTCTCGGACCCAATGGCGCCGGAAAGTCAACGGCTATCGGCATCATCTCCTCGCTGGTAACGTTTTCAGAGGGTTCCGTCACTATCTTCGGCCACGACATCGTTCGCGACTATGCCGCCGCCCGCTCCTGCCTCGGCCTGGTTCCTCAGGAATTCAATTTCAACCAATTCGACCCGGTTCTCGAAATTCTCATGCATCAAGCCGGGTACTACGGCATCCGTCGCCCAGATGCGGCCCAACGTGCACAACGCCTCCTGGAACAATTCGACCTTTGGGACAAGCGCTCGGTCATGGCCCGGGAACTGTCGGGGGGCATGAAACGTCGATTGATGATCGCCCGGGCCATGATCCACGACCCCCAGCTCCTGATCCTGGATGAGCCGACCGCGGGAGTCGATCTGGAAATCCGCCACACCCTCTGGCATTACCTCAAGGAGATCAACTCGCAGGGCACCACCATCATCCTGACCACGCACTATCTCGAAGAAGCCGAGCAATTGTGCCGGACCATCGCGATTATCGACAACGGACGGATTCGCGCTGACACCACGATGCGGGAATTGCTGGACCAACTCGACTCAGAACACTTCGTGCTGTACCTGAAGACCCCCCTGCCCCATTGCCCGCAGGTCGAGGGTTATGCCCTGCGCAGCCCGGACCCGAAGACGCTGGAGGCCACGGTGCACAAGGACGGAAGCCTGAATCACCTGTTCGGCGAGCTCAGCGCGCAGGGGGTTGAAATTCTCAGCATGAAGAACAAGACCAATCGGCTGGAGAAACTTTTCCTCCAATTGGTCGGCCACCATTTTGATTGAAAAAGCCATGCCGTTGAAACAGCAACTGATCGCGCTCCAGAGCATGTTGATCCGGGAATACCTGCGGTTCATGCGTCTCTGGATCCAAACGATTTTCCCGCCCGCCATCACGACGGTGTTGTACTTCATCATCTTCGGGGAACTGATCGGCTCGCAACTGGCGGACATCGGCGGCTATCGCTATATGGACTACATCGCGCCTGGCCTCATTCTGATGTCCGTCATCACCAATGCTTACGCCAACGTGGTCTCTTCGTTCTACAGCGCCAAGTTCCAGCGGCACATCGAGGAACTGCTCGTTTCCCCGGTGTCGAATTTCGTCATTCTGGTCGGCTTCGTCAGCGGCGGCATCATGCGCGGGCTGGCCGTGGGTCTGGTGGTGACCGCGGTCACCGCCTTTTTCGCCGAGATTCCCCTGTCCCATCTGGCCTTGGTGTTGGGGGTTGCCGTCCTGACCTGCATCCTGTTCTCCCTCGCCGGCCTCATCAACGGCATCTACGCGAGAAGTTTTGACGACATTTCGATCATCCCGACCTTCGTGCTGACCCCTCTGACCTACCTGGGCGGGATTTTTTATTCCTTGGACATGCTCTCACCTTTCTGGCAGCAGGTTTCCCTGCTCAATCCGATCCTGCATATGATCGGGCTGTTCCGCTACGGTTGGATGGGAATACAAGAAGTGGACCCGGTCAACTCACTTTTGCTGATTGTCGGCGTCATTGCCGTCCTCGCCTACATCTGCCTGCATCTGCTTAAGCGAGGCGTCGGCATTCGACCCTGATTCTTTACGAGCCTAGACTCCTAGTACTCTAGTAGGCCAAACACCATAGTTACAGCATAATAATGTGTGCCCCACGCCAAATAAATAAGGAGCAAATAATGCCAGATCCTTTTACAATCCGCATTTTCGTCCCAGATGGAGACCCGGAAGGACTTAAACTTATTGATCGCATGAACTGGACGGGCATTGGCCTAGCTTTTCCTCGGATCAAATGGTTAGAGATTAGAAAGCGGGACCAATTCAAGAGTGCCGGTGTCTACATCCTCACCGGCTATAAGGGGCAAGAGGAAAATGATGACTTACCCATGATTTATGTCGGACAAGCTGACAGCGTTCGTAATCGAATTGATTCACATGATAAGAATAAAGATTTCTGGGATCACGGAATAATATTTGTGTCAGAAAACAACAGCCTCAATCGTGCGCACGTCACCTGGCTTGAATATGCTCTGGTTGACCGTGCTATCAAGGCTAAACGTTGTATACTCGATAATGGCAATGCACCTCAAGAACCCACACTTACGGAAGCTGAAAAAGCTGACACTCAAAGCTTCTTAAACGAAATCCTCCAAATTCTTCCACTGGTCAACCTTCGTGCATTCGAACTTCCAAAGGCAATCGCCACACCAAGAACTGTAATTTCCGAGCAATTGAACAAGTCTCAGCAAGAACAGATTGATACTGTTGTCGTTCCAGCAAAAAAAGAAGGTTTTGAGAATACTTTTCTCGGTGAGAATTGTTGGCATGCAATCCGCATCTCTGGTGGCATGCTTACAAAAATCAAGTATGTTGCGGCATACCAAACGCAACCTGTATCTGCCATCACTCACTACGCGCCTGTTGAACGTATCGAATCTTACGGTGAAAGTGGTAAATATAAACTCATCTTTTCAGAAAAGGCCATATCGCTAGGGCCCATTCCGTATGGAAATGCTCCAAAGGGAGCCATGCAAGGACCCCGCTATACAACCCTCCAAAATCTCAAAACAGCAAAGAGTCTCAACGACATCTAAAGCGAGGTTGATGTTTTGATTAATCGTGACCTTATTAGCAAGCGTGTGCGCAACGAATTTCGAGAATCTCTTTCTGGCTGAGGGACGCTGCGTATGTCTGCGTGTCGAAGTGCCCGCTTATTGGCCGTGCGTACAATGTCGTGCACGACTCGATTAACCGGTTGACCAACCATGACGAATCACCTCGTTCAGGTGCGCATCGACAAGAAGATTAAGGAGGAGGCCGCTACCGTTCTGGCCGCGATGGGGCTAACCATCTCGGACGTGGTCCGGCTGCTACTCACGCGCGTGGCCAAGGAAAGGGTGCTGCCGTTCGCGCCGCTCGTGCAGAGCGCCGAAACCATCGCCGCCATAAAGGAAGCCCGAGAAGGCAACTTGCCGCAGTTTGACGACGTGGAGAGCCTCCTCGACGATCTCCATGCGGAGCATTGAACGCACACGTGCGTTCAAGCGTCGTCGTCAATCATCGGAAACTGGCGTCCCCAAGGGGATTCGAACCCCTGTTGCCGCCGTGAAAGGGCAGTGTCCTAGGCCTCTAGACGATGGGGACAGCGTCGGTGGATGCGCACTCTAGTCAAAAGTGCTCATTTCGTCAAATATTGTACAGGGGTTTCGCCGGGACTTCACCCGAGCCATCCGGCCCAACCGCCGACAGATCAATCTTGAATCGCCGCCCGCAACCGCTGCAATGCTCGTTCCCGGCCAAGCAAAACCAAGGTGTCTTCAATGCCGGGTGAGACCGTCCCTCCGGTCACGGCGACGCGCAGTGGCTGTGCGACTTTCCCGGGTTTGACCTGGTGACGCCCGCAGGCCGCATCGACCAAGTCCTTCAGGAACGCCACCGTCCAGTCGGCCTGTTCCATTTCATCGGCCAACTCCTTTAAGATCGTGCGGGATTCCGCAGTGAGGAATTTTTCCCGCGCCGACTCGTCCATTCCCGGATCTTCTAACAGCAACCACCGGCTTTGCGTGACCATGTCCGCCACGTTGCGGCAGCGTTTTCGTTGGACCTCGAACAGCGCCGTTCGATCCGGCGGGCCCAACACATCGGGATCCAAATCTTGCCGCCCGCAATGCCAATCGAATTCCGCATTGATTTCGCCTTCGGACACCCGGCCCATCTGTTGCTGGTTGACCCACGCCATTTTTTTCGGATCGATCCGGCTCGCGGCCGGGCTCAACCCGGAGAGGTCGAACAGTCGAATCAGTTCTTCGACCGAAAACAATTCATCGTCCCCGTGCGCCCATCCCAGGCGGGCGAGAATATTGATCAGGGCCGTCGGCAGAATCCCCTGCTCGCGGTAGTGTTCGACTCCGGCGGCGTCTTTCCGCTTGGCCATCTTTCGGCCCTGCTCGTCCAGGATCATCGGCACATGCGCATAGGTCGGCACGGCGGCGCCCAATGCAGAGAGGATATTCACTTGCCGGGGCGTGTTGTTCAGGTGGTCGTCTCCCCGGATGACGTGCGTGATGCCGGCATCCATGTCGTCCGTGACGACCGCCAGGTGATAGGTTGCGCTGCCGTCCGCTCGGGCAATCACAAGGTCGTCCAGTTCCACGTTGGAAAAGCGGACCTCCCCTTTCAGGCTGTCCCGGACGACCACGTCGCCCTCCAACGGGGTTTTAAACCGAACCACCGACTGCGCCGACGGAGGATTGCCCCGATTGCGGCAGCGGTGATCGTAGCGGGGTTTGATCTTCGCCGCCATCTGCTCCTTGCGCAGTTGCTCCAGACGTTCTGCCGGGCAGTCGCAGTAGTAGGCATCGCCCTGATCGAGCAGAGTTTGGATAATTTCCCGGTAACGATCAGATCGCTTTGATTGATGAACCACTTCGCCATCCCAGTCCATGCCCATCCAGCGCATCACGGAGAGGATTTGCTGGCAATGCTCGTCTTTGGACCGTTCCCGGTCGGTATCCTCGATTCGCAGGAGGAATTGCCCCCCGCAATGCCGGGCGTACAGCCAGTTGTACAAAGCCGTGCGGGCGCCCCCCAGGTGCAAGGCACCGGTCGGGCTGGGCGCGAACCGGGTTCGGATGATGGGGTCGGACATTTCGGGCGGGCACGGGCTCGGTGAAGCCCTATCTTACTTGCTGGGGCAGAAGCCCCGCCCTATGTAGAATAGGGGCATTCGTTTTGCGGTTGCACCTTACTTTATGTTTATCGATGCGTACGAGACACAGATTGCCCGGAGGCAATTCACGCCCGACCCGGTGCAATACAAAGCCGCCCAGCAGTTCCAGCTACTTTTCGACCACCTGACCCGGCACTCGCGCGCCAAGGCGTTAATCCGCGACCGCCTGCGCCGCCTGAAATCCAATTCACCCACACAAACCTCCGGCCTGTGGTTGTGGGGCACGGTCGGGAGCGGCAAGACCTACCTGATGGACTTGTTCTTCAACTCCCTGCCCTTGCGCAAGAAGCGGCGTATGCACTTCCATCGTTTCATGCGACACATCCACCACAAGCTCAAGTACATGCAGGATCGACGAAATCCCCTCGATCTCCTAGCCGCCCGCATGGCGAAAAAGTACAAGGTCCTCTGCATTGACGAATTTTTCGTCTCGGACATTACCGACGCCATGATCCTGGCTGGGCTTCTGGAAGGCCTGTTCCGGCGCCAGGTGACTGTGGTCGCGACCTCCAACTGTGCCCCGGACAGCCTCTACGAGGGTGGGTTGCAGCGGGAGCGGTTCCTGCCTGCGATCGAGCTGATCAAGACCCACATGACGGTGTTCGAACTGGCGACCGCCTACGACTACCGCCTGCAACACCTGGATCAGACCGAAACCTATTGCCTCAGCAGCAACGGGGCTGCCGAGCCGGTGTTGCGGGATCATTTTGAATACCTTGCCTCGGATCTGGACCGAACAGAGACGACCATCGAGGTCGAGAGCCGCACCATCCCGGTCAAGCGCCTGTCGCACGATGCGATCTGGTTCGATTTCGACGACCTGTGCCAGTCGCCCCGCTGCGTCGATGACTACATCGCGATTGCACGCTGCTTCCACACCGTGCTGGTCTCGGGCATCCCGGTGTTCGATTCGTCGACGGACGACAGTGCGCGACGTTTCATCGAGATGATCGACGAATTCTACGACCGCAACGTGACCCTGATCGTCTCCGCGGCCGCCGAGCCGGACCAGCTGTACCAGGGAAAACGTCTGGAGCTGGAATTCGAGCGGACCGCCAGCCGCCTCCACGAGATGCGCAGCCATGCGTACCTGGGGCGCTCGCATCGCCTCCATTAGCCTTCACGCCAACCCGTTTATCATTCCACCGGACTTCCAGCCATGACCACGCCTCCGAAGAGAATTGCCATCACCGGCGCAGCCGGAAACATCGCCTACCAAGCCATGTTCCGCATCGCGGCCGGCGAATTCCTGGGCGACCAGCAACCGGTCGCCCTGAATCTGATCGATATCCCCCCGGCGATGCCGTCGCTCGGCGGGACCGCGATGGAACTGGAAGACTGCGCCTTCCCCCTGTTGCGCGATGTCGTCCTGAGCGACGACCTGGAAAACGGATTCGGGGATGCGGACTACGTGTTCATGTTCGGGGCGCGCCCGCGCGGGAAAGGCATGGAACGCAGCGACCTGATCCAGGAAAACGGGAAAATCTTCGGCCCCCAAGGCAAGGCGATCAATGATTGTTCAAGCCGTGACGTCCGCGTCCTGGTCATCGGCAACCCGGCCAACACGAACGCACTGATCGCCCTGCATCACGCCCCGGACCTCGCCCCGCAGCAGTTCTCCGCAATGACCCGCCTGGATCATGAACGGTCGCGCTCGCAATTAGCCGTGCAGACGGGCCAGCCGGTCTCCAACATCGCCCGCATGACGGTCTGGGGGAATCATTCCCCGAAGATGCATCCCGACATCAGTTATTGCACGGCTTCCGGCACCCCGGTCCGGGAACTGGTGGATGCGGACTGGTACCGGGACACATTCATTCCCGGAATCCAACAACGCGGTGCCAAGGTGATCGAGGCGCGCGGCGCCTCTTCCGCAGCCTCGGCCGCCAACGCGGCCATCCTGCACATGCGCGATTGGGTCCAGGGAACCGCCAAGAACGACTGGATCAGCATGAGCGTGTTTTCGGATGGCTCCTACGGCGTGGCGGAAGGCATCATCTTCTCCTTCCCCTGCCAATGCTCGGAGTCCGGCTATTCCATTGTGCCCGGGCTGGAGCTGGACGCTTTCGGGCGCGAGCAGATTGAGGCCAACGAGGCCGAACTGCTGAGTGAGCGTGAGACGGTTGCCGATCTGCTCGGATAACACGAAAGAACATCCATTCACGACTCGCTGAGGTCTTTCGCCTGAGGCGTGCCGGCAACTCTGAGGTGTGTGCCTTTCAGTGCCGGCTGTCAGAGCCCAAGTCCGAGGCATCCACCCGCACGGTCACGATGTCCGTGTCGTGGTATTGCTGGTGATAGACCGAAGACGCCAAGTGCCGAAGCAGCCGCAGGGAGGTTTCGCTTTCGACTGAGGCGGAGATGGAGCGCCTGCCGAGCAGGGCGATCCGATCCTGAAGGTTCTCTCCTCCTGGCGCCGCCACGAATTCGAGGACGGCTTCTTCATCTTCCCGGTAGGCCGTCAAAAGCAGTCGGCGCTGGTCTGCGCCTGCCTCGCTGTCCGTCTGCTCTTGAAGCGTCAACAAGGTCTCTTCGGCAGCGGCGCAGAGGCGGCTCGTCATGGCCGCATCCCAGCTTTGAGTGGCTGCGAATTTGTGCAGGAGCCCCTCGATCTTCGGCAGGACCGACACGTCGAGGCTTAGCTCGACCTGGTGGCGGCGGGACTTCGTCAGTTCCATGAACAGGGTCATGAAGATGGCCACGAGGCCACCGGCCGTGATTCCGTTGTTCAACAGCCCGCCTGCGAATTCAGACACAACCTCGGGATAAATCCAACCGTTCTGAAGCCCGACCCCGATCCAGAAGGATACCCCGGCGATCAATCCCGTCCGGTAGTCAATGCCGTCCTGAACCGTCACCCTCATGCCGACCACGAATAGCAACGACAGCAGGACACCGATGTATGCGCCCGCCACCGGGCCGGGGATCGCCAGGATGACGGCCAGCGACTTGGGGAGGAACGCCAGGACCAAGAACACCAGCCCCAGCGCGACCCCGACCCTTCGGGCCCCCACCCCGGTCAGTTCGGCAACAGAAATGCTGGTCGAATAGGTCGTGTTCGGCACGGTCCCCAGGAGGCCAGACAACAGGTTGCCTACCCCGTCCGCTGCCACCGTGCCCTGCACCACGCGAAAGTCCACGGCCCGAGGACGGCGCCAGGCGATTCGCTGGATGGCGACAGAATCCCCCACCGTCTCCACGGCCCCGACCAGGGTCACGAACACGAAGGCCGGCACGAGTGTCCAGAAGACCGGACCGAAGCTGAGGTCGTAACCGGGCCAGGCGATCTCCGGGAGGCCCAGCCACGAAGCCTCGGCCACGCGATGGACTTCATAGAGCCCGAAGGCTCCGGCCACCATGGAACCGACAGCGACGCCGATAACCGGAGCCCAAAGGCGCAAGATGCCCGTCGCCTTCAGGGCGACTCCGCCAATGGCCAGCAAGGTCACGCCGGCACTGAAGGCGGCGGCCGACGCGGGCGTCCCTTCGGGCACCGAGGTCAGCAGATCGAAAACAATCGGCATGACGGTCACCGGCACCAGCATGATGACCGTCCCCGCCACAGCCGGGGTCAGAATTCTTCGGAACAGCGAGAGCCGAGCAGAAAGCGCGAACTGAAAGAGCGAGGAGAGGACCACCAGGGTGGCCAACATGGCCGGCCCCCCTTCCACGATGGCGGTGATGCAGATCGCGATGAAGGCTCCGGACGGCCCCATGGCGAGCGTGTAGCCGGCCCCGATTCGGCCGACTCGGACGGCTTGCAAGATCGTGGTGGCGCCGCTGACGGCAACGGCGGCAAATACGATCCAGGACAGGAAAGTTTCACTGCCCCCGGCTGCCCGGGCGACGATCGCCGGGGTCAGGACGATGCCGGAAATGCACAGGATGGCCAGTTGCAGGCCCAGACCGAATGCGAGCAGCGTCGGCGGGTTCTCGTCGGGCTGGTAGCGGACACCCGTACGCCGGGCAGAACCCTCGGTATTGATGGCTTCCTCTCCTATTCCCGATCCAAGAAACGGCCGGGAGGCCAGTCTTTACCTCCCGGCATGTCTTCCGTTGGCAAGACGCGGGCTTTTGCGTCTGCACCGGAGCATTAAGGCCTAGCTTTTAAGGGTGACGCTATCCACGTTCGCCCATTCGGTCACGAAATCGTCGATCAGGTCGACGACCGCGTCCGGACGGTCTTCCAGCACGTAGTGCCCCGCCCGCTCAATGATCTCGAACCGCGTCGGGCCTGCAATGGCCTCTTTCAGCCGCTGTCCCGATTCGACCGGCATCCAGGCATCGTGCCGGGCCCAGCACACCATGGTCGGGCAGGTGATCTGGCTGTGATCCACGCCCATGGTCTCCTCATTGGTCGGCTCCGCACAGATATGGATCAGCGACTTGAAGCCGGTGAATCCCGGCCCGCGCGCCCAGAACGAAAGATAGTTCTCCTTGACGTTCTTATCGGTGAACGCGATCTTGTCGTGGCTGCCCATGAGCAGGAGGCCGTGAAAGCCTGCGGCTGCCTGGGCCATGGCCTGACCCAAGACCTCGTCCGAAGCCCCCTTCAGGCCACTGAAGGCTTCCACCTCCAGCACTGGCCAGTAGTCCCAGGCCACCGGGTTGATCAGGACCAGGCGGCTGATCAGGTCGCAGTACTTCGATGCGAAGATCTGGCAGGCCCCGCCGCCATGATCGTGCCCGACCAGGATGACGTTGCCGGCAAGCCCCATGCCTTCGATCACCGCCTTGATCGCCTCGGCCTGGTTGGTCAGGGTATGCTCGAACTGATCGAGCGGCATGCTCGATTGTCCGTAGCCCACCATGTCCATCGCATAGGTCTGGTAGCGGTCGGCCAGGCCGGCCTGCGCATGGCGCCACAGCCGACTGTTCGTTGGAATTCCGTGGACCATCAGCAGCGCGGGACCGCTGTCGCCTTTCTGCTCAATATGAATTTCGAGGTCCAAGCCTCCAATATTGATTGGTTGTTTCATGGAGTTTCTCCTTATAGTTTTTTCTCAGGGTGCCCCTGGCACGAAACGGTATCATACACCTTTAAACTCCCGCTTCCATGACGCTTTCGCCTCGATGAGATTCCTGCTGATCGCCTTAATCCTGTCGGGATTATTTCTGTTCCTGCGGTGGCAATACCGGCAGTCTCCCCGGTATTTGTACCAGTGGCTTGCTGTCTTGGTTGGGCTGGGCCTGGTCGCCTTGGTGCTGGCCGGGCGGGCCCACTGGATTGTCGCGGTGGTCGGCGGAATCCTGCCGTTCCTCGGCAAAGTCGCAGTCCTGCTGCGCTGGCTCCCGTTCCTGTCCTGGGCGCGCCGCGCCTACGGCGGCACTGCGGTCCGCCTGCAGACGGCATGGCTGGAAGTGGTCATCGAGCGGAAGACCGGCGCCATGGATGGCACCGTGCGCCAGGGTGAATTCGCCGGGAAGAAACTGTCTCAGCTGAGCCTCACGCAGCTGGAGGCCCTGCTGCAAGCCTGCGCGAGTGACCTGCAATCCGCGTCCCTCCTGCGTGCCTACCTTCAGCGAACCCAGGCGGGCTGGCAGGCCGGGGCGACATCCGGGAGCGGCGGCACGGACGATTTCGAGGATACCGCCATGTCGGCGGAGACAGCCCGCCAAATCCTGGGCGTCTCTCCCCAGGCCTCGGAACCCGAGATCCGCTCGGCGCACCGTAGCCTGGCACAGAAATTACATCCGGATCGAGGAGGGAACGATTATTTAACCAGAAAAATCAATCAGGCAAGAGATATTCTTCTCAAGAAGCACCAGGCGCGCTGATTGCCGTGGACTTGCGAAGTCTCGCCAGCATGAGGCCGGCGAAGATCGACGCGTAGATGATCGGCTCCAGGTAATCCGCCCGAACCAGCCAGAAATAATGCAACAGCCCGGCGGTCGTCGCCACGTAGACCAGGCGATGAAGCCGGTTCCAGGCGTGCCCGAGGGCCCGCTGTGCACGCCGGGTCGAGGTCAACGCCAACGGCAGCAGGAGGAGAAAGGCGGTCATACCGGCGGTGATGAACAGGCGGTCCTGGATGTCCAGCCAGATCTCCTGCCAATCGAAGAATTGATCGAACCAGAGATAGGTGCCCAAGTGGGTCGACGCATAGAAGAACGCAAACAGCCCGAGTATCCGGCGGTAACGAAGCAGCGCGGGGGCCTTCAGGACGCGGATCAAGGGTGTCACCAACAAGGTCAGCAACAGGAAGCGAAGGGTCCACGTCCCGGTGGAACGGGTCAGGGTCTCCAACGGATTGACCCCCAGGGTGTTGTTCCAGACGCCATGCGCCAAATCCATCGCCGGGACGAGACAAAGCAGGAAAAGCGCAGGCCGGATCCACCCCGCGGCTGTGGGCGCGCGCATGTTCAGAAGTTTTTGTGTAGATCCATTCCGCTGTAGAGATGCGCGACTTCCTCGGCGTAGCCGTTGAACATCCGCGTCGGCCGCTTGCGGAATTCCCCGATCCGTCGCTCGCGCCGCTGGCTCCAGCGCGGGTGATTGACCTCGGGGTTCACGTTGGAGTAGAACCCGTATTCATGCGGGGTCGCCTGGTTCCATGCGGTCGGCGGCTGGTCTTCGACGAACCGGATCCGAACAATGGATTTAATGCTCTTGAAGCCGTATTTCCACGGCACGATGATCCGGATCGGCGCGCCGTTCTGGTTCGGCAAGACCTGGCCGTACATGCCGACGGTCAGCAGGGTCAGCGGGTGCATCGCCTCGTCTATCCGCAAGCCCTCGACATAAGGCCAGTCCAGCACGGCACGGCGCTGCCCCGACAGGTTCTCCGGATCCAGGATCGTCTGGAACGCCACGTAGCGAGCCTGTGACGTCGGCCCCAGTTTTTTCAGTACGGTCGCCAGCGGGACCCCCAGCCAGGGGATCACCATCGACCAGGCCTCGACGCAGCGGAGCCGGTAGATCCGTTCCTCCAACTGATCCACCGGCACCAAGTCCTCGACCGCATAGGTTCCCGGGTTGTCGCAGTGCCCCTCCACCGCAATGGTCCAGGGCTCGGTAATCAGGGCCGCGGCGTTGCGCGAGGGGTCTTCTTTCTGGTAGCCCAATTCGTAGAAGTTGTTGTAGTGGGTCGCCGCGTGCAGAGACGTGAGTTCCTCGTCGGTCGAGTACGGGCTCGACTTCACGGCGCCGATCGTCAGGCCGGCTTCGACCGGCCCGCCTGCCAGCAAGCCGCCTGCCAGACCTGCCGCCCCGGCCGCGCACTGCTGCATGAAAATGCGACGCTGCCGATAGATCTCCGGATCCGTCACCGCGGATTCCTTCTCGTCTGAACGCTTGGGTGTCTGGATCAGCATGCCGCCTCCCTCATCGGTGTGCGGAACGACAAATCGAGCATTGCTCGTCCGCCACAAGTTCCACTGTCCGCCATTGTGCCTTCATGGCATCATAAAGCAACAGCCGGTTGTACAAAGGCTCCCCGATGGCCAGCAGGCACTTGATCGCCTCGACCGCCTGCACGCTGGCGACGGCGCCTGCGACCGGGCCCAGCACGCCGGTCTCGGAACAGCCTTCTTCCGGCACGGGCTCGGTGCCGAACAGGCATTGGTAGCAGGCATCGCCCGCCCCTCGGTTCCGAAACACCGCGATCTGCCCCTCCATCCGGATCACGGCCCCGGAAACCAGGGATGTCATGGATTCGACGCAGGCTCGGTTGATCGCCAGGCGGGTCTCGAAATTGTCCGTGGCATCCACGACCAGGTCCGCCGCCTCGACGGCCTCCCGCAATCGATCGCCGGCCAGGTATTCGGCGAGGGCCTCGACACGGATCTCCGGATTCAGTTCCTCCACGACCCGCCGGGCTTCCTCGGTCTTGGCCCGGCCCAGGCTGGATGTCCCGTACAGGATCTGGCGCTGGAGGTTCGCCAGTTCGACGCGATCCGGATCGGCCAGGACCAATCGCCCGACTCCGCACGCCGCCAGGTACATGGCCAGCGGAGAACCGAGGCCGCCCAGGCCGACCAGCAGGACATGGGATTCAAGCAGGCGCTGCTGCCCTTCGATGCCAATCTCCGGCAGGACGATTTGCCGGTTGTAGCGCAGGAGTTGCGGGTCGCCCAGTTCCGCAGCCATGATGGCTCAGGATCCCTTCTTGGCTTTTGCCCCAGCCTCGAATGCCGCCATTTGCTCGGGGGTGGCCTCTTTCTGGTGCCGGGCTTTCCACTCGGCATACGGCATGCCGTAGACGATTTCCCGGGCTGCGTCGTAATCCAGTTCAAGGCCCTGCTCTTCCGCCGCCTTCACATACCACTTGGACAGACAGTTGCGGCAGAAATCTGCCAGGTTCATCAAGTCGATGTTCTGGACATCGGGCTTGCTTCTCAGGTGTTCGACGAGACGCCGGTAGACGGCCGCCTCGATCGCTTCGCGCTGGTTTTTTAAAATATCAGGCATGTCATTGGCCCTCCCGTCGGCACCCCTCCACACAGATTTCCCCCATTATGGCAGGACTCCTATTTTAAGGCCGTTGGCGACCCGCTGCCGGCTTGCGGCCCGGCGAACACCGTCACGTTCCCGAGCTTCGCGTCGGCTTCTCGGATCGGCTCGAGCCTCTTGATCTTGACTCGGGTCATGGTTGCCCTGAACGGGTCTTGGGGCAATGGCCGAAAACCCAGCATCCTGGATAGTGCTAGCATACTGACCGCCGTCAATTCGCCGCATCAGGCCTCTCTCCGTTCACCCGATCTTTTCCCATGCAGAACTTCCCCGACGATCCTCTTCCTCTGACCGGCATGATCCTCGCCGGCGGCCAGGCGCGCCGTATGGGCGGACAGGACAAAGGGTTGGTTTCCTACCGGGGGCGCCCTCTCATCGCGCACGTCATCGAACGCCTCGAACCTCAGGTCCACGCGGTTCTGATCAACGCCAACCGCAGTCACGACCGATACGCGCAATTCGGCCATTCCGTGATTGCGGACGCAGAGGACGGCTACCTGGGGCCACTCGCCGGCATCCTTGCCGGGTTGCGCGCGGCTCAGACAGAATTCCTGCTGTGCGTCCCCTGCGACAGCCCGGAGATCAGCCCAGACCTGGCGGCCAAGCTGGCCGCCCCCATCGCGGAGGCGGAGACCCGGATCGCCGTCGCGAGTTGCGCCGGGCGCTTGCAGCCGGTCTTCGCCATGCTGCACACCGGCCTGTCCGGGGCCCTAGATGATTTTCTCCGCCGCGGCGGGCGTAAAATTGACGAATTCTACGGCGCGCAGGGCTTCGAGGAAATCCCCTTCGAAAACCCTGGTGCATTCCGAAACATCAACACGCACGAGGAACTGACCACCTGATGGCCTCCCAAGCGCCTGCCCTGCTGGGTTTCGCAGCGTTCAGCGGAACCGGAAAAACCGAGCTGCTGACCCGGCTGGTGCCGATCCTGGTGGAACAGGGATTGCGAATCGGCATGGTCAAGCACGCCCACCATGCGTTCGACGTGGACCAGCCGGGAAAGGATAGTTACCGGCTGCGCAAGGCCGGCGCCAGCGAAATGCTGATCTCTTCAGGCCGCCGCTGGGCCCTGATGCATGAATTAGGCGAAGACGAAGAGGAAATGACGCTCGCCCGGCTCCTGTCGAAATTAGATGCCGCCTCGCTCGACCTGATCTTGGTGGAAGGCTTCAAGCGCGAAGCCTTCCCGAAAATCGAACTGTGCCGACCGGACCTGGGGCATCCGTACCTGTATCCGGATGACCCCAATATCATTGCCCTGGCAACCGACGCGCCCCCTCCCCCCGGGCTGGCGCTGCCTCATCTCGACCTGAACGCCCCCCCTGCCATTGCGGCTTTTGTCCGGACGTTGCTCTAACAGGACGGCCCGTTCCAGCAACCCATTTCGCCCGATTGAATCGTCCCGTGCGGTCGACGTTCAGCAAAACAGTCATGTGTTGCGTGTAAAATGAGCGTCCCCAAAAATCTCGTCCAGAAGTTCGCGCACACCGGAGAAAGCGCGGAGAGTGTCGGATTTGGAATGGTTTATGCCTGATAGAACGATCAAATTGACCAACGGCGGCAAAGAAGTCGAATTGCCGATCGCCGAGTCGGCCGAAGGGCCGGCGGCGGTCAACATCGGCAACCTGTACAAGAAGCGGGGCTATTTTTCGCTGGACCCGGGGTTCGTCTCCACAGCCAGCTGCAAGAGCCGGATCACCTACATTGACGGGAACCAGGGCCTGTTGCGCTACCGGGGCTACCCGATCGAGCAACTCGCCGAGTCCGGAAACCACGTCGAAACGGTTTATCTGCTACTCAACGGCGAGCTTCCAACACAAAGTCAATTGGATGCATTTTCCAGTGAAATCAAACTTGAAACAAAGATTCCTAAAGGCTCATGGGAGTTAGTGCAGGCGTTTGAGAAAGATGCCCATCCGATGGCCATGCTGATGGCCGGGCTGGCCCATCTCGCTGCAATCTACCATTCCGAACTGGATGTGTTCAACGCGGCATATCGCCAGCGCATGGCGCGGCGGCTGATCGCGCAGGTCCCGGTCCTGGCGGCGCTCGGATACCGCTACCGGACCGGGCAAGACCCCATCGAACCCAACCCGGAGCTCGGCTTCACATCCAATTTCCTGCATATGATGTTCGGCACGGTGCCCGACCCCCTCTTCGCCCACGCCATGGATATCCTGCTCCTCTTGCACGCCGACCACGAGCAGAACGCCTCCACCTCCACGGTCCGGCTGTCCGGCAGTTCAGAGACCAGCCCGGTGGCTGCCGTCGCCGCCGGCGTGGCCACGCTTTGGGGGCCGTCCCACGGTGGTGCCAACGAGGCCGTCATCCAGATGCTGGAAGACATTCATGCCTCGGGCACCTCGGTCGAGGAATACGTCGAGCAAACCAAGAACAAGGAAAACCATACCCGTTTGATGGGTTTCGGGCACCGGGTCTACAAGAATTACGACCCGCGCGCGAAACTGATCCAGAAGATCTGCTACGACCTGTTGGAGAAGCACGGCAAAGACAATCCGAACTGCCCGCTCCTGAACACCGCCATGGCCCTGGAGCAGGCCGCCCTGAACGACGAGTACTTCGTGGTTCGCAAGCTGTACCCGAACGTCGATTTCTACTCGGGCATCATCCTGAAGACCATGGGAATCCCGCTGGACATGTTCACCGTCATTTTCGCCACCGCCCGGACCTCGGGCTGGATTGCGCACTGGCTTGAGATGATGGCAGACCCGCAGTTCCGGATCGGTCGCCCCCGCCAACTGTATACCGGGCACACCCAGCGCGACTACGTCGCGCTCGACCAGCGCGGTTGATCCCAGGTCAAGTCCCGGCAAAAAATTCCTGCACGACCGGCGAGAATCGCTCCGCGTCGACCAGGAACGAATCGTGCCCCTGGATGGACGGGAGCACGACCAGGTCGGCCTCACGCCCCGCCTTCTGCAGGCCCGCCACGATCTCCTGCTGCTGTTCCAACGGGAACAGGATGTCGCTCTCGACCCCGATGACTCGGGTCTTGCGCACGTGGACCCGGGCCAGCCCAGCATTGACCGTGCCGCCATGCTCGGCGACATCGAACAGGTCCATGGCCCGGGACAGGTACAAATAACTGTTGGCGTCAAACGTGCCGATGAATTTCTTCGCGTTGTATTCGAGGTAGGATTCCACCTCGAACTCGACGCCGAACATTTCGTCCGCAGCCCGGTGCGCCGGCACCCGGGCCCGGTTGAAACGCTGGCGCCATTCATCGGCCGCCCGGTAGGACATGAGCCCCAGCTTGCGCGCCAGGCGCATGCCGCACAGCGGCTCGGCATCCAGTTCATAGTGGCCCCCTTTCCAACCCGGGTCGCAGCGGATGATTTCCCGTTGCAGCGACCGCACCGCGATCGTGAACGGCAACGCCCGGCAGGCGGTTGAGATGATTAGGAGATAATCCAGTTCGTCCGGGTATTGCAAGGCGTAGGCCAAGGCGGACATGCCGCCCATGGACGGCCCGATGACCGTGTGCACATGGTCCACACCCAATTCACGCATGGCATGGTGTCCGGCTTTCGCAATGTCCTCGATCGACAGTTCCGGGAAATCCCCGCCGTAGGGCCGGCCGGTCGCCGGGTCGGGGGACGAGGGGCCCGTCGAGCCGAAGCAACTGCCTAGGGAATTGACGCAGACGACGAAAAACCGGTCCGTATCAATCGCCTTGCCAGGACCCACCATGTATTCCCACCACCCCGCCGTGTCGTCGTCCTCGCTGGACGCGGCGTGGGCGGTCGGGGATAGGCCGGTGAAGATCAGGATCGCATTGTCTTGATTATGCGACAGGGTGCCCCAGGTCTCGTAGCCGATCTCGACCTGGGACAGGCGTCCGCCGAGGCGCATCACGAAATCAGTTTGCCCGTAGTCTCCCGGAAGGTTGATGATCCGGGTCGCCGGCGGTGCGCGGTGGTGCGTGCAGGGTTGGAAATCGGGATGGGTCATGACGCGCGGCCCGGATCTTTTCCCAGGTAATAGCCTTGCCGCAGGCAGTAGCGCAGCCAGTTGAGCAGGAACTGATTCCCGGCATGGCGGCGGTGCAGCCCGCCTGAGGCCAGCGGATGCCCGAGGCAGCCGAGCAGTTCAGCCTGCCGGGAGTCCCGGTACAGCCGCACCTGCACCTCCGGCAGGACATCGGCCGTCTGCGCGTCGTCCCAGCGGCAGGCGAGGCCGAAGGTCGCCGTATGGCAGGCCTGGTCGTGGAATTCCAGTTGCAGTGTCGGTCGGCCGGGCAAGGAGCCGTCGCGGTAACGGTCGGCCGGCGCGTCCGGATTGCGCAGCGGAGGGCACAGCGCGAGCAGGCAGTGGTAGTTGGCATCATACAGCCCCATCAGCACGGCCGGGTTCGACGCAGGCCGGCCTGCGACAGACGGCGGGACAGCCGAGATAAGGGCCGACGGTTCAGTCATGGCCGGGCCGGCCTGCGCGAATTTTCCGGGCAACGGTTTCGGTTTCCGGGTCCGGGGCGGTCTGCGCCCCCAGAAACATGGCCTGGAGGTCGGGGTCCGTGTATTCCAGAAGCCGCGCGAACGCGGCGCGCTCGGCGGAAGGCGCCTGCGAATATTCGTGATCCAGATACCGCATTAACATGAGATCCAACTCCCGGGTTCCACGCCGGCAGCGCCAGCGCAACCGGTCCCGCTCAGACATGTCAGGAGCCGCGAAAGGCCACCATTTTCTTGATTTCAGCGATGGCCCGCGCAGGATTCAGCCCCTTCGGACAGGTCTGGGTGCAGTTCATGATCGTATGGCAACGGTAAAGCTTAAATGAATCCGCCAGCGACTCCAGGCGCTCGTCCGTCGCCTGATCGCGGCTATCCGCAAGCCAGCGCCAGGCCTGCAGCAAGGCCGCCGGGCCGAGGTACTTGTCCGGGTTCCACCAATAGCTCGGGCAACTGGTGGAGCAACAGGCGCACAGGATGCATTCTTCCAGGCCGTCCAGCCGGGCCCGGTCGTCCTTCTGCTGCAGGCGTTCGCGTTCCGGCTCGTCCGCGCCGTTCTTCAGCCACGGCTCCACGGCGGCGTACTGCCGGTAGAACCCCGACAGGTCCGCCACCAGGTCCCGCACCACCGGCATGTGCGGCAGCGGATAAATCCGGATGTCGCCCTTGAACTGATCCACCCCGCACGTGCAGGCCAGGGTGTTCTGGCCGTTGATGTTCATCGAGCAGGACCCGCAGATCCCCTCGCGGCAGGAGCGGCGGAACGACAGAGTCGGGTCGATCTCATTCTTGATCTTGATGAGCACGTCGAGGACCATCGGGCCGCACTGTTCCAGGTCCACTTCGTAGTGGTCCAGCCGCGGGTTCTCGCCGTCATCCGGCTCGTAGCGATAAACCTGAAAGGTTCGCACCTCGCCTGCATCCGGAGGTGCTGTGTACTGCTTGCCCTGCTTGCGGACTACCGCGTTGGCCGGGAGTGTGAATTGAGCCATGATCCAATCAATGTTTGCGGTCAGTATACGCGGGCTTTCGGCGGAACGACGTCCACTTCGTCGTCCAGAGTGTACATGTGGACATCCCGGTAATCAATCCGGCACGCCCCCTGTCCATCAGTCCAGCACACCGTGTGCTTCATCCATTCGTTGTCGTTCCGATCCGGATAGTCTTCGCGGGCATGAGCGCCCCGGCTTTCCAGGCGGTTGAGCGCCGACTCCAGCGTCGCCACGCCCTGCGGCAGCAGGTTCTGTAATTCCAGGGTTTCGACCAGGTCGGTGTTCCAGATCATGGACCGGTCGCTGACCCGGATGTCGGCGAAGGCCCGCTCGGCGGCCCGGACCTGCTGCAGGCCCTCCTGCAGGGTGTCGCCGGTCCGGAACACCGCCGCATGTTTTTGCATGGCCCGCTGGAGTTGCAGGCGGAGTTCCGCGGTCGGCACCCCGCCGTTGGCGTGGCGGAGCCGGTCGAATTGCTCCAGGATCCGTTCGACCGATGCCGCCGGAGCTTCCGGATGCGACGCCCCCGGCACAATCAGTTCGGTCGCCCGCAGGGCTGCCGCCCGA
The DNA here is from genome assembly GCA_965214545.1 of uncultured candidatus Poriferisulfidus sp. GTDB lineage: Bacteria > Pseudomonadota > Gammaproteobacteria > Poriferisulfidales > Poriferisulfidaceae > Poriferisulfidus. The sequence goes on along the minus strand of OZ243950.1, from coordinate 237,060 downwards.
CCGAATACCACGAGGTCAAGCAAGGAGTTGGAGCCCAGGCGGTTCGCCCCGTGCACCGAAACGCAGGCCGCTTCCCCGATGGCCATCAAGCCCGGCACCACCGCGTTCGGATTCCCGTCCCGGATCGTGACCACCTCACCGTGGTAGTTGGTCGGAATGCCGCCCATGGTGTAGTGCACGGTCGGCAGGACCGGGATCGGCTCCCGGGTCACGTCGACTCCGGCGAAGATGCGCGCGGATTCCGCGATGCCGGGCAGGCGTTCCTGGATGACGTCGGCGCCAAGGTGCTCCAGGTGCAGGTGGATATGATCCGATTCGGAGCCGCAGCCGCGCCCTTCGTTGATCTCGATTGTCATCGAACGGCTCACCACGTCGCGCGACGCCAGGTCCTTGGCGTTCGGCGCGTACCGTTCCATGAAACGCTCGCCTTTGCTGTTGGTCAGGTAGCCGCCCTCCCCTCTCACGCCTTCCGTGATCAGGCAGCCGGCACCATAAATTCCCGTCGGATGGAACTGCACGAACTCCATGTCCTGCAGAGGCAGCCCGGCGCGCTGCACCATGCCGTTGCCGTCCCCCGTGCAGGTATGCGCGGACGTGCAGGAGAAGTAGGTGCGGCCATAGCCCCCTGTCGCCAGCAATACCGTATGGGCGTGGAAGTGGTGCAACTCTCCGGTTGCGAGGTCCCAGGCCATCACGCCGCAACACCGGCCGTCGTCATCCATGACCAGGTCCATGGCGAAGTATTCGATGAAGAACTTGGCATTATGTTTGAGGGACTGCTGGTACAGCGTATGCAGGATGGCGTGGCCGGTGCGGTCGGCGGCGGCACAGGTGCGTTGCGCGATCCCTTCGCCGAAATGCGTCGTCATCCCGCCGAAAGGACGCTGATAGATTTTGCCTTCGTCCGTTCGTGAGAACGGGACCCCGTAATGCTCCAGTTCAATGATGGCCGGGATCGCCTCGCGGCACATGTACTGGATGGCATCCTGGTCGCCCAGCCAGTCGGAGCCTTTGACTGTGTCGTACATGTGCCAGCGCCAATCGTCCGGCCCCATGTTGCCGAGTGCCGCGCTGACGCCGCCCTGCGCGGCCACCGTGTGGCTGCGGGTCGGGAACACCTTGGTGATACAGGCGGTCGATAAGCCTTTCACGGCCATGCCGAGCGTCGCTCGCAAGCCGGCGCCGCCCGCACCGACGACCACGACATCGTAGTGATGTTCGATGAGCTTGTATGCGTCGGTCATGTCTGGAAATGCAGCAGCCCCGCAAGAGCGGCGGCGAGGGAAAAGAGGATGAGCAGTTGGATGGCCCGCCGCGTCGCCCGGTTCCAGGCCGGGTCGCTGACGTAGTCGTCGACGATCACTTCAAGACCGAGCTTGGCGTGGTAGAGCGAGGCCAGGAAAAACAGCCCCAACCACAGGGCCGTGTCCGCTTGTCCGACCCATTGCGCAAAATGAACCCGATCGGCCAGGCTCTGGCTGCCCAGGGCGGTGATCAACCAGACCGACAGGGGAATTAGCGCGGCCGAAGTGATCCGCTCCAACCACCAGTGCCGCCGGGCGTGACCGGATCCGCTCATGTAAGAATCCAGGCCCAAGTGGTGATCGTCAGCAGGGTGGAGCTTGCGAGCACCAGCCAGTTGCTCACCTGCACCGCCGGCATGCTGAGGCCGATGCAGGCATCCCAGACCAAGTGCCGGATCCCGGTGCACAGGTGAAAAGCCAATGCGAAGGTCCAGGCCACCAGCAGAATCTGTCCGAAGGGATGCTGCAACACGGACATCGCAGCGTGCCAGAGACCGGGCGCATAGGCCGCGGCCGCGACCAGGAAGGCCAGTGCCACCGCGGCGGCCGTCAGCAAGACGCCCGTGATTCGATGGCTGATCGACAGGAGCGCTGCCAGCGGCAGGCGGTAAATCTGCAGGTGGGGCGAGACGGGATGCTCGGGCGACATCGTGCGCGGGAAAGTTGGGAGGCGACAGATCAGGAAAGTTCGAGTTTATTATGCCAAACCCGAAGACCGACAGAGTCTGGCCGCGCGGAAGCGGCAGAGTCGGTTCATCCGGGATAGGCTTGGTGGAGCTAGGCGGGATCGAACCGCCGACCTCTTGCATGCCATGCAAGCGCTCTCCCAGCTGAGCTATAGCCCCTCCACATGGCGGCTTATTTTCCCCGTTCGGCGCATGGGTGTCAATGAAGGTGTTTTTTTCTGAACTTGCGATGGGGTAAAATTTCGCTCGACCATGCAAATGTTCTTACGCAACCAGCAAGGCTTGTGGGCCGCCGCCGGGCTGATCCTCCTGATCGTATTCTCCCGGCTCATTCCGCATCCCCCGAATTTCACCCCGGTCCTGGCCGTCGCGATTTTCTGCGGTGCCCTGTACGCACGGCCTTCCCATACCCTGCTGGTTCCATTGCTCGGCATGATCGCCGGTGACCTGGTGCTGGGTTTCCATGACTCGGTCTGGGCCGTCTACCTGGCCGTCGCCCTGTGCGTGGGGCTCGGCCGCTGGATGCTCAAGCCTCCCGGCGTACTGACCACCCTGGGGGCGGGCCTCTCCGGCTCCGCGCTGTTCTTCCTGCTGACCAACTTTGCAGTCTGGCTGCAGGGCGACCTTTATCCGCTGACCGCAACCGGGCTGCTCGCCTGCTACGTCGCGGCAATCCCGTTTTTCCACCACACGCTGCTCTCGACCCTGCTATTCGGGCTGGCCTTGTTCGGGCTCTCCCGGATTCTCCAGACCTACCGGGTTTCCGGCGGCCTGCTTCCCACGCAACCGTACTGATGATCAAAAAGCCGATGGCCTGGCTGGGCACCCTGATGCTGGCCGCAAGTGTCTCCTCTTTTGCCACGAGCGCTTCCACGCCTCAGGTTCTCGACGGGCTATGGCGCGGCGTGTTCGATATCAACGGAGCGGGGCAATTTGATTTCACCGCCTTGTATGTCGATGGCGTCGTCTCGGCCTACAGCGTGGACTCCAACGTGGTCTACCGGGGAACCGTGGCCGGAGACGAACAACAATACCAATCCGACATGTCCATATTCATCCGGGACGGCTCCCTCATCGCCACCGTGCAGTTGAACGGAGCGGTCAGCGAACAGGCCTCCGTGATCACCGCCCGGTACCTGACCACGGGCAAGGACACCGGCACGCTGACCTTGAACTACGATCCCTTGTTCGAGCGGAGCGTCGACTTGGCCGAGCTCGCGGGATTGTGGGAATACACCTCGGATGAACTCAGCATCAGCATCAATGTGACGCCGACGGGCGAGATCAAGGGAACCGACGGAACCGGCTGCAATTACTATGGGAGCCTTGAGAACATTCGCTCTGGAATCAATGCCCTGGGCGTGAAACTGGAGATCGCCTCCTGTAGCTCCGCGGACGGAAATTACGCCGGGATGGCTTATATCGGAGACGCGCAGGCTGAGAATGACACCTTGCACCTGAACGTCACGGGCGATCACTTCGGGCTTTACTACCCCCTGCAGAGAATCGTCTCAGCGCAATAGCCTGCCCCGGCGCAGGTGCGCCCCCACTCGCTCCCTGAAAAATTCCCGCGCCCGGCGCACCGCGTCTTGAGCGACTTGGGCGTCGTACGCCACCCGCTGCCCCAGGTATATGCTGTCAACGCCCGGCGCGTCGAAGCTGTGATAGGTGTGTTCGTAGATGACGAGTTCCATCCGCTCGGGGCGGAGCGAGGGCATGACCCGGCAGCGCTGCGCCGGCGTCCACTGATCCTGCCCGCCAATCAGGATCAGCAGGTCCGTGTGAGAGTTTCCGAATTGATCCAGGCACCAGGGGGCGACTGCGATCGCCCCCGCGAATGGCCGCCTTGAGTTCAGGTCGTCGTGCAAGGCGAGCAAGACCGTCGTCGCGCCGTGCGAGAACCCGGTCAAATAGATCTCTTTGCCAGCCGTCCAGGACTGCCTCAACAGCCAGCGTTTCGCCGCATGCGCATCCCGGGCCCGCTGCCAGGTGGGAATGGCGAACAGGCTAGCGCAGATGTTGTCTTGGCCGCGCGGGCCGAAGCTGTCGACCTGCACCACCGCGAAGCCCCAATCGAGATAATGCTCGAACCAGGGCCGCGAACGCATCGGCCAGATCCCGTTGCAACCATGCAGGTCTACGATGGCCGGGTGCGGCCCCTCTCCTTTCGGCCGGTACAGGTAGGCCGTCAGTTCGATCGTGTCCTCGGATTGGTAGACCGGCGCGGTGAACGTGATTTCCTCTGGCGGCGGCAAAGCCTCGGCCGAGATGGCAGACAGCCACAAGGCTGCAGCAAAGGCAGACTTTGAGTTACGCATTGACGTGGCGTGCCAGGCGGCGGTAACGGCGCTGGAGGTCGTCCAGTGAATACGCGGCGTTGGCCGGGCTTGGGTTGGGTGTGACGTACAGGCGCGCCTCCCCGATGCTCTGCGGTTGCAGTCCCCAACGGATGGTTCTGGGTGACCGATCGAGGGCGTACTTCAGGAAATAACGATACGCCTGCTTGCCGTGAAACCAGGCCCAGGCGGGCTGGATTTCCTCGATCAGCCGCAGCAGGCGCGGCGCATCGCGCCGGAAATCGCCGGATCGCAATTCGTGTCCTTGCCGGCTGGGCCGCTTGGCCACGTCGGTGAACCCGATCCGGTCTTCCTCCAGCAACACGGCATGGCGTGACGGTGACGGTTCGCCCCGGGAGTGGGCCAATCCTGATCCATCAAAGGCCCGCCAGAAGCGATTTCTCGGATTGGCAAAGTAACACCCTGCCTGGACTGAGACGAGAGAAGGATTCAGTCCGATCGACAGGACCCGCAAACCGGAATCGACGTAATCCGGGAGAGTGGCATGGGATGGCATCACCATCACTCTCTATTCGAACAAGTCCGCTTGGTCGGACGGCACACGGAATCGGTCTGTCCGCAGCGGGTGGCGTTGTCCGTCCAATCCCTGCTGCCTGCAAGCCAGCGTGAAACGCTGGCGGAGCAGCCGGGCGAATTCCCCCTGCCCGCTCAGGCGGCGGCCGAATTCAGGATCGTAGTCGGCTCCGCCGTGCAGGCTCCGAACCGTGTTCATGATTCGCTCGGCCCGCTCCGGGACGTGTTGCTCCAGCCATTCCCGAAACAACTGTTTCAGTTCATGCGGGAGGCGCAGGACGACGTACCCGGCGCAATAAGCGCCCTCTTCTGCCACCGTCTTGACGATGTTCTCCAGTTCTCCGTCATTCAGGAATGGAATCATCGGGGCCGCCAGGACGCCGACCGGGATTCCCGCCTGCGACAGCGTCCGGACCAAAGCAACCCGCGAATGAGGTGCCCCGGCACGGGGTTCCAGGATCCGGCTGAGTTTCGCGTCCAGTGTCGTGACGGAGACGACCACTTCTGCCAAGCCCTCCCGGGCCAGGTCCCGCAGGATGTCAAGATCCCGCTCCAGCAGGGAGGACTTGGTGATGACCGAGACCGGATGATGGAAATCCCGCAGAACTTCGAGGATGGACCGGGTGATCTTGAGCTGGCGCTCGATGGGTTGATACGCATCCGTGTTGTAACCCAAGCCAATCGTCTTGCATTGATAGCGGGGTGCTCGAAGTTCACGCGCCAGGATTTCCGCAGCATTCGTCTTGCAGAAGATTTGGGTTTCAAAGTCCAGGCCAGGCGACAGTCCGAGATAGGCGTGATTGGGCCGCGCGAAGCAATACGCGCAACCGTGCTCGCAACCGCGGTAAGGATTGATGGAGCGATCCAGCGCGATGTCGGGCGACTGGTTATAGCTGATCAGGCTTTTCGCCGGCGCATCGAAATAGCGCGTCTCAAGTGTCGCCTCCTCGTATTCGCGGCCATCGTGCTGGAATTCGATTTGTTCCGGTTCGTAGCGGCCTGGCGGGTTGCTGATGGCGCCTCGGCCCTTTCGGTAGGCCCATTGAACTGGATTTTCATTCGGGTCCACGGCGATTTTATGTATACGTTCCGAATCGGTTTGTGATGGTATCACCGGTTGGCTCCATTCCCAACCCGTCAAACTTGAATCCCACAAGATCAGGTTTCCGGGATCCCCTCTATTGCCCGTATGCTGAACCGAAATACGGGAAATAGGTCCTCATGCGGGAAAGATTTTCCCTCGCTATCCGCAAAAAAATGCGCTATTTATGCATTTATATGTCCATAAAAATGTCTCTATGTAGCATTTATATGTCCATATTTTTGCTGTAGTTTTTTATTATATGTATAATATTCCTTATTATTCAACAGGTTTCGTGTTTATCATGGAAAGACTTGCATATGCCGATCTATTAAGGTGGAAAAACAAGGTCCAGCGTAGTCCCATTTTAGTGGACGGCGCCCGTCAAACCGGCAAAACCTATCTTGTTGAACAATTGTTCGGCCCACGGGAATTCAACCGGGTGCATAAGCTGGATTTTAGAGGTCGCCCGGACCTTGAATCCCTTTTTTCAGAGGGGCGGGGCCCGGACAAGGTCATTGCCAACATCGAAGCCGTCACAGGCAGACCCGTCGACCTTGACCAGGATCTGATTTTCTTTGATGAAATAGGCGATTGTCAGGCAGCGGTCGACTCTCTCAAGTATTTCTCCGAACAAGCACCGCAAAGCTACGTCTGTGCGACGGGGTCGAACCTCGGCCTGCTCGATTCGTTTCCCGTCGGGCAAGTGGAATTCCTGGAACTGTTTCCCCTGTGTTTCGAAGAGTTTCTGATGGCGTTGGGCTCAGACATTTTGCTGGATGCATTTCATGAGCGGCGCGGAGGGGCTACCGTACACGGGCTTCTTTGGCAACTTCTGTGCGAATACTATTTCGTGGGAGGGATGCCGATGGCCGTTGTCGCTTGGTCGGAAAACCAGCGTGGGATTCATGAACGGGCTCAAGCGGTGACGGATGTCCACGCAAGACTTGTGGAGGGATTCTGCCACGATTTTGCCAAGTATTCGGGGAACGTAGAAGCTGTGCAGATCGAGGCGGTTTTTCGCAATGTACCGCAGCAACTGGCGCAAAACATCGATGGGTCCGTGAAGCGCTACCGCTTCGGTGATGCGATCCCCCGAAAAAAACGCTATCGAGACCTGTTCGGCCCGATCAGCTGGCTGGAAAAAACACGTCTTGTTTGGAAATCGCATCCGATTAAATCCCAACCAACAGTTCCTCTGGCAGCACTGCGTAAGGAAAACCACTTCAAACTCTACCTGTTTGATGTCGGCCTGCTCGGTCATCTCATTGGCCTGGGATACCCCGATCACAAAAATCAAAAATCCCAATACAAGGGGTTTATCGCGGAGAACTTCTTCCTGACTGAATACCGTTCTCGGATCGGCTATCCGATTTATGGCTGGGCGCAAGAGCGAGCCGAGATTGAATTCCTGCACCGAGGGAAGAATGGTGACATCATTCCTCTGGAAGTAAAAAGTGGCACGCGCACCCGGGCACGAAGCCTAGAGTCGTATATCGCACGGTATCAGCCGAAACATGCGATTAAGTTCGCCAACGTTCCCAACGCGACGCACAGCGGAATCGTTTCCACTTGGCCTTTGTACGACGTGCAGTTTTTGCGCGATGTCTAAAGGTAAGGATTACTCGACATAACCCACCTTAAGCGCTTCCGCCAACATTTCCCAAACCAAAACCATCAGCATGAGGCTTATTGTTTGCCATGGTCGTTTTGTTTAGAGGCTCAATACCGCTGATATCAACATCAGCTTTCGCAACATCATAATTGAGCTGCATCTTCAGCCAAAACTCTGGCGTTGATCCGAAGAACCGGGCTAAGCGGAAAGCCGTGTCCGGGGTGATCGATGTCGCCCCCTTCACCAGGCGTTCGATTCGGGTGCGGGGTACATCAAGACGCTTGGCAAGCTCGCCTTCGGAAAGCCTCAACGGTTCAAGAAATTCGAACTTCAGGATTTCCCCCGGGTGGCTTGGTTTTTTGAGAATCGCCATATCGGTTCCTTTGTAATCCGTTAGTGATGATCAGTAATTTCTACTTCGGCCAGGCCTTGATTTGTCCGGACGAAGAAAATCCACCTCTGGTCGTTGATTCGAATCGAGTGCTGTCCTTTCGGTTTCTTTCTATGATACTCTCAATCCTATACGATCTTCAGTAGCCACTCGGCCACTCCAAGCACAAGCAGCGTCAAAATCCCCGCCAGCAAGTCGTCCAGCATAATGCCGATCCCTCCACTGAACCGACGCTCCGCCCAGCCCACAGGACCCGGCTTGGCGATGTCGAAGAACCGGAAAACCACAAACCCTGCAGCAGCCCAAGCCAGGCTGCGCGGGGCCGCCGCCATGGCAACCAAGTAGCCGGTCATCTCATCCCAGACGACTTCCTTGGGATCCGGATCTCCGAAAGACTTCGCCGCCTGTTCGCACAGCCAGACCCCCACCACCAGCATGATTACTAGAGTAAGCGCGTAAAGGGACCAAGGACGGGTCGACAACCCAAAGTAAAGCACGCCTCCTACAAGAGTCCCGACGGTGCCTGGAATTTTCGGGCAATAGCCCGTCCCAAAGCCTGTCGCCAGGAAAACGCTCAAACCCTGCCAGGTGACACGCATGTCTCGTCAGGCACCACTGAAATGGTCGTACCCCAGTTGTGACGGCAATGGGATCGGCTCGCCCTCTTCGGTTACTCTCAATCCATCACCCTCATCCACCGTCCCGATGCTGTTGACCGGCACACCCAGTTTCCGGCTGATCTCCCGGATCGACTCCCACTCGGATTCCGGTGCCGTGAATACCAATTCGTAATCTTCGCCTCCGCCCAAGACCGAAAACCAGTCCCCGCTCCTCACTCGTTCCTCGCTAACCGACCCGGACAACGGAATCTCCGTCAATTCCACCGACGCGCCCTTCCCGCTAGCCTTGAGCAGCCTCCCCAAGTCTTTCAGGACACCGTCCGAGATGTCCATCGCCGCATGCGCATGGCCGCGAATGCGGCGCCCGAACTCCACTCGCGGCTGTGGGCGATAGAGCCGCTCGCGGCAACTCTCCAGGTCGGCTCGTCCCGGATGCAAGCGGGCCACGGCGGCATCCCCGACGGTTCCGGTCACTCCGATTCTGTCTCCAAGCTTTGCCGCATCGCGCCGCAAGGCCGACGCCTCCCCTTCCAGTGTCCCGATGACGGTAATGCAGATCCCAAGTTCTCCTCGCGACAAATCTCCCCCAATCAGCACGATCCCGTATTCCCTCGCAATTCTTTTGATTCCTTCGCTGAAGCCGGCAACCCAGCCTTCGTCGATGCGTGGCATGGCGAGACCGAGCGTGAAGTATGCCGGAGTGGCTCCCATCGCGGCCAGGTCGCTGAGGTTGACGGCCAAGGCCTTGTGTCCGAGATCGACGGGGTCGTCCCCCGGATCAAAATGCGCGCCCTGCAGGAACAGGTCGGTGCTGATCGCACAAGTCTCCGGTGGAAACATCAGCAACGCGGCATCATCGCCCGGTCCCCGGATCAGGCTCGGCGAATCCGCATCAAAACTGAAATACCGCTGGATTAGGGTATCTTCGTCCATGCCAAAACCTTCTCGGGCGCACCAAGCACCGATGAAGCCCGGCCCGCCCGATCTTCAGGCCGCACAGGCCTTGCGCAGGCCGGCCGCGGCCCGGTCCAACACCGCGTTGACATACTTGCTTCCCTTTTCCGTCCCGAACTTTCCGGCCAAGCGGGTCGCTTCAGACAGGATGACAGCCGTCGGCACGTTCGGGCAGTGGACCAGTTCGTAGCAGGCAAAACGCAAGACCGTCCGCTCCACCGGATCCAGGCGCTTGATCGGCCGATCAAGAATCGGGGTCAGCTGCTTGCACAGGTCCGCTTCATGCGCGACAACCCCCCGCACCAGCAGCTCGAAATATTCCCCGTTGGCCCGCCGAATGTCCTGCTTGTGGGAGAACTGGTCGAGCAGTCCGGCAACTTCTCCCCCCGACACGTCCCACTGGTAGAGGGCCTGCAAGGCCAGGCGGCGGGCCCAGTGTCGGCCGCGGTGTTCGGCCCGGTCAGTTTCCGACGACGAGGGAAGCTCAGTCATCGTCGTCATCGTCGTCGATCTCTTCCATGATCTCGGCGAAGACTTCTACCATTTCCAGTGCGGCCACGGCCGCCTCGGCCCCCTTGTTGCTGACTTTCCGATCGCTCTCCATCCGGGGCGATGGGTCTTGCCAGTCGTCGAACAGCACCGAGCGCTGGTCAGCCTGCTCCCGGGTGTCGGTCGTCAGCACGCCGAACAGGATCGGCACGTCTTCGCGCCGGGCCAGGCGCGCGAGGTTCCGCGCACATTCGGAGGCCACATAATCGAAGTGGGGCGTGTCTCCCCGGATCACGCAGCCCAGCGCAATGATGGCGTCGTACAGTTCCGTATCCGCGCACAGCCGTGCCGCGCCCGGCAGTTCGAACGCGCCCGGGACTCGGACCAGATCGACGTTCTTGATGTCGGCCCCGCGCGCCACCAGCGTGGCGGTTGCGCCTTCGATCAGGCGGTCGACGATCGAGTCGTTGAAGCGGGAGGCGATCAGCGCAAAATTCATGCCCCGGTCGGCCAGCGCCCGTTTTTCGTCCGGGTCGCGAATCTGATCGTAATGTGGCAAGGAATCCGTCATCGTTCAATGTGCTCCACAACTTCAAGTCCGAACCCACCCAGGCCGTGGAGAACCTGAGGCGCGCTCAACAAGCGCATCCGGCTGACCCCAAGGTCGGCCAGGATCTGTGAGCCGGCTCCCAGTACCCGCCGGTCCGTCGGAGCGGCTCGGGCACGTGTCGGCTCTGGGCTATTGTGCAACATCCGGACCCTTTCCAGCAAACGCGGCGGCGATTCGGGCCAGCGCAGGATCACCGCCACCCCCTGGCCTTCGGCGGCAATCCGCTGCAAGGCATCGCGAAGCGGCCAGCCCAGGTCTGGCACCGAGGCCAGGGTCACGTCGCTGAGCGTGTTCTGTACATGCACCCGCACCAGGGTGGCCTGTTCCGGATCCAGCGGTCCAGCCACCAATGCCAAATGCACCGTGTCCACCGTCAGGTCCTCGTAAGCGACCAGCTCAAATTCTCCGTAATCGGTGGGCAAGCGGCAGCTGGCGCCGCGCCGCACGGTCGGTTCGCGTTCGACCCGGTAGCGGATCAGGTTCTCGATCGTGCCCATCTTGAGGTCGTGCTCCTCGGCCAGGGTTTCCAGTTGCGGGCGTCGCGACATTGTGCCGTCCTCATTCAGGATCTCCACGATGACCGCCGCCGGCTCCAGTCCGGCCAGGCGTGCCAGGTCGCATCCGCCCTCCGTATGCCCGGCGCGGGTCAAAACCCCTCCCGGTTGCTGCATCAGGCATTGCAGGTGTCCGGGCTGCAAAATATCACCCGGCCGGGCATCGGCCGCAACGGCGGCCTGGACCGTGGTGGCCCGGTCTTGCGCCGACACGCCCGTGCTAATGCCCTCATGCGCGTCGATGGTGAACGTAAAGTTGGTTCGGTGCGCCTCGTCCGTGGTCGGGTCCATCAGCGGCAGGTTCAGTTGCTGACAGCGCTCCCGAGTCATCGCCAGGCAAAGCAGGCCGCGGCCATGCCGGGTCATGAAATTGATGTGCTCCGGTGTCGTCAGCGAAGCCGCCACGACCAGATCTCCCTCGTTCTCCCGGGCCTCGTCGTCCGCCAGCACGATCATCCGCCCGGCCCGCAGTTCCTGAATCAGTTCCTCGGTCGTGTTGAAGTTCATGGCTGGTCGCGCTCCTCGATGATGCGTTCTAAATACCTTGCCAGCATATCAACTTCCAGGTTGACCTGCTGCCCGGCACGGTAATCTCCCGCCAGGCTTATGGCGCAAGTGTGAGGAATCAAGGTCACGCCGAACGTCTCCGCCTCGACCCCAGTGACGGTCAGGCTGACGCCATCCACGCAGATCGAACCGCGCGGAACCAGGTAACGGCGGATTTCTGCCGGGGCGGCCACCTCCACCTGCCGGCTCTCGCCTTGTGCTTCGACGGCCTTGATCGTACCGACCGCGTCGACGTGCCCGCTGACGAGATGCCCACCCAGTGGTTCGCCGACGCGCAAGGCGGGCTCCAAGTTGACTTCGTGACCGGCTTCCAGGCTGCCCAGCGTGGTGCAACCGAGCGTCGTCTCGCTCACATCCACCTCGAAACTTTCCGCCTCTGCCACACAGGCGGTCAGGCACACCCCGCCGACCGCGATGCTGTCGCCCGGTTGAATGCCCTGCAGACGGCCCTGCCCCGGATGCCGAATGCGCATGCGCCGCCCGGTCTCCCGGGTTTCCACGGCCAGCACCCGGCCCCGCGCCTCGACAATACCTGTGAACACTTCAGGGACTCCGATGATAGGTCAGGCGGACATCCGGGCCCAAGGCACGCACATCCTGCAACACCCAACCCAAACGGTCCGGCAGACTTTCGGCCGGCGGCAATTCCGCCAAAGGCGCGCCCCCCGCACCCAGCAAGCGGGGGGCAATGTAGAGCAGCATCTCGTCGACCAGGTCGGCCTGGATCAGCGCGCCGACGAATTTCGCCCCGGCTTCGACCAGGACCTCATTGATTTCATGGTCCCCGGCCAGTCTCGCCATCACAACCGCCAAGTCCAGCCCTTTCCCGGCGGCCGGTACGGCCTCGACCCCGGCTTGCGGCGGGACGGCGGCGCGAAGCGCGTCGGCATGTTCTTCCAGGGTGTAGATCACGCAGGATCCCGGCACGGACCACAGGGCGAGATCACTCGACAGTTCTCCTTTCCGGTCCATGATCACTCGCAATGGCTGGCGGATCGGGTCGGCCCCCAGCTCTTCCCCGCTCAAACGGACGTTGAGCCGGGCCTCGTCCCGGCAAACGGTCGCGGCGGTCGACAACACCGCAGCACTCCGGGCCCGTTGCCACTGCACGTCGGTGCGCGCCTGCTGGCTTGTAATCCATTGGCTGTGTCCGTCGGCCAGTGCGGTTTTGCCATCCAGGCTCATCGCCTGCTTGACACGGATCCAGGGCCGCCCGGTGGTCATGCGCGTCCAGAATCCCCGGTTCAAGGCCTGCGCCTGCTCGGCCCCGACTCCGACCTCGCATTCAATGCCCGCTTCTTTCAGTTTCTCGTGGCCGCGTCCGGCCACCTGGGGGTTAGGGTCCTCGCAAGCAGACACGACCCGCCCAATGCCTGCGGCAATGATCGCCGGCACGCACGGTTCCGTGCGTCCCTGGTGGGCGCAAGGTTCAAGCGTCACGTACAGCGTGGCCCCGCGTGCCTGGTCTCCCGCCTTAGCCAAGGCTTGCGGTTCGGCGTGGGGCTCCCCGGTGCGGCGATGAAATCCCCGCCCGACCACGGCGCCATCGGCCACCACCAGGCAGCCGACACAAGGGTTGGGGGCGGCGGTATAACGGCCCCGCCGCGCCAGTTCCAATGCTTCTTCCATGAAGCGCTGATCCGTCTCCTGTACCGTCATGGCGGGAGAAGACCATCCGGGGCCTCTTCCCTGCTCAACAAGTCCATCTGCTTGCGCCGGGCCGCTTCCGGCAAGGCATTGGCCTCGCGCTCCAACAATTGCCGCCATTGTTCGATCGTGGTGATTTCCTCGAACACCGAGGCATACAGGATGCAGGCGATCTGATCCTGTTCGCGCAACACGTCGATCACCCACAGACCCAGGGTTCGGCTCGGGATGCTCCGGCTCGGATGGGCGCGCGCCCGGTCGCAGACGTTCTGGACCATCGCCTCGATCATGTCCGGGTTGATGGGCCGGTTGCGCGAGGCCATTTCGATGCTCCATGTCAGTTTCTCAGTATCGAACGCCTGGGGGGCCGGCTGCCCTTTCTTTGCAACATCCGGGAGATTCAGCTTCGCTCGCTCGTAAGTCGTAAAACGCTTCTGTTCGCAGTTCGGGTTCAGGCACTGCCTACGGCGGCGCACCTGGTCGCCCCCGCCTATCGGCCGGGAATCCACGACCTGGGTGTCGCCGTGTTTACAAAACGGGCAACGCACGATCCCCTCACCCGTGCTCCCGCGCCCTAGCCCAGGGCCGGCTAGTCGGCCTCGTACACCGGGTAGCGCGCACAGATTTCCTGCACCTGCCCACGCACGCGATCGGTCACGGATTCGTCGCCCAAGGCATCGATGATGTCGCACATCCAGCCCGCCAGCGTGCGGCATTCATCCTCCTGGAAGCCCCGCGTCGTCACGGCGGGTGTGCCGACCCGGATGCCACTGGTCACGAAAGGCGATCTCGGGTCGTTGGGGACGGTATTCTTGTTCACCGTGATATGGGCACTCCCCAGCGCAGCATCCACTTCCTTCCCGGTCAGATCCTGGGCAATGAAGTCAACCAGGAACAGGTGATCGTCGGTGCCGCCGGAGACGACCTTGTAGTTGCGCTCGATGAAGGTCTCGGCCATGGCCTTGGCGTTCGCCAAGACCTGGCGCTGGTATTCCTTGAATTCGGGCTGGGCGGCCTCGCGGAATGCCACCGCTTTCGCCGCAATGACGTGCATCAGCGGCCCGCCCTGCATGCCCGGGAAGACCATGGAGTTGATCTTCTTGGTGATCTCCTCGTTCTCGCGGGCGATGATGAAACCGCTGCGCGGTCCGCGCAGCGTCTTGTGGGTCGTGGACGTCACCACGTCGGCGATCGGCACCGGACTCGGGTAGAGGTCCGCCGCAATCAGCCCCGAGACATGCGCCATGTCGACCATCAGCAGGGCCCCGACGGAATCGCTGATATCGCGGAAGCGCTGCCAGTCCATGACCCGCGAATACGCCGAGAACCCGGCCACGATCATTTTCGGGCGGTGCTCGGCGGCCAGGCGTTCCACCTCGTCGTAGTCCACCTCGCCGGTCTCCGGGTTCAGGCCGTATTGGACGGCGTTGTAGTTCTGCCCGGAAAAGTTGACATGCGACCCATGCGTCAGGTGCCCGCCGTGAGCCAGCGCCATGCCCAGCAAGGTGTCGCCCGGCTCCAGGAGCGCGGTATAGACCGCGGCGTTCGCCTGGGAGCCGGCGTGCGGCTGCACGTTGGCGTAATCCGCCTTATACAGTTCGCAGGCCCGGTCGATCGCCAGCTGTTCCACCACGTCGACGTGCTCGCAACCTCCGTAGTACCGCTTGCCCGGATACCCTTCCGCGTACTTGTTGGTCAGCACCGATCCCTGGGCTTCCAAGACACGCGGACTGGTGTAGTTCTCGGAGGCGATCAACTCAATATGTTCTTCCTGACGGCAGCGTTCCGCCTCTATCGCTGCGGCAATCTCCGGGTCGAATCCGGCAATGGTCAAGTCTTTTTTAAACATGGCAATCCTTGCAATGGGTCGGACGCGGCATTATACGGGAGTCGCAGGCTATTTTCGGGCAGAACCGCCCTCGGCCAGCTGCAATAACAGTTCAGGCAGGCTGCCTTCCGCGCCCAGGTGTGTGCTCAGGTTGATCAGCACGTTGGGATGCCGCTCCCGCGCCTGGTCCAGCAAGCCCGGAACATCGTCGCGGACATGGCGGCCTGCCGCCAGGAAGTATGGCAGAACCTGTAATTGGGCCGCACCCTGCGCAACACAGGCATCAATCGCCGCCGGGATGTTCGGCTCTGCAATCTCCAGAAAAGCATGCGTCACGATCTCGTACCGGTCGCCGGCGACCTCGCGCAACCGATCGGTGAGCGCGGCCACTTCGGCATTGGCCTCCGGCAACCGCGAGCCGTGCGCGACCAGCACCAACGCGCGCTTGCCGGCATTCATGCCCCGGCCTCCATCGCCGCGCGCACCCGCGCCAGGTCCTCGGGGGTGTCCACGCCCGGCGACGTCGCCTCGACGCCCGGCTCGACATGGACGCGAAGGCCGTGGTGGAGCATCCGGCATTGTTCCAGCGATTCCTCTAATTCCTGCGGGGCCGGGGGCAAGCCGACATAGCGCGCCAGACCGCCTGCGCGGTAGGCGTAGAGTCCCAGGTGACGCTGGCAGCGCGCCGCTTCGACCTGCCGGGGCGCTCGGCTGAATCCTTCGGCATAGCCCTCCCGATCCCGCCAGACTTTGACCACCTGGGTACGCTCCCAGTCCCCCTTGTCAAGCGGCTCGCACAAGGTCGCCGCGAAAGCTTCGTCCCGCGCGGCCAGGTTTTCAGCCACCTGGGTCACCAGGGCGGGCGGGAGCATCGGCTCGTCTGCCTGCACGTTGACGACTATCGTTTCCGCGTCCCAGTCCAGGTATTCCAGCAGTTCGCCCAGGCGGGCCGTGCCATTCGGATGGTCCGGCCGCGTCATCCACACCGGCGCGCCAAATGAGCGGGCGCAGTCGGCGACCGCCTCGTCGCCCGCCGCGATCACGACCGACGCGGCCCCGCTGTGCTGCGCATGCTCGAAGACCCACTGCAACATCGGCTGCCCGGCGATTTCAAGCAACGGCTTGTCCGGCAGGCGCGTCGACGCACTCCGCGCCGGGATCGCCACATGAAACGGTGTGCTCACGATTCATGCCGGTAGCGCCGGTATTCTTCTTCCGGCAACCCGCGCGCCTCTTCTTCGAGTAAGACCGGGATGCCGTCGCGCACCGGATACGCCAGGTGCGCCGACAACGAAACCAGTTCCTGCTTCTCGCGGTCGTACAGCAACGGGCCCTTGGTGACCGGGCAGACCAGAAGCTCCAGCAATGTCTTGTCCATCTGTCTTCGACCTCCGTTCATGTCTCCGCTTCGGCGCCCAGGGAATCCAATGCCTGGGTCTTACGATTCTCTTCAATGATGCGTTGCACGCCGCCGACGAGTTCCCCGGCCACTCCCGGTTCCAGTGCCACGTCGACCTCCACAGAATACCACCGTTCGCAGGCAAAACGCTCGCACTTGATCGCATCCTTGGGCGTCATCACCACCGCGCGGCCATCCGCGAAGTCGAGTTGTCCGGCCTGGAATGCATAGTGATCCTCGTAGATGTGCGGAATCGCATCCACCCCGGCGCTGGCCAGGGATTCCAGGAAGCGCTGCGGGTTCCCGATCCCGCAGACCGCATGCACGGTCTGCCCCGCAAGGGCGGACAGCGGGATCGTGCTGCCGTCGAGCAGGCTACGAAGGTGCTTCACCTGCAAGTCAAACCGGTGTTCTCCCGGTTCCGGGTCGCCGCCGTGCACCAAGACCCAATCGACCGAGCGCGCACGCGAAAGCGGCTCCCGCAGCGGCCCGGCAGGCAGGCACAGATTGTTGCCGTACCGGCGTTTGCCATCCACCACCAAGATCTCGATCTGCCGCGGCAGGGCCAGATGCTGCAAGCCGTCATCCGACAGGATGATGTCGATAGTATGCTGCTCACGAAGTGCCTGGGCCGCCGCGGCCCGGTTCGCGCCGGCGAATACGGGACACCCCGTCTGTGCCGCGATCAGGACGGCTTCCTCTCCGACTTCATCGGGGCTGGTCGTCGCCTCCACTTCCCGGGGCCAGGTCGGGCTGGCCCCCCGGTAGCCCCGACACACGACCCCGACCGAAATCCCGAGATCCCGGAGCCGCAGCGCCAGCCAGACCACCAGCGGGGTTTTCCCGGTGCCGCCAACGCTCAGGTTGCCAATCACGGCAACCGGCACCGGCAAGGCGGCGGGGCGGTACAGCCAGCGGCGACCGATTCGTCGCAGAAACACGCCCGTACGGTACAACCAACTCAGCGGGCGCAAGGCCCACACCCAGCGGTTGCCCTTGTACCAGACGCTCTCAGCAAAACGCGTGACTCGGGACTGGTGCCGGGTGCTTTGTTCTTCCAGCAGTTTGCCGCGGCGCAACGGATGAGCCTCGACGTCCCCCAGGTCCTGGAATTGGTGCTGGTAGAGTTTCTTATAGACTTGATTTCCCTGGATCAATTCCTCATGCGTGCCTTGCTCGACGACCTCGCCCTGGTCCAGCACGACGATCCGGTCGGCGCGTTCAACCGTCGACAGCCGATGCGCGATGATCAGGGTGGTGGAGACTTCCATGATCTTGTCCAGCGCTTCCTGTACGTAGCGCTCGGATTCACTGTCCAGAGACGATGTCGCCTCGTCCAGGATCAGGATTGGCGCACGCTTGTACAAGGCCCGGGCCAAGGCCAGGCGCTGTCGCTGGCCTCCGGAAAGTTGCACGCCTCCCTCCCCGATCACGGTCTCCAAGCCCTGCGGCAGGCGGTCCACGAACTCGTCAACATGCGCGCTGCGTAACGCCTGATCCAGATCATGCTGCTGATCCGAGTCCACCCCGTAGGTGATGTTGTTGCGCACCGTGTCGTTGAACAGCACTACGTTCTGCCCGACGTAACTGATCAGCCCGCGCAGGTTGGACAGCTTCAAGTCGTTGATCGGAATATCGTCGATCCGGATTTCTCCACCTTGCGGGGCATAGAAGCGTGGCAGCAGGTTGGCCAGGGAAGATTTGCCGGAACCGGAACGCCCGACCAAGGCAATCGTCTCGCCGCGTCGGATCGTCAGCGAGACATCGCGAAGCGCCTCGCGGTCCGTGTTGCGGTAACGCAGGCTAATCCGGTCATACACGATGGAATGCTGTAAATCCTGCTTGGCGTGTTCGCCCTGATCCTGCTCCGTCGGGGTGTCCAGCATCTGGAAGACTTGTTGCCCGGCGGCAATGCTTTGCTGCAGACGGGTATTGACCTGCACCAGGTTGCGGGCCGGAGCCAGTAGCATCAGCATGGCGAACATGAAGGACACGAACCCGCCCACCGTGATGGTGCTGAGCACGCCCTCCAGCGTCACCAGGTAGACGATGCCGGCCCAGGCCAAGCCCACCAGCAGCATGATGATCGAGGACACCAGGGCCGCCATCTGCTGCGTGCGGACCTGCCGCTTCCGGAAATGCTCGGTCGTCTGGTCGAAACGCATCTTCTCCATCGCCTCGGCCTGGAACACCTTCACGACCCGGTAACCTTGGATTACTTCCTGGGCATTCTGCACGGTCGCGGTGAGCGCCTCCATCATGCGGTGACTGAGCTTCCGGACTCTCCGGTTGCTGCTGGGGATCAGCCAGGCGAACACCGGCACCGCGGCGAGGAATGCCGCCGTCAGAATCCAGCTCACATAAAGCATCCAGCCAATCAGGCCGACCACCATCAGGCTGTCTCGAATCAGGATGGTGAGGCTTTTCGATGCCGCCGTGGTCACGCCCTCGACATGGTTGGTAATGCGGGCCAGGAAGTCGCTGGACGCCGTATGGTCGTGCGTCTCCGCGGGGAACTCCAGCAGTCGCGCAAACATTTTGCGCCGCAGGTCGCGGACCAGGCGCGCGCCGATCTGTGCCATGCAGGAAGCGCTGAGGTACGAGCCGACGGCCCGCAAGATGAAAATTCCGACCAGGGCCAGCGGCACCCAACGGATAACGTCCGGCTGTTGCTCGAGGATTGCGCCGTCCAAAATCGGCTTCATCAGTGCAGACAACGCGGGGCCCGTCGCCGCTTCCATGACCATGCCCAACACCGCCAGGCTCAAGATACCGGCCTGGCCCTGCAGCGCCAGACGCAACAACTGCCGGTAGATGTCCATGCCGGAACGGCGGGCGCTTTCGTTCATGGCAGGCGCTCGCCCATCGTCGCGACCCGGATTTGCTGGACCCCCTGCCCCCGGGCCTGTGCCATCAAGGACACAACCGACTGGTGCGGCGTCAACGCATGGGCGTAGATGTAGACCACCGACTCCGGCTGCGCCTCAAGCGCACCGCGCAACCGTGCGGCCAAGGCGTCGGTTTCTTTCGGCAGCAATTGCCCGTTCAGATAATAGTCGCCCATCGCATCAATGGCCAGGTTGATCCGCACTTCAGTGCCGGCCGCCTCGGCCTCGCCTTGCGGCAGTTGGATCTTCAGGAAATCCAGCTGGCTGAACGTCGTGGTCAGCATGAAAAACAACAGCAGCAGGAACACGACGTCGATCAACGGCGTCAACGGAATCGAAAGGCTGTCTTCCCGGCGAAGCTGGAATTTCACGGTGCCCCCTGCTCCCGCTGCTGCAATACGTCCATCAATTGGTGTGCCACCGCCTCCATCTGGGACACCAACACGGCGACCCGGCGCTGGAAGAAGCGGTGAAAGATCACGGCCGGAATCGCTACGGCCAACCCGGCCGCGGTGGTGATCAGCGCCTGCGCAATACCTCCGGCCAAGTCCGACGGCTGCCCCAACCCCGTCGTCGTGATCTGGTCGAACACCACGATCAGCCCCCAGACCGTCCCGAGCAGACCCAGCAGGGGAGAAATCATCGCAATGGTTCCCAGCGCAGCCAGGAAGCGTTCCAGTTCGACTGCGCCCCGCCGCCCCGCATCCTCGATCGCCGTCTTGCGTTCCTCCAGCGTCTGCCGGTGCGGGCTCAAGCCTGACGCCAGTATGTACCCCAGTTGCGAACTGTTGCGCAAGGCATCGAGACGGTCCCCCTCCAGCACGTCCTGTTGCACCCAGGCCCGCACCTGCGCCAGCAGGCCGTCCGGCATGACCTGGCCCTGCCGAAGGGCCCAGCTACGTTCCAGGATGATGGCGAGCGCCAGGATGGAGCACAACAGGATCGGCCCCATCACCCAGCCTCCGGCCTGTATCAAATCCAGCATTAATGGGCGGCAAAACAGCGAGAGCAAACGATTTATTGTAGAGTATGAAGCACTTTTCAATTTCCCTGCAACCGCCGATGGCACGCAAGGTTCTACAGAAATATCTGCCCCACTTCCGCCGGGTCAGGGACCATCAGACGCTTCGCCTGTTCGGCTCGGCGGCCCTGAAGGACAACCTGTGGCACCTCAACCGGCGTTCGGTGGCCCGGGCGTTTGCGGCCGGAATCTTCTGTGCCTTCATGCCGGTCCCAGGGCAGATGGTGGCGGCCGCCGCGCTGGCCATCCTGTTCGCCGCCAACCTGCCGCTGGCCGTCCTGCTGGTCTGGATCACCAACCCGATCACAATTCCCCCGATCTTTCTCACCTGCTACCTGGTCGGCAGTTGGGTGCTCAACATCCCCCCCGAGCCGTTCGCGTTCGAATGGTCCTGGGCCTGGTTCACGGAGGAGTTGTACATCATCGGCCTGCCCCTGCTTGTGGGCTCCCTGATTTGCGGCGCCATCGGCGCGGCCACCAGTTACTGGGGAATCCTCCTGTACTGGCGGTGGTACGTGGTTCGCATCTGGCAGACCCGGCACAAGCGCAAAGTCGAGGAAGTCCTGCACGACATTCTGGAGAAATAGCGATGGCTTCCCTATGCCTCAAAAAAACTCCGACTGCCGTTATCTGGCTTGACGGCGGGCGATTTTAAGACGCTCACCGAACATGATCGCCTCCCTTGTTACGGGTAGGTTTAAACATTATCATGGACATGGAAATCGTAAACCCAGAAAGGCTGGTCAACATCATGGCAAAACGCAATCAACACGTCGTCCGCCACAAGGACGGCTGGGCGGTGCGCGGCGCGGGTTCGCAACGCCCCACTTCGGTACATTCGACCCAACGGGCGGCTGCCGAAGCGGCACGCGAAATCGCGCGGAAGCAACGCACGGAGTTGTTCATACACGGACGCGACGGTCGGATCCGCGAGCGCAATTCCTACGGAAACGACCCGCACCCGCCCAAGGGATAGCTCCCATGCGCCACTGGAGTGATCGGCCATGGCCCAAGCTCCATGTCCCAGCGTTGGCCGCGTTCGGATACCGGCGATTCTGCTCGTTGTCCGGTGAGGGAGCCGCGTGCCGCTCTACAAAATCGTCCCCACGTCCCGGCCGACTTTTGTCGTCCAGGGATGCGTCCCCAGCCTTGCCCGAACCCGCTGACCTTCGTCTCCCCGATCCCTTCCAGAGCCGAGATCCGCTCACCGGAACGCTTGATCCGGTGGCCTTAAATGGTCACCACTCCCTGACCACCTGCCCCTCCGCTAAGCGATAGCCTGCTTGCATCGCTTTCGCCAAGACTTCGTCATGCGTCACCAGCACCAGCGCAATTCCACGCTCGGCGTTCAGTTGCGTCATCAGGTCGAATACCTCGTGCGCCGTATGCGGGTCGAGGTTGCCGGTCGGCTCGTCGGCCAAGACAACATCCGGATTCATCACCAGCGCACGGCACACCGCCACTCTCTGCCTCTCCCCTCCCGACAATTCTCCCGGGCGATGCTGCAATCGATCTCCCATATCCACACGTTTCAGCAGTTCCACGGCTCTCTCGCTGGCCTGCTCGACCGACACTCCCCCGATCAGCGGCGGCATGGTGACATTCTCCAATGCCGAGAATTCAGGCAAAAGATGGTGCATCTGGTAGACGAAACCCAGGCTGCGGTTGCGCAATTGCGCCTGCTCCGAGTCGGTCAGCCCATCGATTCGACGTCCGCCAATCTCGACGCTGCCCGCGTCCGGGCGGTCCAGCCCTGCCAGCAGGTGCAGCAACGTGCTTTTCCCGCATCCAGAGGATCCGAAGATGGCCACGCTCTCGCCTCGGGCGACCGTCAGCTCCAAATCACGCAGGACATCGACTTGCACCTTGCCCGAGCCAAACGACTTGGCCAGCCCGGAGCAACGCAACACGAACTCATTCATAGCGCAGCACCTCGGCCGGCATGACCTGCAAGGCCTTGCGTGCCGGATAAACGGCGGCAATCACGGACAGGAGGACCGAGGCCACTCCTGCGATCGCCACGTCTGCCCAGAGCAATTGCGACGGAATCTCACTAATGTAATAAACTTCCGGCGAGAAGAGTTTGAAACTAAAGGCTTTTTCTATTGCCCCCACGACCACTTGAAGATTGTGGGACAACGCCACCCCGCCGCCGACCCCCAACGCCGTCCCGCCGAGGCCGATCGCCAGGCCCTGCAGCAGGAACACCTGGAGCGTCCCGCGCCGGGTCATGCCCAAGGTGCGCAGCACGGCAATATCGGAGCGCTTCTCCTGCACCGTCATCAAGAGTGCAGAAATAATATTGAAGGCCGCCACCAGCACAATCAGCATCAAAAGCAGGAACAGCATGGTCTTCTCCATTTGGATTGCCTTGAAGAAGCCGTTGTCGAGATCCGACCAATCCAGCACCCAGTAGCGCCCGCCCAATTCTTCTCGGAACTGGTCGGCCAGCCACGGCGCCTTAAACAAGTCCCGAAGACGCACTTTCAGGCCGCCGACCTCCCCCTCGCCCAGTGCCAGTGCCTGCCGGGCATCGTCCAGGTGGATCAGGGCCAGGTGCCGGTCGTAACTCCGCATGTCGAGATCGAAAATCCCGACCACCTCGAAGCGGCGGAACTTGGGCAGCAGCCCGGCGATGGTGCTGGCCGCCCGCGGCACGATCAGGGTGATCTGGTCGCCCACCTGTACATTCAAGTGCCGAGCCAGTTCATCGCCCAGCACGATTCGGTAAGCCCCCGATTCCAGCTGGTTCAAGGATCCTTGATCCATATGGTTCGCAATCCGGGACGCTTCCGCCTCAAGCGCCGGCAGCATGCCGCGCAGTCCGACTCCGCTGACGCGATCCCGGTACAGCAGCATTCCCTGGCCTTCGATGAACGGCGCGCTCGCGACCACTTCCGGATGCTCCGCCAGTTTCTCCGCCAGACCTCGCCAGTCCTGCAACTTCCGGTCCGGTTCGCTGATGCTGATGTGGGACACCATGCCCAGCAGCCGGTCCCGGATTTCGGTATGGAATCCGTTCATGACCGACATCACGGCAATCACCGCAGTCAAGCCCAGTGCAATGCCCAGCGTCGAGACCAGCGAGATGAAGGAGATAAAACGATGCCGGTGGCGCGCCCGGATATAACGCAGGCCGATGTACAGGGGGACCGGGAGGTTCATGGGATGCGCTGATTGATCGTCACTTGGGCGGTCGCCTGGAGGGCGACGGCCACCGGCCCGACCTCCCCGATCAGGTCGCCGCTTTGCCGCTCGGCCTGTCCGCTTTCGCTGATGCGTGCCACGACCACGACCTCGCGGGCCTTCGACAGAGCCATCTCCGGCATCATCGCCAAAGTGTCGTCCAGCACCACCTGAACCGGGAATTCGCCCACCGGCCCGCGCCAGACCGCAAGCGGCATGGGGGGGCCGTCAGTACGGCGTGCGTATACAAACAGGGTCGCCTCCGGACCATAGGCATCCGTGAATGCCGGATCCAGCGCCACGTCCACCTGCAAGGACGGCCCGGCCTCGGGTTCGCCGGCTTCGCGCCGAGCCTCATCCAGCCAGTTTTCGACCATCGCGCGGACCCCTTCCTCTTCCGCCGGCAGGACCCCAAGCAGTCGCTCCCAGGTCTGCACGGCCGCGTCTGCGTGGCCTCTCTGCCAGGAAGCCCAGCCAAACAGCCACAAAGCCTTTTGGTGGCCGGGGTTCAGCTCCAGCGCCTGCGACAGATGATCCATCGCCTCGTCGGAGAACCAATCTTCGTTCGCCAGCGCCAGCGCGTCCGCCAGCGCCACCAATGCCGAGGGGTCCGAATATTCCAGCAAGGCATTGGCGTGCATCCAAGCACTTACCGCTTCCTGGCCGCGTCCCTGCTCCCGGTAGAAGTCCCCGAGCGCCGCCCAGGCGTTCACGGCCTCGGGCGTCTCGTCAACTTGCCGAAGCAGGCGCTCATGCAAGGCTTCCACCTGCTCGGCCTCCTCCGGTGCGCCGCCAAATAGCGCGAAGCGCGTCAATTCACTTGACGCCAGCATGAGGCCCACGCTCACCACCACCACGCCGAGTGCAAGCCAGGCCGCGGTTCGCCCGTCCTGTTTCGTGGACTCGGAGGCGCCCTCGCCCACTTCTCCGACATCCTCAAGCAGGCTGCGGTCCAGTTCCGTTTCGGCCTCGCCAAACAGTTCCGGCGACAGCCAGCCGATTTCGACGTCCTGCTGCAATTCATCCCGGCGAAGCTCGTAGGCATAGGCTAGGACGTCGCGCATTGATTCGGAGCGCGGCCGCCGTTTCACCCACCAGGGATAGAGCACAAAAATCAGCGTCAGCGCCAGCAGCGCGAGACACCCTGCAAAGAACCCCCACATCAGTCGTCGCCCCGCTTCAGGACTTGTGCGAGCCGATCCCGTTCCGTATCCGACAGGCTGCCAGAGGCTGCCCGCGCGTGCCTGCGGCGAATGCGCCGCAGCAATAGCCCGAGCGTCACGGCCAGCAAGATGAACGGGCCCGTCCACAGGGCCACTGTGCGCCAGGCGAATGGAGGGCGGTACAGGATAAAGTCGCCATAGCGCGCCTGCAAGTGTTCGATGATCTGCTCGTCACTCAGGCCTTGGTCGACCAGATCTCGGACACGCTTGCGCAAATCGCCCGCCAGTTCTGCGTCAGAATCCGCCAGCGACTGGTTCTGGCAGACCAGGCAACGCAACTCATACAAGAGCGCTTGGTACCGCTCGTCACCGGCCTCGTCGACCGCCAAGGCCGCGCCGCCGATGAGAAGCAGACAAAGCCCCCAGGCCGGTGCCCGCTTCATGACTTCTCTCTCCGGATGCGCGCCAAGATTTCCTGCCGGTAGGTATCCTCGTCCAGCGCGCCGATGTGCTTGTAGCGAATCACCCCTTCCGGATCCAGCAGGAACGTCTCCGGGACCTTGTACACCCCCAGTTCGATTCCCACCTCGCCGTGCTCGTCGAAGGCGCTGGAACGATACGGATTGCCGTAGACCTGCAGCCAGTTCTGGGCCTCGTCGCGCGTGTCTCGGTGGTTGATTCCATACAGTGCCAGCTGCTCCGACAAGCGCATCAACAAGTCGTGCTCTTCCAGGCAGGTCGCGCACCAACTGGCCCAAACGTTGAGCAGGCTCCACTCACCGCGAAGCGCGGCAGAATCGAAATTCTCTTCGGCTGAGCCCAGGCGTTCCGCTTGGAAGGCCGGCACCGGCTGGCCGACCAGCGGCGAGCTGACCCGGGACGGGTCGCGGGTCAGGCCGATCGCCAGTACGACGACCAAGACCGCAAACGCGGCCACTCCCAGCCAGCCGCGCATCATGCCCGCCGCCTCCCGCGCCGATAGCGGTAGCGACGGTCCGACAGCGCCAGCAATCCGCCGAGCGTCATCAGCAATGCGCCGCCCCACAGCCACTGGATGAACGGCTTGACGTACAAGCGGACTCCCCAGCCTCCACCGGGGTGGGCCGTCCCGAGCGCCGCGTACACGTCACGCCAGATCGTCGAATGTATCGCCGCCTCGGTCATCGGCGACGACTGCACCCGGTAGGTGCGTTTCTCCGGTCGCAGTTCCGCAACCTGATCGCCGTCCCGGGTGACGGACAGATGCCCCTGCCGGGCCTGGTAATTCGGCCCGTCCACCTCACGCACGCCATGGAACTCGAACTTATGCCCCGCGAACTCGACCCGGTCGCCCACGTTCATGACCAGCTCTCGCTCCATTGAGAACGCCGTGGTGAATGCGATGCCGAGTGCGATGACGCCCAGTCCGGCGTGGGCGCAAGTCATGCCGATCATATGCCGGGGCAGCCGCCGCAGGCTGTAGCCCGTACTGGTGCCGCGCCGCATGCGGGAGAACTGCCGCCACAATGCCGTCAACGTCCCGGAAATACACCAGACCCCGAGCATGGTCCCCACCACCACCAGGGGCGACAGGGAATCGAATACCGCCCACGGGACGGCGATGCCCAACGCAAGCGCCAGTGCCAGCGGCACCTGGAGCCGGCGCAACAGTTCACGAGCGCGCGTTTTTTTCCAGCGGGCAATCGGCCCGATCGCAGCGAGAAACAGCAGGGGCAGCATCAACGGCATGAAGACGAGATTGAAATACGGCGGGCCCACCGACATAGACGGCAGCCCAAGCACGTCCACGATCAGCGGGTACAGGGTCCCGAGCAGAATGGCAAACGTGGCGATCAGCAGGAACACGTTATTGAACAGCAGCAGGGTCTCCCGAGACAGCAACTCGAAATGCCCCGGGCTCTCGATGCGGTGTGCGCGCGTCGCGTACAGGGTCAGCCCCCCGCCCACGACGACAGCCAAAAAACCCAGGATATAGACCCCCCGAGCCGGGTCATTCGCGAACGCATGCACCGACACCAGGACCCCGGAACGGACCAGGAAGGTTCCGAGCAGGCTCAGGGAAAATGCCAGCAGCGCCAGCAGTACCGTCCAGCGTTTGAAAGTGTTGCGTTTTTCGGTCACCGCCAGGGAGTGAATCAGCGCGGTCCCGACCAGCCACGGCATGAACGAGGCATTTTCCACCGGGTCCCAGAACCACCAGCCCCCCCAGCCGAGTTCATGGTAGGCCCACCAGCTGCCCAGCCCAATGCCGAGGGTCAGGAACATCCAGGCGGCCGTCACCCAGGGACGGGTCCAGCGCGCCCAAGCCGCATGCAAGTGGCCTCCCCACAAGGCCGCAATGGCAAAGGCGAAGGCCACCGCAAACCCGACGTAGCCCATATACAGCATCGGCGGGTGAATCACCAGGCCCGGGTCCTGCAGCAGCGGATTGAGGTCGCGCCCCTGCATGGCCGGGGGGATCAGGCGATCGAACGGGTTCGAGGTGGCCAGCATGAAGGCGAGAAAACCGAGACTGACGAACCCCAGCACGGCCAGCACCCGCGCCCGGAACACCATGGGAAGCCGGCGGCTCAGCGCGACGACCGCAACCGTCCATCCCGACAAGACCAGGGACCACAGCAGCAGGGACCCTTCATGCCCGCCCCACACGCCGGAAATTCGGTAGGCCAAGGGCAGTTCCGTGTTGGAATTGTTGACGACGTAGCGGACAGAAAAATCGTGCTCGATAAATGCCCAGGTCAGCGCGAGGTACGCAAGCAGCACCAGGACCCCCTGACCCAGCGCCAGCGAAGAGGCGCTGCGCATCCAGGTGAGGTTGCCCCGCTGGGTGCCTAGGCCCGGCAGGAAGGCTTGCAATGCTGCCAGCACACAGGCCAGGACCAGCGCGAAATGGCCGAGTTCGGGAATCACCAGGAAATCCCGACCGGGGCCTGCCCTGCTTCGGTCAACGCCTCTGCCACTTCCGGCGGCATATAGTTTTCATCGTGTTTGGCCAGGACTTCTTGCGCCCGGAATACGCCCGCTTCGTCCAGCCGACCCAAGGTGACGATGCCTTGTCCTTCACGAAACAGGTCCGGCAACAGGCCACGGTAGTGCACCGGCAAGCTGTGCGCCCCATCGGTCAGCGCAAAGCGAACCTCCATCGAGTCGGTTTCCTGCTGCACGCTGCCCTGAGTCACCAGACCTCCAAGGCGAAATGTCGTATGCGGTTCCACTAGGCCCGCGGCCACTTGCGACGGACTGTAGAAGTAAAGCAGATTCTGCTGGAAGGCGTACAACATCAGCGCCACCCCGGCGGCGACCCCGACGGAAACGGCCACGGCCAAGCCAAGACGGCGTTTCTGGCGAGTGTTCATGGCAGGTTATTTTAATGGATACCGCCCCAGCCCCCCGAGCCTCCCGCTCACACGCCCAGATTTATGGTCTGACGGTCTCCGGGGGCGGGCTACTCCCAGACGAGTTCAGTCACCACACGATCATAGCCGTGGGCCAGCAAAACGCGGGGCTCACGATGCATAGACGAATCGCTGGGAGCGAATCCTTGCATTATCGGCGGCCACCTTCCTTGTCTTTCAATCGCCGGTGCCGCCACCACGGTGCGATGGCGTTGCCGATCAGCACGGCCGCCACCAGCCCGTAAGCACTCCACACGAAAAATGCATAGCCGCCCATCTCCAGGAATTCAGCCATTGCGTACCTCTTCGGTCCATTGCCGGCCTGCTTCCCGCTCCAGGATGCGCCCCCGGATGCGCGCAAGCAGAACCGTCGAGAAGTAAAGGATAAACACCGTTCCCATGAACAACAGCGGCCAAAGCATGCTGGAATGCGCCGCCGGCCTGTCGAAGCGGGTCACCGTGGGGCCCTGGTGCAGGGTGTTCCACCACTCCACGGAATAATGGATGATCGGGATATTGACGATTCCGGCCAAGGCGAGCACGGCGGCCACGCGCGCACCCTTGCGGGGATCCGCAAAGGCGTTGTACAAGCCCAGTACGCCGATGTACAGGAACAGCAGAATCAATTCCGACAGTAGGCGGGCATCTCCCCACTGCCACCAGGTGCCCCACATCGGCTTGCCCCACAGCATGCCGGTGGCCAGCGCCAGTGCGGTGAACCAGGCACCCAGCACGGCGCATTCGTAAATCGCGATTTCAGCCAGTTTCACGTGCCAGACCAGGGCCACCAGCCCGGCGCCCGCCATGACCGTGTAGACCATCAGCGAGAGCCAGGCCGACGGGACGTGGACATAAATGATGCGGTAGGCTTCGCCCTGCTGATAGTCGGGCGGCGCCACGACCAATCCCCAGTACAGGCCCACGGCGAAGCCGAGCGCCGTCAACACGGTCAGCCACGGCAGCCAGGCACCGGCGACCACATAGAAGCGTCGCGGTGAGGAAAGTGCTGTAAGTTTTTGAAACATCTTATTATTCCTGACTGACGCGCAAGGCGGCTGCGGTCGCGAGTGGTGCCAGGCTCACGCCCAGGAACAGCAAACCCGCCAAGAGCGTCAAGGCCCCATCGGCAGGCCGCCCTTCCACCGCCGCGTGCACGGCCCCGGCGCCGAACATCAACACCGGAATATAAAGCGGCAGCACAATCAGCGCCAGCAAAACTCCGCCGCGCGGCAAGCCCAGGGTCAGCGCCGCACCCAACGCACCGATCCAGCACAGCACGGGCATGCCCAAGGCCATCGAGGCGACGAGCACCCACAAGGCCTCGCCATGGATACCCAGCCATGCGGCCAGCACCGGGCTGACCAGGATGAGCGGCAACGAGACGATCATTGCATGGGCGATCAGTTTCGCCAACGCCAGCCAACCTAATGATACCCCACTGGTTACCCACAATTCGATTCCCCCTTCCTCCAGGTCGGCTGAAAAAAGCGTCCCCTGAGCCAGCAGAACCGCCAACAGGACAGCGACCCAAAGCAGCGACGGTGCGGCCTGCCCCAACAACGCCAAGTCCGCCCCTGCCCCGAGCGGAAAGAGCAACATCACCAGGGCGTAGAACACCAGCGGCTGCAACAACTGGCCGCGCTGACGCCACGCCAGCCGGACCTCGCGGCGAAACACGGCGGCGAAGACCCGACCCATCACGCGCCGAGCCGCAGGGTCCAGCCCTGCAGGGAGTCTGAGATTTCCCGGTGCGTCGCCATCACGACCGCCCCGCCCCGATCCAATTGCCGGTTCACCTGGGCTTCGAACCAGTCCACCGAGACAGCGTCGAGTGACGTCAAGGGCTCGTCCAGCAGCCAGAGCCGACGGCGGCTGAATGCCAGCCGGGCCAGTGCGACCCTCCGGGCCTGGCCTTCCGACAGGTGCCCTGCGCGCGTCTCGGAGAAGGCGCCCAAGCCCACCGCTTCGAGCGCCGCGGCCGAGGCCGCAGCCTCGTCTCCTTCCAGCGTCGCCATGAACTCCAGGTTTTCGCGAGCGGTCAGGTTGGCGCTGACCGCCACCCGATGGCCGGCCCACAGGACCGGCTCGCGCTCCCCATGCCAGACCAATTCGCCCTGCTCCGCCGGCGACAGGCCCGCCAGGATTCTCAACAACGAGGTCTTGCCACTGCCGTTGGCGCCGCGCACCAGCCACAATTGCCCGGCCTCGATCGTGAACGCGAGATCCTCGAACAGGATTCGCCCGTCCCGCCGGCAGCTGAGCCCGCGCGCCTCAAGCATCGCCCCCCCCGGTTTTGACAGGCAAGGCGGTTGCCAGTAAAGTGAGCCGCATGTGGAAAACGGTCTCAGCGGCGGCGGCAATCATACTGGTCGCAGTCGGTTTTGCAGGTTCCATGGGTGCCTCTATGGTACTGGATGCGACCAACACTACGGAATTCTGCACTTCCTGCCACTCCATGCAGTGGAACGAAGCCGAGTGGATGGATTCTATCCATTACAAGAACGTAGCGGGAGTCCGTGCCAGCTGCGCCGACTGCCACGTTCCGCAATCGCTGCTTCCCAAGCTCGGTGCCAAGTTGCTGGCCGCGCGCGACGTGGGTGGCGAGCTAATGGGAACCATTGACACAGCCGAGAAGTTCGAGGCTCACCGCTGGAAGATGGCCAGTCGGGTCTGGGACCGGATGAAGGCCACCGACTCCCGGGAATGTAAGACGTGTCATACGTACGATGCGATGGATCTGGACGAACAGGATCGCTCTGCACGCAAGAAACACCATCGGGCCCCGATGCGCGGTAAGACCTGCATCGAATGCCACAAGGGTGTCGCGCACAAGATGCCGAGGCGCCCGACCGCCCGCAACTGATACTTGATCGACTCTGACACCCTTTGGCTCTGCAGCATATGTTCAATCCGGCAACCCCACGTGCGGGGCATCTCACCTTGAATCCGCGTTCAGGAAGGCTGTCGTGGCGGAGTGGCCTCGGTCAGGAACGGGCTTGCCACTCCCTCACATAGGAAAGCACCATGGAAGGATTAGATTGGATCACTGTAGAAGGTTTTAAGAGTATCAGGAAAATCGAACGCCTGACACTTGGTTCAATCAATGTTCTGGTCGGCCCAAATGGTTGCGGCAAATCGAACTTCATCAGCGCTTTCTCGTTCCTTCATGCCATTCGCGGGGGCGGGTTGAGGAACTACGTAGGCCGGGCTGGAGGGGCTGATCAAATCTTGCATTTTGGCTCAAAGACAACCACGGGACTTGTGGTTCATCTATCGTTTGCAAACGAGAAAAACCAGTACAAAATCGAGTTGGCTGCAGATGATTCGGACAACCTCTTCCCCGTCAGTGAAACCGCTTATTTCTGGAATAAAGATAAGTTTCCCGAACCTTCCAACAGTGGTCTTTCTCCATCGAATGGAGAAGCAGGAATCAGTAGCCGAAAACTACATCAGGACGTGTCTAAATATGTGGCTAGGTATCTTGACAGTTGGAGGCTGTATCATTTTCATGATACAAGTTCGACATCCCCCATGAAGAAAAGGGCAGACCTGAACGACAATCGGCATTTACGCCCGGATGGGTCCAATCTCTCGTCCTACTTGTACTACCTCCGCGAAGCGCACGAGGATTCCTATGACCTGATCCGCCGCACGACGCGGCTGGTGGCCCCGTTTTTCGATGATTTTTTACTGGAGCCATTGGAGTTAGATAGCGACAGCCTCCTGCTCGAATGGAGGCATCAAAAATCCGATGCTTATTTTGGCCCATCCGCTCTCTCCGATGGAACACTGCGATTCATTGCTTTGGCGACTTTGTTACTCCAGCCGAATAATTTACGCCCTTCGGTGATTCTCCTGGACGAACCAGAAATCGGATTACACCCTTACGCGATCACAATTCTAGCCTCGCTGATCCAGCAGGCAGCCACAGAGACACAGATTGTCGTTGCCACGCAATCTCCCCTACTCTTGGATCACTTCGAACCAGAAAACATTCTCGTAGCCAATCGTATAAACGGAGGGACTGAACTGACTCGGCTAGACCGAGAGACACTGAAAGATTGGCTGGAAGACTATAGCCTGGGCCAACTTTGGGAGAAGAATGAATTTGGCGGCCGCCCTTCCCCCGAGTGACATAAACCGGTTGGATGCGCAATGAGCCGGTTATTGGTTCACGTGGAAGGTGAAACGGAAGAAAGTTTCGTCAACGAAATTTTGGCTCCACATCTTTATGCGCATGGTTATGCTCAAGTTAGTGCCCGCATAATCGGGAATGCCCGCCAACGTGGCCGACGCGGTGGGATCAAACCATGGAATAGCGTACGACAAGGCATCCTCAACCATTTACATGCAGATCGTGAATGCATCGTCACGACGATGGTGGACTATTACGGAATGCCGCAAAATGAACCGCGGGCCTGGCCTGGACGGAAGGCCGCTTCTGATCTTGAAACTGACGCTTCTTTGCGAGCCAGAAAAATCGAAGAGGCGCTGGCCGCAGACATTCGCCAAGAAATGGGATCAGGTTTTTCTCAAAACCGATTCATCCCATATGTGGCAATGCATGAGTTCGAGGCTCTATTGTTCAGCGACTGTAACGGATTCTCTACCGGGATAGGCATCTCTGGCCTTGCTCCCGAGTTTCAGAGCATTCGTGATGCTTTTACTAACCCGGAAGAAATTGACGATTCACCAACGACCGCACCATCCAAACGCATAGAAAAACTTGTGCCTGGCTATCAAAAACCTCTCTTAGGCACACTTGCTGCTTTGAATATCGGATTGCCAGCCATGCGTTCTGCTTGTCCGCATTTTGCAACTTGGCTAAAACGCTTGGAGGCAGAGACAGATGAACGTTAGTTCTAATTTTTGGGAATTGCCAAAGCCCTACCATAGGAAGCAACGAGCCGGACGACGCAAGGTGTTTGTTCGCCGGAAAGAGAGCCCCAGATAAATCAACCCTATCGATTTTGCGATTCTGTCCGACCCATGAGATCGACAGGTAAATTTCCTAGAAACATCCGCTTTCTCCATGCTACTTTTGCCACATCCTGACCTTTCCCCTGTGTTAGGATACCGCCCTTAGATGCATCATCGGGGTGCTCCCGGACCTTTGCAGGAGGAGATTCAATGCATTCGAAATTCATTTATCGAGCCATTCTTGCCGGCACCCTCGTGCTGCCGTTTGCCTTGCATGCAGAGTCACAGGGAGACGGGGCCTCGATGGCATCAGTCGAAATGCTGACTGGCGCGTGCGTGGCCTGCCATGGCCCGGCCGGTGCCAGCGTCGGCCCGGCGACCCCTTCCCTGTCGGGGCTCCCCGCGGTGTACTTCATCGGTGCCATGCTGTCCTACAAGCACGGCCAAGATCTGGACGCGGCCGAGGCGGAAGCCGCATCCGACCCCGATCTTGAAGACGTGGAAATCTTCGCCCGTCACGGCACCATCATGGACCGGATCGCCGCCGGCTACACCCTGGCCGAAATCAAAACCATGGCTCACTACTTCGCCGACCAGCCCGTCGCCCTGGCCACCCAGGAGTTCGACGCCGAGCTCGCGAGCACAGGCGAAGCCCTGCATTCGGACAATTGCGAAAAATGTCACGAGGAAGGCGGACGCTCCACGATCGACGACATGGTCCCGCTCGCGGGGCAATGGAAGCTTTACCTGCACTACAGCATGGCCGACTTCCACGGCGGTGCGCGCGGGATGCCGAAGAAAATGAAATCCCGACTTGAAGAAGTCATGGAAACCGAGGGCGATGAAGGCCTCGCGGCCCTCATCAACTACTACGCCAGCCAGCAGTAATCGCGGAGGAGTACACATCATGACAACCCTGACAAGACGCGGCTTCCTGAAAGCGACCGGAGGCGTTGCGGCCGCCGGCACGATCGGAATGGGCTTCCCTCAGCTGGCCCTCGGCGGCGACAAGAACGTGGTGGTGATTGGCGGCGGCGCGGCCGGAGCGGTCGCGGCCAAGCAGATCAAGGCTGCGGATGCCGGCATCAACGTCACCCTGATCGAAGCCAACGATCACTACTACACCTGCTTCATGAGCAACGAGGTCATCGGCGGCGGCCGAGACATCTCGACCATTCGCCACGGGTATGACGGACTGGCCAGCCACGGCATCCAGGTGGTGCACGCCAAAGCCACGGGCGTGGACACCGATGCCCGCACCGTCACCACCGAGGGCGGGGACAGTTTCCCGTACGACCGACTCGTCGTCAGCCCCGGCATCGACCTGAAATGGGGCGCCATCGAAGGCTACGACATGGCGGCAGCCGAAGTCATGCCCCACGCCTGGAAAGCTGGCCCGCAAACGGCGTTGCTACGCAGCCAGCTCGAAGCCATGGAAGACGGCGGCACGTTCATCATCTGCCCGCCCGGTAACCCGTTCCGTTGCCCGCCTGGGCCCTACGAGCGGATCTGCCAGGTGGCCCATTACTTCAAGGAGAACAAACCCAACTCGAAGATCCTGGTGCTGGACGCCAAGGACAAGTTCTCGAAAATGGGCCTGTTCACGCAAGGCTGGGAACGCCGCTACGACGGCATGATCGAGTGGGTCTCCGGCACGGACACCGCCGGCGGTGTCGCCTCGGTCAACCCCACCGACATGACGGTCACCACCGAGTTCGGCGACACCCACGAAGGCGCGGTGATTAATGTCATCCCCCCGCAAAGCGCAGGACAGATCGCGCAGGCGGCTGGATTGACCGACGATTCCGGATGGTGCCCGGTTCATCTCGACACGTTCGAATCGAAACTGGTGCCAGGCGTGCACGTGATCGGCGATGCCAGCATCGCCACCGGGCTGCCGAAATCCGGATACGCGGCCAATTCCGAAGGGAAGGTCTGTGCGGCCGCAGTCGTCGCCATGCTGGCCGACGAGGAACCCGGCACGCCGTCTTACGTCAACACCTGCTACAGCCTGATTGCGCCGGACTACGGTATTTCGGTCGCAGCGGTCTACCGCCTGGCGGAAGACAAGAGCAAAGTCGCCAAGGTGGCCGGAGGCCTGACCCCCTCGGACGCATCGGACGAAATGCTGGCCCGCGAGGTTCAGTACGCGTATAGCTGGTACAACAACATCGTGGCGGACATGTTCGCCTGATTTCGACCGGGCGGAACCCGCCAACCCCAAAATCGCGGGGGCCTCAATGGCCCCCGTTTTTGTCTCCCCCCACCGCCATGCTCGACCTTCCCCAGCTTCCCGCCGCCGGCGCTCGCCTCAACTGCGGACAGCTGTACGGCTCGGCCCGTGCGCTCGCCATCTCCGAGATCGCCCGCCTCCACCCTGGCCTGACCCTGGTCGTCACCCCCGACATCTCCACCCAGGTCGCACTGGAAACCGAATGCCGGTTTTTCCTCGGTCCGAAGACCGACCTGTTGCTGTCGTTCCCCGATTGGGAGACCCTGCCCTACGACCTGGCTTCGCCGCACAGCGAGATCATCTCACAGCGGTTGCGGACCCTCCATTGCCTCCAGACCGGCCAAGCCAACCACCTGCTGATCACGTCCGCCCCCACCTTGATCCAGCGCCTGTGCCCGTCCGATCACATCCGCCGCCAGGCCATCACCCTATCCACCGGCGGAACAGCCGAAATCGAATCGCTGCGCCGGCGACTGGACCTGGCCGGCTACCAAAGCTGCTCCCAGGTCGTAGCGCCGGGAGAATTTGCCGTGCGAGGATCCTTGCTCGACCTCTTCCCGATGGGCTCCGAGTCTCCGTGCCGAATCGACTTCTTCGACGACTGCATCGACTCCATCCGCACGTTCGATCCGGAGCGTCAGGTCTCAACCGAACAAATCGAACGCCTGGACATGCTTCCAGCGCGCGAGTTCCCGCTGGATCCGGAGACCATCGAACGGTTCCGGAAGAACTTTCGCCAGGCTTTTGACATCGACCCGTCGCAGAGCCCCATCTACCGCGACATCAGCGATGCCATCGTCCCTGTCGGCATTGAGTACTACTTGCCGTTATTCTTCGAGAAGACGGCCCGCCTTTTCGATTACTTGCCCGCCGACACCGCCATCGTGTGCTGGGCAGACGTCGACGATGCCGTAACCCAAACCCTCGCCGAGATCGAGGCCCGCCGCGAGAGCCGGCTCCAGGACGTCGAACACCCGCCGCTGCCGGTTCCCATGCTGTACCTGGGCGAACCCGAATTCCAAGAAGCCCTGTCCTACTATCCACGGCTGGATCTCAACCGCTTCGAACACGAGGAGCAGCGGCAGAAACACTCCTTCAATTGTGCCACGCGCGCACTCCCTGAACTCAAGGTGCGACCGCAGGACGCCGCCCCGGCGCGCGCCCTGCGTCAATTCCTCTCATCCCCTTCACGGAAAATCCTGTTCACGACCCACTCGCCGGGGCGGCGTGAGCAGTTGAAGGAGCGCCTGAGGGCCCTGAATATCCCGGTCAAGCCGGTGGACGGTTGGGATGACTTCACTCGGCAGGGACCGGAATTGGCGTTGACGGTCGCGGACATCGAGGCAGGCTTCGAGCTTCCCGAGGCCGGAATCGCGGTGATCCCCGAGTCTCAGCTGTTCCCGGACCGGACCCCGCAGCAGCATCGCCAACGCAGCCGCCGGGACCCCAAGGCCATCCTGTCCGAGCTCGCCAACCTCAAGCATGGCAGCCCGGTGGTTCACGAGGATTACGGCGTCGGCCGTTACCACGGGCTGCGGAAGCTGGAAATCGACGGGGTCGAGCAGGAATTCCTGCTCATCCAATACGCCGAGACGGATCGGCTGTACGTGCCAATCATGGAATTACACCGGATTACCCGCTACAGCGGCGCGGACCCGGAAGATGCTCCCCTGCATTCCCTCAGCGGGGATCAATGGCAGAAAATCAAGACCCGGGCGGCAAAACGCGCCTACGATGCCGCGGCCGAACTGCTGGAGGTCCAGGCCCGCCGCGATGCACAGGGTGGATGCGCGCTCAAAACCCCACCGGACTATCCGGCATTCGAGGCGACCTTCCCGTTCGACGAAACCCCGGACCAGGCGCAAGCCATCCGCGAAGTCCTGACCAGCCTGGAAAGCGATTCACCGATGGATCGGATCGTCTGCGGCGATGTCGGCTTCGGGAAAACCGAGGTCGGGATGCGGGCCGCCTTCGTCGCCGCGTTCAACGGCTGCCAGGTCGCCGTCTTGACCCCGACCACCCTGCTCGCCCAGCAACACGGCAAGACTTTCCGTGACCGGTTTGCCGACTGGCCCGTCCGGATCGAGACGATCTCCCGCTTTCGGACCTCTCGGGAACAGAACGGACTCCTGGCCGACCTCGCGGCGGGAAAACTGGATATCATCATCGGCACGCACCGGCTGCTGCAAGACGATGTGGCCTTCCACAACCTCGGCTTGGTCATCATCGACGAAGAGCAACGCTTCGGCGTGCGGCACAAGGAAAAACTGAAGGCCTTGCGGACCCGAGCCAACCTGCTGACCCTGACCGCGACCCCGATCCCACGCACCCTGAACATGTCGCTGTCCGGGCTGCGCGACCTCTCGATCATCGCCACCGCGCCCGCCCACCGGCATGCGATCAAGACCTACATCACCCGCTGGAACCCGCAGCAGATCCGTGAGGCCTGCCTGCGCGAACTGAAACGGGGCGGACAGGTCTATGTCTTGCACAACCGGGTCGACTCGATCCAGCAAGTCGCCGAAACCATGCGGACCACGGTCCCGGAGGCCGAAGTCCGAATTGCACACGGGCAGATGCGGGAACGGGAACTGGAGACCGTCATGCGCGACTTCTATCGGCAACGGTTCAATATCCTGGTCTGCACCACGATCATCGAAAACGGCATCGACATCCCGACCGCCAACACCATCATCATCGACCGTGCGGACCATTTCGGCCTGGCCCAGTTGCATCAGCTGCGCGGCCGGGTCGGCCGCTCACACCATCTCGCCTACGCCTACCTAGCCTGCCCGCCCCCGCAAACCATGACGCCCGACGCAAAAAAACGGATCGAAGCCATCGAGGCCATGGAGGAACTTGGTTCCGGCTTCATGCTGGCGACCCAGGATCTCGAAATCCGCGGCGCGGGTGAGTTGCTCGGCGAAGAGCAGAGCGGCCAGATCCATCAGATCGGATTCGCGCTGTACCACCGCCTGCTGCAACGTGCGGTCGACACCTTGAAGAAAGGGGTCTTGCCGGAACTTGACAAACCGCTCGAACACGGGCCCGAGATCGACCTCGGCCTGCAAGCGCTGATCCCGGACGACTATCTTGCCGACGTCTACCTCCGTCTCACGCTGTACAAGCGGATCGCCAGCGCGACTTCCGATGCGGATCTCGACGACCTGCAGGTGGAAATGGTCGACCGCTTCGGGACGCTGCCGCAGGCGGTCAGCAACCTGTTCGCTATCACCCGCCTGAAGCTGGAGATCACGGCATTTGAATTTCTCCGTAAAATACAACTGGGCCAACATGGGGGACGGCTCACGTTTGGCGACCCCGGCCCGGAATCGGACGCCGTCATCCGGATCATCGAGGATCCGTCCCGCCGCTACCGACTGGACAACAAAATGCGCTTGCACTTCGAACTGGACATGCCCACCCTGGACGACCGGATCCAGGCCGTCCGCGACCTGGCGCACCGCATCGGGATCCGGGAAGCCGCGTGAAAAAGGCGGCCGCCTTCTTCCTCGCGTTCGCGCTCCTGCCCGCCGCAAGCGGGGCGGAGGATTTGTATCGCGTGGAAATCCTTATCTTCGCGCAGCCCGCGGAATCCGAGAGCCCACTCCAGCATTTCGAATCGGTACCCGACCTGGGGCTGGATCAGGCCGTGGACTTCCGTCAATATGCCTGTCTCCCCGCACAGCGAGGCGCTGAATTCATGCGGCGTTTCCTGTCCGAAGAGGCGGTCGCGGAGTGCCTGGGCGGCTACCTGCGCCTCAACGAACTCCGCCAGCCGATGGTCGGGGAGCGGATCCGGCTGGAGAAGTCCGGGCAATTCCGAATCCTTTATCACGCCGCCTGGCAGCAGCCGGTCTCGCCCCCCGACGCCGCCCACCCGGTCCGGCTGAGCAATGGAAAAGATTTCTCGGAGGCCGCCCCGGAGACCCCGGCTTTGGACGGGAGCCTGCGGCTGTCCCGGGAGAAGTTTTTGCAGATTGATCTGAACTTGTTGTATCACTACCCCGCCCCCGCGCCGGATGCCGACCGGGAACCGTCCGGGTCAGACGGCCTGCTGCTCCAGGTCAGCCGCAAGCTCCGATCCGGCGAACTCCATTACCTGGACCACCCCTTGATCGGGGTTCTCGCGCTGGTCACGCCGGTCGAAGCAGACCCCTTCGCCCTCAAAACAGACCGGGCCGCCCGCGCGACCCGTTCGGCGCGCTGACGCCCCCGGCCTCAATCGGACTGCGGCTGCATGTGCAGCGTGCGGGTCGGGAACGCAATCTCGGCGCCGTGCTGTTCCACGATTTCCGCGACCGCAAGCAGCAAGTCCTGTTTGATCCGAGTGTACTCCGGGCGGCGGATCATGGGCGTGTAACACTGGATGAAGAAATCCACCGAGGATGCGTTGAATGCGTCGAAGCGGGCCAGCACCGGCATCTCCTGGTCAATGTCCGGCCAGCCCTCAAGCATTGCCTGCGCGGCGTCGACGATGGGTTTCATTTTCCCCAGGTCGTCGTAGCGCAAGCCGATGACCGCCTTGATCATCCGGTGCGACATCCGGCCCGGGTTTTCGATGACGATGGTCAGGAACATGCCGTTCGGGATATACAGGGCGTTTTTCGAGTGCGTCCGGATCAGGGTCTGGCGCCAGCCGATTCTTTCGACGGTCCCCTCGATATCGCGGTCCGGGGAGCGGATCCAATCACCGGTCTTGAACGGGCGGTCCATGTGCAACATCAGACCACCGAAGAAATTCCCCAGCATGTCCTTGGCTGCAAGGCCCACAACCAGGCCGCCGACTCCGCTGAATGTCAGGAGGCCAACGATGCTCACGCCGAAAGTCTGCATCAGACCCATGCCGACGAGCACGACAATGGCCGCCTGCAGGGTCCGGGCTACCGCCAGGTACAGATCTTTATCCAATTCCTTGCCTTCGGCCCGGGCGCGCTGGCGTGCCCCGGCGCTGTAGTCACGGATGAGCGAAAACAGGAACCATCCCAGAACCAGGAAAACGCCCGCTCTTTGGATCTTCGGCAACCACGACGCAAAAGCGGACTCGCCCAGCAGCACCTGGGCGATCCAGGTCAGCGTGAGGAATCCAATCAGGGCCTGTACGGGCTGGGCGGCCGAACTCAGAACGGCGTCATCCATGATGTAGGTCGTGTGTTGCGCGCCGCGTTGCAACATGCCCAGAAGCCAACGCCCAAGCAAACTGGCCGCCAGCGCCCCACCCAGCAACAAGAGCACCTCGGACAGCCCGCCCTGCCCCAGGTGTGCCTGGCCGGCCTCAATCCACTGTTCGATCATAACTTCAACTCCGGGCCAT
The DNA here is from genome assembly GCA_965214545.1 of uncultured candidatus Poriferisulfidus sp. GTDB lineage: Bacteria > Pseudomonadota > Gammaproteobacteria > Poriferisulfidales > Poriferisulfidaceae > Poriferisulfidus. Next base: position 196,325 of record OZ243950.1, on the reverse strand, counting down.
CCGCTTCGGCATAACGGGCCGCCAGTTCCACTGCTTCCGCCCATTCCGGCGACTGCCGCAGGCCATCGAGCGGCTCGGCTCCCGGGGCGCCCCGCATCCGGAACAGGCGCAGGCTCGCGACCGGATTGCGGTAGTCCTGCAAGTGATCCAGCACCTCGACGACCGCCGGACGATTATTGCACAGCAAGGCCACGTCGCAGCCCGCCTGGAATGCTGCCCGCACCCGGGACTCGATATCCTCGTGCAGGTGGGCCGCATGCATATTCAGGTCGTCGCTGAACACCACCCCGGAAAAATTCATCTCGTCCCGCAAGATGTGTTGCAGCCATTTGCGCGAGAAAGTGACCGGGACCTCATCCACCTTCGGGAAGACGATGTGCGCCGTCATCACGCCTTCGTTGTAGGCCGACCCCAGGTGATCGAACGGGACCAAGTCTTCTCCGCGGATGTCCTCGAAACCGCGCGAGTCGACCGGCATGTCCTTGTGCGAATCCTCGTGCACATGGCCGTGCCCCGGGAAGTGCTTGATCACCGATTTCATCCCGGCCCGGTGCATGCCGGCAACGGTGCGGGACGCCAGTTCGGAGACGGTGTACGGGTTTCGGTGGAAGGCCCGCCCGCCGATGACCTCGCTGGTCCCCCAGTTCAAATCCACCACGGGCGCGAACGAGATATCCACGCCCACCGCCCTCAATTCGGCCGCCATCAGCCAGCCCATCAAGGTGCAGGCCCGGTAGGCCTGTTCCCGGTCCCCGCGGTACAGTTTGCCGAGCGCCTGGGCGGCGGGCAGGCGCGTGAACCCTTCCCGGAACCGTTGCACCGTCCCGCCTTCCTGATCCACGCAGACCGCCAGGCCCGGCGTCCGGATCTGGTGGACTTGCCGAATTAATGCACTCAGTTGCCCGGGGGATTCGTAGTTCCGCGTAAACAGGATGAGCCCCCCAACCAGAGGATGCGCCAGGATCTCCCGGTCCTCAGGCTCCAGTTCTTTTCCAGCCACATCCACGATCAGCGGACCCAGAGGCAGTTCCAGCGGAGACGTTGTAGTCATTGGGGTCGAATCGGCAGGTCAGTCTTGGTGTCGTAAAGGAAATCCCCGAGGCCCGGAGTTAGCATGCTCTCCAAAACCATGCGCAACGTTTAGGTCAATAAACGGAGCGCTGTCTCCGGTGCCTTGTCAAGGATCCGCAACAGGGCGCGCGCCGCGCCGGTCGGGCCGCGCTTTCCCTGTTCCCAGTTGCGGGTTGTCTCGTGCGACACATCGATACGTCGCGCCAGTTCTGTCTGGCTGAGGCCCAGTCGCCGCCGGATTCGGCGCGTATACCGTGCCATATCCTGCAATGCCTCGGCTTCGTCTTCCTGCTCCTGCAAGGTGATTTCCGCTTCCGTGGTCGCATCCACTACCGCAGGGTTGATTCGCCCCTCGGGGAAGGTGGACGGATCGTCGAGATCAATCCTGACGCGCGTTGTGCTCATAGCCTGCGGCCTCCTTCAGGTTGGCCTTGCGTGCTGACTTCGTCGTACGCATTGTAGCCTCGACCACGTACATGCGACTCACAGCCACGGAACTGCCGTAACGTGGATTTCGGTATGCGGAAGATAGAGCCAATGCGTTAAGATGGTGGCCTGCCGATCTTGGGGAGCAAAAAAACATGTCCGTACAAATCAAACGAGGATTCAAGGCCCTGCTGTCCGAGGCCGTCGGCGAGGTCGACGAAGTCTCCGTCACGGCCGTCGCCCAGGCCCTGGACCAGCCCGGTGTCGCCATCATCGACGTGCGCGACCAAAATGAGCTGGCCCAGACCGGCACCGTGCCCGGTGCCCACCACGCTTCGCGCGGCATGCTGGAATTCCACGCCGACCCATCGTCGCCAAAGCACCTGCCGGTCTTCGCCCAGGCCGACCGCCTGATCCTGTATTGCGGGACCAGCGGCCGCTCGGCGCTGGCCGCCAACACGCTCAAGCAGATGGGTTTCGAGAACGTCACGCATATGGCCGGGGGATTCAAAGCCTGGGTCATGGCCGGCAATCCTGTCGATCCCTTTACGCCGGAAACCAGCGATTAGACCTGGCAGTGTTACCAAGTTAATTTATTGTGGCAACATAAAATAAATGCCGATTGACTTCGACAAGGAAAAACGCGCAGCCACTCTTGAAGCCAGAGGACTGGATATGGCTCGGGCCGGGGAGATACTTGATGGCCTAAACCTTTTGAGGACGGGCGGAGAAATTATGGCGAGGACCGCTTCATCACCATTGGATTTCTTGATAGAAGAATGGTAGTTCTGGTCTGGACTCCGAGGGATGGTGCCTACCGAATAATCAGCATGAGAAAAGCGAATGAACGAGAAAAAACAATCTATACCAGAAATTTTTGACTCAGATGATGCTCCGGACCTTTCTCAAGGCGATTGGCCGGAAATTATTGCTAAAGTTCCTGTACGCCGTGGACGGCCTCCTCTTGATAAGCCAAAAGTGTCAACCACCATCCGGCTGTCGCCCGACGTGATCGATCACTTCAAGGCTGGGGGACGTGGGTGGCAAACGCGAATCGACCAAGCTCTTCGCGAATGGATTGCAAAATAATGGCGCAGATTACCTGCTTCCCTAACCCATTTTAATTAGCCGAGCGCCGGCGCGCGCTTTCCCGGACTTTCTGCAACCACTCCCCGATCGCCTTCTCGTGGCCCCGGTCGACGGGAAAATAGAACGACAGGCCCTGCAAGGACTCCGGCAGGTACACTTCGTCGGCCACGTATCCGTCCTCGTGATCGTGCGCGTATTGATAGTCCTTGCCATAGCCCAGATCCTTCATCAACCGGGTCGGGGCATTGCGTAGATGCATCGGGACTTCCAGGGTGCCTGATTTTTTGGCCTGCTCCATCGCCGCCTTGTAGGCCGTGTACACCGCGTTGCTCTTAGGCGAACAGGCCAGGTAGGCCACGGCCGATGCGAGGGCCAGTTCCCCCTCCGGCGACCCCAACCGCTCGTAGGCCTGCCAGGCAGACAGGCACAGGTTGAGCGCCTGCGGGGCGGCATTCCCGATGTCCTCGCTCGCCATCCGCACCACGCGCCGGGCGATATACCGGGGATCGCAGCCGCCGTCGAGCATGCGGCACAGCCAGTACAGGGCGGCATCCGGGTCAGAGCCCCGCACCGACTTGTGCAACGCGGAGATCTGGTCGTAAAAATACTCCCCGCCCTTGTCGAAACGCCGGGTGCCTTGCCCGGCGACCTGCTGGATGATCGCCGCCTCGATGACTTTCGTCCCCTCCTGTTCCGGCGCCAGGTCCAATCCAATCTCAAGCAGGTTCAGCAACACGCGCGCATCGCCGTCTGCGGCCTGGATCATCAGGTCGCGCGCGCCATCCTCCAGCTGCACTGAGCCCGCGCCCGCACCTCGCTCTCCGTCCGTCAGCGCCCAGTCAAGCAATTGGCCCAAGTCTTCCCGCTCAAGCATTTTCAGAACATAGACGCGGACCCGGGACAGCAATGCGTTGTTGAGTTCGAACGAGGGGTTCTCCGTGGTCGCCCCGAGCAGGTAGATCGTGCCGTCCTCGACATGCGGCAGGAACACGTCCTGCTGGGCCTTGTTGAGGCGATGGACTTCGTCGATGAACAGCGCAGTGGCTTGCTGGTCGCGATCCTGGGCTTGCCGGGCTTCCGCGATCGCCTCGCGGATTTCTTTGACCCCAGCCAACACGGCCGACAGGCTCACGAAGCGAGCCTCGGCATACCGGCTCATCAGTTTCGCCAGCGTGGTCTTGCCCGTGCCCGGAGGCCCCCAGAACACCATGGAGTGGAGTTTTCCGGCCTCGACCGCTTGCCGCAGGGGCAACCCGTCCGCAAGCAAGTGCCGCTGTCCGACGAATTCCTCCAGGCTCTGCGGGCGCATGCGGTCCGCCAGTGGGCGGAATTCTTTTCTCGAATCGAACAGTTCGCTCACTGGCTCGGCGTACCCAGAACGTCCGTGCCGCGTGGCGGCCGGTAGGAAAAAAAATCCGGCTGCAGGGGCGGGTTCACCCGCACCTGTTCGAACCGAACCCGAACTTCCTGTCCGAACTGGTCGACGAAATGCAGGCGCGCCAGCGTGCCCGAACGCAAGCCGATCAACAGCTCAACCGGGCGGGCGGCGCCCGCCCGGGATTGCAGCACAATCCAGTCGATCCCGTCTTGGTGGCGGGTTTGTTCGACCGCGAACAAGTCTTCCAGGACCCGCGAACCCAACAAGGCCGAAAGCGGCGTGTCGTCCAAGGCCTCTTCCACCCTTGTGACGGTCGCCTGTTCGAGGATCGGATCGTAGGACCAGAAATCGATGCCATCGGAAACCAGGACCAAGGGCTCGGGTTCCCGGTAGTTCCAGCGCATGAAGCTCGGTCGCAACAAACTCATGTCGCCATGCCCGGAAGACAGGAGCGTCCCGTCCACCGACCAGACTTCCTGTTGGAAGAATGCCGTCAAGGACTGGGTCTGCTCGAAGAATCGCTCAATCTCGCTCTCCGGGCTCGCCGGGGCATCCGGGGCGGACGCCAGCCCGAGCAGGGTAGCGAAAGCCAGAAACCGGACGTTCGGAGACCTCATCAGGATTCGTCAGGCGAAGACACGAGGACCTCGCGGGCGCCCCCCGGCTGCACCGCGCCGACAATCCCTGCCTCCTCCATTTCCTCGATCATCCGGGCCGCCCGGTTGTAGCCCACCTTGAGGCGCCGCTGCAGGTACGAGATCGAGGCTTTCTGATCGCGGCGCACAATCTCTACCGCCGTCTGGTACAGTGAATCCTCTGCCCCCTCCTCGTCGTCCTCGTCGTTCAGTCCCGGCACCGGGGCAGATCCGTCCTTCTCCGTGACTTCCTCCAGGTATTCAGGCTCGCCGCCGTGCTTGCGCAAGTGCTTGGTCACCTGACGGACCTCGTCGTCAGAAATGAAGGCGCCATGCACCCGCTTGGGCAAGGTCTCCCCCGAATCCAGGAACAGCATGTCTCCGTGCCCCAGCAGTTGTTCCGCCCCGCCCTGGTCCAGGATCGTGCGCGAGTCGATCTGCGAGGCGACCCGGAAGGAGATCCGGGAAGGAATATTCGACTTGATCAAGCCGGTAATCACCTCGCGTGTCGGGCGCTGCGTCGCGAGGATCAGGTGGATTCCGGCGGCACGGGCCTTCTGGGCCAGGCGGATAATGTGCTCCTCAACCTTTTTCCCGGCCACCATCATCAAGTCCGCAAATTCGTCGATGACCACCACGATGTAGTGCAGGTGCTCCAAAAGCGGCGGCTCCTCTTCCTCGCCCAAACCTTCGTACATCGGATTCGCAAGCGGCTGCCCGTCCTTCTCCGCTTCCTCGACCTTCCGGTTGTAGCCGTTCAAGTTGCGGACACCTAACCTCGACATGATGGTGTAGCGTCGTTCCATCTCGGCCACGCACCACCGCAGGGCTTGAGCCGCCTTGCCCATCTGGGTGACAACCGGGGTCAGCAGGTGCGGGATGCCCTCGTAGATGGCGAGTTCCAGCATCTTCGGGTCAATCAGGATCAACCGTAAATCCCGCGGCAGGGCCTTGTACAGCAGGCTCAGAATCATGGCGTTGATCGCCACCGACTTCCCGGAGCCGGTCGTCCCGGCCACCAGGAGATGCGGCATTCTCGCCAGGTCGCAAACCACCGGCTCGCCGCCGATGCCCTTGCCGAGCGCCAGCGTCAGCAGGGATGGGGATTGGTTGAACGCGGCCGAGCGCAGGATCTCGCTGGCCATCACCATCTCGCGATCCTCGTTCGGCACCTCCAGGCCGATCACCGGCTTCCCTTCGACCACCTCCTCCACGCGGACGCTGACCACCGACAATGCACGCGCCAGATCCTTGGCATAACTGCTGATTTTGCTGCCCTTGATCCCCGGGGCCGGCTCCAGATCGAAACGCGTCACGACCGGCCCGGCCGTCACGGCCACCACCGTGACGTCAACCTTGAATTCTTCCATTTTAATTTCAATCTGTTTCGACATATTGCTGAGAGTTTCCTCAGAATATCCCAGGCTCCCTTCCATGGGTTCGTCCAACAGGTCGAGCGGCGGCAATTCCTTGGTTTCGTTCGCGGGCAGCAGGGAAATCTGCTTTTCCTTCGCCTGCCTCTTGGCATCGGTTTCGATCTGGATCCTGGGTTCAATCCGGGCAGGGCTCTTGCCCGCCCTCTTCTGCTTGGTTCGCTTCCGCTTCTCTTGGCGTTGCTGGCGATCCTTCCGTCCGGACACATATTCGCGCAGGTACTGGATTCCCGCGATCATCGCCACCCCGGCCTCCCAGATCCCCTTTCCGGTCAGGTCCACGACCTTCAGCCACGAAAAACTGGTCCACAGGGTGGTGCCGACCAGCAGCATCGCCAGCAACAGCACCGTTGCGCCCACTTCGCTGAATGCGATGACAAATCCACTCGCAACCCCTTTCCCGATCAGCCCGCCGCTTCCATTCGGCAAGGCCGGGGCCAGCAGGTAGATCCCGATCAGGGCACAGGCCGCAATCAACGTCATGAGGAATCCGCCCCAGCGCATCGATGCCAGGGCCCAGCCGGGCTTCTGCGCCGTCCCCGGGACGGGCCGCTGGCTGTAGAGCAGCCAGCCGTGATAGCCCAGCATGAACGGGACCAGGTATGCGACATAGCCCAACAAGTTCAGCAACAGGCCGGCCACGACCGCGCCCACCGTCCCGGCCGCATTCCGGGTGCTCCCGTCGCCGGTATCGAACCAGCTCGGGTCATCCGGGTGGAAGCTGATCAGTGCGACCAGCAGGTACACGGCCAGGGCCGAGAAGACAAGTAGCGCACCCTCGCGGAACACCGGAGACATGCGGCGGGGTTGCGAATCTGGTCGTTTCGCGCGTTTGGCGGGCTTTTTCTTCAAAACAGGAATGCAAGGTTTGTCCGAATTATAGGGCAAGACCTTGGCGGCTTCCGCTAAAATAGGTGCCATGCCTGAAAATTCCAAACCGCGCGAACTGATCATCCTCGGCTCCGGCCCCGCGGGATATACCGCCGCCATCTACGCCGCCCGGGCCAATCTCGACCTTCTCCTGGTCACCGGCATGGAACAGGGCGGGCAGCTGATGCTGACCACTGATGTCGACAACTGGCCGGGCGACGTCGAGGGACTGCAGGGCCCGGACCTGATGGCCCGGATGCAGCAACACGTTGAGCGCTACGGGGTTCCGACGGAATTCGATCACATCACTGAAGCCGACCTGTCGCGGCAGCCGTTCCGCCTCACCGGCGGCAACGGCGAATACCTGTGCCGGTCCCTGATCATCGCCACCGGGGCCACCGCGCGCTACCTCGGCCTGCCTTCGGAGGAAGCCTACAAGGGCAAAGGCGTCTCCGCCTGCGCCACCTGCGACGGATTCTTCTTCAAGGACCAGGCCGTCGCCGTCATCGGCGGCGGCAATACCGCCGCGGAGGAAGCCATCTACCTCAGCAAGCTGGCCTCGACTGTGACCCTGGTGCACCGCCGCGACGAGCTGCGCGCCGACAAGATCCTGCAGAAACAACTGTTCGAACTGGAAGAAAGCGGCAAGCTGCAGATCGCTTGGAATCGCGTACTGGAGGAAGTGCTCGGGGATGACGGCGGCGTGACCGGAATCCGGCTGCGCAGCACCGTCGACGACTCGACCCAGGACATGGCCGTCCAGGGTGTCTTCATCGCCATCGGCCACGACCCCAACACCGGTCTGTTCAAGGGGCAGCTGGACATGTCTGACGACGGCTATCTCACCGTGGCCGGCGGCCTCAGCGGCAACGCGACCGAAACCAGCCGCCCCGGTGTCTTCGCTGCCGGGGACGTTATGGACAAGATTTACCGCCAAGCGGTGACGTCTGCCGGAACCGGCTGCATGGCCGCGCTGGATGCCGAGAAATTCCTGGCCAAATCCAGCTAGATCACTCGGGCTCCCCGACCCCCTCCAAAATATCGGCCCAGCGCAGCGCCATGCTGTCGTGGGCGAAGGACGGAATCCGGAAGGCCCAGCCCTCGAGGTGTCGGGCCAGCAGGCTCGCCCGGGCACGGTCCTCGTCGCTCATGTCCTCTCCGAGGTGCACCGTAAAGCGCGCGTAGCGTTCCACATCCACGGCGAACAGGCGCGCTTCCAGGCGGTAGCCCGAGTCAATCTCGTACCAGGCCCGGGCCGCGTCTTCCAGATAGGCCGCGGCCTGGGCGGCCGGCATCACGTCCTCCAGCGACAGGCTGGTGATCGCGCTGGCCATGCGGCTGAGCGCGTACTCGCTTTTCAGCACCGCATCTTCGGGAAGGTTGAGCACGGTGAATTTTACGTCCGCGGACTGTTCCGCGCGCTGCCCTTCGATCCTTTCCCCGTCCGGGTGCACGACCTCCATCCGGCGGATCCGCTCCATCCCGATATCCAGCAGTTCCGGGTCGAGCCAGCGCCGCGGTTCGTTCGGAATCGTGAAAGTCCGGTCCACCAGCCAGCCCTGATCGTCGTCGGCATTCCGCACATACGTGGCGCTGCGCCCGTCCGGGTTCATGCCGATGCGGACGGGCCGGGGCCCTTCCGCGGTATGCAGCGTGACCTGCTGCCCGACGGCCTCCAACTGCTCGATGCGGCCCAGGCCCAAGCGGGCATGCTGGCCCGGATCCCCGGTCTTGCGCTCCAGGAATTTCGCTTCCGACAAATCCAACAACAGGCTCCGGATGATGCCGACATTCGCGGGATAATGTTGGCGCTGCACCACGCCCCAGCCTTCCGGGCGGCGCTCCAGGCTGACCTGCGGCATGTTTCCCGGCCCGGTGACATCGATGCGGGTGACGGCGTTGATGTCGAGGTTTTCAAGCCACAAGGCCCCGATATAGTCCTGGTCTCCGGACTGGGAGCGAAGGTTGTACATCACGGCCGTCGCAAGCAGCACGACTCCGGTCAGGGTCGCCAGCCGGCCCAGCTCGCGGCGATTCATGCCTGCGCCCTCTGGGAGCGGCGGCGGCGCTGGAACAGCCACAGGCCGATGGCGGCCAGGGTGACCAGGACTGGAACCAGCCAGATGTTAATCAGGCGCAAGACGAAGCCCAGGTGTTCGATATCCCGGTCCAGTTCATGACGGACCGAGCGCAATTCACGGCGCACCCGCAACCGTTCCTGCTGGAAGGCCTCGATTTCCGCGCGCTGCTGCTCCGTCAACAAGCTCTGCTCCCCTTCCTGCCGCAACTGCTGGATCCGGCTGATGCTCTGTTCCGCCTCTTCCAGGCGCCGCTGGAGCTCCTCCTCCTTGGCATGGAAGCGTTGCTCCGCCTGCCGCCGCAGTTGTTCGACCACGTGGAAGGGCCGCGCAAATTCGGACCGGCCCCGCAAGCCGATCAGGTCGCCGCTGCCGGCCAGGCTTTCCAACGCGTTGACCACGAAATCGCCGTTGCTGGCCCAGGCTTGCACGATCCGCTGCCCGAAAAAGTTCTGTACCCGCGCCCACAGGGTGTCTGACAGCATGTCGACATCCGCGACCACGATCGCATCGACCCTCTCCCGTGCTTCGGCCAGATGGCCTTCCGCCGGCGCCGTCGCATCCGCCGGCGGGCCCTCCGGGAACAGGCTGCCCGGGCGCAGCCGCACCCAGGCCGCCAGCGTCAAGGGACGCCCGCCCGGGTCGAACCATTCCAGCAAGGCGGTCGGGTCGGGAAGATGCCGGTAGCGCGGCTTCGGGATCTCGCCGGAATCTTCCGACGTGCGCAGGAGCGGCTCGAATTCACCCTGGAACGCCTCGGTCTTCCTGATCCGGCCCGCGAACCCGAACGTCACCCGGGACAGCTGGGCGGAAATCAGGTTGTCCCGGTTGATCCCGTCCTCGGCGATCCCGATGAACGAGAGGTGGCGAATCGGCCGCGGGGCATTGGGGCGTTGCACCGGCAGGGCCAGGGCCCGGTCGGCCACGATCGCGTCCATGTCGATGTCCAGCCCCCACCCATCCAGCAGCCGGTCGATCTCGGAGGCCTGGATACCCCCCGACTCCGGAGGGTTGCTGGCATTCTGGAACATAGGGTCCTTGTCCGCGTAGGGATCGACGAACAGCATCAAGCGGCCGCCGCGCATCAGAAACTGGTCCACCGCATACAGCATCTTCTCGGACAGCCCCTTCGGGTGGACCAGCATCAGGATCCGGATGTCCGGGTCGATCACCCCGGACTCGATGTCGACCTGCCGGGTCTCGAACAGCTGTTCGATCTGGTCGAGGATGGCCCACTGGGGGGTCGCGCGCTGGTTGGCCAGATCAAACCCGCCGAACATCTGCAGGCCGGTGAGGACTCCCACCACCGGCTTCGCCGGATTCGTCAGGGCATAGATCAGCTGGCTGATGTCGTATTCCAGAAATGCCTCACGGTCCGGTTGGAAGAACTTGATGACCTCGACGTCGCCGACCACGTTCGTGCCGACCAGGCCGAAGTACAGGTTGTCGCCGCCTTGCCCCGGAAACGATTGCAGGTTGAATTCCGTGGCCCGGTCTTCCTCTTCCGAGTACGGGGCCGGGTCGATGACCTGCAAGATCACCCGGCCGTCCGCGTGGTGCGTGTACTCTTCCAGCAGTTCCCGGACCCGGCGGGCGTAGTTGCGCAAAGGGGCGTTCTCCGCGCTGGCCCGGTCCGAGAAGAACAGATACAGGTTGATCGGCTGCTGGATGCTGTCGACAACCTTCAGGGTGCCCTCGCTCATGGTGTAGAGCTTCTGCTCGGTCAGGTCCAGCCGCAGGTTGCCCAAGGTCAGGTTGCTGAGCATGATGGAGGAGACGAACAGCACGGCCAGCAGGCCCAGCCCGGCCGCCGTGTAGGTCTTCCGGTTGGAACCGTTCATGCGGCCTTGCGGGTCCGGACCACGATCATGTTGGCGTACAGCCAGACCGAGATCAGGATCACGAAATAAGCCAGGTCCCGCAGGTCGATCACGCCCTTGTTGATCGAGGAGAAGTGAGTCAGGAAACTCAGCGACGCGATGGTGTCGACCACCGGTTGCGGGAGCCATAGCTGAAAGAAGTCCAGGACCAGCGGGAAGCCGCTCAGCAGGAACAGGAAACAGGTCACCAGGCTGAGGATGAAGGCCACGACCTGGTTGCGCGTGGTCGCGGAAATGCAGGCGCCGATAGCCATGAAGCCGCCGGCCATCAGGAAACTGCCCAGGTAGGCGCCCAGGATGATGCCGTTGTCCGGGTCGCCCAGGTAGTTGACCGTAAGCCAGATCGGGAACGTCAGGAACAATGCGATGCCGGTGAATATCCAGGCCGCCAGGAACTTCCCGAGCACCGCCTGCGGCACCGTCACCGGGAGCGTCATCAGCAACTCGATGCTGCCGGTCTTTCGCTCCTCCGCCCACAGGCGCATGGAGATGGCCGGGACCAGGAACAGGTACAGCCAAGGGTGGAACGTGAAGAATGCGCCCAGGTCCGCCTGCTCGCGCTCGTAGAAGTTCCCCAGGTAGAAACTCAGCGTCCCGGACAACAGCAGGAAGATCATGATGAAGACGTAGGCCACCGGCGTCTGGAAATAGCCGACCAGCTCCCGCCTCAGGATCGCGATCAGGTTATTCATGGGCGTTGTGGGTCAGGGTGTGGAACACGTCGTCCAGCCGCCCGGCCTGGATGTGCAGCGGGACTTCCTTCAGATTGTGGCGCAACAGGACGTCTCGGACGGCGCCTTCCAGCGTGCGGCCGGCTCGGGGAATCAGAGTCAGGCCCCGATTGCGTTCCGGCTCCACCAGCGCGACGTCTTCGAGTTCACCGAGCGCGGCGCGCACCGGTTCCTCCAGGTCGGCCTGGATCGTGACGGCATTGCAGTACCGGGACCGCTGGCGCAATGCCTCGGGGGTTTCGTCGGCCAGGATCTTGCCGGCGGAAATGATGATGGCCCGCGTGCAGATGGCCTCGACCTCTTCGAGGATGTGCGTCGAGATGATGATGGTCTTGTCCTGCGCCATTTCATTGATGAAATCGCGCACCTGCCGCTTCTGGTTGGGGTCCAGCCCGTCGGTCGGCTCGTCCATGATCAACACGCGCGGGTCGTGCAGCATGGCCTGCGCCAAGCCGACCCGGCGGCGGTAACCTTTCGACAGGGTGTCGACCGGGCGATGCAACACGGGCTCCAGGCCCAGCTGCCCAATAACCCAGTCCAGCCGCGCGCGGCGGTTTTCGGGCCGGCGAATATCGGCTACGAAATTCAGAAACTGCCACGGCGTCATCTCGCTGTATGCCGGTGCCCCCTCCGGCAGGTAGCCCAGGCATTTCTTGGCGGCCTGCGGCTGCGTCTCGACCGGGTGCCCGCACACCGTCACATGGCCCGAGGTCGGCGGCAGGAAGCCGGTGACAATCTTCATGGTCGTGGACTTCCCGGCACCGTTCGGCCCGAGAAAGCCCAGAACCTCGCCAGGCTGGACCTCAAAACTCAAGTCATCCACGGCATGCAGGTCGCCGTAGGTCTTGACCAGGTTTTCGATTACAACGGACCCGGGCATGCGTGCCTTCCTCTGTTTCCTTGTCGTGGACGAACGGTGCAGGTATTGCCGGTTAATATGGGGCGCGCGCCTGCCGTTTCAAGTGGATCCCGGCGAGGGCGTGCGATCCGGACGGCCTTCATTCCGCGTAGTAGTAGTCGTAACGCCTCAGCAAGTCCAGCGAGAACTGCCAGCCTTCCTGGTAGCTCAGCTTGCTGTCCATCGGGATCACGATGCGGACGAACAGTTTGTCCCCATGCTCCGCCTTCAGTTGCGACAGGGCCCGATGCAGGTCCGCCTCGCCGATGGGCTCGAACTGCGGGGCGTCCGGGCGCTTGAGCATGAAGGACGGCTGCCCGTCCACCTTCCGGTAGCGGACGGCGGCCACCGTCTTGCCGAGCGGGCTGCGGGCCGGCTTGGACAGCGCCGCGTACTTCTCGCCCATCTCCTCGTATTCCTTCTGCAGGAGCTGCAGCTCCTCCCGGGTCTGCCGCTGCTGCTGCTCGACTTCAACGTACATCTGCTCGCGCAGGATGCTCTCGGTCTGCATCTTCTCCAACTGCCGTTGTACGTCGAGCAGTTCTTGCTCGCGCTCCGCGCTCATGTCCTGGTTCGCCCTCATCTCTGCCTGCACGCGCGCATACTCCTCCTGCATGTCCATCAGTTGTCTCTGTTGTTCGGCCAGCGCGCCCTGCGCGCCGGTCAGGTCTTCCTCCCGCTGTTGCAACTGGCCGGTCTTGGCCGCCAGCGCCTCGCGGGTTTTCGCCATGCGGCCCTGCATCTCTTCCAATTCGATCTGGAGCAGCAGACGGCGCAGGTTCAGGTCTTCCGCCTGCTCTCGGGCCTGTTGTTCAAGCGCGGCCGTTTCCTGGACCTGCCGGGACAGGTCCCAGTTATGCAGCACGGCGACCGTGCTGGACAGCAGGAACACGATGACCACAACCATCATGATGTCGGTGAAGGATGGCCAGAAGTTCTCCTCGTTGATCGGGGACAGGTGGGCGGGGGCGCCGGGGATCACGGAGAGACTGTCGATCATGGTCCGGGCGGGTCCAGCCGAAACCCCTTCTTCAGGGTCTGGTCGATGCCGTGCAACGCGTCCATCACGTTCTTGTTGTGTTCGTCCTGCATGTGCTGCTCGCGACGCAGGGCTTCAAGATTCGGGGTCAGGCGGTCCTGGACTTCCGCCAGGGCCAAGGCCACTTCGTTGAGGTCTTTCAGCCGCAGCGCCAGGGTGTGGCCCAGGTTGGCGCCTTCGCGCGACACCAGCGGCAGCAGGCGGCGCAGGGTCAGCCACTCGATCCTCTGGCACACGCTGGACTGGCTGGCCACCAGCCGCGAGAAGATGAGCGTCAAGACCAAGTAGGCCGCAATAGCGGTCATCGTGGTGGACAGCGCGGTCGCCATCCCGTGCACCACTTGGGTGATGCCGCCGCCGTCCTGCGGGAAGGACAGCAGGTCGGACGCCCCGACCAGGGCCAGGGACAACGAGGCCACTGTGCCAAACACGCCGAGCAGGATCAGCAGGCCCTGGATCAGGCGGATCAGGCCGAGGCGCGTCATTTCCTGGTTCAGCAGAATGGCCGACAGGGCCGCCTGCTGGGGGCGGTCCAGTTCCGACCGGCCCTGCTGCAGGACGCGGTAGCGCTGCACGACCAGGGATTCGGACAGGGTTTCAATGCCGGCGTCAGTCAAACCGAAGTCCACCTGTTCCTCGAACAGGTCGATGGCGCGGCTCTCGCGGGCATAGGCGAACAACAGGTAGAAGATCCGGGCCAGCGCCACCAGGAACAACGCCCCGATGATGCCATTGACGACCAGGCCGAGCTGCGTCGCCAAGGGGCCCAGGTAGATCTCCTCCAGGGTCGCCCTCTGCCAGTACAGCAAGGCGCCAAACAGGAGCAGGATCACGCCCGCCTGCACGATCATGAAGTTTGGGCGTCTTATAAAAATATTGTTTTTCATGGCGTTAGCGATGGAATTGTCGAACACTTCCAGCCTTGCTACGGTAAAAAAGTATAGCAGAGCGGCCGATTTTCAGGCCAATTCCGCTCGCACTCCCAGCAGGTTGCGCTCCTCCCGTCCGAACGCTATCCCGACCAAATGAATCGGCTCGCCACGGTCGCGGTACTTCTCCGCATAGCCCCGCTCGCGCATCTGCACCAGAGCCGCATCCAGCGCCGCCTCCCCGTCTTCGCCCTCCGCTGCCATCTTGAACTCCAGCACGAACACCTGCCCCCCGCGGAACACCACCATGTCCGCCCGGCCCCGGCTGGAGGCATCCTCCACCCGCAGGTCCACTCGGTTCGACCGGAAACACGCATACAGCAGGCCTCCGTACCAAGCCTCGTACCGCGCCAACTCCCCGCTCGTGTGCCACTGGTACGGCACCCCCGCATAAAAACTTTTCAGCTCGTCTCCAAATCCCTCGAAATCCCCCGACTCCAGGCGGCCGCATAACTGCCGGCCCCAGGCCACCACGTCCTCCCCCCGTTGTCCCAAGTGCTCCAACAGCCCGTCGTTCAAGTTCTGTCGCACTTCCTGGTTCGGATAGTCCAGCGTGTAAAAGGTCCTGACCCCAGTCGTCTCCTCGGCGGTAATCGTCAGATAGCCGGTCTGGAACAGCAAGGCCTCCACCCCGATGTCCTCCACATCGAAGTTCGAGATCATTCTCTCGTCGGCCATCCGGTTCTCCAGTTCCATCGGGCTCATTTCCTTCTCCATCATCAACCGGAACAGGAAGCTCGGCGAACCGGTCTCATACCAGTAGGGCTCGAATTTCCGGCTGTCAAACAACAGAAGGATGTCCCACGGGTTATAGACTTTCTCCTCACCCAGCCAATGATAACCGTTGTACCAGGCGCGTATCTGATCCCGGTCCAAGCCCTCCAGTTCCGGGGCGAATACCGTGTCCAGATCGGCATCGGTGTACCCGCAGACCGTGGCGTACCGTGGGTCCAGGCTGATGTCCCTCAGGTTGTTGAGCCCCGAGAACAGGCTCGCCCTCGAGAGCATGCTCACCCCGGTCACGAACACGAAACGCACATGTTCGGCGCTGCCCTTGATGATACCGTAGAGCCCCCACAGGTAGTCCCGGTTCGCCTCCAACAACGCCGTGTCCTTCAACACATCCAGGACCGGCTTATCGTATTCGTCCACCAGCACCACGACCTGCTGGCCGGTCCCACGATGCAGGCGATACAACAGGTTCTTCAACCGGTTCGGCCCATCCTGTATCTGGGTTGCCGGAGAAAGACCGGCATCTTCCTCGATTCCCGCCAGTTGCGTGAGGATATCCCCCTCAAGGTCCCCCGGCTTCGTATATCCCGCACCAAAGCTCAGATGCACCACCGGATGGCGCACCGACCAGTCCCAGTGGCCGTGGATAGCCAGCCCCTGGAACAGCTCCTCCTGACCCTCGAACAGGGCTTCGAGCGTGCTCACCAGCAGGCTCTTGCCGAACCGGCGCGGTCGGGACAGGAAATAGTGCTCGCCTCCCTCCACCAGATCCCGGATGAGAAGGGTCTTGTCCACGTAGTAATAGCCCCGCTCCCGGATCGCCCGGAAGTCCTGGATTCCAATGGGAAGCTTGCGGTGGGTCATGGACAGCCCCTTGCGTGCGTCGTCAAATCATAGCATGGGGAGCGGCCCGTTCCGGCCCAAGGCCGAGGGGTCTTCACCGGTGTATGGTGCGGGCGGAGGGATTCGAACCCCCACGGGCAAAGCCCAGCGGATTTTCGCACCAACTACGGCTTTCGCCGCCGCCGCTTGCGCGGCGTTTGTGGTCCGGACTATCCCTTCACCTTAGCCGTCCGGCCTTAGGCGCTGCCCGTCTAGTCTCTACACCTTCCCGGAAGTTCCCTCCCGGGCTTGGCTCGGGATCGCCATTTCACAGGGTTCCCCGAATTTGAGCAGTTCTGCATCCCCGGTTTCCCGGAGAGCACTCAATGGCCTCAAGTCCGCAGCGTCTACCGGTTCCGCCACGCCCGCAGCACCCCTATCATAGTGTAAAAGAAATTGGAGGCTGAGGTCGGAATCGAACCGGCGTCCACGGCTTTGCAGGCCGCTGCATAACCACTCTGCCACTCAGCCCCTGCTTATACTCTGACCCGGCGATCGGATCGCAATGGGAACTGGAGCGGGAAACCGGGTTCGAACCGGCGACCTTAACCTTGGCAAGGTTACGCTCTACCAACTGAGCTATTCCCGCCCCGTGCGGACTGGAATTGTCGCACCCCCACCTAGGGCTGTCAAATTCGAGGGCGACCACATCAAGGCAGACGGGTGATCGCATGCGCTGCCGCCCGCCCATGACACGATGAAAGAGGACACTTTAACTTTGCGGGACAGGGGGACATTTTAACTTTGGTTTGACATTTGGGGTGTTTGGAGGGGAGGCCAGCGCTTCAAGTGCTATCATTCATCGCCTCAGAGACAAAAAGACCACCGAATGAAATCACGATTTTTAGCGTCGGCGATCATGTTGACGACCGCTGCAGGCCTCGCGTTTGCAGGACACTCTGGAGAACACGAGAAAGGACACCGCGGGGGGCACCATGGAATGGGGTCCTTCATTCAGCGGTACGACCAAAACGGCGATGCCCAAGTGACCGCGGAGGAATTCGAGCAGGCCCGTCGGTCCCGTTACGACCTGATTGACAAAAACGGTAATGGCTCAGTCGACGTCGACGAGCGCATGCAGGCGCGCGCCGACCGCCTGGACAAGAAAATCAAAAAGGAACGCAAGCGGCACACCCGGCAGTCCCACCGCCGCTTTGACACCTTGGACGAAGACGGCAACGAACAGATCGAGTGGGCGGAGTACAAGGCATCCGGCGAGCGCAGCTTCCAGCGCTTTGATGGGGACGAAAATGGCATCATCAATGCAGAAGACCCGCGCCCCAAACGACATTGCAAAAAGGGATGTAAGGGCTACCCCGGCAAGGGGAAGAGCGGCCACGACCACGACCACAAGTCCGGCCACGACCACAAGCGGCACAAGCACGGCAAACACAAAGGCATGTGCGAAAAACACGCAAAGCGGGTCCTCCACATGCCCAGCACCCACAGCAAAAAAGGGATGATGCGGAAGTACGATACCGATGGAGACGGCGCGATCACACACGAGGAATTCAGCGCCCGGCGCCGCGCCGACTTTGACCGGACAGACGAGAACGGCGACGAGACGCTAAGCCCGGAAGAGTACGCACTGGAATTCGGCCATCGCCTGGATAAGGCAATCGAGAAGGCCCGGGAGAAAAAACTGAAGCGGTCGAAGGCGCGCTTCGGGACGATGGACACAGACGAGAATGGAGAAATCAGTTTCGGGGAATACCTGGCTTCAGGACAGAAGAAATTTTCGCGCCACGACACGAACGAGGATGGTGTCGTGTCCGAAAGCGACCCCAAACCCAAGAAATGCCGCAAATGCTATGGCCACTCCGAGAAGCCGGGGGAAAAGCGCAGCCATTGACCTTGTCGGACAACAGGCCAACCCGGGGCGGAGCGACGCACCCGGTCCCTCACGATATTTTCCGGAAACCTAGTCTCAGGGCCAGCTTGCTTCCTCCAGACCAGTCGCGCACCGCTGGAAGCAGAGACGGATTCTCGCCGTTTTTTCGGCAGGCCAATTCCTTTTCTGTTAAAATTGCGGATTCATCCTTGCATCTCCGGCACGCGATCCCGCATCGCGCCGGGCGAGGTTGCCCTGATCAATGAGTTGAGGACTCTTAAAGTGGATCGAAAAAAGCAAATTGAAGCCCTGCAGAAAGACTGGGACAGCAACCCCCGATGGAGCGACGTGCGCCGCGGCTACTCTGCAGAAGACGTCGTCCGCCTGCGCGGCTCGCGCGTGCCTGCCAACACCACCGCGACAGAAGGGGCCGAGAAGCTCTGGCGACTGGTCAACGGCGAGGCGCGCAAGGGTTACGTCAACTGCCTCGGAGCCCTGACCGGCGGACAAGCAGTGCAGCAGGTCAAGGCCGGTATCGAAGCCATCTACCTGTCCGGCTGGCAGGTCGCCGCTGATGCCAATACCTCCGAGACCATGTACCCGGACCAGTCGTTGTACGCCTACGACTCGGTGCCGACCGTGGTGCGCCGCATCAACAACGCGTTCAAGCGCGCCGACGAGATCCAATGGGCGCGTGGCACCAATCCCGGCGACGACGGGTTCGTCGACTACTTCGCCCCGATCGTGGCAGATGCCGAAGCCGGTTTCGGTGGCGTGCTCAATGCCTTCGAGTTGATGAAGAACATGATCAACAACGGCGCTGCCGGAGTCCACTACGAGGATCAGTTGGCCGCCGTCAAGAAGTGCGGCCACATGGGTGGGAAAGTGTTGGTGCCGACCCAGGAAGCCGTCCAGAAACTGGCCGCGGCCCGGCTGGCCGCCGACGTGATGGGGGTCCCGACCGTGGTGCTGGCCCGCACTGATGCGGAAGCCGCCAACCTCGTGACGTCCGACTTCGACGAGAACGACAAGCCATTCCTGACCGGCGAGCGAACCTCCGAAGGTTTCTACCGCGTACGCAACGGCCTGGACCAGGCCATCTCGCGCGGCTTGGCCTATGCGCCTTATGCGGACCTGGTCTGGTGCGAAACCGGCACCCCGGACCTGGAGTTTGCCCGGGCGTTCGCGGAAGCCCTGCGCAAGGAGTACCCAAACCAGCTGTTGGCGTACAACTGCTCCCCCTCCTTCAACTGGAAGAAGAATCTGGACGATGCCACCATCGCCAAGTTCCAACGCGAATTGTCCGCCATGGGCTACAAGTACCAGTTCATCACCTTGGCCGGCATCCACAGCATGTGGTACAACATGTTTGACCTCGCCTACGACTATGCCGGCGACGAAGGCATGAAGCATTACGTGGAGAAAGTCCAGGAACCGGAGTTCGCGTCGGCAGACCGGGGCTATACGTTCGTCAGCCACCAGCAGGAAGTCGGGGCTGGCTACTTCGATGATGTGACCACCGTCATCCAGGGCGGGAAATCTTCCGTCACGGCACTGACCGGCTCCACCGAAGAAGAGCAGTTTTGACGGCCCTCGGCCGAGGGCGCGCCATGGCGGCTGAACAGTACGAGCATATCCACGTCCCGGCGGACGGCGAGCAGATCGCCGTCGGCCCGGACCAGTCGCTGGAGGTCCCGGACCACCCGATCATCCCGTTCATCGAAGGAGACGGGATCGGCATCGATGTCACGCCGGTCATGCGGCAGGTGGTGCAGCAGGCCGTCAAAATCGCCTATGGCGGCGAGCGGAAGATCTACTGGATGGAAATCTACGCAGGCGAGAAAGCCAGCAAGTTGTACCAACACGGCAACTGGCTGCCCGACGAGACCCTGCAGGCCATGCAGGACTACGTCGTGTCGATCAAGGGGCCTCTGACCACGCCGGTCGGCGAGGGCATCCGTTCACTCAACGTCGCCATTCGCCAGAAAATGGACCTGTACGCCTGCGTTCGACCGATCCGCTTCTTCCCCGGCACGCCGACACCCTTGAAGATCTCCGACACGACCGACATGGTCGTGTTCCGGGAAAACACCGAAGACATCTACGCCGGCATCGAATGGCCCAACGGCTCGCCCGAGGTGCAAAAACTGATCACGTTCCTGCAGCAGGAGATGGCGGTCGACGGCATCCGGTTTCCGGAGAGTTCCGGGATCGGCATCAAACCGGTGTCCCAGGAAGGTTCGTCCCGACTGATCCGCAAGGCCGTCCGCTACGCGATTGACAACGACCGCTCCTCGGTCACCCTGGTGCACAAGGGCAACATCATGAAGTACACCGAGGGGGCGTTCTGCCGCTGGGGCTACGAACTGGTGACAGAGGAATTCGGGGCTGAAGTGATCGGCGACGGACCTTGGCGGACGATCCAGAACCCGCACAACGGGAACGCCATCGTGATCAAGGACGTCATCGCAGACAATTTCCTGCAGCAAATACTTCTGAAGCCGGCCGACTACGACGTCATCGCCACCCTGAACCTCAACGGCGACTACATTTCGGATGCACTGGCGGCTCAGGTCGGGGGCATCGGCATCGCGCCGGGTGCCAACATGGCGGACGCGGTCGCGGTATTCGAGGCGACCCACGGCTCCGCACCCAAGTACGCCGGCAAGAACCGGGTCAACCCCGGCTCCATCCTGCTGTCCGCCGAAATGATGCTGCGCTACCTCGGCTGGATCGAGGCCGCCGACCTGATTTTCAAGGGGATCTCCGGGGCGATTGCCAACAAGTATCTGACCTACGACCTGGCCCGGGTCCGGGCCGGCATCTCGGCCGGCCACCTCGGCACCGCCGACAGCCGACAGCGCGTGGAAGAACACATGCAGGAACTGATTCCCGGGGCCACCCTGGTGACGACTTCCGGGTTCGCCGACGCGGTGATCCAGCACATGCAGTGACGCAGGTCTTGTATAATTAATTTTCCCGGAACCGGTAGCGTCATGCAAGAGCCAGAGCCCATCTACAAAGTGATTTTCTTTTCCAACGGAGAAATCTACGAGATCTACGCGGAACACGTCTATTCCTCCGATTTGTACGGCTTCATTGTCATCGAGGGGATCATTTTCGGCGAAAAGGCGCAAGTCGTGGTCGACCCGAGCGAGGAACGCCTGAAAGCCGAGTTCGAGTCTGTCCCTCGAACCTATATCCCGATGCATGCAGTGATGCGCATCGACGAGGTGGAAAAAGCGGGAGCCGGCGAAATTCGCAAGGCCGAAGGAAACGTCACCTACCTGCCCCCGATGGCGGGAACAGGCGACATCCAGAAAGCCTGATTAGCAGAGAAACCCCGGAGAGGTGCCGGAGCGGTCGAACGGGCTCGCCTGGAAAGCGGGTGTGCGGTAATCCCGTACCGAGGGTTCGAATCCCTCCCTCTCCGCCACTAATTCGTCAAAAAGCGAGCTTTTCAATCGCTCAAAGCGAATGATGCGTGATTTCAGGATTCGTGGTCAAGAACTACTCGCGCCCCCACACCCCGATGTTTGATCTTCGATCACGCCTCTGATAGAGAAACTGCCGGGCAGCCCACGGTGGCCTCCAGCCCAATCCATCCAAATACCCTTCACCATACCCTGCAGTTCAAAGTTTAACTTGAATTCCTCGTCACCTTCGCACTCATCGTCATCGTAGGTCTTAACGGTAACCCGCCTGGTTGTGCTGCTACCTCGGGAAAAAACGTGAGACCCGGATCTCCACTTGTAGTCATTCCGACCCGTGCTGTCGTCTTGAGTCTGGAAGTTGTAGCGAAACTTGAACCCTGGCGGCCAGGGCCCTGAGCACTGGGCCTTGATCCTGAATACGGCATTGTTTCCTTCCTTTGCCTCAACGGGATCTGCCTCAACTTCATGACTACATTCATCTGCCGCAACAGGCGGCACAAAAACTATCGCAGAAAGGGCAATAAGGGCTATTCCCCAGATTCCAGTCAACATCTTCTTCATGGCGGTTACCCCTTTTATATTATCGGAAAAGGGCCTAGACAGACCATCACATCATGTGCCGAATAGTAACAGCGCCGAAACGGGAAGTCAATGGCTTTCTTAGGGGATTTGACATGACTGTGAGGGGGCCGTACACGCTCCCCTTCAGGCTCATTCTATGATGAGGACAGGGCTCCAGTGGGTCAAGCGGCAAGCCTGCGGTTGCCGCAGCTTCGAGCGCATCCGCGAGGCCATCTATTTCCGCCTCGGCGGATTGGACCTTTCTCCCAGACCGCCTATCCACACAATTCCGTGAAAACCCCACCGAGCGCACACCGGCCAGTACCTGAACCGGGTATACTTCCCGGGATTATGCCTGCCCTGCCCCGCATCGCGCCCGCATTGCTGGCCGCCCTCCTCGCCCTGCCCGCCTGGGCGGCCTTCCCTTGGGGAAACGGCCAGGACTCCTTGCCTTCGCTGGCGCCGATGCTGGAGAAAACCGTGCCGGCGGTCGTCAATATTTCCACTGCCCACGAAGAGGTGGTCCGCACGGGACCGTTGTTCCGGGACCCCTTTTTCCAGCATTTTTTCGGCCTGCCCGGCCACCCCACCCGCAAGCGGGTGCGGCGAGGGCTCGGCACCGGCGTAATCCTAGACGCGGAAAAAGGCTACGTCGTCACCAACCATCACCTGATCGCCCGGGCGGATAACATCACGGTGGCCCTGAGCGACGGGCGCGAGATCAAGGCCGAGGTGATCGGCTCGGATAGCGAGACGGACGTGGCCATGCTGCGCATCGAGGCCGACGGCCTGACCAGCCTGTCATTCAGCGACTCCGAGCAGCTCCGGGTCGGAGATTTCGTCGTGGCGATCGGCAACCCCTTCGGCCTGGGTCAGACCGTCACTTCCGGGATCGTCAGCGCACTCGGCCGCAGCGGCGTATTCGACAACTACGGCTACGAGGATTTCATCCAGACCGATGCCTCCATTAACCCCGGAAATTCCGGCGGCGCCTTGGTCAACCTGCGCGGCGAACTGGTCGGCATCAACACCGCGATCATGAGTCGCTCCGGCGGGAACATCGGAATCGGTTTTGCCATCCCCATCCACATGGTACTCCAGGTCACCGACCAGCTAACCGAGTTCGGCCAGGTGCAACGTGGTCAGCTCGGGGTACAGGCCCAGGCCATGACGCCGGAACTGGCGGAAGCCTTCGGCCTCAAACAGACCGAGGGCGTCGTCATCACCGAAGTGGTGGACGAGTCTCCGGCCGACCAGGCCGGCATCGTCCCGGGGGACATCCTGGTGCGCATTGACGGAGAAGAGATCCGTGACGTCAAGGACATGCGCAATGTGCTGGGCTTGCTGCGCGCCGGGCACGAAGTGGAGATCGAACTGCTCCGCGGCCGCGAGGCCGTGACCGTCCGCGCGGCGACTGCGACCCTGCGCATCCAGGGCGCCAACCTGCACCGGGCGCTGGCTGGCCTGACCCTGTCGACCCGGCGGGAGGCCGGGACGGCATTCATCGAGATCATTAAGGTCGAACCGGGTTATCCTGCCGCACAGGCCGGGATCCGGGCCGGAGACCGGCTGCGTTCCATCAACCGCCGTCCCGTGAATAGCGTCGAAGATATCCGCGCCACCCTCGACCGGGATTCCGCCCAAGTGCTCCTCCAGGTCCAGCGCGGGACGCACAGCCAATTCATTCTGCTTCCCCGACCATGACGCCCGCCACCCGGAAAAGCGAGTTCCACCGCAGCGCCACCCAAACCCACCAGCGACTGACCCTGCTGGTCGGCATCGGGAGCCTGCTGTTGTTGTTGTTGCTGCTGCGGATCGGTTGGATGCAGACCATACACACCGCGCACTTCGCCATGTTGTCGACGGAAAACCATCTGCGCCAGGTCACCCTCCCGCCCTCGCGGGGCCTGATTTTCGATCGCCACGGCACCCTGCTCGCGGACAACAGCGTCGCCTACAGCCTGAGCCTGATTCCCTCGCAGGTTGACGACCTGGATGCTACGATTTCAAAACTGCGGGAACTCACCGCTATCCATGACCGAGAGATCCAGCGCTTCCAGCAACGCGGGCAAAGCAGCCGATTCGAAACAACCCCGCTCAAGATCGACCTGCCGGAAGAAACGATCGCCCGCGTCGCCGTGCACTTGCACCAGTTCCCCAGCGTCTACCTGGAAGCCTATGCCGCACGCCGCTATGCGTACGGAGAGTCGACGGCTCACGTGCTCGGCCACCTGGCCAGCATCAGCAAGAAAGACCGGGAACGCATCGACCGCTACCGCTACCGGGGAATCCGCCGAATCGGCCGGGCCGGCATCGAACACCAGTATGAACCCCTCCTGCTCGGAGCCCCCGGCCTGCAGCAGGCCGAAGTCAATGCACAGGGCCGTTCCCTGATGGTGCACAACCGCAAGGCGCCCACCCCCGGCAGCAACCTGTTCCTTACCCTGGACGCCGCCCTGCAGCGGACCGCGAGCCAGGCCATGGCCGGACGGGAAGGCGCGATCGTCGCCCTGGAGCCCTCAACCGGCGATGTTCTGGCACTGGTCAGTACGCCCAGTTTTGACCCGGACGTGTTCGGGCACAGCATTGATCCCGACGACTACCAGGACCTGATCCGGGACACAAAGAACCCTCTGCTCAACCGCGCCATCCAGGGGCAGTACGCACCCGGCTCCACCATCAAGCCTCTGGTTGCTCTGGCCGGGCTGGAGTCGGGCCACGCCATCCCGAACCAGCCCTTCTACGCGGCCCCCCAGTTCAAGATTCCGAACTATCGGCGACCCTTCCGCGACTGGAAAGACGAGGGCCACGGCTGGGTCACCCTCAGCTCCTCGATCACCCAGTCCTGCGACGTTTATTTTTATTCACTGGCCTACCGCATGGGCATCGATGCCTTGGAGCCATTCCTGGCACAGTTCGGGCTTGGCCAAGCCCAGCAGATCGACCTGCCCGGAGAGCAAACCGGGTTGCTTCCCAACGAAGCATGGAAGAGAAAGACCCACGGCCAACCCTGGTACCCCGGCGAAACCGTCATCATGGGCATCGGCCAGGGCTACCTGCTGCTGACGCCCCTGCAGCTCGCCGCAGCAACCGCAACGCTGGCCACCCGCGGCGTCCGCATGAAACCGCGCCTGCTGCGCGCCTATGAGCAAGACGGTCAAGTCATCCAGAACTCGACGCAAGAGCTCGGCCGCGTGACCCTCTCCGATCCCACCTGGTGGCAACTGGTCACGGACGCCATGGTGGATGTGGTCCACGCCGAGAATGGAACCGCCTGGCGTTCCGGGCGAGGCGCGGCATACCGCATCGCAGGAAAAACCGGAACCGCACAGGTGATCAACTACGGCGAAAAACGACCGGATTCCGAAGACCTTCCCGCACACATCCGCGACCATTCGCTGTTCATCGCTTTCGCCCCAGCCGAAGCGCCGAAAATCGCCCTGGCGGTCATTGTCGAACACGGCGGCCACGGTTCCACTCTGGCCGCACCCATCGCCCGCCAGATTCTGGACGCCTATCTCCTGGACCCTTCATAAATGGCACAGCACTTCTACACTCCGGCCCTGTCCAAACTGCTGGAACCGCTGGATCGAACCCTGATGGGATTGCTGCTGGCGGTCCTGGCGCTCAGCCTGGCGATTCAATACAGTGCCAACGACATGAGCCCTCACGCCACCCAGCAACATGCCATCCGCATTGGCATCGGCCTGCTTGCGCTGCTGACCATGGCGCACGTGACCCCGCAGCGACTCAGACGATGGGCTCCGGCCTTGTTCCTGTTCAACCTGTTCCTGTTGCTGGCGGTCGTGTTCTACGGCAGCGGCAGCACTGCCCAGCGCTGGCTGGCGTACGGCCCGATCGCCCTCCAGCCTTCCGAACTGCTCAAACTCACCACCCCCATGATGGTGGCCTACCTCCTGGGCTCTTCCCTGCCTCCCCTGTCTCCCCTCCGCGTCATCCTGGCTTTGGGGCTGGTGGCGCTGGCGACTTGGCTGGTCGCCATCCAGCCGGACCTGGGCACGGCGCTGCTGGTGTCCGCAATTGGGATCTCGGTCATCCTGCTGGCCGGGATTTCGCGGCGGTGGATTTTCGGCATGGGGACACTGGCGGGGATCAGCCTGCCATTCGTGTGGCAGTACGCGCTGCGCGAATACCAAAAAGATCGAATCCGAATCTTCTTCAACCCGGAGGCCGACCCGCTCGGCAGCGGCTACAACGTGATCCAATCCAAGATCGCGGTTGGCTCCGGCGGCATTTCCGGAAAAGGCTGGACCCAAAGCACCCAGGCCCAGTTCGACTTCCTGCCGGAACATTCCACCGACTTCATCTTCTCTGTCTACGCCGAAGAGTTCGGCCTGATCGGGGTCGCCGGGCTGATCCTGCTGTACCTGGGGATCCTGTGGCGGGTCGTGGCCCTGAGCCGGGCCGGGCCGGATCGGTTCAGCCAACTGCTGGTCGGCGGGCTCGGCCTGTCCCTGCTCCTGCATGTCCTGATCAATATCGCGATGACCATCGGCTACGCCCCCGTGACCGGATCGCCACTGCCCTTGCTGAGCTACGGGGGAAGCGCCATGATCAGCACCCTGGCTGCATTCGGTATGATGATGGCGGCCCGGCATTACACCCGCGCCCGTCACAAATAACAAAGGAACCCGCACGATGTATCGGAATCACTGGCTTCTGCTATCTCTTCTGCCAGGTTTCGCCCTGGCAGGCGACCCTCCCGTGCCGTACATCGACCGCCCCGAGGTTCGCGCCTGGGCCGAGCAGGTCGTGGCCGAACACGGCCTCTCCTCCGAGCGTGTCCATGAACTGATCGCCGAGAGCCAGCACCAGCCTCGCGTCATTGCCAGCGTCCGGCGCCCCGCCGAATCCAAGCCCTGGCACTGGTATCGGAACATCTTCCTTACCGACGAGCGCATCCGCGGGGGACGCCAGTATCTCCAGGAGCATGCCGAACTGCTCGGGGAAGCGGAACAGACCTACCAAGTGCCCGCCGAAATCATCACCGCCATCATTGCGGCCGAGTCCAACTTCGGGCGCAATACCGGGGCGCATCCGGTGCTCGACACCCTGGTGACCCTGGGCTTCGACTATCCGCCGCGCGCGGAATTCTTCCGCCGGCAGCTGACGCAGCTGTTGCTGCTGGAACGCGAAGCGGGGCTGGATATCCGGAACCTGCGCGGCTCGTGGGCCGGCGCGCTCGGTCAGGCCCAGTTCATTCCCAGCAGCTACCGGCACTTCACCATCGACGGCGACCACGACGGCCGCCGTGACCTGTGGGACAGCCCCGCCGATATCATCTTCAGTGTCGCGAACTACTTCCGGCAGCACCATTGGCATCCGGGCGAGCCGGTCGCGGAACTGACCCATCCCGACCCGGACAGCCAGATCCCGCTGAGCGAGGCCCTGCTTCCAGACATCCCGCCGGAGCGACTGGCCGCCGCCGGGATCCAGCTGCAGAACCCGACCACCGAACCGGTGGCCGTGCACCGGTTCGAGAATTCCACCGCGTCCGAATACTGGGTCGGCTTCCATAATTTTTACGTCATCACGCGATACAACCACAGCGCCCTGTACGCGCTGATGATCCACCAATTGAGCCAGGCCCTGAAAAATGAACCGGGGCCTTAACCGTGCCGCCGGACTGCTGGCCCTGGCCCTGGCGGGCAGCGGGTGCAGCGTCTACGACTACGTCGCCGAGACATTTTCCGACTCCAATGGGGAATCTGCCAGCCGCTCCGGCACGTCCTCCAGTTACGTCGTCTTTGGCGTGCGCTACCACGTGCTGGACTCGGCCGAGGGTTACGTCGAGCGCGGGCTGGCCTCTTGGTACGGACCGAAATTTCACGGACGGAAGACCTCCAGCGGCGAGGTGTTCGACATGAACGAGGTCAGCGCCGCTCACAAGACCCTGCCTCTGTCCACCTGGGTCAAGGTCACCCACCTCGAGACTGACCACTCCATCACCGTCCGCATCAACGACCGCGGCCCCTTCAAGGAAGGCCGAATCATCGACCTGTCTCGCGAGGCCGCCGTAGCCTTGGGGGTGGTCGAGGACGGGCTGGCCCCGGTCGAGGTGCGCACCATCCGGGGACCCAGCGCGGCCCCCCGGGAGCCCGAACATTCGTTCCTGCAACTCGGCGCCTTCGCGCTGCGAAACAACGCGGAAGCTTTTGTGCAAAAATTGCGCCGTCAGGGACTGGTGCGCCTTTCCGTGCATACCCGGGAAGGGGACGCGCCATTGCACCGGGTCCTGCAGGGCCCGTTCGATGACCACACCGAACTCGACCGGGCCATCTCGGAACTCGACACTCGCGGCATTACCGAATACACCCCCATCAACATCCCTCACTGGCAACCCATAAGGAAGCAATGACTCGCCTGATTCTCGCCGCCCTGCTGCTGACCGGCCCGGCCTGGGCCGAAATCCCGATCCCGCCTGCCCCGTCGCTCGACGCCCCCAGCTATATCCTGATGGACACGCAAACCGGCGAGGTCCTCGCCGAGGCGAATGCCGACCAGCCGGTCGAACCCGCCAGCCTGACCAAAATCATGACCACATACCTGGCCTTCCGGGCCTTGGGGGAAGGCCTGATCGGGGAACAGGACCCGGTGACGATCAGCCGCAAGGCGCGGCGGGCGATCGGCTCCCGGATGTTCGTTGAGATCAACAGCCAGGTCCCGGTTATCGACCTGCTGCGCGGCATCATCGTGCAATCCGGCAACGATGCCAGCATCGCGCTCGCGGAACATATCGCCGGCAGCGAAGAATCCTTCGCCAGCATGATGAATACGGAGGCCAAGCGCCTGGGCATGACCCAGAGCCGCTTCACCGACGCGTCCGGGCTCGGTGGGCCGGAGCATTACATGTCGGCCCGCGACATCGCCATCCTGTCTGCCGCGATGATTAACGAGTTCCCCGAATACTACGCGATGTTCCAGGAACAGGAATACACCTGGAACGGCATCCGGCAACCGAACCGCAACCGGCTCCTGAAGCTGGATCCCACGGTGGACGGCATCAAGACCGGGTTCACCGAGGCGGCGCGCTATTGCCTGGCCGCCAGCGCCCGGCGCCCGGATCTGGACGACATGCGGCTGGTTTCAGTCATCCTCGGCTCCAAAAGCAGCCGGGCCCGGGTGCGCGACAGCCGGGCCCTGCTGAACTGGGGGTTTCGATTCTTCCGCACGCGGAAGATTCATGCCGGCATGGATCCGCTGACGGAAATCCGGGTATGGTTCGCGGAAGCCGAGCAGGCACCGGTGGGTCTGGCCGAGGAGCTGGTGATGACCCTGCCGGTCGCGGAGTTCGGCAAACTGGAAACCACTTACCATCTGGAGCCGGAGGTGGAAGCCCCTCTCGTGAAAGGACAACCCGTCGGGCGGATCACCGTGCGCCATGAAAACCGGATTCTGGTCCAGAGACCGGCCATCCTGCTGGCGGATGTGCCGCAGGTCGGCTTTTTCACCCGGCTCTGGCACCGGATACAGCGACTGATGCACTGATCGGCGGCAGCCCTTGCGAGATGCCCCCCACCGGTTCCATAATAAGAACCCAGACCGGGAGACATCGGCAAGGACGACATGACCTTTCCCAAAAAGCAGAATCATCGCGACGGCTCAGCCCCGTAACGCCGCCATGTCGATCCCGGCCTACTACAACGGCGAATATCGCCCCCTTGAGGGACTCACGATCCCGGTGATGGATCACGGCTTCCTGTTTGCCGACGGTGTCTACGAGCTGATTCCTGTCCATTGCAGGCGCCCGCGCTGCCTGGACGACCACCTGAAACGCCTGGAAAGCAGCCTGGCTGCAATCCACCTCCACAACGTGCCGGAAGAATCCACCTGGCGGGAAATCTGCGGCCGCCTGATCGAACAGAGCCCGGATGAATGCTTCGTGTACATCCAGGTGACCCGCGGCGTCATCCCCGATGGGGAAGCTTTCCGCAAGCACTTCCTGGACGGACGGCCCACCGTTTTCGCCATGGCGCAGCCCCTGCCGACAAGGCCCGGCCCGATCTCTGCCATCACCTGCGAAGACCAGCGATGGGGACGCTGCCACATCAAATCTCTTATGTTGCTGGAAACCGTCCTCGCGACGCAGGCGGCGATTGATCGACAGGCGGGAGAAGCCCTCCTGTATCGGGGAGAAGAAGTCATGGAAGGCGCGACCAGCAATATCTTCGCCGTGGTGGACGGACAAGTCCGGACACCGGCACTCAGCCCCCGGATCCTACCCGGAATCACCCGGAAGCTGGTGCTGGAACTGATGCGCGAGAACGGAGTGGAATGCCAGGAAGGCCTGTTGCGCGTCGATGAATTGCGGCGTGCCGAGGAAATCTGGATCACCGGCTCCACCCGCGGAGTCGTGCCCGTGATCGAACTGGACGGCCAGCCGGTAGGCCATCCGGCTGCCGGCCCGGTCACGCAGCGCGTCCGCACCTGGTACAACGAATTCTGCACCGCCTCGTGATTCCCGCACCCCGAATCCGGCACTGGGAGTTGTACGACTACGAACCCTGCGCCGAAGCCATGCGCCGGCAGACCGAACGCAGGAACGAGAACAGCGCCGACGAGATCTGGATGTTGCAGCACCCGGGCGTCCTGACTCTCGGGGTGGGCGCCGACCCCTCCCACATCCATTCCCCGGGCCCGCTGCCGGTCGTCCGCAGCAGCCGCGGCGGCCAGGTGACCTGCCATATGCCCGGCCAGCTGGTCGTCTATACCCTGCTGGACCTGCACCGGATGCGCCTGGGGGTTCGCGCACTGATCGAGCGCCTGGAACATGCGGTGTTGGCCCTGCTGCAGGAAGCCCGGACGCCCGCCCGCCGGGAAAACGGCATGCCCGGGGTGTATGTGGGAGGCAAGAAGATCATGTCGGTCGGCCTGCGGGTCAGCCGGGCCCGAAGTTCCCATGGGCTCGCACTGAATGTCCATCCGGACCTGGGCCTGTTCCGCCACATCGACATCTGCGGCCACCCGGAACTCGAGGCCACGAGCTTGCGGGAATGCGGGGTGAGCTGGAACGTCGACGAAACCGCCCGGAAATTCCTGCCGCATCTGCTGCGCGCCCTGTACCCCGGCGAGACCGGCACATGAGCCTCCCGCCCGGCATCAAGCACACGGCGGAGCAGAAGCTCTCGCGCATCCCGATCACGCCCTCCCCTGAGGGTCCGGCCCTGCGCAAACCGCCCTGGCTGCGCATCCGCCTCCGGCATGCCCCCCAGGTCCGGCAGATGCGCGAACGCCTGCGCCGGCAGGCCCTGCATACGGTCTGCGAGGAAGCGGCCTGTCCGAACCTGCCGGAATGCTTCGGCCACGGCACCGCCACGTTCATGATCCTCGGCGACCTGTGCACGCGCCGCTGCCCCTTCTGCGACGTGGCGCACGGACGGCCACTGCCGGTGGATGCCGACGAGCCGAAGCGCCTGGCGGATGCTATTTCAGGGCTGGGCTTGCGCTACGTGGTGATCACCTCGGTAGACCGGGACGACCTGCACGACGGCGGGGCCCGGCATTTCGCAGAATGCATCCGGTCCGTGCGCGCGCGCAATCCGGGGATCCGCGTGGAAATCCTGGTTCCCGACTTCCGCGGCCGGCTCGACCGCGCGCTGGCGGAATTGGAGACCGACCCCCCGGACGTGTTCAACCATAACCTCGAAACCGTCCCGCAACTGTACCGCGCGGCACGCCCGGGAGCCGACTACCTTCACTCCCTGAAACTGCTGCAGCGATTTGGTCGCGCCCATCCGGGCACCCCGACCAAGTCAGGCCTGATGCTGGGTCTGGGCGAAACGCCGCAACAGCTCCGCGCCGTCATGCAAGACCTGCTGGATCACGGCTGCCGGATGCTGACTCTGGGGCAGTACCTGCAACCGACCCGGCACCACCTCCCAGTCCGCCGCTACGTGCCGCCGGAGGAGTTCGACGCGCTCGGCGGCGAGGCCCGGCGACTGGGGTTCCTGGAAGTGGCCAGCGGCCCCCTGGTGCGCTCCTCCTACCACGCGGACCGGCAGGCCGCGGGAATCCTTGGGCAAGAAACAAAGACGGCCTGATGGCTGCGGAAGCGAGGGACTCGACTATAATCTGGCAAACAGGGAAGAACTGCGATGAAGATAGAAATTAACCGAACCGATATCGTTTTCATGATGATGGCCGCCGGTCTCTGCGGTGCAGGACTCGCGTTGGTGGTCAGCATCGTGCTCTGCTAGCCTGGCGGGTTCGGCCCGCGGGTCACGCCCCAAACACCGCAGAGGTGTCAGAAGTCTCCGCTTCCTAACGGCACACCGGCAAGTCGATTTTCAAGCCGTCCTTCACCAGCAGGACCTGCCACAACTGGTTGTGGCGGGCCCGGAAAGAGCCGGCGCAACAACTCAAATAATATCGCCACATGCGGAAAAACCGTTCATCGTAGCGTTCGCGCAGGAAATCCCACGCGGACTCGAAGTTGGTCCGCCACACCATCAGGGTGCGGTCATAATCCCGGCCGAACGCATGCCAGTCCTCCATGACGAACAGGTTCTCGATGGATTGCCCGATTTGCCGGATCGAGGGCACCATGCCGTGCGGGAAGATATACCGGTTCATCCAGGGGTCGGTGGCAATCTCCGTCGTGTTGCGGCCAATGGTGTGCAGGAGGAAGCGGCCTCCGGACGGTAGCAGCTCATGCACCTTGCGCATGAACGTCCGGTAATTCTTGTAGCCGACATGCTCGAACATCCCGATCGAATAGATGGCATCGAATCGCTCGCTTGACGGCAGGTCCCGGTAGTCCTGCTGGAGAATCCGCACGGCATAACCCTCACAATGCTCGCGGGCCAGGCGGGCCTGCTCTCCCGACAGGGTCGTCCCGGTCACCTGCACGCCATAGCGTTCAGCAAAATACCGGCACGCTCCGCCCCATCCACAGCCGATATCCAGAATCCGGGCATTGGGCTTCAGCCCCAGCTTGCGGGCGACCAGATCCAGTTTCGCCTCCTGGGCCTCCTCCAGGGTTTCGGCCTGGCGCCAGTAGCCACAGGAATACAACATCATGGGGTCCAGCATCTTGCTGTAAAGGTCGTTCCCCACATCGTAATGCTGCCGGGCCACCTGCTTGGACCGGGCGCGGCTCTGCATGTTCAGGAACCACGAGAGCCCGAGGGTGATGATCTTGTTGAGCCCGGTGATCTGTTGATCCAGGCCGGAGCTGAGCACCCGGGCAAAAAACTCGTCCAATGCATCGCAATCCCACCAGCCTTCCATGTAGGATTCACCCAGGCCCAGCGAGCCTTGCGTCAGAATTCGCCAGTACAGCCGGGGATTGTGGACCTGGATGTCCCAAGGCCGGGAGCCATTCTCCTTGATGTCGGCGGTTGCCAATATCTTCAGTGCCCAATTCCTCGCGACAGACATAGTCAGACTCCACCGGAGGGTTTGAACTGGTGCGTGTCCACCGTCCAGGCTTCCTTGTCAATCGTTAGCACTAGGCAGGACGGCCCGTCATGGACCCGGATGCGCCCGGCCGCACCCGGATTCAGCACCCAGGGGCGCGCGTCCCGGTCGCAGACCAGCCGGTGCGTATGTCCGTAGACAATGGCCCGAGCGTCCGGCCAGGTTTCCCGTAATCTCTCGTGGCCCGGCATCGCGCCGAACTGGTCCCCGTGCGTCACGACCAGCTGCCCTCCGGGGAGTTGGACCTCGGCCACGGTCGGCAAAGCGTCGCCATTGGAATCCTTGCCCCCGATGTCGTTGTTTCCCGCCACCGCCAAGACCCGCTTTTGCCGGGCCAGGCCCTCAAGGGTCTGCAATACCGGCGCCCCCATGATGTCGCCTGCGTGCACGATGCAGTCGGCACCGGCCAGGACGCTCTGGATGTCCGGATCAATCCAGCCGTGCGTATCCGACAGGATGCCAATGCGGACTTTGCGGCAAGAGGCATCCGACACCATCCCCTGGAATCGGGACCCGGTCTGAGGGTTACTCTCCATATTGCTGCTTCTGCAGGTCTTCCTTGTGTTTCGCGACCTGCTGCTGACGACGCTGGGCCCAAATGCCCTGGCGTTCCCGGACCCGCTTCTCCCGGGCACCGGGCCTGACCGTCACCGAACCGGTCCCGAACAGCACCTGCTCCAGGAAGTTCATGGAAAATTCGAGCAGGCGTTCCTCATTGCCCATCAATTCTCGTTCCTGTTCCGACGGCAGGTCCACGATGTCTTTGAATTTCGAGTTCTGCATGAAGGCGCGGAAGCCGTCCAAGTCATAACTGCACAGGTCGAACAACTGCAGGCTTCGTTCCGATGGCGCACCCACCGTCGGGCCTGCGGAACGTTTTTTGATAATCAGCCGGCGCCAGTGAGCATTCATCGCGTCATACTTGTCCAGGCCCTGCCCGGTCCGATATTCCGCGACCGTCTGCTCGTGCGGCTCCTCATGCCCCAGGCAGTGGGCTTCGCGGACAACGAAATAGACATCGTCAATTTCCCGGGCATCCTTTTTTCGCACCGCGACATTGCCTAAGGCGTAATAGCGGCAGGCGGCGGGACGGTCCTCATAGACGCCGCATCCTTCCTCGGTCAGGTGGACGCATTCCGAGCTGCCCGGCTTGGTCGCCATTTTCAGCCCGGGCATGCCGTGGGCATCCATCTCGAACGGCACGGTGTAGCGTGCGACGAATTCGCTGGAAGTCAGGCCCAAGCGGTTTTTCAATTGCAGGATGTCATACGGAGTCAGTTGCAAGTCAATGTTGCGGCAGCAGGCATTGAAACAAGCGATCTCTTTGTGGCAACGGAACTGGAACGCGCTGCCAAGGCTCAACTCCATCGGCTGGATGGGAGACGCCTGAGCCGGCGTGGCAGACTGCGAGAGAGAACTCATGAAAAAGCCTTGGAATCGTCCCCCCATTTTATCGTATGGCCGCGTTGGAATCCGCGAATCGCCCGGAGTCATGCCGCACTGGATGTCCCACCAAGCCCTCGGGGCGTTGTTTTACTGAGCCGGCAGGGAGTGGTTTTTCAACAGCTTGCAAGGGAAACAAGCCGCCCTTATTGAACGTTTACTCCAGACGTTCGAAGCGGCCCGCAAGCCATCTGATGTATACTGTGAGCAGTGAGGCTACGAGTCGAGGCGCATCTGCGCCGGGAATTCAGGCCTCTGGAATGAGTCACAGTAAGAAGTCTTCGTGATTGCTACAGATTGTTACCGCGAGCCGGATCCAACCGAAAGACTTTTTGCCGCCCACCCTGTATGAGCGCACTACGCGAACAAGAGATATGAATCCAAGTCACTGCGAATCACATCTTGATGCGCGCGCCGCATGGCCCGATGCTCTCGACTGCACGGCGGGTGTTCTGCAACCGTTGAAGGATCATCATGAAACGAATTCTTGTAAATGCCACGCAGCAGGAAGAACTGCGCGTGGCGATGGTCGATGGCCAAGAGCTGTTCGACCTCGACATTGAACTGACCGGGAACAAGCAAAAGAAATCAAATATCTACAAAGCCAAAATCGTTCGCATCGAGCCCAGTCTTGAAGCGGCATTTGTGGATTATGGCGCGCCGCGCCATGGATTTCTCCCGTTTCGGGAAATTTCCCCGAATTACTTCAAGAGCCGAAGTGCGACTTCGATCCGCGAAGCCGTCAACAACGGCCAGGAGTTGATTGTCCAGGTCTCCCAGGATGAACGGGGCAACAAGGGGGCCGCGCTGACCACGTACCCCAGCCTGCCTGGCCGCTTCCTGGTGCTGACGCCGAACAACTCGCGCGCCAGCGGAATCTCCAGACAAATCGAAGGCGAAGACCGCGACGAGCTCCAGAAGCTGGTCTCCCAGCTGACGCCGGTCGAGGAAGGCGGGGTCATCATCCGAACCGCCGGCATCGGCCACAGCGTCGAGGAGTTGCAGTGGGATCTCGACAACCAGGTCCGGCTTTGGAAGGCCATCCAGGAAGCGGCCAAAAAGTCTGCGCCCTTCCTCATCTACAGCGACAACGATGCCATGGTCCGTGCACTGCGGGACAACCTCCGCGACGATATTGGCGAAGTTTTGATCGATGACGAAGAAACGTACCAGGAAGCCTGCAAGTTTGTCGAACGGATGGCGCCGCAATACCGTGAGAACATCAAGCTGTATCAGGAAACCGTCCCCCTGTTCAGCCATTACCAGATTGAGAGCCAGATCGAGTTCGCGCACGACCGGATGATCAACCTGCCGTCCGGCGGGACGATTGCCATCGACCATACCGAGGCACTGGTTTCCATCGACATCAATTCGGCACGGGCCACCAAAAGCGGGGACATTGAAACCACGGCCCTGAACACGAACCTGGAAGCCGCCCGGGAAATCGCACGCCAACTGCGGCTGCGCGACATCGGCGGCCTGATCGTGATCGATTTCATCGACATGGTCAGCACTTCCAACCAGAAAAAAGTCGAGAACGAATTCCGCGAGCGCACCCGGCTCGACCGGGCGCGGATCCAGATCGGCCGCATTTCCCGCTTCGGGCTTTTGGAACTGTCCCGGCAGCGATTGCGCCCGGCCCTCGGAGAATTCACCCAGATTACCTGCCCCCGCTGCGACGGCCACGGCACGATCCGGACCATCCAGTCCCTGTCACTCGCTATCCTTCGCCTGATTGAAGAAGAGGCCATGAAAGAGAGTACGGGGGTCGTGGTGACGGAACTCCCCATAGACGTCACGGCCTACCTTCTCAACGAGAAACGGGCCACCATCGAACAAATTACCCAACGGCACGGCCCCCTTGTCCGTCTGTTGCCCACCCCAGGTCTGGAGACTCCGCATTACCACGTCCACCGCTATCGGGAAGGAGATCCGGAGGCATCGCGCCACTTCGACTACCAAACTTCGGTGGCCCACAAACCGGCAGAACCAGAAAGACGCCGGGCTTCCAGGCCCGCCCCAAGCCAGCAACGCAAAAACCGGGAACGCCCGGTTATCGACGTGGCGGAACATATCACCGACTCCCCGAAGGACAAAGGCTTGCCTCGAAGCCTTCGCCGGTTCCTGAATCTATTCTCGAGAGCCAGCGCCCCGACCCCCGTCGAAAGCAAACCGGAATCGTCTCCCTCGGAAAGGTCCGAGGGTTCCGAATCGGACCGTCGGAGACGGCGCCCCCGGCGACGCCGTGGTGGCAGTGGACAGCAGGCCCCGCGAGAGCAGCAGGCCAGCAGCGACAATCCCAAGCAGGGCGATGGCCAACCCCGCCGGCGCCGACGCGGCCGAAGAGGCGGACGCAACCGCAGACGTCCCGGCGGTGGCGAATCTGCCGGTTCCCCATCCAACGGCAGTGCGTCGCCCCAAGCAGAATCCAAGCCTGCGGCCTCTCCCTCATCCGCCCCCAAAGCGCCCTCCTCCCCCTCTGCAGGGACGCCTCCGGCTGGAGAATGACCGGTCTACTCTTCCGAGTCTGACTCGGTTTTGGAAACCTCCTCGATGACCGGGTCCGACCAGGGCCCGGTGACCCGGTAGGTGACGGCGGTCGCATCGTCGATGCCCAGACCCAGCCACTCCAACACCTTGTTGCCGACATAAACCCCGGCGACCCCCAGCGGCCCTCCAACCGCGCCAATTACCGGCAGCAGGGCACTGGTCTCCGGTGTAGCCACCACCACCAGGTCATAATCTTCGTCCTCCACCCCGATGCGGCCGATGATCAGGAACTGCGCCGACGGGCCGATGATCCGGAATTCGCTGGTATTCATGTGGCCCTGGAGAAAACTGAATTCTCCCTCTGCCGTCTCGTAGGTAAAACCGCCCCGAACCACGTCATCGAAATCAAGCGATAGGCGTTTGAAAATCATTTCGAGGTTTAGCAGCGCCAAGATGCGGGCCAGTTCTGGGGCGACGTTTCGGATCCGCCCGTCTTTGCCCTTGATGTCCACACTTCCCTGGAGGCTCTTGAACTCGTAGTCCTGGGGGGCTCCGGGCCATTGCAAGGCCACGTCCATATCGAACACGCCCTTGCGCAAAGGGTTTGCGATCGACCAGTGGTTCAGAGTTTCATGCAAATTGTCCGTGTGGGCCTGGCCCTGGAGAAGGGTCCGATGTTGGCCATCCTCCAACTTCCAATACCCATTCAAGTTCATATCGAACTGGTGAGATTTCGCCTGCAATTTGTCGATCGTGAGTCGCCGGTCGCCCGGAGAGGTCATGAGCGTGGCGTCCTGCATCTCGTAGGGCCCGATCTGCAGCAATTTAAATTCAAGATCCAAGGGCGGGATGCTCGCGGGGTTGAGGTCCGTGCTTTCCACATCCGCCACGGTTTCCAGGTGTGACTCGGAAAAACGCAACCAGTTGAAAGCGCCTCTCGTCCGCCCTCCCTCTTCTTTGGGGACGTCGATCACCCCTTGCATAATCGGCGCATCCAGGGCGAACCGGTCAAATTCCTCGGTGAACCGCGCGGCTACTTCCGCATCGCGGATCTCAAATCCGCCGACTTTCAGCAGGCCCAGTTTCAGGCCTTCGATTTCCAGCCCGATCTCTCCCGACCCGGCACGCCGCTCTCGCCAGTCGATCCAGTCCTGCACATTGGTTTCTGCCAGAATTCCCGTCAAGATCAATTTGGCGTCGGCACGCGCCGGCGGCATTTCAGATCCCAGGGCAACGGTTCCGCTCACTGCCCCTGAAGAGGGCACCTTGATCCGTGCCCGTGCCCGGTCCACATATTTGACGGTGAAGTCTCCCTCTCCATCAAATTCAATGTCCGCCGCCACCTGGATGGGTTGCCCACTGTTCGCAGGCTTGCCCAAGGGCTTCGGCAAATCGATCGCGGCTCCGCGAAGGTCACTGCGTGCCTGCACGGTCAGATGCTCCCGGCGGGATTTTTCTGTCACGCCGGGGAGCAGCAGTTCGAGATCCCAGGCGGAATGTCCCTTGAGCCAGGAAAACGCCGGCCGAATCTCCTGCGGCAGATAATCCGTGATCGATGCGGATGCCTGTATTTTGACCTGCACGTCTCCCGTCGAAATCGTCGTCAGCCCGATACGGGCGGGATGCCCTGCGAACTTGGCATCCAGGGACCCGCTAAAAACCTCATCCTCGTATTCCAGTTTCCCCTTGATCGCGTCCAGCCGGACATCATTGGCCGCAATGTCCAGTCGATTGTCGGAAAGTTTCAGGATCCCTTTCACTACGGGCTCGTGATCCAGGCGATTGTCCAACGGCAGGTTCATCTGGACCTCCAGCTTTGAATTTCCCTCAAACGCAAGAACCTGGTTGAACATCGGCGGCATCCATTCAATCTGCTCAAGGAATTCCGGCACATCGCGCACCGGTCCGTCCGCGACGCTGCTCGAATGCATGTCCATCAAACTCAAGTCGCCAATCCAGAGCGCCCCGTGAGTGATGCCCGACTCCTTGAGTGCGGCCTCCCGAATGATGAGATGCAGCGAGCTCTTGTCGAGAAAAACCCCTCCCTCAATGCCTTTGAACATCGGCAAGCCCGGCTCATAGTCCAGATCGACCTCGTGCAGATATCCATCTAGTGTCAGTTCCGAATCAACGGCCGCGAGCATGTTGGGCGACAGCGGCCCGGCCAGGCGCAGGCGCGCATCGCTCAGGCGGCCGGCCTTGAATGCCGACCGTACCCACCGGTCATCGGCTTCCAGCAGCAGGCCGGGAGGCACCCACTGCGACACGGCCGCCAAATCCGCATGTTCAATGTCAAGCTCCGCCCGGAGTATGCGCTGTTCACCAGCTCCCATCGATAGCGCGCCGCGAAGTTGCAGGGCAGGATTCGACACCTGGAGGTTTGTCAGTTTGAATGCGCAGCAGTCTTCGGTCGGCCACCAGTCCAACTGGAATTTCGCCAGACCGGGCCGGAATTCGTCCAGATGCCATGGCGCGTAGAAAATCACCGGATCTTTTGCGTCCAGACTAAGGCGGATACCCTGCTCGGAACCGCCGACCGTGCCGTCGATGCCCGTCACCCGGATCCCTTGCTCCGGGATCGAGAGTTCGAGCCCCTCCAGTCCTGCATCGATACGATAGCGGAGCGGGTCGCCCCAATGGATCTCTCCACTCAACCGGGAGAGTGTCCCGGACGTGATGCTGCCGGGGAGAAAATCCTCCATCCGGTAGCCGGCCACTCCGGCCATTCGCCTCGCACGCTTGATGTCCAGCGACGTCAGATAGCCGCGGGTCAATTGTTCGCTGTGCTCGATGTACGCCCCCGCCGCAACCTCGTGCTGCTCCAACTCCAGTTGTTCCAGCGCGACCGCATAGCCCTCTTCCAGGGTCCGCCACTTGAGTGCCGCCGCCACCCTCTGCCAATCCGCATCCCCGGAACGCGGCTGCTCCAGCTCGACCCATGCGCCTGCCAATTGCGGGGTGCCGCCCTCCCAGGTCAGCTGGGCCTCGGCCCGCAAGTCCGCGTGTGCCGGCAATCGCTCCGCCAGGGGGCGCGCATTGTCCGGAAGCCAGGGCAGTAATTGCGCCCACCGCATGCGTTCAAGCCGGACGATGCCGTTCCCCGAATCCATGGCGTTGAACTCCGCCTGCAATTCGAAGCCGAAGCCGCCCGATTCTTTTGTGCGATTCCGTGCCACGACTTCGAGACCCCACAGGCCGAAAGCCATATCCATATCCACCTCGCCCAGATCCAATCGCTCACCACTCTTTTGATCGAACAACACGGTCGCGACCTGCCGCAGGTGGATGCGGTCAACCGGAAGATTCATGTCCGCCCCCAACCGCCCGTCCGGCATCCCGGCAAACCCCCATTGCCCGTCTTCCAGGCGTTGCAGTCGAATGACACCGCCGCTCACGGAGATTTGCTCCGGAACCAGAGACAGGGAGAACAGGCTCTTGAGCAGGTCCAGACTCAAGGCCACCTGGCCGAAACGGTGCTCGACCCCCGCGTCATCGAATTTCAGCGTGACGTCGTCCAACAGGATGGAAGGATAGACTCCTCGCCATTCGCTGGCGGCCTGTCCGATCTCCATCTGGACCTCGAATGATTCGGAGGCCCACCGGCTCAAATAAGGGTGGACATCATCCAAGGTCAACAAGACGACACGCAATGCCGTCGAGGCCAAGGCCAACGCACCTACGGCCGCTATCAGCGCCAAACCGAGATAGCCGCCGAGTCTGTTCATGGTAAATGTGGACGGAATTGCTGGATTGATATGCAGATTCGATTCCCGACGCACCCGGTTATGAGTGGCCAGTTAGCCACTGTATTGTAAATTGAAGTCGAGCGGGCCTGCTATGCCTTTGCTAGGGATTCTGAGTTCAGGCTGGAGGCCCATGGCAGGACTATCTGATTACCAGACCTTGGCGCGTCCGCCCAAGAACAAAAACCCTTAAAAAACCTCTGGATTCGGTGCAATCCCGAAGTCCGACAATACGGAACAAGTCTCGTACAGCGGCAATCCGACCACGTTGGTGTAACTGCCCCCAATCTCCCGGACCCGGCTGCCCGCCTTCCCCTGTATCGCGTAGCCCCCCGCCTTGTCTTTCGGCTCACCGCTCTCCCAATACGCATCGACCCAAGCCGGCGACAAGCGGCCGAACACGACCGTAGTCACGCAGTGGAAGAGCGTCTTCTTGTTCGCCGAAACGACACAGACCCCGCTGACCACATCATGGGACGCATCGCTGAATGCCTCCATCATCGACACGTAATCCTGATAATCTCTGGGCTTGCCCCGTGGCGCTCCCCGGCACAAAACCGAGGTGTCTGCTGCCAGCACCACCGATCCGGGATGTTGCTCCAAGCCGGCGGCGGCCTTGGCCTGCGCCAGCCTCATCACCCACGCGACGCCGTCCTCCCCTGGCCGGAGCGACTCATCAATCGAGACCGGATACGGTTCAAAATCAACCCCCGCCATGCGGAGCAATTCGGCCCGCCTCGGCGAAGCCGAAGCCAAAACCAGGCGGCTCATTGCCCGGCGCTGGCGCGCACCTCAGCCGGCGGAACCGACCATAGTTTCTCCAGGGCGTACAACTGCCGAGTCTCCGGAAGCATGACGTGCACCACGACATCGCCCGCATCCAGCAAGACCCAGTCGCGGCTACTTTCTTCGGATACCCGGCCCATGCGTGCGTCGCGCACGCTCTCCACGACCCGGTCCGCGATGCTGCGGACGTGCCGGTCGGAACGTCCGCTGGCGACGACCATGTAGCTCGTGATGGTTGTTTTGTCCCGGACATCCAGCACCGCCGTCTCTTCGGCCTTCATGTCCTCCAATGCCTCGACCACCAACTGCTTGAGTGCATCGGCTTCCATTCGGGGATCAGTTTCCAAGCGGGCTCTACCTAATCCCGGTACAGGCGATGGCGACGAAGGTAGGCCCACACGGGGCCCGGGACACAATAACGCGGTGGCGTACCGGCACGGATAAGATCGCGAATCTGAGTGGATGAAAAATCGTACATAGCCCCTTGGTGCAGATAAATCCTACCACAAGGCGACTGCTTCAGGGTCTCGGGGTCCCGGGTGCACCGCGAACCCCACGCATCCGGCAGGGAAGGCTCTGGCTCACTGCCCGGCCGCGCAATCGCGGCCACATGGCACAGTTGAATGAGTTCCTCGGCACGATGCCAGGACGGCAAGCCCTGCAGCGCATCCGCCCCGACCAGAAGGCACAAGGGAGACGGATCCTCGTTCTTCAGGGAAGCCAGCGTGTCGTAGGTATAGGACGGCCCTGGGTTTTTCAGTTCTCGGTCATCCGCGACCAGCTTCACGCCGTCTGCCACC
The DNA here is from genome assembly GCA_965214545.1 of uncultured candidatus Poriferisulfidus sp. GTDB lineage: Bacteria > Pseudomonadota > Gammaproteobacteria > Poriferisulfidales > Poriferisulfidaceae > Poriferisulfidus. The sequence continues at coordinate 153,727 of OZ243950.1, read as the reverse complement.
AGCCGCACCATGTTCCAGCGATGCTCCGCGGAAGCCTGCGCCGATTCGCGATGCACGGGGCGACCGCAGGGAACCAGGCGAATCTCTGCTAGGCCCAGGACCGGCATCAGTTCCAGTGCGGGCCGGTAGTGCCCGAAGTGAATGGGGTCGAACAATCCGCCGAGAATGCCGCGCATGGACTAGAGCGACTCGATGTGTTGGATATTCAACATGCAGGACCGGCGCCCCTGGTAGTCATCCACGCCCAACTCGTACACCAGCCTGAAGCGGACACTCTCCGGATCCCAGTCGAAGCGGTCGTGAGAAAACGCCATGGCCTTGATGCGGCGTTCCGGATGCCCAACCGGATTGAGATCAAACCGGGTGTGGGCATCGTTGAAAGTCTGGTGGCCCCGAACCTCGAACTCGCCTTCGAACAGCGGCGCCTGGAAATCTTTGCCCCAAGGATGGCCGCACGCCGCGAACTCCGCATTTTCAAGCGTTATCTCCTCGCTGGCCAGTTCGCCATCCGTCTCAATGGTCTGGCTGGGCCGTACGCCGCCCAAGGCCTTCGAGACGGCCTGCTCAAGCAAAGCCTGGAATCGCTCCAGCCCACCTTCATGCAAGGTCAGGCCGACCGCCATTGCATGACCCCCGTAACGCTGCATCAAATCAGGATCCGTCTGTTCCACATCGACCAGCGCGTCCCTGAGGTTCAGACCCGGGATCGAACGCCCGGACCCTTTCAAAAGCTTGTCCTGGCTCTGTGCGAACACGATGGCCGGCAATCCATACCGCTCCCTGATTCGCGACGCGATGATGCCCACCACGCCCTCGTGCCAATTCGGCCGGTACAGGCACACGCTCATCATCGAGTCGGCCTCCAGAGACAGTTCCTCGATCTCGCGCAGGGCCTCGGCGTGCATCGACCCTTCCGTGTCCCGGCGCCGGCGGTTGATCTGGTGCAATTGCTCGGCGAGCTCATGGGCCTCGACGCGGCCTTCCGCCAGGAGGCACCGGATTCCGATCGCAATGTCTTCCATCCTGCCAGCCGCGTTGATGCGCGGCCCCACCGCGAAGGCCAGGTCCGTGCTGCTGGCCTGCCGGGGGTCCCGCTTGCCGTAGCGAAGCAGGGACACAATGCCGGGGGCTCCTCGGCCCTTCCGGATGCACCGCAGCCCGTTTTCCACCAAGATCCGGTTGTTCCGGTCCAACGGAACGACATCGGCCACCGTCCCCAGCGCCACCAGGTCCAGAAACTGAGCCATGTTCGGGACTTCGATTCCCTTGCTGGCAAACCAGTCTTCCTGCTGCAAACGCTGGCGCAACGCCAGCATCACGTAGAACACGACCCCGACGCCGGCCAGGGCCGTACTCGCGAAACTGCCGGGCGGGCTGTTCGGATTGACGATGCAGTCGGCCTCGGGCAGGTCGTCGCCCGGAAGGTGGTGGTCGGTGATCAACACCCGGATTCCGCGCTTGCGGGCCTCGGCCACGGCGGCCTGGCTCGACATCCCGTTGTCGATGGTCACGATTAACGTGGGATCTTCTTTCTCGACGTCCTCCATCAACTCCGGACAAAACCCATAGCCATGACGAAAACGGTCCGGAACCAGAAATGCCACCTGCGGGTAGCCCATCGCACGCAGGCAGCGGGTGGCGACGGCCACGCCGGTTGCACCGTCCGCGTCATAATCACCGACCAGCAGGATGCGTCCGTCTTCGCGCATGACGGAATACAGCAATTCTGCTGCCTGGATGCAGGCCGGAAATTCGCTGACCGGATGCAACTGCCGCAACGACAGATCGATCTCATCCAGATCGCGGACCCCACGTTGGGCGAACACCCGCCGTTGCAACGGCGGCAGGTCCTGGAGCGCATCCAGCGCTTCTGGAGAGGCGTTCCTGCGGGTAATTTGGGGTTGAGGCTGGGTCTTCAAAACGATGCTGCTCAAGTCTGCGGGTGCGCTGAGGTTCGAGAGGAATGATCCGCACCGGAATTTTGGGCACTGGAGCGAATCTCGTACATGACCGGTTACTGTAGCAAATTCGAAAATCGGATTCCATACACTTCTGTGAAGCCCAATTTTGCCGATTGTGTGGCGACTTCCGGAAAGAGTCAGGCGAGCAAATAAACCCCCTTGCTAAAATTCAAGCCTTGAGCCCGAATCCATGACCGAAAAAATCCTTTTCCTGACCGGAAAGCTTGCCGAGCAGAGCCTGCATCGCGTGCTGGAATCCATGCAGCCGACGGATTTCGACTACGAAGTCCACCAGGTCGGCGCGAGTGTTGCTGCACTGATGACCCCCACGTTGATTCAGAAGCGGCTCGAACTCCCTCCCGGAATCGACCGCATCCTGCTTCCCGGCCGGGTGCGCGGGGATCTTGAACCGCTGAAAGCGCAGTTCGGGGTGCCGGTCGAACGGGGGCCCGATGAACTCAAGGACCTTCCAGTCTATTTCGGCCGGGCCGCGATGGCGGAAGACCTGACCCGCTACGATGTCCGAATCTTCGCCGAAATTACCGAGGCGCCCAATCTCAGCCCCGACGCGATTTTGGCCGAGGCCCGCCGCTATCAGGAAGACGGCGCCGACATCATCGACGTCGGCTGTCTGCCGGGCGTGGAATTCCCGCATCTGACCGAAACCGTGCAGATGCTCAAGCAGGAAGGTTTCGTGGTGAGCGTCGACTCGCTGGAGACGCAAGACCTGCTGGCCGGAGGACAGGCCGGGGCAGACTTCCTCTTGAGCCTTCGCCCGGACAGCCTGTGGGTGGCCGACGAAGTCGAATCCGTCCCGATCCTGATCGGCGACAGCAATACGGACCTCGACTCCCTGTACGCCTGTATCGACCGCTGTCTGGAGAAGGACCAGGCATTCATCGCCGACCCCATTCTCGACCCGGTCCATTTCGGCTGCGCCGACTCCCTCGCCCGCTACGTCGATCTTCGCCGCCGCTATCCGGATATTCAGATCCTGATGGGCATCGGCAACCTGACCGAATTGACCCATGCGGACACGGCCGGCATGAACGCCCTGCTGTTCGGATTGATCTCCGAGCTGAAAATCCAGTATGCGCTGACGACCCAGGTTAGCGAACACTGCCGGACCTCATTGCGCGAAGCGGACCGTGCCCGGAGAATCATGCGGGCCGCGGCCGCCCACGGAATCCCCCCGAAGGGCATCGACGACCAGTTGATGATGCTGCACGAGCGCCACCCCTTCCCGTACAGCCCAGAGGAAATCGCCGCGTTGGCCGCCCAGGTGAAGGACCCCAATTTCCGCATCCGGGTCGCCGAAGACGGTGTTCACCTGTACAATCGGGACGGCGAACGCATTCACACGGACCCGCTTGACTTCTATGCGGACCTGGACCTGGACGACGACCCCGGCCACCTGTTCTACCTGGGCATTGAATTGACACGGGCCCAGATCGCATGGCAGCTCGGCAAACGTTACGAGCAGGATGAAGAGTTCCTGTGGGGCTGTGCCGTGACGGAATCCGCCAAGGACCTGTCGGCATTCCGGGAAGTCGGCCCGACCCGTCAAAAACACAAGAACGCAATCAAACACCGGAAACCCTCCTGATGCCGAAAATCCTGGAGAGCATCGTGACGACGCGCGGTGCCGACGATCAGACGCATATCGCGCCCATGGGCGTGCACTGTGCAGAGCGAAGATTACTACTCAAACCGTTCCGCCCCTCGCAGACCTTGGAAAACCTCCAGCGCGAGGGTTACGCGGTCGTGAATCGCCCGGACGATGTCCGCGTCTACGCCGGATGCCTGACCGGACGCCATGACTGGCCCCTGACCAGCGCCGAGATCCTTCCCTGCCAGCGGCTGGCGAATTGCCTGTCGCATGCGGAAGTCGAAGTGGAAGGCTTCGACGACGACCCGGTGCGCCCCACGTTCACCTGCAAGATCGTGCACGAGGCCGCCCATGCGCCTTTCCAGGGCTATAACCGGGCGCAGGCGGCCGTCATTGAACTCGCGATCCTGGTCAGCCGGCTGAACCGGTTGTCGGATGAGAAAATACGCGGCGAAATCGAATACCTCGACATCGCAATCGAGAAAACCGCCGGGGAGATTGAGCGGGAGGCATGGAACTGGCTGATGGAACGAGTCCACGAACACTTCGCGCTCAAGGACGCCGCGCCGTGACCCGTATCCTCGGAAGCGTGCGCGATACCGGGGAAGCGGCACTGCTGCTCCAAACCCCGATCGCGATTCTGGATCTGAAAGATCCTGCACGGGGCGCGTTGGGTGCCGCAGACCCCACGGTGGTCCGCCAAGTCGTCGACCAGGTCAAACACCGGCGCCACGTCAGTGCCGCTGCCGGGTCTGCCGATGACCGGAACGTGGTGGAGCAGGCCTGCCGGTTGTCCCGGGAGGGTGTCGATTTCGTCAAGATTGGTTTCTCCTGCCCATCGCAACAATCCTTGCTGCCCGAATTCCGCGCCGCGATCGAAGCTCCAGCCCAAGCGGTTGCGGTACTGTTCGCAGACCGCCCTGAAATCAACCCGATGCAATGGATCGAACCCGCCCGGGCGGCAGGATTCGCCGGACTGATGCTGGACACTGCCGATAAACATTCCGGAGCCCTGGACAAACACATGGACCTGCCTCAAGCGACACGCTGGGTGCAAGCCACCCGGGAAGCCGGACTGCTGTGCGGCCTGGCCGGCCGGCTGAACGTTGAATCCGCGCAGTATTTCCTGCCTGCCCACCCGGACTACCTAGGCTTCCGGAGCGCCTTGTGCAGTCGTTCTTCCAGAACCGAGCCGGTCTGCTTGGAAACCACCTTGAGATTGCTGGAATCATTGGGTGAGCCCCGAGCCGAACTGCCGGATTTGCCGCAGGGCCGCGACCTGCGCCTGGCGCTGGCCTACAGCCGCACCCTGTAGCCCTTGAGTTGCCGGGTCAGCGCCGAAAACGTTTTTTTGAAAACAATAAATGTTCTGATTTATCATTCTTATAAAAGCAAAACATAAGAATCAATAAACCCAGAAGAGCCGACGTCCATTCTCCGAACCGGGCATACGGCGTCAGCCCTTCCCGGGGTTGCACCTCGCCTTCCAGAATCGCGGTCGTGAATTGAGGGGTAACCGCGCGGAGGGTCCCGTCCGCGCCAATGATTGCCGTCACCCCGGTACTCGCGGCTCGGAGGAGTTCCCGGGCGGTCTCTGCCGCGCGCAGGCGGCTGGATTCCAGATGCTGCCAGGGCGCCCGGCTCGTCCCGAACCATGCGTCATTGCTCACGTTCACCAGATAGGCGGCCTCCGGAAAAGCCAGACGGGTAATCGATGGGTAGACCGACTCGTAGCAGACCGTCACTCCGACCGGGTGCCCCCGCACCTGGAGCAAGGGCCGGTCCCCGGTAGGCTCCAATGCCCGCATCCTGAAACGAATCCGTTCATACAGCGGACCCAGCCAGTCTTCCAGCGGGGAGTATTCCCCGAAAGGGACCAGTCGGCGTTTCCCATAGCGCTGTCCCGTCTGATGGTTCATCAGCCCGTTGTGCGGCCCGGATTCCTCCCCCTTGCGATAGAACACGCCTGTGACCAAACTCGTATCGTCGCCCAGGACCTCGGCTTGAAGGCTTTGGTAAAAATCTTCGACCCGGCTGTAGTACTGCGGAATGGCCGCCTCGGGCCAGATGATCAGCGGGGTCTCGGCGACCTGCTGCGTCATCTCCCAATAGGTTTCCTTGATGAAGCCCCGGTTTTTTGCCCGCCAGCGCGCCTCCGGATTCAAGCTGGGTTGAATCAGGGCGACTTCAATGGGCTCGCCGGAAGGCGTGCTCCAGGGAAAGTTTCGCAGGGCTTCTCCACCCCCTGCCGTCAACAGGACGATGCCCAGCCAAACGGCATGCCTGGAAAGCGGCCGGCGCAGCCATACCGCCGTCCACCCCGCCGCCAGCAGGAGCAACAAGCCGGTTCCATGCGTCCCCAGCAGTGGCAGGTAACCGGCCCAAGGGCTGTCCAGGCTGCCCTGCCCGATCAGAATCCATGGGAAGCCCGTGAGCAGGATCCCGCGCAGCCATTCCGCCCCGGCCAGCAGCACGGCTGCGCCCGTCAGGCGTCGGATGCCGCGCGGCAGCCAGCGTGCCGCCAGCCCAACCGCCAGCATCGGGTACAAAGACAGGTATGCCACCAGGAGCGCAGCCAGTGCGAGAGACAACCACAGCGGCGTACTGGCGTAGTGATAAAGGCTGTAGTAAACCCAGTAGACCCCGAAACCGAAATACCCCAGACCGAACAGCCCGCCCCGCTTCATGGCCGTCGAAGCCGAGCCTGAATACAGCGTGCAGAAGAACAGGATCAATCCCGCCCAGAGCGCCGGTCGAAAGGCATAGGGCGCGAATCCGAATGACGCGATGATGCCACCGGCCAAGGCGGCGGCGTGGCCCCACGGCAAGCTGCCCAGTCCGCGCCAGAACCTAAGCGGACCCCGCCCGTACATGTCAGTCCCCGGAGGGTGCGTGCGATACGTCCAGCAGACGAATTCTCCGATCCGAAATCTTCACCACGGTAAATGCGAAGCCTTCAATTTCAACCCGTTCCTCGATTGCAGGCAGGTAACCGATCTTCTTCAGTACCAGCCCGCCAATGGTCTCCTGGCCCGCCGGATCCAATGCCGACCTGAAGTGTTGATTGAAGTCGGTCATGGACATAGTTGCCTTGACTTCGTGGTGCCCTTCTCCAACGACGCGGACCGACGGCGATTCCATTTCCCGGTCGTGCTCGTCCTCAATTTCGCCGACGATCTCCTCCAGGACATCTTCGATGGTCACCAGGCCCGACGCTTGTCCGTATTCATCGATCACGATACCCATGTGGCTGCGCTTGTGCTGGAAATCCCGCAACAAGGAACTGAGCCGTTTGCTCTCCGGAAGCGTGTGGGGCGGCAGCATCATGTCCTTGATCGAGAAATCCCGGCTCTCAGAAGCCCTGACCCGGGTGAGGACATCCTTCGCCAACAGGATGCCCTCGACCGCGCCGCGATCATCATCAATCACCGGATAGCGGGAGTGGCCGTGCTCGATCACGCTGTCGATGACGTCCTCGCGCGACGCGCCGATCTGGATCACTTTCATCTCCGAGCGCGGGATCATGATGTCCGATGCCCGCAACCGTGAAATGTTGAATGCCCCTTCGAGCATGTTCCGCAGGCTTTCATTCAACAGGTCCCGCCAATGGAGTTCCCGGATCAGGGTGCGCGCCTCGTCCTGGGTCTTCGGCTGCAACCAGGCCTTCCGCCATATCCAGCGCCGGATGCGCGAATCGAACTGCCTCCAAGACTTTGTTTTCATGAGCGCGTGTAAGGGTCCGGGTAGCCCAGCCGTTTCATTGCGTCGCGTTCCCGCCCTTCCATGCGGGCGGCCGCTCCGGTGTCGCCGTGATCGTACCCCAAGAGATGCAGCAACCCATGGATCGTCATGTGCGCAAACCGGGCCTCGGGTGCGTGTCCATATTCGCGCGCTTCCCGAAACACTTCCGGCGCACAGACCACGACATCCCCCAGGCAGCCCTGGTCGCGTTCTGCCTGGTCCGCCTCGAAAGCCAAGACATTGGTGGGACCTCGCTTGCCGCGATAGCGCTCGTTGAGTTCTGTCATTTCCGTGTCGCCGACGACCCGGATGCAGGCAGACACCTCCGCCGGATGCTTGATCGCCTCGGCCCAGCCCAGGAATCGCTCTTCCGGGGGCACCCCGGAGGCAGAAAAGGCGTACTGGACTTCCACCTGGATGCCCATCTAATTCTTCCGGGCGTAGGCCTTGATGACTTGCCGCACCAACGGGTGCCGCACGACATCATGCTCCGTGAAATGCACGCACGCGATGCCCGGCATTCCCCCGAGGAGACCCAGGGCCTCCTCCAGGCCGGAACAGTCACCGGGCGGCAGGTCGGTCTGGGTCAGGTCGCCCGTCACCACGGTGCGCGAACCGAATCCGAGCCGCGTCAGGAACATCTTCATCTGCCCGCGTGAAGCATTCTGCGCCTCATCCAGGATCACGAATGCGTCTTTCAGCGTCCGCCCGCGCATGTACGCCAGGGGCGCGATCTCGATGATGTTGTTTTCCATCTGTCGCGTGGCCCGGTCGTGCCCCATTAACTCGTCCAGCGCGTCGTACATCGGGCGCAGATAAGGATCAATTTTCTGGGTCAGGTCGCCCGGGAGAAATCCCAGCCGCTCGCCACTTTCCAGCACCGGGCGGACCAGCACGATCTTCTGCACCAGGTCCTGCTCCAGCGCATAGACGGCCTGGGCGATGGCCAGGTGGGTCTTGCCCGTACCCGCCGGCCCCACGCCGAAGACTAGGTCATGATCCTGCAAGGCCGCCAGGTAACGTTCCTGGTTCTCTCCGTAAGCCCGAAGGCGGGAGTGGCGGAGCACCAGGTCCTCCCGCGGCCCGGACATCTTCTCCTCGTGCCCGGAAGTCAGCAGAAACCGGTTGACGCTGTCTTCCGAGAGTTCCGCATGTTCCGTCTGGTGGTACAGGCCCTGCAAAGCCTCGGCCGCCGCCGCGACCGAGACGGCGTCACCGAGCAGCTGAAATTCGTGCCCCCGGTGCCGGACCTCGATGCCGAACCGTGCCTCCAACTGGTGCAGGTGCGCGTTGAGCGGGCCGCACAGGCTGGCCAAGCGGGGGTTGTCCGCAGGCTGCAAAAGCAGCTTCAGGGTGCTGGCCTGAGTGCTCAATTCGGTGGGGCGGGCGCCCAGTCTCCCCGCAATGAATGAGCCCGCGTCTCGGTCACGCGCACCGACTGAAAAGTCCCGATCAGGTCTTCCGGGCCGCTGAAGTTAATCACGCGATTGTCCGAGGCTCGTCCCGCCAGTTCTGCCGGGTCCCGGCGCGAAGGACCTTCCACCAGAACCTGCTGGAGAGTGTTGAGGCGGGTCTTCGCAATCCCGGCCCCCTGCGCCTCCAGTTGCTCCTGCAGCCGCGACAGGCGGGCCTTTCTGACTGCCAACGGCGTGGCGTCATCCAGTTCCGCAGCCGGCGTGCCCGGGCGCGGGCTGTAGAGGAAGCTGAAACTCTGGTCAAACCCCACCTCTTCTGCCAGGCGGCAGGTCCGGTCGAAGTCTTCCTCGGTCTCCCCGGGGAAGCCGACAATGAAGTCCGAAGAGACGGAAATCCCGGGGCGCGCAGCCTTCAGTTTCCGGATGATGGACTTGTACTCCAGTGCCGTATAGCCCCGCTTCATCGCGGCCAGCACCCGATCCGATCCGCTTTGAACCGGAAGGTGCACATGTGCCGCCAACTCCTCGACTTCCGCATGGACCTGAATCAGCGAATCAGTAAATTCTCGCGGATGGGACGTGGTGTAGCGAACCCGCTCAATGCCGTCAATCGCGGCCACATAGCGCAGCAGCAGGGCGAAGTCGGCGGGTTGCCCATCGTGCAACTGGCCTCGCCAGGCGTTGACGTTCTGCCCGAGCAGCGTGACCTCGCGCACGCCCCGCTCGGCCAGGCCCACCCCTTCCCGAATGATGCCGTCGAGGGGCCGGCTGATTTCTTCCCCGCGGGTGTAGGGCACCACGCAGAACGAGCAGTACTTGCTGCACCCTTCCATAATCGACACGAACGCCGACGCGCCCTGCACCGAGGGCTCGGGAAGACAATCGAATTTCTCGATTTCCGGGAAACTGACATCCACCGCCCCGTCGCCGCCCTGGCGCGCCTGCAGGATCAGGTCCGGTAGGCGATGCAGGGTCTGCGGCCCGAACACGAGATCGACCTGTGGGGCCCGCTCGCGCAAGGCCTCCCCTTCCTGGCTGGCCACGCAACCGCCGACGCCAATCAGGACGCCGGGTCGGGATTCCTTGTGGCGGGCGAGCCGGCCCAGGCGACTGAATACTTTCTCCTGGGCCTTCTCGCGCACCGAGCAGGTATTGAGTAGGAACAGGTCCGCCTCGGCTTCATCCGAAGTCGGTACCATACCCAACCGGTCCTGCAGCACGTCCCGCATCCGCGCGGAATCGTACTCGTTCATCTGACACCCGTGGGTCTCGATGTAGACCTTTCCGGACATGACTCCTTACCGCCGACGCGGCCTGGAATGCCCGCGCGGGAGTCTAGAATGGAATATCGTCATCAAAATCGGCATCGTCTCCCATCGACGAGCCCCCTCCTGATCCCGGGCCATTGCCGCTCGGCTTGGAGTTATCCGACATGTAGTTTCCCTTGTTCTCCGAGGCATAGCCGCCGCCGCCGCCACCGCCACCGCCGCCGCCGCCGCCGCCGCGCGCGCCCAAGAACTGCATGTCGTTGGCAATCACCTCCGTGCTGTAGCGGTTGTTGCCTTCCCGGTCTTGCCATTTTCGGGTTCGCAACTTGCCCTCGATATACACCTGAGACCCCTTTTTGAGGTAACGTTCCGCGGCTTCGGCCGAGTGTTTGAACAGCACGATGTTGTGCCATTCAGTCGTTTCCACCCATTCGTTCGTTGTACTGTCCCGTCGCCGGTCGTTGGTTGCGATCCGCATGTTACACACGCTAGACCCACTCTTGGTCTGGCGAAGCTCGGGATCGGCTCCCAAGGTCCCCACCAGAATCACTTTATTGACTCCTCTCGACATTATTCTTCCTCCAGACTTTCATGCTTTCGCTTCCCTGCGTTTATACATAAGCATTTTTTTATTACAATTCAACGCACTACCGCTTATAATCAGAATAATTATAGACTTGCGGTGGCTTTATATGCGCCGTTCTCCAGACAATTCTAGCCCATTCAGCAGCAGAGCCCAAAATGCGGCGATGCCGGCCAGGGCCAGGCATAGGATTTCCGCGTGCTGCGCCTGCAGAAACACTCCCGCCAAAAGTCCTCCCAGGAAGGCTCCTCCGAACTGGGCGGTGGAGAAAACCCCCAGTGCCATGCCCTTTAGATCCGCCGGGCACAGGCGAGAGACCTGGGTCGGCAGCTGGGCTTCCAGGAAATTGAATGCGATGAAGAACAGCAGCAGCACCCCGCCCAACAAGAAGATGTCATGACGCACGAAGATCAACAGGAGTTCGCAGCCCACTAGTGTCAGTGCAAACCCTCGCATCCAGCCGGTGACGCGAGACTGCGCCAGACGCAGAGCCGGGAACAGAAACAGTGCAGACCCGGCCAGGACCACCAAGTAAAACAGGCTGTGCTCTTCGACCGGGAGGCCCGCCATGTCCCGCATTGCCAAGGGCAGCGACATGAAGTTCGCCGTCAGCAGCATGTGGATCACGGCCGCGCCCAGACTCAACCGCAATAGCCTGGGATCCTGCAAGACTTGTCTCAGGTCGCCCCACGTGCCTGCCGCTGATTGAGAGGGCGCCCGCCCGCCCGGGATCAACACCAGCACCAGCACCATGGCCAAGGCGGCCAGGCCCGCCACCAGGGCGAAAATGCCGTCGACCCCGATTTTCCCGGCCAGCAGAGGTCCGGCAATCAGGGAGACAATGAAGGTCGTCCCGATCAGCATCCCGACCATCCCCATCATCCGGGCCCGCACCTGCTCCCGGCTCAAGTCGGCCACCCATGCCGTCAAGGCTGCGGAAATCGCCCCAGCCCCCTGCAAGGCGCGTCCGAGAATCATCTGCTCGATACTGGTGGCATCCGCCGCCACCCAGCTCCCCGCCATGAACACCGCCAACCCCAACAGCACGACGCCACGACGGCCGAAGCGGTCCGATAGCCACCCCATCGGCACCTGCAGGATCGCCTGCGTCAATCCGTAGATGCCCACCGCAATGCCCGCGAGCAGCGGGGTCGAATTATGCAGCGTCTCCGCATAGATGGCGAACACCGGGAGAATGATGAACAGGCCCAGCATACGCAGGGCATAAACCCCGCCTAGGGTTCCCACCGCCCTGCGTTCCAGCGCGTTGAGTGAAGAGTCGGTCATGGAAGATCAGCCATCAAAATTCGTGCAGCACAACGGGCCTGATGCGGCAGGGGCATGGCTGTTGCGTAATTTTACCAATTGCTACGCCGGGCTTTCCGGCCGATGCGGATGCTGGGGTCGCGAATCGGCACCGAGACCCACTCAAGCCGAGTGATCCGCGCGGCGGAATACACCAGGATCACTCGGAACTGAGGGATTAGGTAGATGGAAAAAATTCCGGTTATTTTGAGGCGTTAATGCGAGATTTATAAATTTATATAAATATTTGTATATAAATGATATTTAAATCACTAATAGCAGATATGCAAGGTATCCAATAGTATATATGCATATATAATAATAGTCAATATGCTCGCCTTGGTTTAACCATGATTTCCGCCACAACTCGATACCCACGGCTGATTGCTCCGATCATTCGCGAGTCGCTTTTGGATATGCCCGTCGTATACATCGTAGGGCCCCGGCAGAGCGGAAAAACCACGCTTGTCCAAGAACTCGCCCCAAGCCGTGCCTTTTTCAGCCTAGATGACGTGAAACACTACAACTCCGCCGTGTCGGATATTGAAGGTTTTATGGAATTCCTGCCAGACCCCGTCACCCTCGACGAAGTGCAACGGACACCGGAACTGCTTTCTGCCATTAAATTGAGCGTAGACAGAGACCGGCGACCGGGGCGTTTCCTGCTGACCGGATCAGCCAATCCGCTGCTGATTCCAAAAGTCTCCGAATCGCTCGCGGGACGAATGGAAATCGTACAGCTGCAACCACTGACGGAAGCAGAAAAAGAGCACAAAGCTGGCCGCTTCCTGCGCGACTTCATGGACGGTGCCCTGACGCCCCGCCTCCGGCCTCGGAGCGAATCTTCCGGTCTGGCTGTGGCGAAGCGGATGGTGGCGGGCGGGTACCCTGACGCCCTAGCCCGGAAGCCTGGGTTCGCCCGGAAATGGCATCGCCAGTATTTGCGTAATATCATCGAGCGGGACGTCAGGGAGGTGGCGCAGATCAGGAAGGCGCATAAGTTGGCCCGGCTACTGGAACTGTTTGCCTTGCGCAACGCGCAGGTCTTCAATGTTGCCAACCTGGCTAGGGAGATCGGCTTACGCAAAGAGACTATTGAACACTATGTCGCAGTCCTTGAGAGAATTTTCCTGGCACGGCGCTTGCCGGCCTGGCACCGCAATACGGGCAAGAGACTCATCAAGTCCCCGAAGATTCACCTGCTGGACAGCGGGCTTGCCGCGACCTTGGCGGGCCTGAAAGCCGAGGACTGGATCAACAACCGGGGCGACATGGGCCACCTCTTGGAATCTTTTGTACTCCAGCAACTCCTCGCCCAAGCCGCCTGGTCGGATCCGGAATTGCGTTTCTGGCATTACCGCGAAAACGAACAGATCGAGGTCGACGTGGTGATGACACAGGGACGCAGAACTTGGGGAATCGAAGTCAAGGCAGCGGCTTCGCTGTCCTCCGATGATGGGCGAGGCCTGACGAGGCTTGCCAATCAATGCGGGAAGGATTTCGAGCAAGGGATCGTGCTCTACAACGGGCAAGACATTCTTCCGATGAAAGACAAGCGCATGCTTGCCGTCCCGTTCACGGAGCTGTGGGAACGATGATGGCATAGGCCTCTGCTTCCGGAACCTGGAGGATTCCCCGCATCGTGTCAGAAAGATTTTCCGCGTCGGCATGGTAGGGGTTGCCGAGCGCAAATATTTGCCCGCCCGGGCATCAGGCTTGCACTTCAATTCTGTCGTATAGTAAGAGGCTGACCCTAAGGAAGCCCCGATATGGAACAAATCAGGATCCGCGGAGCACGGACGCACAATCTCGACAACATCGACCTGGACATCCCGCGCGATCGGTTGACCATCGTCACCGGACTGTCCGGGTCCGGCAAGTCGTCCCTTGCCTTCGACACCATCTTCGCCGAGGGGCAACGCCGCTACGTCGAATCTCTTTCGGCCTACGCCCGCCAGTTCCTCGCACGCATGGAAAAACCCGATGTGGACAGCATCGAAGGCTTGTCTCCCGCCATCTCGATCGAACAGAAAAGCGCCTCGCACAACCCCCGTTCCACCGTCGGCACGATCACCGAAATCCACGACTACCTGCGCTTGATGTACGCCCGGGTCGGCACGCCCCGGTGCCCGCGCCACGGCCGCGACCTGCAAGCCCAGACCATCACCGAGATGACGGACCACGTACAGGCCCTGCCCGAAGGCCGGCGGGTCATGATTCTCGGGCCCGTCGTGCGCGACCGGAAGGGAGAGCACCAGGAACTCCTGCAGGGGCTGCAGGCGCAAGGGTTCCTGCGGGCACGCATCGATGGCGAGGCTCGCGAACTCGACGAGCCGATCCGGCTGGACCTCCGCCGCAAGCACACGATCGAAGTCATCGTCGACCGCCTGAAGGTCCGTGACGGAATTCGTACCCGCATCGCCGAATCCTTCGAAACCGCGCTGCGGCTCGGACACGGCACGGCACGCGTCGTTAACATGGACGGCGATCCCATCGACGAGACTTTCTCCAGCCAATACGCCTGCCCGGAATGCGGCTACAGCCTGAACGAACTGGAGCCCCGGCTGTTTTCCTTCAACAGCCCAGTCGGCGCCTGTGGCGAATGCGACGGTCTCGGCGTGCAGGCATACTTCGACGAAACCAAGGTGGTCCATTCCGACCGATCCCTACGCCACGGGGCGGTTCGTGGATGGGATTCACGGAATGTGGCCTACTTCCGAATGATCAAAACCTTGGCGAAACACTACAAGTTTTCCGTCGACGTCCCTTTCCAGCGTCTGCCGCGCCGCGCACGAGATGCCATCCTGTACGGCTCCAAGGGCGAGTCACTCGCATTCGAGTACACCGACACCAACGGTCGCCGGATGCGCTCCCGGCACCCATTCGAGGGTGTGCTCCCGAACATGGAACGTCGTTTCCGCGACACGGGATCTCCGGCCGTGCGCGACGAGCTCTCGCGTTACCGCAGCCAGCGCGCCTGTCCCAGCTGCGAGGGCGAGCGCCTGTGCGAAGCGGCCCGAAACGTCTTCATCGACGGGACCCCCCTGCCCCAGTTGCTTCGGTGGCCCATCGCCAATGTCTCCGAGTTCTTCGAGAAGCTGGATCTGTCCGGCTACCGCGCGCAAATCGCCGGGAAGATCATCGCCGAGATCGGCCAGCGTCTCCGATTTCTGGTCGATGTCGGCCTGGAATACCTCAGCCTGGAACGCCGCGCCGAAACCCTGTCCGGCGGCGAAGCGCAGCGCATCCGGCTGGCCAGCCAGATCGGCGCCGGGCTGGTCGGCGTCACCTACATCCTAGACGAGCCGTCCATCGGCCTGCACCAGCGGGACAACGCCCGGCTCCTGAAAACGCTCGCCCACCTGCGTGACCTTGGAAACACCGTCATCGTCGTCGAGCACGACGAAAGTGCCATGCGCAGTGCCGATCACCTGATTGACTTGGGGCCCGGTGCAGGCATCCATGGCGGGCGCGTGGTTGCCCAGGGATCACCGGACGAGGTCTGTCGGGTCGAGGAATCCTTGACCGCCCAATATCTATCAGGCCGGCAGAACATCGAAGTCCCCGAGCAACGGGTCCGCGCACGGAAAGGCCAGCAGTTGGTCATCCGCAAGGCCTCCGGCAACAACCTGCGCCTCCTCGATGTCTCCATCCCGATCGGCCTCTTCACTTGTGTCACTGGCGTCTCAGGATCCGGAAAATCCACACTGGTGAACGACACCCTGTACGGGCAGATGACCCAACCGAACGACTGGACCCCCGGCCCTTGCGAGAAATTGGAAGGCCGGGGCCTGATCGACAAGGTCATCCGCATCGACCAGAGCCCGATCGGGCGCACTCCGCGTTCGAACCCGGCCACCTACACCGGCCTGTTCGGCCCGGTGCGGGAACTGTACGCAGGCACCCAGGAAGCCCGCTCCCGTGGTTACCAGCCGGGTCGGTTCAGCTTCAATGTCCGTGGCGGCCGATGTGAAGCCTGCCAAGGCGACGGCGTCATCAAGGTCGAGATGCATTTCCTTCCCGACATTTACGTGCCCTGCGACGTCTGCGGAGGCCTGCGCTACAACCGGGAAACGCTGGACATCCGCTACAAGCACAAGAACATTGCGGAGATCCTCGACATGACAGTCGAAACTGCCCGCGAATTCTTCGAGAACATCCCCACGGTGCGCCGCAAGCTCGACACCCTGGCGCAGGTCGGATTATCTTATTTGCACCTTGGGCAGAGTGCCACCACCCTATCAGGAGGAGAAGCCCAGCGCATCAAACTGTCCCGCGAACTGTCCAAGCGCGGGACCGGGCAAACCCTCTACATCCTGGACGAGCCCACCACCGGGCTGCATTTCCATGACATCAAACTCCTGTTGCACGTCCTGCATCAGTTGCGGGACCGCGGCAACACCGTGATCGTGATCGAACACAATCTCGACGTCATCAAGACCGCCGACTGGATTATCGATCTCGGCCCGGAAGGCGGCCAGGCAGGAGGCCGGATCATTGCGGAGGGTCCGCCGGAAAAAGTCGCACGCAGCAAGCGCTCCTACACCGGGCAGTTTCTGGCCTCGACCCTGAAATAGGGTCACTGAAGGTTCAAATCTGAAAGTCCAGGCCGGATTAAGTTGCCGGTCGGGATTTCACCGGCGTGCCCGGCGATACTGAAACAGGCTTACCTTTATGTCGCCTTGGCGATTTCGGAGGCTTCGAGTGCCGGGGGCTCCATTTCCGAATCCGTGCCGGCCGCCCGGTCAACCAGTTCAACATACGCCATCGGCGCCTTGTCCCCGGGGCGGTAGCCGTTCTTGAGAACCCGGAGATAGCCTCCGGGACGGTCCTTGTATTTCGGACCCAGTTCGGTGAACAACTTGCCGACGATCTGCCGGTCACGCAACTTGTCGAATGCGCGGCGGCGATGCGCCAGCGTGTCTTCCCCGGCCAGCGTGATCAGCGGCTCGACGACCCGGCGCAATTCCTTGGCCTTCGGCAAGGTGGTGTGAATCCCCTCATGCTGCAGCAACGACACGGCCATGTTGCGAAACATGGCGCGGCGGTGTGCCGAGGTGCGGTTCAGGCGGCGGCCGGCCTTGCGGTGGCGCATGGCAAATCCCTCAGAACAGCGGTGTGCGTCCGCGCACCAGGTCGGCAGGAGGCCAGTTCTCGATCGTCATGGCCAAGGTCAGTTCGCGTTCTGCCAGCGCCTGCTTGATTTCCGTGACCGTCTTCACCCCGATGTTCGGCGTCTGCTTCATCAGCTCTTCCTCGTCCTTCTGCACCAGGTCGCCCACGAAGAAGATGTTTTCCTGCTTGAGGCTGTTGATCGAGCGAACGCCCAGCTCCAACTCGTCGATGGGCAATTTGAAGACCGGGTCGACCTCGGTCGTATGCGTCGGGACCGGGCGCATCACCTCGCCTTCGAGGCCCACCAGGACCGACAGCTGTTCGCTCAGGATGACCGCGGCCATGCGGATGATCTCTTCCGGCTCGACGGTGCCGTTGGTCTCCAAATTCAGCACCAGCTTGTCCAGATCGGTGCGTTGCTCCACGCGAGTGTTCTCCACGTGATAGGCCACCCGCCGGATCGGGCTGAAACTCGCATCCAGCAGCAGGGTGCCGATTGAATGTTCCTGTTCGTCGCGCCGGCGTGCCGGGACCGGGACGTAGCCGCGACCCCGCTCGATCTTCAGCCGCATATCCAGCGAGCCGGTATCGGTCAGGTGTGCGATCACGTGGTCCGGGTTCGCCACCTCCACATCATGGCCCAGATCAATGTCGCCCGCGCACACCACCCCCGGGCCGCTCTTCTGCAGCTGCAAGTCGGCTTTGACCCGTTCATGCATGCGAATGGCGATACCCTTGAGGTTGAGCAGGATGTCGACGACATCTTCCTGCACCCCGTCGAGCGTGTCGTACTCGTGTTTGACGCCCTTGATCTCGACCTCGGTGATGGCCGAGCCCGGGATGGACGACAACAGGATCCGGCGCAGTGCGTTTCCAATTGTGTGCCCGAACCCCCGCTCCATCGGCTCCAACACCACCCGCGCCTCGCGGCCGGCCGTGTACTTGGCTTCCACCACGCGGGGTACCATCAGTTCGCTGCTCAGCATTCTCCAGTCCTCTCAGGGTTATTTCGAATAGAACTCAACGACAAGAGAGTCGTTGACTTCCCGGTAAACCTCGTCACGCGTCGGAGGCTGCTTGAAGGTCCCTTCGAGCTTCTCGAGGTCGACCTCCACCCAGTCCGGCAGGCCTTGCTGCTTGGCGATTCCGATTGCATCTTTGATCCGCACCTGTTCCCGCATTTTCTCGCGCACGGCGACCACGTCGCCAGCTTCGACCGAATACGACGGGATGTTGACCACGGTGCCGTTCACCACGATGCCCTTGTGCGAGACGATCTGGCGGCATTCCGCCCGGGTCGTACCGAAACCCATCCGGTACACCACGTTGTCCAGCCGGCACTCCAGCAGGCGCATCAGGTTGTCGCCGGTCGATCCCTTGGCCTGCGACGCCTTCTTGTAATAGTTGCGGAACTGCCGCTCCAGCACCCCGTACAGGCGGCGCAGCTTCTGCTTCTCGCGCAACTGCAAGCCGTAGTCGGAGATGCGCCCGCGGCGACCGCCGCGCCCGCCCTTGCTGCCCGGCGGCACGTCGAGCTTGCATTTCTTGTCCAGTTCGCGCACCGGCGACTTGAGCTCCAGATTGGTGCCCTCGCGCCGCATGAGCTTGCATCGGGGTCCGAGATAGCGTGCCATGGTCCTGCCCTCAGACGCGGCGCCGCTTCGGCGGGCGGCAGCCGTTGTGCGGAACCGGGGTGATGTCCCGGATGTTGGTGATCCGAAAACCGCTTGCATTCAAGGCGCGCATGGCCGACTCACGGCCCGGTCCCGGCCCGCGCACCCGGACTTCCAGGTTGCGGATCCCGAATTCCTGGGCTTCCTTGCCGACGCGCGACGCGGCCACCTGGGCGGCGAACGGCGTACTTTTGCGGGAGCCCTTGAAGCCGGAGCCTCCGGATGTCGCCCAGCATAGGGTGTTGCCCTGCAGGTCGGTGATGGTCACGATCGTGTTGTTGAACGAGGCGCGGATGTGCGCGATCCCGTCGGTCAGGGTCCGGCGGATTTTCTTCCGGGCCCGGGTCGCGGTCTTGGTTTTGGATTTGGGAGCGGCCATAGTTTACTTGCGGATGGGGCGACGCGGGCCCTTGCGGGTGCGTGCGTTGGTTCGGGTTCGTTGGCCGCGCAGCGGCAGTTTGCGCCGGTGGCGCACCCCCCGGTAGCAGCCGAGGTCCATCAGGCGCTTGATGCTCATGGCGGTCTCGCGGCGCAGGTCGCCCTCAATGGTGTACTTCCCCACCGCCTCGCGCAACACGCCGAGCTCCGCCTCGCTGAGGCTGCCGAGCTTCTCCGCCGGATCCACCGCACAGGCCGCGCAGATCGCGGACGCCCGGTTTTGCCCCACGCCAAAGATGGACTGCAACGCGATCACCGTGTGCTTGTGATCGGGGAGATTGACGCCTGCAATTCGTGCCATGATTCTTCGTGCGCGTAAAGGGATGTATTCTACCGCATCAGCCCTGACGCTGCTTGTGGCGGGGAATCTTGCAGATCACGCGGACCACGCCGTTGCGGCGCACAATCTTGCAGTGACGGCAGATTCGTTTGACGGAAGCCTGGACTTTCATGGGATTCTCCTCTCATCGCAGGAGGCTGCGGGAACGCATGCCCCGTGCCTCGGCTTTCTTCAGCAGCCCTTCGTACTGATGCGACATCAGGTGTGTCTGCAGCTGGGCAATGAAATCCATCACCACCACCACGATGATCAGCAGCGAAGTCCCGCCGAAATAAAACGGGACGCTCAGGCCCAGGATCAGGAATTCGGGCAGCAGGCACACGAACACGATATACAAGGCACCGACCGCGGTCAGGCGGGTCATCACAGTGTCAATGTAACGGGCGGTCTGCGCACCCGGGCGGATGCCCGGGATGAACGCGCCGGAGCGTTTCAGGTTGTCCGCGGTGTCCTTGGAGTCGTACACCAACGCGGTATAGAAAAAACAGAAGAAGGCAATGGCGAGCGCGTAGAACAGCACATACAGCGGCTGCCCCGGCCCCAGGGTGGACGACAGGTCGCGCAGCCAGCCCATGCCCTCAGCCGAGCCGGCCCATTGCCCGAAGGTGGCCGGGAACAGGATGATGCTGGAGGCAAAAATCGGCGGGATGACGCCGGCCATGTTGAGCTTGAACGGCAGGTGCGTCGACTGCATGGCGACATGCCGGCCCTGTTGCTGCCGGGCGTAGTTGACTGTGATCCGGCGCTGCCCCCGCTCGACGAACACGACGAATGCGGTAATGGCCAGGACCAGGGCGAACAGGAACACCACCAGCGCGGACGACAGTTCGCCGGTGCTGGCCAGTTCCAGGGTGCCGCCGACCGCAGTCGGCAGGCCTGCGACGATGCTGGTGAAGATGATCAAGGAGATCCCGTTGCCGATGCCGCGTTCCGTGATCTGCTCGCCCAGCCACATCAGGAACATGGTCCCGGTCACCAGGGTGATGATGGCGGTGACGGCGAAGCCGGCGCCGGTGTAGAGCGCGATGCCCTGGCTTTGCAGCGCCACCGACACGCCGCCGGCCTGGAACGTGGCCAGGGCCAGGGTGCCGTAGCGGGTGTACTGGGTGATCTGCCGCCGCCCCTGCTCCCCTTCCTTGCGCAATTCCTTGAGGCTTGGAATCACGGCCGTCATCAACTGCATGATGATCGCGGCCGAGATGTACGGCATGATGCCGAGCGCCAGGATGCTGAGGCGCTCCAGCGCACCGCCCGAGAACATGTTGAACAGGTCGATGATGGTGCCGCTTTGCTGTTCGAAGAAGCGGGCCAGCGCATTGGGGTCCACGCCCGGCACCGGGATGTAGGTGCCAATGCGATAGACGATCAGCGCGCCCACGACGAACAGCAGGCGTTGGCGCAACTCGGCGAACGGTGAAGCTTTGGGCGGCGCCACGGTTTACTCCTGGATCTCTCCGCCGGCCGCCTCGATGGCGGCCCGCGCCCCGCGGGTCACGGCGACTCCCTGCACGGCATACGCCCGGGTCAGTTCGCCGCGCAGCATGATCTTCGCGCGCACCGCGTGGCCCGACACCAAGCCGGCACGGCGCAGGGACTCCAGCGTCACGGTCGGCTCATCCAGGCGCTCCAGGCGGCCGGTTCCGACCTCGGCGCACTGCGGCCGGCGCGAGCGGAAGCCGGATTTCGGCAAGCGGCGCTGCAAGGGCATCTGGCCGCCCTCGAAACCGGTTTTGTGAAAACCTCCGGACCGCGACTTCTGGCCCTTGTGGCCACGTCCCGCAGTCTTGCCGGTGCCGCTGCCGATGCCGCGCCCCACGCGCTTGCGCGGGCGGCGGCTACCGGAGGACGGCGTCAGGGTGTTCAGGCGCATCAGTTCTCCTCCACTTCGAGCAGGTAGTTCACCTTGCGCACCATGCCGCGGTTCTGCGGCGTATCCAGCACCTCGACGGTCTGGTGCAGGCGGCGCAGGCCGAGGCCGCGCACGCAGGCGCGGTGATCCGGCAGCCGCCCGATCAGGCTTTTTACCAGCGTGACTTTCAGGCTTTTTGCCATTGCATGCGTTCCTTCATTTCGGCGGCCGACTTGCCGAGCTTCTCCGCCACCTGTTCCGGCGACTGGATCGACTGCAAGCCCTTGAGGGTCGCGTAGACGGTGTTGATTGGGTTGCGCGAGCCGATGCACTTGGCCAGCACGTTGTGCACGCCGAGCACCTCGAAGACGGCGCGCATGGGCCCGCCGGCGATGATCCCGGTGCCTTCGGAAGCCGGCTGCATGTAGACCCGGGCCGCGCCATGCGTGCCGGTGATCGGGTAATACAGGGTGCCCTCGCGCAGCGGCACCGCGACCATGGAGCGGCGCGCCTTCTCCATGCTCTTCTGGATGGCCAGCGGCACCTCGCGCGCCTTGCCGTAACCGACCCCGACGCGGCCATTACGGTCGCCGACCACGGTCAACGCGGTAAAGCCGAACTGCCGGCCGCCCTTGACGACCTTGGCCACGCGGTTGACCGCGACCATTTTCTCGACCAGCTCCTCGCTGCCTTGCAGGACTTCAAGATTCGTCGCCATTCTTCTCTCCTTAAAACTTGAGCCCCGCCTCACGCGCGGCTTCGGCCAGCGCGCGTACGCGGCCGTGATAACGGAACCGTCCGCGGTCGAACCAGACCTCTTTCACTTCCACCTGAAGGGCCCGCTCCGCCACCATGCGTCCGACCTGCCCGGCCGCCTCGCAGTTGCCGGGTGTCTTGATCGCCTCGCGCAGCTCCGGACTCAGGGTCGAGGCCTGGGCAATCACCCGGGCGCCGTCCGGGCTCAGCACCTGGGCATACACGTGCCGCTCGGTGCGGTGCACGGTCAGCCGGTGCCGGCGGGAATCCCCCAGCCGGTTGCGCACCCGGCGCATCCGTTGGCGGCGAACCTGGTCGCGATGGTTCATTTCTTCTTCGCCTCCTTGCGCAATACCCGCTCGTCGCTGTAGCGCACGCCCTTGCCCTTGTACGGCTCCGGCGGCCGGTAGGCGCGAATTTCCGCGGCCACCTGGCCGACTTTCTGCTTGTCGATCCCGGTCACCACCACCTCGGTCTGGCTGAGGGTCTCCAGGGTTATGCCTTCTGGCGCGGTATAGGTGATCGGGTGCGAGAAGCCCAGGCTCAGGTTCAGTGCCTGCCCCCGCATCTGCGCCCGGTAGCCGACCCCGACCAGTTCCAGTTTCTTGGTGTAGCCGTCCTGGACGCCCTTGATGTTGTTCGTCAGCAGGGAATTCATCGTCCCCGCCACTGCGGACGCCTGCGCCGGCGCATCGACATACAGTACGCGGTCTTCTTCGCGCACGCGGACCGATTCTGCCAGTTGCAGCGACAATTCCCCCTTCGGTCCCTTGACCGTCACCTGCTGGCCGGCCATCGAAAACTCGACCGGGTCCGGCAGCGGAATGGGGCGGCTGGCGATACGCGACATCGTTTACTCCACGGTACAGAGGATCTCGCCGCCATACCCGCCTTTGCGGGCTTCGTGGTCGGCCATGACACCGTGCGAGGTCGAAACCACCGCAGTGCCGAGGCCGCCCCGGACCCATGGCAGATCCTGCGCCCCGCGGTATACCCGAAGACCCGGGCGGCTGACCCGGCGCAGGCGGTCGATCACCGGCTTGTCCTCGTGATACTTCAAGGTGATCCGCAAGCGGTTGCAGGGCTCGGCCTCCTCGACGCTATAGCCGCTGAGGTAGCCCTCGCCGCACAGCACCCGGACGACCGACTCGCGGTGTTTCGAGTATTCCATTTCGACTGTCTCGTGCCGGGCCTGCTGGGCATTGCGGATGCGGGTCAGCATATCGGCGATGGGGTCTTGCATGCTCATGGCGTCGTCCTCACCAGCTGGCCTTGGTCAGACCCGGAATGTCGCCGCGCATGGCCGCCTCGCGGAGCTTGTTGCGGCCCAGGCCGAAACGGCGGTAATAGCCCCGCGGCCGGCCGGTGATGCTGCACCGGTTGCGCAGGCGGATCGGCGAGGAGTCGCGCGGCATTTTCTGCAGCGTCTCCTGGGCGGCCAGACGCTGCTCCAGCGTGCTGTTCGGGTCCTTGATGATGCCGCGCGCGGCGGCACGGCGCTTGGCGTGGCTGCGCACCAGGCGCTGGCGCCGACGGTCTCTCTGAATCATGCTGGTCTTGGCCATGTCTCAACTCCGCAGGGGAAACTTAAATGCACGCAACAGGGCCTCGGCCTGAGCGTCGTCGCGCGCGTTGGTGGTAATGGTCACGTCCAGTCCCCGCATCTGGTCGATGGTGTCGTAGTCGATCTCGGGGAAGACGATCTGCTCGGGGATGCCCATGCTGTAGTTGCCGCGCCCGTCGAAGGCGCGCACCGGCAGGCCGCGAAAATCGCGCATCCGGGGAATGACGATATTAATCAGGCGGTCCAGGAACTCGTACATCAAGGTCCGGCGCAGCGTCACCCGGCAGCCGACCGGCCAGCCATCGCGAATGGCGAATCCGGCCACCGACTTGCGCGCCCGGGTCACCACCGGCGTCTGGCTGGTGATGCGCTTCAGGTCGTCCAGCGCGTTCTGGATGGTCTTCTTATCGCGCGCGCTTGCGCCCAGACCCATGTTCAGGGTGATCTTCTCGATCCGGGGAACAGCCATCGGGCTGTTCACCTTGAGATCCTCCTTCAACTGAGGGAGGATTTCTTCCAGGTATTGCTGTTTCAGACGAGCCATGGCAACCTCAGATGTCGATGACTTCCTGGTTGGACTTGAAGAAACGGACTTTGCGGCCATCCTCCAGGCTGCGGAAGCCGACTCGGTCCGGACGCTGGGTGGTCGGGTTGTAGATCTGCACGTTGGAGAGGTCCAGCGGCGCTTCGCGCTCGATAATGCCGCCTTGCCGACCCGTCTGCGGATCGGCCTTGGTGTGCCGCTTCACCAGATTCAGGCCTTCCACCACCACGCGCCGATCCGACAGCATGCGCAGGACTGTGCCCTGCCGCCCCCGGTCCTTGCCGGCCATGACCACCACCGTGTCGCCTTTGCGGATCCTGTTCATGGCGGCTCACAGCACCTCCGGCGCCAGTGAAATGATCTTCATAAATTTTTCCGAACGCAGTTCGCGGGTCACCGGGCCGAACACGCGCGTCCCGATCGGCTGCATCTGGGCATTCAACAACACGGCGGCATTGCGGTCGAAGCGGATCTGCGACCCGTCGCCGCGCCGAACGCCGTGCGCCGTGCGCACCACCACTGCGTTCAACACCTCGCCCTTGCGCACCTTGCCGCGCGGGATCGCATCCTTGACGCTGACCTTGATCACGTCGCCGATCCGCGCATAGCGCCGGCGGGACCCGCCCAGCACCTTGATGCACTGCACCTTGCGCGCGCCGCTGTTGTCGGCCGCATCCAGCAGGGTCTCGACCTGAATCACGAGCGCCCCTCCGTCGCCGCCTTGAGGACTTCGACCAGTTCCCAGGCCTTGTGCTTGGAACGCGGCCGGCATTCGCGGATCCGGACCTGGTCGCCGACGCGGGCCTGGTTCTCCTCGTCGTGAACCAAGACCTTGGTCGAGCGGCGGATGTACTTGCCGTACAGGGGGTGGCGGAGCTGGCGCACCAGCTCGACCGACGCGGTCTTGTCCATGCGGTCGCCGACCACCTGGCCGGTCGCGGAGCGGATCTTCTCGCTCATGTGTTCTCTCCCCGACGACGTTCCGTCATCAATGTCTTGATCCGGGCGATATCGCGACGCGCCTCCCGGAAGGCATGGTTGCGCGACAGTTGTCCAATGCGCACCTGCATCCGCATCTCGAATTCACCGCGCCGCAGGCGCAGCAGTTCGGCACGCAGTTCCGCGTCGTCTTTCCCGCGCAAGTCCGACATGTCCATCAGGCCAGTGTCCGGTGCGCGAAGACGGTCTGGACCGGCAGCTTGGCGGCGGCAAGGCGAAAGGCCTCCCGCGCCAGGTCTTCCTGAACGCCCTCGATTTCATACAGCATGCGGCCCGGCTGGATCTTGGCCACCCAGTATTCCACGTTGCCCTTGCCCTTGCCCTGGCGCGACTCCAGCGGCTTCTTGGTCACCGGCACGTCCGGGAACACCCGGATCCAGATCTTGCCGCCGCGTCGGATGTGACGGGTCATGGCCCGCCGGGCCGCCTCGATCTGGCGCGCGGTCAGGCGCCCCCCGGTGGTGGCTTTCAGGCCGTATTCGCCAAAACTGACCTTGTGCCCGCGCTGCGACAGGCCCCGGTTGCGGCCTTTCTGCTGCTTGCGGTAGCGGGTGCGCTTGGGTTGCATCATGGCGGCGGTCTCCGTTACTTGCCGGACGAGCCGTCCGGCCCGCCGATCTCCCCGTTGAAGATCCAGGCCTTGACGCCAATGATTCCGTAGGTGGTCCGCGCCTCCGCGACGCCGTAGTCGATATCCGCGCGCAACGTATGCAGCGGGACCCGGCCTTCGCGGCACCATTCGCTGCGTGCGATTTCGGCACCGTTGAGGCGTCCGGCCACGTTCAGTTTGATGCCCTGCACGCCGAGCCGCATCGCGTTCTGCACGGCCCGCTTCATGGCGCGCCGGTACATGATGCGCCCTTCCAGCTGCTGGGCGACGCTCTCGGCCACCAGGTGGGCGTCCACTTCCGGATTGTGGATCTCGTCGATGTTGATCTTGACCGTGCCGAGGGCCAGGCCCATGATCTGCGCGACTTCGCGGCGCAGGATCTCAATGTCGTTGCCCTTCTTGCCGATCACGATGCCGGGGCGGGCCGTGTGGATGGTGATTTCAGCCGTGTCGTTGCGCCGCTCGATCCGGATGCGGCTGACCGAGGCCTGTGCCAGCTTGCGGCGCAGGAAATCGCGGACCATCAGGTCGTTGTTGAGCTGGTCGCGGTACTCGGTACGTTCCGCATACCAGTTCGAGTTCCAGTCGGTCATGATGCCGAGGCGGAATCCGATCGGGTTGACTTTCTGTCCCATGCTTAGTTCTCCACGTCGCTCAATACGACCGTGATGTGGCTGGTGCGCTTCAGGATCCTTCCCATCCGGCCCCGGGCGCGCGGGCGGAAGCGCTTGAGCACCGGCCCTTCGTCGACCATCACGCGGCTGACCCGCAACAGGTCGATGTCCGCGCCGTGATTGTGCTCCGCATTGGCCAGCGCCGACTCCAAGGTCTTGCGCATCAACTGCGCGGCCTTGTGCGGCGAGAAACGCAGGATATCCAGGGCTTCTCCGACCGGCCGGCAGCGCACCTGGTTGGCCACCAGCCGGCATTTGCGCGGGCTGATGCGCTGGTAGCGGGAGATGCAGCGGGTTTCCATCATGCCTTCGCCTTACGGTCGCCTGCATGCTGCCGGAAGGTGCGCGTCAGCGCAAACTCGCCCAGCTTGTGCCCCACCATGTTCTCGTTGACCAGAACCGGGACATGCCGGCGGCCGTCGTGGACGGCCAACGTCAGCCCGACCATCTCCGGCACGATCATGGAACGCCGCGACCAGGTCTTGATCTGGCGGCGGTCGTTGTTCTCGACGGCCTCGCGCACCTTGGCCATCAGGTGATGGTCGACGAACGGGCCTTTTTTCAATGAACGTGGCATGGCATCACCGTTGTTTCTTGTGTCGGCGGCGGACAATCAGGTAATTGGTCCGCTTGTTGTGCCGGGTCTTGTGTCCCTTGGTCGGCACCCCCCAGGGGGTGACCGGGTGGCGGCCGCCGGAGGTCTTGCCCTCGCCGCCGCCGTGCGGATGGTCGACCGGGTTCATGGCCACGCCGCGCACCGTCGGGCGCACGCCGCGCCAGCGCTTCGCGCCGGCCTTGCCGAGCTTGGCCAGGGAATGCTCCGCGTTGCCCACTCCGCCGACGGACGCACGGCACTCGCTCAGCACCTTGCGCATCTCGCCGGACCGCAGCCGCAGCGTGGCGTAGGCGCCTTCGCGGGCCAGCAGTTGAACGTATGCGCCTGCGCTGCGCGCCAGGCAGGCCCCGCCGCCGGGGCGCAGTTCCACGCCGTGCACCGTGATGCCGACCGGCATGTTGCGCAAGGGCAGGCAGTTCCCCGGGGAAATGGGCGCCTTGTCTCCGGACATCACTTCCATCCCCGCCTTCAGGCCTTCTGCGGCGATGATGTACCGTCGCTCCCCGTCCGCGTACAGCAACAGGGCAATGTGCGCGCTGCGGTTCGGGTCGTACTCGATGCGTTCCACCCGAGCCGGGACATCGTCCTTGTTGCGACGGAAATCAATCGTGCGGTAGAGCTGCTTGTGGCCGCCGCCGATATGCCGGGTGGTGATGCGCCCCTGGTTGTTGCGCCCGCCAGTCTTCTTCGACTGTCCCGAAACCAGTGGCCGGTGCGGCCGGCCGCGATGCAGGCCCGGCGTGCGGACGCTGGCTTGAAACCGGCGGCCGGGCGAGGTCGGGCGGGCCTTGACGACGGTCATGCCCCGATCTCCGCGCCTTCAATCGTCTGCCCGGGCGCAAGCCGGACGTAGGCCTTGCTCCAGTCACTGCAGCGGCCCTGGCGCTTGGTCTTGCCGCGGACGTTGGCCATCCGCACCCTGTCGACCTTCACGTCGAACAATGTCTCGACCGCATGCTTGACCTCGTCGCGGGTCGCGTCCGTGCGCACCTCGAAGACCGGCTGCTCATTCTCCGCCAGGCGGACCGCTTTCTCCGACATCCGGGCCCCCAGGATCACCTGGCTCAAGCGTTCTTCGCCGGGTCTTTTTATGACCTCCGGGGCGGGCTTGGGCGTGGCCGGAACCGCGGCTTTCTTCGTCACCGCCGGCTTGTCTTCCGTCGCCTCGACCTTTTGGATCTCCTCTACGGGCGCCTTCTTCGGCTTGCCCTTGAACAGGCCCTTGACCTTTCCGAACAGGCTCATGACGGCGTCCCCCCCAGGCGTTGTTCCAGCAGGCCCAGCGCCGACCGGGTCACCAGCACGTGCTCGTACCGAAGCAGCGACACCGGGTCCACCGCGTGGACTTCGCAGGCATCGTAGTGCGGCAGGTTGCGCACGGCCAGGTAGACATTCGGCTCCATGCGCTCGACCAGGATCAAGACGTTGTGCAGGCCGAGTTCATCAAGTTTTTCGCGCGCGAGCCGGGTCTTCGGTTCCGGCAGGTCGAACGACTCCACGACGTGCAGGCGTTCCCGGCGCAACAATTCGGAGAAGATCGAACGCATCGCGTGACGGTACATCTTCTTGTTCAACTTGGCGTTGTAGCTGCGGGGGCTCGCCGGATGCGTCACGCCGCCGCCCCGCCAGATCGGCGAACGGATGCTGCCGGCCCGGGCCCGCCCGGTCCCCTTCTGGCGCCAGGGCTTGGCCCCGCCACCGCGGACTTCGCCGCGCGTCTTCTGTGCAGATGTCCCCTGGCGGCCCCGCTGCGCGTAGGTCACCACGGCCTGATGGACCAGCGCCTCGTGAAAGGCCACGCCGAAGCACTCGTCTGCGACGGTCACGGCGGCCTGGGTATCGCGGGTCTTCAATTCCATGCCCATGCCCTCACCGCGCCGGGCGGACGATCACCCGTCCCCCGGTGGCGCCCGGAACGGCGCCGCGAATCCAAAGCAGTTGTTGGTCGCTGTTGACCTGGACGACCTCCAGGTTGCGCTGGGTGACCCGCTTGCCGCCCATGCGTCCGGGCATCTTCTTGCCCTTGAACACGCGCCCCGGGAACTGGCACTGCCCGGTCGCGCCCATCACCCGGTGCGACAGCGAATTGCCGTGCGAACGGTCCTGGCCGTGGAAATTATGGCGCTTGATCGTGCCGGCGAAGCCCTTGCCGATCGACGTGCCGCTGACATTGACCTTCTGCCCGACCTCGAACAGGTCTGCGCCCACTTCGGTCCCCACTTCCGGGGGTTCCGCGTCGGCCTCGACCCGGAACTCCTTGAGGCCGCGGGCGGTCTCCAGACCGATCGGCTTGATCTCGCCGGCCTGCGGGCGGCGCATCCGTTTCGCCGGGCGAGTGCCGTAACTCACCTGCACGGCCGCGTAGCCGTCCGACTCCCCGGTCTTGACGCGCAACACCCGGTTGGCGTCCACCGCGACCAGCGTCACCGGCACCGATTCGCCACTGTCGCGAAACAGCCGCGTCATGCCGACCTTGGTCCCGATGATGCCGAGGCTCATGATTGTGTCCCCTTACTTGAGCTGGACGTTGATGCCAGCCGGCAGGTCCAGCTTCATCAATGCGTCCACCGTCTTCTCGGACGGGTTGATGATGTCGATCATGCGTTTGTGGGTGCGGATTTCATACTGGTCGCGCGCGTCCTTGTCGACGTGCGGGGAAATCAGCACGGTAAAGCGCTCCATTCGGGTCGGCAGCGGGATCGGCCCATGCACCTGGGCCCCGGTGCGCCGCGCCGTCTCGACGATCTCCTTGGCCGACTGGTCCACCAGCCGGTGGTCGAACGCCTTCAGCCGAAGTCGCAGGCTGCTGTAGCGGCCCTTCGCTTTCTTCGGCGCAGCCGAAACCGCCTCGGAGACCGCAGTCTCCGGTTTCGGCGGGCGGGCTTTCTTCTTCGGTGCGGCCATGGTTCGGTTCCGTCTGTGTGGGTTAGAGGTGCGTCGGCGTTACTTGGAGATCTTGGTGACGACGCCGGCGCCGACCGTGCGCCCGCCTTCGCGGATGGCGAAACGGAGGCCTTCCTCCATCGCGATCGGCGCGCCCAGCGCCACATCCATCGACACGTTGTCTCCCGGCATCACCATCTCCGTCCCGTCCGGCAGCGTCACCGCCCCCGTCACGTCCGTCGTCCGGAAATAAAACTGCGGGCGGTAGCCCGTGAAGAACGGCGTGTGCCGCCCTCCCTCGTCCTTCGACAGAATGTATACCTCCGCCGAAAACTCCGTGTGCGGCGTGATCGATCCCGGCTTGCACAGCACCTGGCCGCGCTCCACTTCCTCGCGCTTCGTGCCCCGAAGCAGCGCTCCGATGTTGTCCCCCGCGCGCCCTTCGTCCAGCAACTTCCGGAACATCTCCACCCCCGTGCAGATCGTCTGCTGCGTCTCACGCATCCCCACGATCTCCACCTCGTCGTTCACCTGCACCACCCCGCGCTCCACCCGGCCGGTCACCACCGTGCCGCGGCCCGAGATCGTGAAGACGTCCTCCACCGGCATCAGGAAGTCTCCGTCTATCGCACGCTCAGGCTCCGGAATGTACGCATCCATCGCCTCGATCAACTTCACGATCGACTCGACCCCGTGCTCGCCGCTGTCTCCCTCCAGGGCCTTCAGCGCCGACCCCACCACGATCGGCGTGTCGTCTCCCGGGAACTCGTACTTGCTCAGCTCCTCGCGAACTTCCATCTCCACCAGCTCCACCAGCTCCGCGTCGTCCACCTGGTCCGCCTTGTTCAGGTACACCAGAATGTGCGGCACTCCGACCTGGCGCGCCAACAGAATGTGCTCGCGCGTCTGCGGCATCGGGCCGTCCGCCGCGCTCACCACCAGGATCGCGCCGTCCATCTGCGCCGCCCCCGTGATCATGTTCTTCACGTAGTCCGCGTGCCCCGGGCAGTCCACATGCGCGTAGTGCCGGTCCTTCGACTCGTACTCCACGTGCGCGGTCGCGATCGTGATCCCGCGCTCGCGCTCTTCCGGCGCATTGTCGATCTGCGAGTAGTCCCGCACTTCTCCGCCGTGCGTCTCCGACATCACTTTCGTCAGCGCCGCCGTCAGCGTCGTCTTGCCATGGTCCACGTGCCCGATCGTCCCCACGTTCACGTGCGGCTTCGTGCGTTCGAATTTCTCTTTCGCCATCGTGTCCTCCTCGTGTTCAGGCTTGGCTGCGTGAAATCACGTCCTCGGCAAGACTGCCGGGGACTTCCGCGTATTTTGCGAATTCCATGGTGTAGGTGGCCCGACCCTGGGTCGCGCCACGCAGATCGGTCGCATAACCGAACATTTCCTTGAGCGGCACCTCGGCGCGGATCACCTTGCCACCCGGCGAATCTTCCATGCCGCCGACAATGCCGCGGCGGCGGTTGAGGTCGCCGACCACATCGCCCATATAGTCTTCCGGCGTCACCACTTCCACCTTCATCATCGGCTCCAGCAGGACCGGGTCGGCGTTCTGCGCGCCTTCGCGAAAGGCCATCGAGCCCGCCACCTTGAACGCGGTCTCGGACGAATCCACTTCATGGTAGGAGCCGTCGTACAAGGTCACCCGGACGTCGACCACCGGGTAGCCGGCGATGACGCCGTTTTGCATCTGCTCCTTGACGCCCTTGCCGACCGCCGGGATGTATTCCTTGGGCACCACGCCGCCGACGATCTTGCTCTCAAAGACGTAGCCCTTGCCGGCTTCCTGCGGCTCGATCTTCAACCAGACATGGCCGTACTGGCCGCGGCCGCCGGTCTGGCGCACGAAGCGGCCTTCCTGTTCGATCGGCCTGCGGATGGTCTCGCGGTAGTTGACCTGCGGGGCGCCCACGTTGGCCTCGACGCTGAATTCGCGGCGCATCCGGTCGACGATGATCTCCAGGTGCAGTTCGCCCATCCCCGAGATGATGGTCTGCCCGGACTCTTCGTCCGTCGACACCCGGAACGACGGGTCTTCCTGCGCCAGTTTCTGCAGCGCCACGCCCATCTTTTCCTGGTCGGCCTTGGTCTTGGGCTCCACGGCCACGGAGATCACCGGTTCCGGAAACTCCATGCGTTCCAGCGTGATCGGGGCGTTCAGCGAGCACAAGGTGTCGCCGGTCATCACGTTCTTGAGGCCCACCGCCGCGGCGATGTCCCCGGCGCGCACTTCCTTGATCTCCTCGCGGTGATTGGAGTGCATCTGCAGGATGCGCCCGACGCGTTCCTTGCCGTGCTTGCGCGGGTTGAACAGGGAATCGCCGGAATTGAGAACGCCGGAATACACGCGGAAGAAGGTCAAGGTTCCCACGAACGGATCCGTGGCGACCTTGAAGGCCAACGCCGAAAACGCCGCCTCGTCATCGGATTCGCGCACGTCTTCCTTGCCGTCGTCCAGATGCCCCTTGATCGGCGGGACTTCCACCGGCGACGGCAGGTAGTGCACCACGGCATCCAGCATCGCCTGCACGCCCTTGTTCTTGAACGCGGAACCGCACAGCACCGGCACGATCTCGTTGCGCAGCGTGCGCAGCCGCAGTCCCTTGCGGATGTCGTCCGGGGAGAGCGCGCCCGTTTCCAGGTAGGCCCCCATCAACTCATCGTCGCCTTCACCGGCGGCCTCAACCATGTGCTCGCGCGCCTCGTGGCAGGCCTCGGCCAGGTCCTCCGGAATGTCCTTCAGTTCAAAGCTCGCGCCCTTGTCGTCCGCGTTCCAGTAGATCGCCTTCTGCTCGATCAGGTCGACCACCCCGACGAAATCCTCCGCCGCCCCGATCGGCAGCTGCACCGGGACGGGAACCGCGCGCAGGCGGTCCCGGATCTGGTCCACCACGCGCCCGAAGTCCGCGCCGGCCCGATCCATCTTGTTGACGAAGGCCAGGCGCGGCACGCCGTAACGGTTGGCCTGCCGCCACACCGTCTCGGACTGCGGCTCGACGCCGCCGACCGCGCAGAACACCGCGCAGGTGCCGTCCAGCACCCGCAGCGAGCGCTCGACCTCGATCGTGAAATCGACGTGGCCGGGCGTATCAATGATGTTGATCCGGTGCGTGTCCATGTCGTGCGCCATCCCGCTCCAGAAACAGGTCGTCGCCGCCGATGTGATGGTGATGCCCCGCTCCTGTTCCTGCTCCATCCAGTCCATCACCGCCGCCCCGTCGTGCACCTCGCCGATCTTGTGCGAAATGCCGGTGTAGAACAGGATGCGCTCGGTCGTCGTGGTCTTGCCGGCATCGATGTGCGCCATGATGCCGATGTTCCGGTAACGCTGCAGGGGGGTCTGGCGGGCCATGGTCTTACCAGCGGTAATGCGAGAAGGCGCGGTTGGATTCCGCCATGCTCAGGGTGTCTTCGCGTTTCTTGATGGCAATGCCTCTCTGGTCGGCGGCATCCATCAGTTCGCCGGCCAGCCGGCGCATCATGGAGGTTTCGGAGCGTTTGCGCGAGGACTCGATGATCCAGCGGATCGCGAGCGCCTCCTGGCGTTGTGGGCGCACTTCCACCGGCACCTGGTAGGTCGCACCGCCGACCCGGCGGGACTTGACTTCCACCGGCGGGCGGACGTTCTCCAGGGCCTGTTCGAGCACCTCGACCGATTCGCCCCCGCGGACCCGGCCGATTTCGTCCAGGGCGTTGTACAGGATGCGTTCGGCCACCGATTTCTTGCCGTCACGCATCAGGGCGTTGACGAAGCGGGTCAGCAGTTTCTTGCCGTACTTGGGATCCGGCTCAATCGGGCGTTCCGGGACATCTCGGCGGCGTGGCATGGCGGGGCTCCTGCAAAGACGGCGATCAGCCGCCGACCTTGGGCCGCTTGGTCCCGTACTTGGAACGGCCTTGCCGGCGATCTGCCACCCCCTGAGTGTCGAGGCTGCCGCGCACCGTGTGGTAGCGCACGCCCGGCAGATCCTTGACCCGGCCGCCGCGGATCAGAACGACGGAATGTTCCTGGAGGTTGTGCCCCTCGCCACCGATGTAGCTGGTGACTTCAAAGCCGTTGGTCAGGCGGACGCGGGCGACCTTGCGCAGTGCGGAATTGGGCTTCTTTGGAGTGGTAGTGTAGACACGAGTGCAGACCCCGCGTCGTTGCGGGCAACGGGCGAGCGCCGGCACGTTGCTTTTGCTCGTAGGGCGTTTGCGCGGCTTGCGCACCAACTGGTTAATTGTGGCCATCGTGTCATCAATGAATTGGCGGTCATTTATAAAAACAGGCCAGCTCCCGTGGTCGGAGGCTGGCCCACCAAATCCGGCGGCGAATTATAGCACAAGGCGAAAATTAATTTCCGCTTCGGCGCCGTCATGTTCCTGTTATCGGGCCGGATTCCGGGACTCTGTTCTTCCCCGATTCTGCCGGGGCCCGGGCGCCCGATTCCGCCCGGTCCGGCACTGCCCGCGGCCGGCCCCCGTGGGGGCCGGGCGAGCATCCCGCGCAGCGTCTGCCGCGCCGTTCAGTCGATGATGTGGTGGACCGGCGCCTTCTCCATTTCCCACTCGTCGGATTCCCGGTCATAGCGGGACAGGGTGAGGCAATGCCAGTCCTGGTCGTCGAGTTTCGGGAAATCGCCCCGGTAGTAGTAGCCGGGCCAGCGCGTCTCCTTGCGGAACAGCGTGTGGTGCGCGACCGACTGCGAGGCCAGGAACCGGTGCTGGAGCTCCCAGGTGCGCTGCAACTGGTGGAGGTCTTCGGCGCCGATGCTGTCGAGGTCCGTCTTCAGCATGTCCAGCAGTTCCAGACCGCGCGTGAGCAAGGGCTCGTTGGTCATGTAGTTGGTGCTGATCCCGCCGACATATTCGTCCATGATCTTCTCGAGGCGCTGCAGGCCGTGGATCGGCAGAATATAGCTCGGCGAGACGGTGCCCGCCACGATCTCGTTGCGGCCGACCTCGTAGTTCTCCAGCGGCTTGTAGATCGTCTCTTTCAGGTCCTGGCACTGCTTCTCGCTGACTTGAAGCTTTTCGTTCTTCAGGTCGTTGATGTAGTTGACCGCCGCCTTGGCCGCGATGCGGCCTTCGGTGTAGGACCCCGATGAGAACTTGTGCGCGCTGCCGCCAATCGTATCGCCGGCGCCGAACAAGCCTTCCACGGTCATCATCCGGTTGTAGCCCCACTGGTAATCCGACGGTGCCACATCCTCCGGGCCGCTGGCCCAGGCGCCCGAACAGGTCGCGTGGGAGCCCATGACGTAGGGCTCGGACGTCGTCAGTTCCGGGTTGATGTGCTTGGGATCGATGTTCTGTGCCGCCCAGACCACCGCCTGGCCAATGGTCATGCCGAGGAAGTTCTCCCAGCCCACGGTTTCCTTGTGCGGGTCCTGGAAGGCCTCCTTGGTCACCATGCGGATCGGGCCCCGGCCCGCCTTCACTTCTTCCAGGAAGGCGTGATTGCGCAGGCAGGTGGGGGTCGGATGGTGATCGATGTATTCGCCGACCATTTCCTTGGTGTGCTCATACCACTTGGACTCGTACTCCTCGCCATAACCATTCTGGGTATAGGTCTTGAGGTGCAGGAAGTAGGCGCCGACCGGGCCGTAGCCGTCCTTGAATCGGGCCAGGACGATGCGGTTCTCCATCTGGGTCATCTTGGCGCCGGCCAAAATCGGCAGCGCATAGGCCGAGGCACTGCTCCACGGCGCGTACCAGGTGCGTCCCATGCCTTCCCCGACGGAACGGGGCTTGTAGATATGCGAGGCGCCTCCGGCGCACACGATCACGGCCTTGGCGCGGAACACGTAGAAATCCCCGGTGCGGACATTGAAGCCGACGGCACCGGCCACCCGGTTCGGCTTCGACTCATCCATCAACAGGTGGGTCACCATGATCCGGTTGTAGACTTCGCTGGCGGCCTTGCGCGCCGCCTCGGCGACGATCGGCTTGTAGCTTTCGCCGTGGATCATGATCTGCCATTTGCCCTCGCGCTGGTAGCGCCCCGTTTCCGGGTCGCGCATCAGGGGCAGGCCCCACTCTTCGAATTTGTGCACGGTGGCGTCGACGTGCCGGGCGATGTCATAGCCCAGGTCCTCCCGCACCAGCCCCATGAGGTCGTTGCGCGCATAGCGGACATGGTCTTCCGGCTGGTTCTCGCCCCACTGCATGCCCATGTAGCAGTTGATGGCGTACAAGCCCTGCGCGACCGCGCCGCTGCGTTCGATGTTGGCCTTCTCGACGCAGACCACCTTCAGGTCGCGTCCCCAGTACCTGGATTCGTAGGTGGCGCCGCAACCGGCCATGCCGCCGCCGACGACGAGCACGTCGGAATCGACGACCACAGTTTTCCTTCGATTAAACAATCCCATTAGTCTGCTCCTTGCTTAAGTGGCCGGCTTCAATGTGGGGAGCCCGCCATCGATGTTGAGCGCGTCCGGCTCATGGGCGAGTTCCTGAGACTTGAGCGCGTCCGCACTGGGCACGTCCAGCTCTGCCGGTGAGGGAATGGTGCCCCATTCGGTGGTTCGAATCGGCGACAGGAAATTCTTTTCCCGGCCGTCCTGGAAAATGATCTTCCAAGCGATCGTGCCCTTTTCCTCCTCGCGCAACACCCGGACGCTGTGGCCGAGCGGGGCGAAGTCGGCGTAGCCGCGCGCATCAATCGCGTTTTGCGGGCACGCCTTCACGCAGGAGTAGCACTCCCAGCACATGTTGGGCTCGATGTTGTAGGCACGTCGATAGGTCTTGTCGATGTGCATGATGTCCGAGGGACAGATGTCGACGCAGTGACCGCAACCGTCACAACGTGTCATATAAACGAAAGTAGGCATGCTGTTCCGTCCTCTCCTATTGTTGAGTGAACCAGGGGTCCTTTTTCAAGGGGGGCCGAATCGGAAACCGATTAGGCGGGTTAATAATTGGTCGGCATTTCACGCGCCGAACCCAGGGTTTCAGGCTTGTCCGCCGGCGCCGGCAGATTGCTCCGCGACCCGGCCGCTTCCGCCACCCGCTTCTGCAAGGCGGCCGAGGGCTTGAAAAACATATGGGCGAACTTGGACCAGGGGATGGATCCGAACAGGACCGCGGTCGAGAACACGTACAGCCCAAACGCCAGCCATCCGAAGCCCGAGGTTCCCAGCCACGACCAGACCAAGGCCCAAGTCGTGCTCGCCAGCAACGACAGAACGAATAGGTCGGCCTGCGACAGGCTGAACCGCGAATTCCCTTCGGCCGCAACATCCACCCGGATGAAAAACCAGAACCAGTAGCCGCCGACGCACACCATCAAGGCCCCGATGTGCCACAGCATCGGCCAGACCGCGGGGCCGGTCTCGGTCGGGTGGCAGAACACCATCATGGCGGTGGCCACGACATAGCCGACGAAGCCGTACATCGTGAGCAGGTGGGCGATACGCCTCCGGGCGGAGCAAAATTCCGATGAAGTCAGCACTTCGCTGGCCAGGGTCCGGGCCGCCAGGGACATAACTTGTCCGCCGCCGACCGGATTGCTGCCCTTCGCCTTGGATTTCCGCCAGTCTTCAAAAAAATACTTGGCGCTCTTTTTATGTATGACGTCAAACAACGTACCCACCACGACCAGAGCAAACATGACGACCACGAAGGTCTGCGTCACGGCAACATCGATGTACGTCGAAAGCTCAGCAAAAGGATTGCTGGTGAACATATTTTTTGGGTCCCAGGTTGTTCTTGGTTATGCGTTTGGAGGCGCCATTATACAAAAATTTTTTTAAGCCGATTTCCAGAAACAGCGAACGGAAAGTCCGGGACGGCGCGAAGCCGCCCGCCTCATTCGATGAACAGCGTGCTGATCGACTCGTTGCGGTGAATGCGGGAAATCGATTCGGCCAGCAGTTCGGACACGCTGAGCACGCGGATGCGGCCGCACTCCATGGCCTCGGCGCTCAGCGGGATGGTGTCGGTGACGACCAGCTCGTCCAGCACGGAACCCGACAGGGTCTCGATCGCCCGTCCCGACAGCACCGGGTGCGTGACGTAGGCGACCACCCGCGTGGCCCCCTGCTCTTTCAGCGCCGCCGCCGCATGGCACAAGGTGCCCGCAGTGTCCACCATGTCGTCGACCATCACGCAGCACATGCCCTCGACCTCGCCGATGATGTTCATGACTTCCGACTCGTTCGGGTTCGGCCGCCGCTTGTCGATGATGGCCAGCTCGCTGCCGAGCTGCTTGGCGAACGCGCGGGCGCGCACCACCCCGCCGATATCCGGCGACACCGTCACCAACGGGTCGCCGCCGTGGCGGTGCCAGATGTCCTTGATCAGGATCGGCGAGGCGTAAATGTTGTCGACCGGGATGTCGAAGAAGCCCTGCTCCTGGTCGGCATGCAGGTCAATGGTCAGCAAGCGGTTGACCCCGGCCGCGGTGATGATGTTCGCGGTCAGCTTGGCCGAGATCGGCACCCGTCCCGAGCGCGCCCGGCGGTCCTGACGCGAATAGCCGAAATACGACACCACCGCGGTGATGCGCTCGGCCGAGGAACGGCGCAGCGCGTCGACGATGATCACCAGCTCCATCAGGTTTTCGTTGGTCGGCCGGCAGGTCGGCTGCACGATGAACACGTCCTTGCCGCGCACGTTTTCGTTGATTTCCACACGCACCTCGCCGTCGCTGAAACGGCCGATGTCGGCCTTGCCCAGCGGAATGCTGAGGTACTGGGCGATCTTCTGCGCAAGCGCCGGGTTGGCGTTTCCGCTGAACACCACCAGGTCGTCGTAATCACTCATCCTAGTATCCGTTCACGAGTTGCAAAATGGCTGGGCCGGCAGGATTCGAACCTGCGAATGCGGGGATCAAAACCCCGTGCCTTAACCTGACTTGGCGACGGCCCAACATCCTTCACGCCCCCGCCTGCGCCAGCAGGGGGGAGCGCGCGAGACCCGCGGCAACCCGTCCACTCCATTCCGGCGGACAACGCGCCAATACGGATTCGGCCTCGCCGCGATCCTTGAACCACGCGAAGACCGAACCGCCCGACCCGGTCATGGCGGCCGGCGCATAGCGGCGCAACCAGTCCAGGCGTGTCCCGACTTCCGGCAGCCGCGACCGGAGCAGTTCCTCGAACACGTTGCTCCCCCAATACGCGTCTGCCGCGCCCATTTTGATGGGGCGGCTCCATTGTGTCAATTGCAGGGACCGGTAGGCCTCGGCCGTACTGACCTCCGACGGGGTCGGCACGACCAGCGCAAACCCCTCCGCACGGTCCACCGGCGTCAGCCGCTCCCCCACGCCTTCCGCCCAGGCGGTGCGCCCATGGACGAACAGCGGCACGTCCGCGCCCAGCTCCAGGCCGATCCCGGCCAACTCCTCCGTTCCCCACGGCCGGCCCCACAGGCGGTTGAGCCCGTGCAGCACGGCGGCCGCATCGGAACTACCGCCGCCGAGGCCCGCGCCAACCGCGATCCGCTTGTTGAGAAAAATCGTGGCTCCGCAGCCTCCGGGGTGCCGGGCGTGCGCCAGTTCGGCGGCCCGCAGGCACAGGTTGCTCCCGGCGAAGGCCCCGGCCGTATCGTCCGCGTACTCGAAACGGTCGTCCTCGCGCGGTTCGATCGTCAGGCAGTCCGTGTAATCGATTAACTGGAACAGGGTCTGCAACTCGTGGTAGCCGTCCTCGCGGCGGCCGGTCACGTGCAGGAACAGGTTGATCTTGGCCGGGGCGTACAGGCGCATCAGCTAGTTCCGGCTCCATTCCCGAACGACCAGCACGCCGCGCATCGCCTCCTGGGCGAAACGCACCCGGCCCGGCAGAGCCGGCTCCTCGCAGCAACTGTAGTCGCGGTAGTCGATGTCCCAGCCCCCCTGGCGGATATGCCGGGCCCGAGCCTTCCCGTCGAGCCTCACCTCGCCGGTGTCGGAGACCGGGATGCCGCGCACGAGCTGCGCCAGTTCTGCCAGCGGCAGCGCAAAACCCAAGCGCGCCCGCATGAGGGTCTCCAGTTCTCCTTCAAGCCGCTCTTCCCCGTCGTCGAGGATCGCCTGCCCACTTTGCAGATTGCCGGTCACGTGCACCGGGTTCAGCCCGAACGGCCCACTCAGCCGCAACTCGAACTCCGCACCCGCCTGGCGCCACCGCAGGCGGCCCTGGGCCTGACCGTCACCCCATTGCAGGCCGAAACGGCCTTGCAGGCTCCAGTCCCGCAACCCCGCCACGCTCTGGCGGTGCGACTCCCAGAGCCGGGCGTCTGCCGAGGCCCCCGGCCCGGTTTCTCCCGGCCCCTGGAACAACGGGCACCCCGTCAACAGGAAGGCCGCCAGGCCGAGTCCCGCCCCCCTCATAAGGAGAAGCGCTGCCCGACCCGGGCCAGGAATTCGTCGTCCGGCAGCCGCTCGATGGTCTCGCGGTAGATCCGGCGCGCTTCCTCGTGCCGCCCCTGCACCCAGAGAACCTCGATCAGGTGGGCCGCGATTTCCCCTTCGGCCAGCAGCGCGAACGCCTGCCGCAGCAGCGCCTCCGCCTGATCGAGGTTGCCCAGCCGGTAATGCACCCAGCCGAGGCTGTCGGTGATCGCCGCATCGCCCGGGAGTTGCGCGTGCGCCCGCTCGATGTGTTCCCGCGCCTGCTCCAGGTTGAGGTTGTGATCCGCCCAGGTATAGCCGAGTGCATTGAGCGCCTGGGCGTTGTCCGGGTCTTCCGCAAGCACGGCCTGGAGGTCCCGCTCCAGCCAGTCAATCCGGCCCAGCCGTTCCGCCAGCAAGGCGCGGCTGTACAGCAGCGACGCCCGGCCCGGATATTCCTCCAGGGCGCGGTTCATCAGGGTCAGCCCGTCATCGTAGTGCTTCAGGCCGTACAGCAAGTCCCCCTCCGCGACGTACAGCTGCACAATGCTGTCCGCCTGCCGGCTGCGCCCGCGCGACACCCTCAGGTGCATCCGCGCCTGTTCGAGGTTCCCCGCATCCAACAGCAGGTGCGCGATCCGCACCCGCGCCTTCTCGTAGTACTCGTCGACCCCGAAGTAGTCCCGTTCCTCGACCTGGTAGTAGTAGTCCATGGCCTTGCGCGTCTGCCCGCCCTCCTCGGACACGAGCCCGAGAAAGTACGCGCTGACCGAGCGGTTCAACGCCAGTGGCTGGCCGGATACCAGCGGCCTGGAGTTGTCGGCAAGCGCCAGGAAATGCGCTTCGGATTCTTTCCAGTCGCCCGCCAACAGCGCCAGGGAGCCAAGGGTCATCTGCCAGTGCGGATTGCCCGGATCGGATTCGAGCAGTTGGCGGAATTGTTCCCGCGCCTCGTCCTCCCGCCCCAGGCGGTTGAGCAAGTCCGCCAGCATCTGGCGCAGGCGCTGCGCGTTTTCTATCGGCTGCGCCAGGGCTTCCCGCAACAGGGCCGCCGCCTCCTCGGAGCGCTCCATCGAACGCAGGATGTCGGCCTGCAAGGTGATCGCCTCCGGCCATTGCGGGAGGACCTCGGAGGCCCGGCGCACGGCCGCCAGGGCCTCATCGAGCCGATCTTCCGAACGCGCAATGCCGGCCACGTGGAGATGCGCGTGCGCGCTGTTCGGATAGAGTTTCGCAAGCCCCCGCAGGACTTCGAGCCGGACCGGCTGCGCCTCTGGAGTGGAGAGGGAATTCGAGACCGCGAGGAGATCCAGTTCCAGGCTGAGCGGCGACACGGTCATGGACTCCTGGTACGCGTCGAGCGCGGCGGGAATGTCTCCCTGGGCCGCATGAATGGATCCCAGCACGCGCAACGGGTGCGGATTTTCAGGCACCAGGCTCCGCCAGCGCACCGCGGCTTTCAGCACGCGGGCAGAATCTTGCATCCACAGGGCAATCTCGGTCGCCCGCGAGGCAACCTCGGGATCGTCCGTCAACAGGGAGGCCCGGTAGTAGTGCTCGAATGCGGCCGGCAATTCGCCGCGGAATCCGCTCATCTCGCCCTGCAGCAATTCGTACATCAGGTCTGCGACCGGGGTTTCGGTCACCTCGACCGCGTCGGATGCTTCAGGCGTTTGTGGCCCGCCGGATAGGGTGCCCGATTCGGGCAGAATCTGGCAGCCGGCGGCCAGTCCGAGCAGGAAAACCAAGCCCGCCGCCCCGAAACAATTCCGGGCCGGGCCCGCAAACGGCCTTATGAAAAGGGAATTTTGGCGTAAAATGGACAAGATAACCGTCGCAGCAACCGGGCTTGGGAAACCCCGATATTATGGCATTGGCCGCCTTGGGCATCAATC
Organism: uncultured candidatus Poriferisulfidus sp.; assembly: GCA_965214545.1. Taxonomy (GTDB): domain Bacteria; phylum Pseudomonadota; class Gammaproteobacteria; order Poriferisulfidales; family Poriferisulfidaceae; genus Poriferisulfidus. Next base: position 111,580 of record OZ243950.1, on the reverse strand, counting down.
ATCGGACCGCCAGCCTGGACCTGCGCGAGAAAATCACGTTCACCCAGGACGCGCTGAGTGCGGCTCTCAAGGAGCTGGCCTCGCTGCCGAACATCAGCGAGGCGGTCATCCTGTCCACCTGCAACCGCACCGAGCTGTACCTCAGCCACGACACCGCGGAGGATCTGGCACAGGCCCGGGACTGGCTGTGCCACTGGCACCAGGTAAATCCGGAGACCTTGCAGGACGCGCTGTACTGGCACACCGCCGGCGATGCGGTCCGCCACGCCATCGAGGTTGCGAGCGGATTGGATTCCATGGTCCCCGGCGAGCCGGAGATCCTCGGCCAGTTCAAGCAGGCCTCGCGCGATGCGCAACAGGCCGGCACGCTGGGCGGCGAGTTGCACCGCCTGATCCAACACACTTTCGCGGCCGCGAAGCAAGTCCGCACCTTGACCGAGATCAGCCGGAACCCGGTCTCCATCGCCCACGTCGCCGTCTCGCTCACCCAGCAGTTCTTCGACCGCCTGCAGGACCGCCGGGCGCTGGTGATCGGGGCCGGCGAAGCCGCGCGGCTGGTGGCGCGCTACCTGAACGATGCCGGCATCGGCCACCTGACCATCGCCAACCGCAGCCTGGAACGGGCCCAGAAACTGGCCCGGGAATTGCTGGCGCACGCCATCCCGATGTCCCATATCGACCATGCACTGGAAGACTCGGACATCGTCATCAGCAGCACGGCGAGCCCGGTGCCGGTGCTCGGCAAGGGCCGGGTCGAGGACGTCGTCCGGCGGCGCAAGCACCGGCCGGTCTACATGGTGGACCTGGCGGTGCCACGCGACATCGAGCCGCAAATCGCGAGCCTCCCCGACGTCTACCTCTACACCCAGGAGGACCTGCGTCAGGTCATCGAGAAGAACCTGCAATCCCGCGAGGACGCCCGCCGCCAAGCCGGCGCGATCATCGACCGGCAGGTGGAAGAGTTCGCGCGCCGCGCGCAGAGCGAGTCCGCGTTCGCCCTGATCCGCGACTACCGCGACCAGGCGCAGCAGCTGCGGGACACCACGCTGGAGCAGGCGCAGCAGCGGCTGAAACACGGCCGCGGAACCGATGAGACGCTGGAGTGGCTGGCCCACACACTGTGCAACCGCCTGACGCACACCCCGACCCAGGCCCTGAACGAGGCCGGCCAGGACAACGACCAGTCCCTGCTCGACGCGGCACGCACCCTGCTCAAGGCCCGCTCCCCGGACTCATGAGGGAATCCCTTCAGGCCCGGCTCGACTGTTCGGTCGAACGCCACGCCTGGATCCAGCAGCAACTCGCGGACCCCGAGGTGCTGTCCGACCGGACCCGCCACCGCGAGCTGTCCAGCGAATTCTCAAGGCTGGCACCACTGGTGGACCGGTACCAAGACCATCGTGCCTGCCGGCAGGAACTGGAATCCGTCGCCGAACTCCAGGACGAACCCGATGCCGCCTTGCGCACCCTAGCCGACGAGGAGCGCGTGCGCCTGCAACAACGGCTCGCTGAGATCGAGAAGGAAATCGAGGAATTGCTGATCCCGGTCGACCCGCACGACCAATGCAACGCGTTTCTGGAGATTCGGGCCGGCACCGGCGGGCACGAGGCCGCCCTGTTCGCCGGCGACCTGTTCCGGATGTACAGCCGCTATGCCGAGCAGAACGGCTGGCAGATCGAATCGCTCAACCACAACGAGGGCGAGCAAGGCGGATTCCGCGAAGTGGTGGCGCGCGTGCGGGGGCGGGATGCCTACGCCCGCCTCAAGTTCGAGTCCGGCGTGCACCGGGTGCAACGCGTCCCGCAGACGGAATCCCAGGGCCGGATCCATACCTCGGCGGCCACCGTCGCGGTGTTTCCCGAAACCGAGGACATCGGCGAGATCGAACTGTCCCCGGATGACCTGCGCATCGACCGCTTCCGCGCGTCCGGCGCCGGGGGTCAGCACCTGAACAAGACCGACTCGGCCGTGCGCATCACGCACCTGCCCACCGGCCTCGTGATCGAGTGCCAAGACGAACGCTCGCAGCACCGCAACCGGGAACAGGCCCTGTCGCTTCTGCGGGCCCGGCTGCTGGACCGGGAGCGCAAGCGGCGAGCAGAAGAGGAAGCCAGCCTTCGCCGGGACCTGATCGGCAGCGGCGACCGCTCCGAGCGGATCCGTACCTACAACTTCCCACAGAGCCGCGTCACCGATCACCGGATCGGGCTGACCCTGCACTCCCTGCACGAGATGCTCGAAGGGGAGCTCGGCCCGGTCATCGACCCCCTGCGGCAGGAACATCGGGCCATGCAATTGGCCGAACAGGCCGGTGGCGGCTGAGCCCCTCACCCTCCGCCAGGCGCTGCTCGAATCCCGGACCCGGCTGGCTTCCTGCAGCGACAGCCCAGCAGTCGATGCCGCATGGCTGTGGAGCCATGCCCTGCGCCGCTCCCGGGCCTGGATGCTGGCGCATCCGGAGTGGTCGCTGTCGCCGACCGAACAGGCACGCGGCACCGCCCTGGTCCGCCGCCGGCAAGACGGCCATTCGGTCGCCCACTTGTGCGGCGAGTGCGACTTCCTGGATTTTTCGGTCCGACTCACTTCCCGGGTCCTGGCGCCCCGCCCGGAGACCGAGTTGCTCGTGGAGCAGGCCTTGCGCGGGTTGCCGCGCCGGGCACACATTCTCGAATGGGGCACCGGCAGCGGCGTGATTGCCTTGGCCCTGGCCCGCGCCCGGCCGGATTGCCGGGTCCTGGCTTTGGATCAGTCACGCGCCGCAATCAAACTGGCCCAAAGCAATGCCCTGCGATTACGGTTGAAGAATGTCCTTTTTACGCGGGGAGACTGGCGTCACCCGTGGCCCGGCGGCACTTTCGACCTGATCCTCGGAAATCCGCCCTACGTCATGCTCCACGACCCGCACCTGCAATCTCCCGGCGTGCGTCGGGAGCCCCGTCATGCATTGGTCGCCCCTGCCCGGGGGACCCAGGCGATCCGGATCCTGGCCGTGCAGGCACGCCGACACGCACATCGGCGTACCCGGCTGCTGCTGGAGCACGGCGCGGATCAGGGGGGATTTGTCGAAAGATTGTCGAACGGGCGGGATGGGGGAGCGCAAATACCTTGGTCGATCTACCCGGTCTGCCGCGGACCTGTCTGGCGTCGCGCTAAGTGACTGTTGCGGCAAAGCCGGGCCAACACCCCGTGCCGCAATAGACCGCTTTAATCTATCATGGTGTCAGGGTGTCTTTTGTAGTTTGAATGATTTACATTATTTACATTATTACGATATAATATAGTGTAAAGCATCTTGCTAGGAGAACCCTTATGAAAAGCGTAGCCTATGAGGATCTGTCTAATCTTGAGCCAGCCCGGAACCCTGCCGAAGCGGCCCTTCTAGCCCGGATTCAGCGGTATTTCCAGAATGCCTATCGTTCCCTCTCAGGGCAGGAACAGGCTCAAGCCCTTTCGGCAAGTGACGATTTCTGGACTGTCATAAAAATGCTGGCTCTCGCTCCAGTGCAGGAATCCCCGGAACTCAGAGTCCGCCTTCGCGGTGCGCTCGCACGGCGTGAACTATTGGAAAGCGAGGGTGGCATCTTGTCTCCCTCATCCGTTGCCAAACTCCTTGGCATCAGCCGCCAATCCGTAGGGCAGCGCCGGGCCGCCAACAAACTGCTTGCCATCGAGGGCCCGAACGGATACCTGTACCCCTCTTGGCAATTCGGCGAATCCGCACCGCTCGAAGGCATGACCGAAATCCTCGAACTCCTAGCCGACCAAGACCCTTGGACACGCCTCATCTTCTTCCTGAGCGAAGATGAAGCGGCCAATGGCAAACGTCCCCTTGACCTTCTTCGCAAGAAAAACCTGAAACCAGTTCTAAGGGCAGCCCGCATGCAGGGGCAACAAGGCGCGGTCTAGACAACTCGATGGTCCCCCTGCGACGCCTTGCCCGCCCTACGCGGGAATTGCGGAATCGTTCGCTTGCCCTGACTCGAATCCCCGAAAACCAGCAATGGTTCCGCTTGCACGGAAACCGCTTCGCCCCCATGCACTTCGGCTGTTCGGGAAACAATCGTTTTGATTCTTCTGATGGGCAATTCGGGACGCTGTATCTTGCACAGCAGATCGACGGCGCATTTGCAGAAGTATTTTGCCGTCAACGGCAACGCCAAGTTTCAGCAGGATTCCTTGCACGGATTCACGTAGCGGAATTTCGTTCTACGCGAAGCCTTCGGCTTGTCGACCTTGCTGGGAAAGGCTTAATCCGTATGGGCTTGGATGCGCGCATCTGTACTGAAGACTATGATCTGGCCCAACAGTGGGCTTGCGCATTCCATGGGCACCCCGACCAAGCGGATGGCATCGTCTACATCTCCCGTCACGATCCAGAACAGAAACTCGTGGCTTTGTTTGATCGAGCGCAATCTGCTTTGACGGTTCATGAGCGAGGATCATTCCCGGACTACATGGGAGAAAATCTTTTTGCCTTCCTTAACCGGTACGACATGGCTCTTCTGTGAGATCCATGTCCAAAATCGTACGGCACTCACTTCCAAAGTTTGTTCATTCCAAGACCCCTTGAGAACACTTCGGCCCCTTGAGACATTTATAGGCGCTGCAGAGTTGGCGCATCAACGAAGAACTGCGGCCTACTCGAAAATCCGTTTGAAAAACGCCCGCATATTCTCGGCCGACTGCCGGTCTGCGTGAGCGTCGTACCGTAAGGCATCGATGCCGTACCGGGCCGCATCCGGGTTGGTGAACCCATGCCGCGCGCCGTCATAGCCGTTGAAGGTGTAGTCCACCCCCGCGGCATCCAATGCCTCACGGAACGCACGGACCTTCTCCTTCGGGACGAACAGGTCGTCGTTGCCATGCTCGACCAGTATCGCCGCCTGGATCGCTTTGGCCTGCCCGGCAGAGGCCGGAGGCAGCGAACCGTGCAGACTGACCACACCCTTGACGTCGGCACCGCTGTAGGCGAGCTGCATGACGGTCGCCCCGCCAAAACAGTAGCCGATTGCCGCGATGTTCCCGCCGTCCGTCATGGGATGACCGCGCAACAGTTCTACCCCGAGTTGCGCGCGTTTCTGCCAGTCTTCGATATTGCTCGTGACCTGCGTCTTCCACTCGCCCGCCTGCTTCGGGTGTTCGGTCACCTTGTCCACCCCATACATGTCCATGGCGAAAGCCACGTAACCGTCGGCGGCCATCTGCCTTGCGCGCTCGCGGGCATAGGCGTTCAGTCCCCACCATTCGTGCACCACCAGAATTCCGGGGCGGGGGTCGGAATCGCTGTCTTCATAATAAAAGTAGCCCCGGTGCGCAGCGCCACCGTACTCGAAATCAACGGCCTCCTCGACGACTTCAGCCGTCGCCGAAGCGCAAGCCAACCACCCCAGCAAAAAAATGGACCTCATGGCTTCCCTCCTATGTGCCCCCTATTCAGGCGGCTTGAAGTTTCGTGCGCAACTGCTCGCTGACCTGCTTCGGATCCGCCTTCCCGCCCGACGCCTTCATCACCTGTCCGACGAAGAAGCCAAGCAGGCGGTCCTTGCCGCCGCGGTACTGTTCCACTTCATCCGGATGCGCCTCGATGACCTGATCGATCCATTGGTCCAGGTCGGCACCGGCGCCGACCTGGCGCAGGCCCCGGGCTTCGATGATGGCCTCGGCTTCGCCTTCGCCCTGCCACATCGCAGCCAGCACGTCCTTCGCCGCGCTGTTGGACACCAGCCCGGAATCAATGCACTTCAGCAATTGCGCCAGCGACTCCGCCGACACCGGCGGTTCGGCCGGCTCGGCCGAACCCTTGCGCATGCGGGCGAACACCTCGCCGGTGATCCAGCGCGCCGCCGTGGCGGCCGCGGCGCCCGCATCGACGGTCGCCTCGAAGTAATCGGCCCACTGCCGGCTCTGTACCAGCACGGCGGCGAGGTCGGGGGCTAATGCGTACTGTTCGATCAGCCGGGCCTTGCGGGCCTGCGGCAGTTCCGGGAGCGATGCCGCCAGTTCCGCCTGCATCGCTTCGTCGACGACCACCGGCAGCAGGTCGGGATCCGGGAAGTACCGATAATCGTCTGCGTATTCCTTGACCCGCATCGGGCGGGTGCGGTCGGTTCCCGGGTCATATTGCCGGGTCTCCTGGATGATCGGCTGGCCGGATTCCAGCGCTTCGACCTGGCGCTGCTGTTCGTAGCGCAGGGCGCGTTCGACGAAACGATACGAATTAATGTTCTTCAGTTCGACCTTGACGCCCAACTCCTGTTCGCCCTTCCGCCGCATGGAAATATTCGCGTCGCAACGAAAAGACCCCTGTTCCATGTTGCCGTCGCAAATCCCCAGGAAGGTGACGATGCCGTGCACCGTGCGCATGTAGGCGGTGGCCTCCTCGGGGCTTCGCATCTGCGGTTCCGAGACGATTTCCATCAGCGGCACGCCGGCGCGGTTGAGGTCCACCGCGCTCTCCCCGGCGTAACCCTCGTGCAGCAGTTTCCCGGCGTCCTCCTCCAGGTGTGCCCGAGTCAGTTCGATCTGCCGGCAGCCGCCGTTTTGCAATTCGATCTCGACCGTCCCGCCCTCGACGATCGGCAGTTCGTATTGGCTGATCTGGTAGCCGCGCGGCAGGTCCGGGTAGAAGTAGTTCTTGCGCGCAAACACGCAGGGCGTGCGGATCTTCGCACCGACCGCAAGCCCAAACAGGACCGCCATGCGGATGGCTTCGCGGTTGACCACCGGCAATACGCCCGGCAGCGCCAGGTCGATGCCGCAGGCCTGGCGGTTCGGTTCCGCCCCGAATTGCGTCGCGGCCGCAGAGAACAGCTTGCTTCGGGTCGAGAGCTGGGTGTGGATCTCCAGCCCGATCACGGTCTCCCAGCCGCTCATGCGAATCCCGGCGGCACCTGGCGGTGCCAATCCGTCTCCCGTTGCCAGGCGGCGCCGAGACCGAGCAGCCGCGCCTCGTCGAAATAGTCGCCAATCAGTTGCACCCCGGTCGGCAGCCCCTCCACCGGCCGCGCCGGCAACGACAGGCCCGGCAATCCGGCCAGGTTGACCGGAATGGTATACCCGTCAATCCGGTACATGGCCACCGGGTCCTGCATTTTCTCGCCGAGCCGGAACGGCAGCACCGGCGAGACCGGCGCGGCGATCACGTCGACCGTCTCGAATGCCTGCTGGAAGTCCCGCCGGATCAATTGCCGCACCTGCCGCGCCCGGTCGTAATACGCCTCGCGGTAGCCGGCAGACAGGGCGTAGGTCCCGGTCATGATCCGGCGCCGCACTTCCGCCCCAAAGCCTTCCTCGCGCGAGCGGCAGAACAGGTCTTCCAGGTCTCCCGGGTCCGCGCACCGATGCCCGTAGCGCACCCCGTCGTAGCGCGCCAGGTTTGACGAGCACTCGGCCGAGGCAATCACATAGTAGGCCGGCGTCGCGAGCGGGAGGTTCGGCAGCGAAATCTCGACCCGCCGCGCGCCCAGCGCCTCCCAGGCCGAAACCGCTTCCTCCACGGAGGCCCGGATTCGCGCGTCCAGCCGGTCGTCGAAGAATTCCGCCGGCAATCCCAGGCGAAGCCCGTCGACCGGCCGCGCCAGTTCTTCTCGATAGTTCGGGACCGGGTGATCCACGCTGGTCGAGTCGCGGGCGTCAAACCCCGCCATCGCGCCGAGCAGGGCCGCGCAGTCTTCGGCGCTCAGGCCGAGCATCCCGCCTTGGTCCAGGCTGGAAGCGTAGGCCACCATGCCGAACCGGGACACCCGGCCGTAGGTCGGTTTCAGACCGGTCACGCCGCAGAACGTGGCCGGTTGCCGGATGGACCCGCCGGTGTCGGTCGCGGTGGCCGCCGGGGCGAGGCGGGCCGCCACGGCGGCGGCGGACCCGCCGCTGGAACCGCCCGGGACCCGCTCCGGGTCCCAAGGGTTGCGGACCGGGCCGTAGTAGCTGTTTTCGTTGGACGAGCCCATCGCGAATTCATCCATGTTCGTCTTGCCGAGCATCACCATGCCGGCCGCCTCCAGCCGTTCCACCACCGTGGCATCGTACGGCGCGACGAAGTTGTCCAGCATCCGGGACCCGCAACTGGTTCGCACGCCGCGCGTGCAGAAAATGTCCTTGTGCGCCAGCGGCACGCCGGTCAGCGGGCCGGCGTCCCCGGCGGCCCGGGCGCGGTCCGCCGCCTCGGCCTGCGCCAGGGCCTGCGCTTCCGTCACCGTGATGAAACTGTTGAGCGACGCGTCGTGCGCCTGAATGCGCGCCAGGCAGGCGCGGGTCAGTTCGACGCTGGATACCTCCCCGTCCTGCAACGCCTGCGCCTGCTCCAGCAGGGTCCGTTCATGCATCAGTCGGGGTCCAGAACCGCGGGAACCCGGTACAGACCCGCGCGCGCGTCCGGGGCGATCGCCTGGTAGTCTTCCCGCCGGTCGGGTTCGGTCACCTCGTCGGTGCGCAGGCGCTGGTCGAGCTCGAGCGGGTGTGCCATCGGTTCGATGCCGTCGACGTCCGCTTCGCTGAGCTGGGCGAAGAACTCAAGGATCGCGCCCAGGTCCTGGATCAGGCGCTGCTCTTCCTCGGGGTCCGGGCGGAGTCGGGCGAGTTTTGCGATTCCGCGGACGGTCTCGGCGGTCAGATCCATGAACGGAGCGAGGTTTTGAGGGTCGGAAAATCTGAGATTATGCACTTAGTATAGCCGCCAAGCCTCTCTTTATGCTAAATTGTGGCTCGCGATTTCTGGAAGCCATTCATGTTCCAACGTCTTTTTAGCGACGATATGTCGATCGACCTGGGCACCGCCAATACCTTGGTCTACGTGCCTGGGGAAGGCATCGTCCTCGACGAGCCTTCGGTGGTCGCCACCCGCAGGTATTCCGACCTGAACAAACCGCAGGTCGTAGCTGTCGGCATCGAGGCCAAACGCATGATCGGCCGGACATCGGACAACATCGAGGTGGTGCGTCCCCTGCGCGACGGCGTGGTCGCTGACTTCGCGAGCGCCGAGAGAATGTTGCAGTATTTCATCCGGAAAGCGAGCCAGCGTCGGCTGTTTTCGATCGGACCGCGGGTCCTGGTCTGCGTGCCCTGCGGCGCCACCCAGGTCGAGCGCCGGGCGATTCGGGCCGCTGCAGAAGCGGCAGGAGCGCGCAAGGTCTATCTGTACGAGGAACCGCTACTCGCCGCACTGGGCGCGGGCCTGAGCATTGAGGAGCCCTGCGGCCGCTTCATCCTGGACATCGGTGGCGGCACGTCGGAAGTCGCGGTTCTGTCGCTCAATGATATCGTCTTTGCCGACTCCTCCCGTACCGGCGGCGACCACTTCAACCAGAGCATCATCGAATTCGTGAAGCGCAACTGCGGATTGCTGATCGGCGAAGCCACCGCGGAAAAGATCAAGCACACCCTCGGCAGCGCCTACCGTCCGCAGACGGTGGAAGAGATGGAGGTGAGCGGCCGCGACACGACCGACGGCACGCCGCGCAGCATCACCGTCAACAGCAACGAAATCAACGATGCCCTGCAAGAGCCCCTGCAGGTCATCCTGAATAAGGTCCGTTCGGTCCTCGAGCAGACCCCGCCGGACCTGTCCTCGGACATCATGGCGCGCGGCATCGTTGTCACCGGCGGCGGCGCCTTGCTTCGGGGCATTGACGAGCTGCTGATGCAGGAGATCAAGGTCTCCGTCATCATCGCCGACGAACCCCTGTACTGCGTGGCGCGCGGCGGCGGCAAGGTTCTGGAAGAAAATATCCAACTTCAGCAGAATTCGCAAAACTTTTTCGGGTGAGTCGCTCCAAACCCTTGGAACGGCTAAGCCTTTCCTGAGTCAGGCCTCCCATGCTTTGGCGTAAATTGACCAGTAGCCTGATCCTGGCCATCGCATTGATCAGCATCGACTACCGCTACGCGGTGGTCGACCGCGCCGCCCCCTTGCTCGATATGCTCACCTACCCGATCCGAGCCGTCGCGCAACTGTCCCAGCAACTCATCGACTCGGTCTCGACCCACTACCGGGGTATCGAGGCACTGACCGAAGAGAACCGGGAACTCCGCCGGCAGTTGCTGGAGAACGTCTTCTCCGCGCGGACCCTAGAAGCGCTGGAAGACGAGAACCGCCGATTGCGCACCCTCGCGGAACTCGGCGTCCAGAAGCATTCGAGGCAAACCCGGGTCGCGGTCGTCATAAGGAGCAACACGAATGCATTCCGGCAGACCATCACGATCAACCGCGGCACCCGCGACGGCGCTTATGTGGGCCAGCCGGTACTGGATGGACACGGCATCGTCGGCCAGATCTCCAATACCAGCCTGTGGCAATCCACCGTCCTGCTGATTAACGATGTCAGCCATGCCGTGATGGTGCGAAATGCGCGAACCGACGACCGCTACCTTGCGCACGGCAACGGACAGGGGCTGACGCTCCGCTATGTCCCGCGCCATAACGACCTCGATCCCGGCGACATCTTGCTGACCTCGGGTCTCGACGATACCTACCCCGAACAGCACCTGGTCGGAAAGGTCACGAAAATCACTGCCCAGCCCGGCCGCGACTTTCTGGAGGCGGACATCCAGGCCGGGGCGCAACTGCACCGGAACCGGGAAGTCCTGCTGGTCTGGGGTCAAGAGGCCCCCGAGGAGCTTGCCGATGCCAATTGAGCAATGGCGCGTCTACCAGGTCCTAAGCCTGATCGCGGCAATCACCCTTTCGGCCTGGCCGTTGCCGGAATGGCTGGCGCCCTGGCAGCCGCACTGGGTCGCCATGGTCATGATCTTCTGGATCGTCGTCCAGACCGGCAAGGCCGGTTTCGGGATGGTCTGGGTGGCGGGCCTGGCCAGCGACCTCATCGCCGGCAACTGGATTGGCATCCACATCGTCAGTTATTCCGTCATCGCGTACCTGTGCACCCGGTTCTACCGGACGCTGTACTTCTCCGGCTCCCTGGAGACCAGCCTTCCGGTCGGCCTGCTGCTGGCGCTGCACCTGGGCTACCTTCACCTGCTGTCGATCTTTCTGTCCAACGTCAACCCCGGCTTGATCTTCTGGGCCAGCCTGCCGACCAGCATCGTGGCCTGGCCGATCCTGTACTTTCTGCTAAAGAAGACTCCGACGGAGAGCCCGGGTTGAGCGGAACCCGGGTGGCGGTTTCTTGCGCTCAGCGGTGACGTTCCAGCCAGCGCGTCACCGCCTCCAGCGGCAGTGACGGCCCCAGCGGTTCCAACAGCCTCTGGGCTCGCCTGAACGCGGCCCGGGCTGAATCCTTCTCACCCAGCAAGACGTAGACATTGCCGAGTTCGCCAGCCAAGTCCGGATGCTTCGGCCAGCGGTTCGCCAATTCCAGGTAAGCCTGCTCAGCCCCCGCCAGGTCCCGCTGCCGCAGCAGCTGCCGGGCCCGGCTCCACGATTCGTAAAGCTGTTCCGCTTCCAGGTCGCTTTGGGGAGCGGGGGGCGGCGCCGGGTCCACCTTCGGCGGCGCGGTCTCCGTCTCCCCTGCCGGGGCCTGCGGAATCGCCGGTTCTCCCTTTTCGGAAGATGCCGGAACCGCCTCTTCCCCGCCGGGGCCCTCCGGCGGGTTGATCACGCCCCGAAGCGAAGGCAATTGGCCGGGTTCGAACAACGGCTCCATCTCCAGATTTGGGAGCCCGGTGACATCCGGGCTCATCCGCCACCCGAGCAGCAACAGCGTGATCACGATGATGACGGCAGCCAGGTGGCTGGCAAGGCGGGAGTTCCAGCGAAACCTCATCGCGGCCCCTGCCTCATTTCCGGAGTCAGGCGCATCCGCAGCAACGGGTAGATATACGGCAGATCGACCAGGATGTCCGGAGCGGACAGGCTCAAGGAGTCCGAGGGAAACTCCAGCGCTTCATCTTCCGCTGGGGCGAGCGGTTCGGGCGACCGTTCTGCTCCGGCCGATGCCGGCATGCGATCCACGGTGGCCGGGGTCGGGTCGCCCGCAGCCTGCGACAGCCCCGGGGCGCCGATGCCGGCAAGCAGGAAAAAGAGAAGCGGAGCCTGAAAAATAGGCATTTTTTGGAGATCTTGAAGTCCTTCTTCGACCGGGACGCATTATACTGTCCCCCCCATGAGCAGAATGTTAATCCCGAGCTGGACATGGATCGCCCGGCAGGACACTCTTTTGAAATTCCTTGATTCCATCAAGGATACCCGGTGGCTTGCGCTGGACACGGAGTTCCTGCGCATCAATACCTACTACCCGAAACTCTGCCTGATCCAGGTTTCGGACGGCACTCAGCATGCCCTGATCGATGCCCAGGCCGGACTCGACCTGTCCGGTTTCGTCGAGTTGCTTCGCAGCACCGACCGAGTCAGCGTCCTGCACGCCTGCTCTCAGGATGTCGAGATCATGTACCACGATTTCGACCTGATTCCCAGCAACCTGTTCGACACGCAAACCGCCTGGGCCCTGCTCGGGCGCGACTTCCAGGTCAGCTATGCCGCCATGGTGGAGGAAACCTTAGGGATCGCGCTCGATAAATCCCAGGTGCGCAGCTGGTGGGACCGCCGGCCGCTCAAGCCTGCCCAGCTCCAGTACGCCTTGCACGACGTCGTCCACCTGGGGCCCATCTACCAGCAATTATCGGAAGAATTGGAGGCCATGGGGCGACGCGGCTGGCTCCAGGAAGAGCTGGAGAGAACCCTGGACCCTGCCGTTTTGGTGCCCAACTCGAACCACGTGTGGAAACGGGTCAAGATTCCCAACGGCGAAATCCCCAGCGACCGGTTGCACGTGCTGCAAGGGCTGGCACGCTGGCGCGAACTGGTCGCCCGGCGCCAAGACCTGTCTCGGGGCCGAGTCGCCTCGGACAGCATCCTGGTGGCGCTCGCCTGCGTGACGCCTGATAACCGGGACGACTTCACGCAGATCGTGGCCGGCAAGGTTTCCTGGAAGCTCCATGAGAGACTGTGGAAGGCGCTTCAGGAGGCGCATCGCGCCCCTCCGATTCAGCGGAAAACCATGGGCCGGGATGAACGCATGGAAATGCGCCGGAGAATCCGGATCCTGGCCGGCGTGGCCCGCAAGGTCGCCGAGGAAATCAAAGTCTCGCCGGAACTGCTCGCGCCCCGCACCATGCTGGAGGACCTCGTGCGGCAGAACCCGGACCCGGTCCTGCTTCGAGGCTGGCGCGGCAAGACGGTGGGGCCGGCCTTGACCCAAGCCCTCGATGCACTCTGAGCCGGAAGCAAGCGATTCGAACACGGCCCTGGAAGCGATCCGGGCAATCCTGCCGGATCGGGACATTCTGCTGGTTGCGGACCGGCCGCCCTCTGCCGTGCCGGGATGGATTGCCATGACCCTGTCGTGTACCGAGGCCCTGGCGGTACCGCGTCCGGAACCGCACCGGATCTGCGGACTGATCCTGACCTCATGGGTGGAAGAAAACCGGCTGGATCCGGTCATCGCGCATCTGCGCGACTTCCTGTCCCTGGAACTGTACGTCCTGCACCCCGGCGATGCAATGGAACAGGCCCGGCGGATGGGCGCACTGGGGTTGCGCTGCCTGGAAATCCTTGATGTGAACGGACAAACATGGGGGCTGAATCACTTCAGCCTGACCACCTACAAGAAAACGCCAAACTGGCTGAACAGCCGCTTCTGGGCCAACCCCCAACGCTGGAACAAATTCCGCTGGTAGACCACTAACCCTGGTCGTGTGGGTTGCACAGGGCCTGGACTCCCGGCGGCAGGTCGTCGGGACAGCGGCCGCATAACTCGTTGGCCGGGACCGAAAAATCGATCTTCTTCGGGTACGGCAGATTCAGTTCGTTCATCAGCGCCACGAAGTCCTCCTCGCTCCGGTTGTCCTTGAGACGGGGATTGCGCGCCTTCTCCTGGGCAACCGTAGAGACGCAACGCCCCTCATAGTCGTGCGCCGGATAGACCAGGGTGTCGTTCGGCCGCGAGAAAAACTTGTCGTGGATCGACCGGTACAGCATGGCGGCGTCCCCCATCTGGAAGTCGGTCCGCCCACAGGCATCGATCAGCAAGGCGTCGCCGGTGAACAGCCAATCGCCGCTCGGGGAATGGAACAGGAAGGCGTGGTGGGTGTCGGTATGCCCCGGCGTGAACAGCGGATGAATTTCCAGGGTTCCGACGCGGAAGGCTTCACCTTCGCGCACGCCGATGTCGCGGCACGGCAAATCGTCCATGGCGGCGCCGGCGATCTGGCAGTCGGTGATCGCCTTGAGTTTGAACGCCCCGCTCACGTGATCGGCGTGGACGTGCGTCTCCAGGGTATGGGTAAGTTTGAGATCCATCTCATGCAGGACTTCCACGTCGCGGTTCGCGGTCTCCAGCACCGGGTCAATGAGCACAGTCTCGCCGGTCTGCGGGCAGCCGAGCAGATAGGTGTAGGTGAACGATTCCGGTTCGAAGAGTTGCCTGAAAATCATGGTGAATGTTTCCTGCGTGAATCCCCCGGGGTTGGCTTTAAAAGCGGGAGCCTTGATGAGGATTCTCTAATTTTCGAGGCCTCACGCCCCACGCAATTTTCCTCAATCATCCTGAAGAACCCTCTGCCGGTTCATCTACTGGAAGACGCTCAAAATCAAGATCGCCCACCACTGCTCTTGGTTTCTCGCACCGATGGTGCGAGAACACAATTATAACTCTCTGGCCTGCGGAATATCGGCCATTGTTCGCCAACTTTGGGATCCGCGTTCCTGGGTTGCCGTCCCTCGGGAGGCGGGGTGATGCGGCGTGAAAAATACGCGGGCTGGGCACCCGCCCTGGCCTCCTTGCCCGAGCGACATCGAGACGCAGTAAAATGGGGGTCTTATCCCCGAGGAACGTTACCGTGGACGCACAGCAGGTCGAAAACCTGATCCGGGCCAGCATGCCCGATGCCGAAGTCACCGTCACTGGTGGCGAGGGCAAGTTCGAGGCGACCGTCATCAGTGATGCATTCGAGGGCCTGATGCCGGTCAAACGCCACCGGCTGGTCTACGCCACCGTCCAGGAACAGCTCGCGGACGGATCACTGCATGCCTTGACGATCCGGCCATTCACGCCGAAAGAAAAAGAACCAACCGGTTAGTTCAGGGAATCTCGGTACCCAAACCGGCATCAATCTGGTACAAGCCCTTCTGGCCTGCGTAGTACGCAGCCAGATCTTCGATATCCTCTTCCGACAGCGGTTGCACGATGGCGACCATGATCGGGTTGGTCCGCTCGCCGGTCTTGTAGCTCAGCATGCTGTGCCGCAGATAGTCTTTGTGCTGCCCTGCAATGATCGGAAAGGTCGGCACCGGGCTGTTGCCGTCCGAGCCATGACAGGCCTGGCAGGCCAGGGACTTCTCCTTGCCCGCCACCGGATCGCCCGCCAGGGCGGGGCCCGTAAGTCCGATGCTCAGCACGATCGCGGCTGAAGTCAGGAAGGAGCGGGTCAGACGGTTCATTTGAGAGAGGAGAAATAGGCCGCAATGTCCCGGATCTGCTCTTCCGAAAGCCTGGCCGAATGCGCTTGCATGGTCGAATGCTTGCGTTCACCGGATTGATAGGCTTTCAGGGCCGCGACAATGTATTCTGCATGCTGGCCGCCCAGTTTCGGCACATGGTAGCTCGGGTAGACATTGGTGTAGCTGGGAACGCCATGACACCCGAGGCAGGTCCCCCCCAGAGTGCGCCCGCGCTCAATCGCCGCTTCATCGGCGGCTGCAAGAGCGGGAGTCAACCCTAATACGAAAGAAGCTGCAAGAAGATATCCGCGTCCGTGCATGACGTTTATGAGGTCTCTAAAAAGATATGCGCGAAGGATCGCTTGTCTGGCGGCTATTATACACCGCACCCTGTCCCGAATCGGCCAAAACGCAGGCCTTAAAAAGCAGGCCGTCCACCGCAATGCCTATACCGTCCCGGGTTTGGGCTTGTTCATCATCGGGCACTTGTCCCGCGTACAGCCGCAGGGCTTGTCTCCGCAGATCCTCATCTGCTTGATCGCATAATCCAGCGCTTGTTCCCGGGTAGCCGTGAAATATTCGCTCCACTCCGGGTTGGCGAATCCGGTGCGCTCGAAAATCTCCATAATCTCGGGCTTGGCCCGGGTCACGATGAACGTGATGTTGGAATCCACCAGTTCCCGCGCGAGGCTGTGCAGCATGTGCTCGCCGGTGGAGTCGATCTCCGTGATGCTGCTCGCATCCACGATGATGTAGCGCAGGCCCTCGGCCGAAGCAGCGGCCCGCAGGACCTGGTCGCTGAAATAACCGGTGTTGGCGAAAAACAGCGGCCCGTCGAAGCGCAGCATCGAGATGCTGCAGCAGGTTTCCAGGATTCGCCGCCGGGCATCGGCGAATTTGCCCATGCTGTCGCGTGAAATCAGGCTGATGTTCGGGCGCATGATGCGATAGACGAACAGGCCGAGCGATAAAAGCACCCCGATGATGATCCCATTCTCCAAGTGCGGGGCGAACGCCAGCGTCAGCACGAATGTGATGACCGAAACGACGGCATCGTGCTTCTGGACTTTCCAGGCATCAATGATCGGCCTGACCCGGATCAGCCCCACGACGGCGATGATGATGACGGAAGCCAGCATGGCCTGCGGCATGTGGTACAGGATCGGCGTCAAGAACAGGAGGGTCGCGGCGACCAGCAGGCCTGTCACGACGGAGGAAAAGCCGGTGGCGGCCCCTGCCGCGAGATTCACGGCAGAGCGGGAAAACGACCCGGAAACCGCATAGCCCTGGAACATGCTGGCGGCCAGGTTGCCGAGGCCCTGGCCCAGCAGCTCCTGGTTCGCATCCAGGTGCTGGCGCGTCTTTCTCATCGACATGGACTTGGCCACGGAAAAGGCCTCCATGAAGCCGATCAGCGAGATAGCGATCGCGACTCCTGCCAGGTCCAGCAAGTAGCTAAAATCAATCGTCGGCAGGACAAAGCTTGGCAGACCTTCTGGAATGGATCCGACAATGGCGCCGCCGAAATTCTCCTTGAAGCCCATCGCCCAGGACGCCACCGTGGTTAGGACCGCCGCAACCAGGATGGCAGGTACTTTCCGCCAGTATTTTGGCAGCAGGTACATCAGGGCGATGGCCACCACGCTCATGGCCACGGTCGGCCAATGCGTGGCTTCGGACGCGGCCACGAAAATGTTCCAGACCGTCTCGTAGTGGTGCTCGCTCTTCTCGGCGACTACGCCCAGCAACTTGCCCATCTGGGACGTGGCGATGATCAGGGCGGCTGCATTGGTGAAGCCCAGAACCACCGGATGCGACAGGAAATCCACCAGCACCCCCAGGCGCAAAAGCCCCAGGGCGATCTGGAACACGCCCACCATCAGCGCGAGCATGATCGCGTAGGCGATATAACCTTCCGAGCCTGACGACGCGATCGGCTCCAGGGCCGATGCGGTCAGCAGCGAGATCACGGCCACCGGGCCGGTCGCCAGTTGGCGGGACGACCCGAACACTGCCGAGACAATGACGGGCAAAAACGAGGCGTACAGGCCGTAATAAGTCGGCAGACCCGCCAGTTGGGCGTACGCCATCGATTGCGGAACGATGACCAAGGCCACCGTGACCCCAGCGATGAGGTCCGCCTTCAGGACGGAAGAAGAGCGCAGTTCCGGCAGCCATTCAAGGAAGGGCAGGAACCGGGTCTTTATGTATCTCGGGATTTTTTTGGCGGTCTTTCTCCAGAATGTCCTCATGTGGGTGATTCCGTCGTGGGATAGTCCGCCAAAAAGTGTGCGTTTACTTTAGCATATGGGGATTTCGGCCTTCCTCAAAGAGGGCTGGCCCTGGGGTGTTGCCCGGCAGTTATGTTCCCGGAAGCGGGAATTCCGACTCGCCTATCCTCTTCCGAATAAGGGTTCCCGCACCCTGAAAACCGGAAAAGCCAATCAAGAAAATTATTTTAATAGAATATGTTTTTAATCAAATATTTATTTGGAACTTAAAAAATTTATATTAGAAACTTACCATTTCCAATCAAGCAAATTCTCCACCAATTCCGGGCATGCGCACATGGATTTCAGACTTCCGCCTCCCCTTCTCCCACCCTAATCTTAAGGCTTTTGGCCCTGAACCTATGCACAGTGAGTTGCCTGAGTTTTCCGGGTCAAGGTCGGAGCCTGATCCACACTCACGAGCCATTGGAAACCAAAAGCCTTCCCTTCATCCTTGCTAAAATGGGGCATTCAGTTGCCGCATCCCCATGGAGTTCCTCAAGCCCCGCACCCTCAAGGCCCGCCAGAAAACCCTTGCCCTACTCCTGCCCTGCCTCAGCCGCGTCCAGGATGACCTTGGAAACGTCCCGGTTGCGATGCAGCAGGACGCCCGCATCAATGGCGCCTTGATCGGCCTGACCGAACGCATCTGCACCCACCTTAAGGTCACCCGGCCCGTACTCACCCAACGTGTGATCGCTGCCGTGTTCGAGGAGATCTACCGCCGTGAGGCCACCGCCGTCCTGACTCAATGCGATAAATTTCTGGAAGATCCTCAGTCTGACCTGTCCCGCGCCCGCGCCGACATGAGTGCGTTGCCGCCAGAGGCCCCGGACCCACACTGGGTGAGCGACCTGAACGACTACATCCAAAACCACTACGAACGTCCCGACACCCTGGTACTCTGACTCCCTGATCCATGGACATTGCCCTGCACCGCTCATCCTCCGACATCGAGGAAGACCTGGAGTACTACTTCAGCGAACAGCGCGACAAACATAACCAGATCCGCCCATCGGACGACATCCGGAGTTTCACTACGGATTCGTCGAACTTCCGACAAGACCCCGGCAAGGATGAGACCGGCAACGTGTTCTATCCGTTCGCGCCGTTCTCACTGGACCGCATCTTCATCGGCATCAGTTTTCCCTTGTTCTCCAATAATTGGGGAGCCGCGTTCCTGCGCCACCTGCTGGGCCTGATAAAACCCGATGGCGCCGTTATCCTTCCGGTCTATCCGGAAGCCCAGGCCTGCGACCAGGGCCTGTGGTCCCGCAGCTCTCTGGAGAACATCTTCCGCAGCCGCTCACGCTACATCGGTATCAGCAATATCTGGGCGGAGAACGACGGTGTCATGTCCATGCGAGTCGGCCGACGCTGGCCGCCTGTCATCCCGAGCACGGCCCGGTGGCTCTTTGAGCAGGCTCCGCGATGCGCCATGGCTCTGGGCCTCGAAGGAAATGCCGAAATGATCCATAGGTTTTGGCAATCCGAGATTCGGCGCTTCTGGCGTCTCGGCCGCCATCACGCCGTCGTGGAACAAATTATCCGCAACCAACACGGCCCGCGCCGTCCGGTGCGCCTGACGGCAACCGGCGCGGATGCCGGCATTCTTGCACTCGAATGCCTCTACAGTCCTTATACCCGCGTCACCCGGGCCTTGGTCCTCGGCTCCATGGAATCTCCCGACACGCTGCGCGCCCTGGATCAAGCCTGCTCAACCCGGGGACACGGTCCGCTGGAATGCCCCGACCCGGCCCCGGCCGAAAACTCCTGCGACGTGCTCTGCGTCACCGACCCGGGCACCCTGGACCTGAAGTTGGCCGCCCGCCAACTTCCTGCGGGCGGCACACTCATCCTGGCACCCGAATGCACGGGATCGAACCCGGAGTTCGGCTCAGGGTTCAGCGAACCGGACTATTATTCGGATACGGTCGCGCAACGCCTTCATCGCAGCGTTCCGATCTACCACTACTCCGAGCGGATCGAAGAAGAAATCGCCCAACAAACCGAATCGCGCCAAGGCGCCTTCACGGTTTTACGCAAGGCCTAGAGCCACTGCCAGATCGCTGCCGCGATGAACGCCACACTGACGACCAGGGCGACCGCATTGAATCCCACGGCCTTCCCGTCTGCATCCTTCTTCCCCTGCCGGAACCGAGCCAGCTCGTGGATCAGCATGTTCCCGCTGACCAGAGCCGGAACGACCGCCATCAAGCCGAACACGGTCAGGCCGTAACGGTACTGTGGCAGATTGATGATCCAGTTCCAGTCCCAGTCCATACGGGTGCCCCGCACGCCTCACTCTCACCGACAGTATACGTGCTGGGTGCTGGCATTCGCCCTTTTGACTGCCCTGCCGGCTCTTGCCTCGGAGACCAAACCTGGCGAGCGCGAACTGACGGCCCAGCGCACGGTCTACAGCCAGGCCCTGAAAGCACTGCGCAAAGGCCAAACCAAGCGCTTCCACCGCCTGCGCAAGCAGCTCGGCGACTATCCGCTGGCCTCCTACCTCGACTACCGTTACTTGGTGGTGCGCCGGGGAGGCTCGCACGACCCGCAGATCGCAGCATTCATCGTCGAGCACAAAGACTCGCACCTGAGCCGCCGACTGCACAACGCCTGGCTACGCGCCCTGTTCAAGCGCCGCCAGTACACTCAACTGATCCAGGCCTACCAGGAATACGGCGACGCCAGCCTCCAGTGCCTGTACGTCCGTTCCCACATCCGTCTCAAGAAATCCACCCCGGAACTGGAGCCCCTGATCCATTCCATCTGGCTGCACGGCAAATCTCGACCCAAGATCTGCGACCCCCTGCTCAAATGGTTCCGGAACAACGGGCTGACCGATGAACTGGTCTGGCAGCGCATCCAGTTGAGCATGGAGAAGCGCAACACCCGGCTGGCCCGCTACCTCAAACGCTTCCTGCCGAAAAAGGATCGCGGCTGGGTCGATCTCTGGATCCAGGTCCACCGGAACCCCAAACGCTACCTGCGGGACCGCCGCCTTAAATCCGACAGCCCCCACGCGCGCCGGATCGTCGCGCACGGCATCACCCGCCGCGCACGCAAGGACCCGGAGGCTGCCCACGAGTGGTACGAAGGCTTCCGCAAGGCCAAGGTGCTCAGCCTCAAGCAGATCCAGGATTTGCGCTACCGCATCGCCCTGGAGGCCGCCAGCGACGGTTTGCCATTGGCCCATTCATTGATGGAAGCCACGCCGCGCTACTTGCGCGACGGCACGTTCCGGCACATGCGCCTGCGCCTGGCCCTGCACGAACGGGACTGGCAGAAAATCCTGGAAGCCTCCCAGGAATTGCCGGACGCCTACCCGTACCAGCAGATGGGCCCGTACTGGCAGGCCCGCGCACTAAAACAACTCGGCCGGGACGCTGAAAGCGCCAAGCTGTTCGAGAAAATCGCCCACCACCGGGGCTACTACGGATTCCTGGCAGCCGAACGGCTCAACCGGCCGCATGCCCTGAACCATACTCCCACCCTGCGAGACCAGGTTGCCCCGGAAGACCCGCCCGCGCTGAAGCGCGCCCGTGAGTTCCTCCATCACAGAAGCATCATGAACGCTCGTGAAGAATGGTACGACCTGATGGCCCACGGCAGCGCGGAGCAACTCAATCGCGCCGCGCTCGCCGCCAGCGGCTGGGGCTGGCACGAAGGCACCATCCGCGCGTTCGGGAAAAGCCGCAACTTCGACGACCTCAAGCGCCGCTTCCCGCGGGCGCACGCCGACCTGTTCGAGAAAGAAGCCCGACGCAACCAGATGGATGCGTCCCTGCTGTTCGCCATCTCGCGACGCGAAAGCGCATTCGCGGCGGACACGCGCTCCCCGGCCGGGGCCGTCGGCCTGATGCAATTGATGCCAGCCACCGCGCGCCAGGTGGCCCGGTCTCTCAAACTGAAACGCCCCCGGACCCAATCCCTGAAGCGCCCTGCCCTGAATATCCGCCTCGGCAGCCGCTACATCGCGGACATGCTCCGACGCTACGACGGCAATCCCGCGATGGCCTTGGCCGCCTACAACGCCGGTCCTGGGGCGGTCGACCGCTGGCGCCCGGATTTCGAGACGGATGCCGACATCTGGATCGACACGATCCCGTTCCAGGAGACTCGCAAATACGTCCGCATCGTGCTGGAATACGCCATCATCTACCAGTGGCAGGCCGGCCGGGACACGTCGCCGATCTGGCCGCAGATCCAGCCGATCCGCCCTCGATAGCCCGCCCGGGCCGCGCTCAGGCTTTTGCGGCCCGCAAGGCCTGGTCGATGTCTTCGAGAATGTCGTCGATATGCTCGATGCCGATCGACAGGCGCACCATGTCCGGAGTCACACCGGCCGCCTTCATGGACGCCTCGTCCAACTGCCGGTGCGTGGTGGTCGCCGGGTGACAGGCCAGCGACTTGGCGTCCCCGATGTTGACCAGACGGACGATCAGATCCAGGGCGTCGATGAATCGCCCGCCCGCTTCCGCGCCGCCTTTGATGCCAAAGCTCAGGATGGACGACGCCCGCCCGCCCATGTACCGCTGCACCCGGTCATGATGCGGATGATCCGCAAGCCCCGCGAACTGCACCCAGCTGACCTGGTCGTGTTCCTGCAGGAATTCCGCGACCTTTTGGGCATTCTCGCAATGCCGCTCCATGCGCAACGGCAAACTCTCGATCCCCTGAAGAATCAGGAAGCTGTTGAACGGCGACAGCGCCGCGCCCATGTTGCGCAACGGGACCACCCGCACCCGCGTGATGTAGGCCGCCGCGCCGAGGTCGGTGTAGACCACGCCATGATAGGACGCATCCGGCTCGCTCATCATGGGAAAACGGTCCGCACGGTCGGCCCACGGGAATGTCCCGGAATCCACCACGATGCCGCCGATCGACGTGCCGTGCCCCCCCATGTACTTGGTCAGGGAATGAATCACGATGTCGGCCCCGAACTCGAACGGCCGGCACAGCACCGGGGTCGGCACCGTATTGTCCACCATCAACGGCACGCCGTGCGCATGCGCCAGGTCGGCCAACGCCGCCAGGTCCGCAACATTGCCGAGCGGGTTCCCGATGGTCTCGCAGAAAACCAGCCGCGTATGCTCGTCGATGCAGGCCTCCATGGCCGCCAAGTCGTCCGGGTCGACGAAACGAACGTCGATCCCCAGCCGCGGCAAGGCATGCGCGAACAGGTTGTAGGTGCCGCCGTACAAGGTAGACGTGGATACAATGTTGTCGCCGCTGCCCGCGATCGTCAAGATGGCATCGGTGATGGCCGCCATCCCGGAGGCCAGCCCCAGCGCCCCGACCCCGCCTTCCAGTTCGGCGACGCGCTTCTCCAGCACCGCCGTGGTCGGGTTCATGATGCGGGTGTAGATGTTGCCCTCGACCTTGAGGTCGAACAGGTCTGCCCCGTGTTGCGTGTCATCGAACGCGTACGACGTGGTCTGGTAGACCGGCACGGCCACCGCCTTGGTAGTCGCTTCCGGTTCGTAGCCGCCGTGTACGGCCAGGGTTTCAATCTTCATATGCCCATCCTCAATGCCGGCCAATGCCGCCTTCCTGCATGAATCAATCCGCCAGTATATAGAATATGCGGGCTGTCCAGATTTTTTTATGACCCCGCTGCTGCCCGTCATCCCGTTCGCCCTGTACCTGGTTGCCCTGGCGGGCATCCTGTCGGACAAATTGAGCCGCAACTCCACGGCCGTTGCCTGGGCGGCGGGCTGCGTGCTGCACGCCTGGGTCCTGTTCGAGCCTGCCGGGGCTGAGGGAAGCTTCACGTTTACCTTCTTCAATGCCATGGCGCTGACCGCGCTGCTGATCAACGCGCTGGTCCTGGCCTGGGCCGTGTTTCAGCCGACCTGGCACTTGGGTCTGATCACCCTGCCCTGCGCCCTGGCGGCGATCTGGATCGAGCCCGCGACAGGTTCGCAAGCCCTCGCCCTTCCGTGGAACGTCGGCGTGCACATCATGATTTCGCTCCTGGCCTATGGCACGCTGATGCTGGCCGGAGCCCAGGCCCTGATGCTGTTGCTGAAGGAACACCAGCTCGGCTCTCGTCATCTGGGCGATCCGATCTCCGGCCGGCTGCCGCCGTTGGATCGCATGGAATCCCTGCTGATCAAGATCATCGCACTGGGCCTGATCCTGCTGTCCGTCGGGCTTGCGGTCGGCGGCAGCGCACTAACCGAGCCATTCAGCCCCGGCATGTTGCATAAAATGGCCTTTTCCGGCTTGGCGTGGATCACGCTTGTCGCGCTTCTCTGGGGGCATTGGCAGTTCGGTTGGCGGGGCCGGCTGGCCGCTGGCATGACGCTGGCGGGCCTGGTCTTTCTGGTTCTCGGTTTTCTCGGCACCAAACTGGTCCTGGAAATCATCCTGAACCGGCCCGTATAGGCCTCGCTTTTATCAGGGCTCCTCAGCATCATGCCGGGGAGATTAAGGCGCCCGGCCTGGGACGGGTGGGCTATGCCACCCAGATCTCCTGGATGGGAAGCGCGTAAATATCCTCGGCATGCTTCCGGATATACCGGCCAGCGTAGAGGATCACTCCCACCGAGAAATCCCCCTTCAGGCTTTCCCGCATCGTGTTCAGCCCCCTGAAGTCGCGGCGGGACAAATCGGTGCCCGCCTTGATCTTAATGCCCACGAACCGTCCGTTGCGCTCCACCACGATGTCGACCTCGGAATCAGAGGCACGAAAATGGAACAGCCTATCCCTTGTGCCGAAACCGTCAATGTATCGACGCAGTTCCTGGAACACAAAGGTCTCCAGCACGTGCCCAAACAGCTTCCTGTCCTTGGTCTCCAGCGCGGCGGCATCCTTGTTAAGCAAGGCGCAAACAATTCCTGTATCCCCCATATGCATCTTCGGCTTTTTGACCATTTTCTTGATCTCGTTGCGATTCCATGCCTCGAGCGTTTCCAACAGAAACATCTGTTTCAGAAGAAGGAGATGATGCTGGGCGGTAGGCTGGCTGACCGAGAGCGCCATCGCGAGATTGTTCGCGTTGACCAGTTGCCCGGTACAGGCGCAGGCCAGCCTAACGAGTTTTGAGAAGGTTTCCAGCGAACGTATCCGGGCCAAGTCCCGCACATTGCGGTGGATGAGCGTGTCAATGTAGGTCTTGTACCAGTCCATTCGATCCGCATCCGTCGCACAGGCAATGGAGGCCGGGTAGCCTCCGGCAACCACTCGCTGCACGAGCGGTATGGACGCCGGAGAATAGGGCTCGCTCCGAAAGTCTCTTGCGAACAATCGATCCAGAAAACCGGGGGGCTGGATCTGCCGTACATCCAGCACCAATTCCCCTTGTGCCAGCGGATGCAACCGGATGATCCCCATCCGTCCCGTCAGTGACTCCGAAAGGTTTGGCATCAATAAAATGTTGCTTGACCCGGTCAGTATGAAGCGGCCGGGAATGCGATTTCTGTCGACCTCTGCCTTGAGCGAACCGAACATTTCCGGCACTCTCTGGACCTCGTCCATGACGATGCGCTCAGGCAAAGACTTGACGAAGCCGTCAGGCTCGGCTCTTGCAAAATCGCGCACTTCCTTCTCGTCAAAATCAATATAGCCATAGCCTTCGGCCTCCGCGACCATCTTCGCGAGCGTCGTTTTCCCACATTGCCGCGGACCATGAATGAGAACGACGGGATCGCGGGTCAGCATGCGAGTCAGCCTGGCTGTCGCATAACGTGGAAATAGGTGTCCGGCCGGCATTCGGGAACTCCCCCGTTAGAACCTCTTCGATCCATTTATATCAAAAAATGATGCTACATCAAAGTTAGCATTAGTAACTTATTGAAATATAAATATTTTAATTAGAACCTTGCTTGAATCAAAGTTAAGACTACGGAAGAATCAAAGTTATCTGTCATAGCCACATAAAATTTATAGTATTTATTGACATGTCATTAGCCTGAAAAAACCTGGAAATCTGCCGAAACGGCTCCAGAGAATGGTCGGATCGATAACAAAAAATGTCTGTAAATTCAACCCGCTTGCATAAATGAAAGTTTACGGGTGTGCAGAATCAAAGTTTGTGTGCCTAACCATTTGAAATATATTGTATATACGGGTATAAGAAAAGTTCTCTTACACCCTGCTGGCTTCCTTTCCAGCGGACACATGGTAGGGCCCGCCCGGCATACTCAGCACCGGACCGTCAGCCCTCTCCCCGATACTCGGCCACCGATTTTCTGATTCCGTCCGTATCCAGACCCACCGATGTCAATTGTTCCTCGCGGGTACCATGCTCGACATAGCGATCCGGCAGGCCCAGTTGCAGCATCCGGGTGGACCCTTCCAACTCCAGGGCCTCGCCCACCGCGCTGCCCGCCCCGCCTGCCACGACGTTGTCTTCGACCGTCACCAGCAACCCGTGGGCCGCCGCCGCCTCGTTCAGGCATTCCAGGTCCAGGGGTTTGACGAAACGCATGTCGATCAGCGTCGCGTCCAGTTCCTCCGCGACCGGGCGCACCTGGTCCAGCAGGCTGCCGAACACCAGGAACGCGATCTCTTTTCCTTCGCGGACCTTGCGCGCCTTGCCAATCGGAATCGGCTCCAGGTTCTTCTCAATCTCGGCCCCCGGCCCCTTGCCGCGCGGATAGCGCACCGCCGCCGGACCTTCGTGCAGGAACCCCGTCGTCAGCATCTTCCGGCATTCGTCTTCATCGGATGGGACCATGACCACCATGCCCGGCAGGCAACGCAGGTAGGACAGGTCGAAGGCGCCGACGTGAGTCTTCCCGTCGTTTCCGACCATCCCGGCCCGGTCGATGGCCAGCAGCACGTCCAGTTCCTGCACCACGATGTCGTGGACTAACTGGTCGTATCCGCGCTGCAGGAACGTCGAGTAGATGGCCACCACCGGCTTCGCGCCCGCGCAGGCCATGCCCGCGGCCACGGCGACCGAGTGCTGCTCGGCGATACCAACGTCGAAATAACGTTCCGGGTACTCCTTCTCGAAGCGGACGAGGCCGCTGCCCTCCCGCATCGCCGGGGTGATCGCCAACAGCCGGGAGTCTGCGGCAGCCTGGTCGGACAGCCACTCGCCGAACACCTGCGTATAGGTCGGCCCTCCGCTGGATCCTTTCTTCTCCACACCGATCTCCGGATCGAAGATCGGCACGGCGTGATAGCCCACGGGATCGCCTTCCGCGGGCTCATAGCCCTTCCCTTTCTGGGTGATGACGTGCAGCAGGCGCGGGCCCGTCTGGTCGCGCATCTTCTCCACGACCTCCAGCAAGCCCAACACGTCATGACCGCCCACCGGCCCGAAATACTGCACCCCCAGTTCCTCGAACAGCATGCCCGCCGGCAGGATCATCCCCTTGAGCTGCCCCTCCATCCGCATCGCGAATTTTTTGACTCGGGGCACCGAACTCAGCATGCGCTGGCCGCGCTCGCGCACCGAACTGTACAGGCTCCCCGCAAGCAGGCGGGTCAGGTAGCGGGACATCGCGCCCACGTTCGGCGAGATCGACATCTCGTTGTCGTTCAGGACCACCAGCACGTCGGCATCGGAGACCCCCAGGTGATTGAGCGCCTCGTAAGCCAAGCCGGCCGTCAGGCCGCCATCCCCGATCACCGCGACCGACTTGCACGGCGTCCCCGCGTTGCGGCTGGCCAGCGCCATGCCCAGGGCCGCACTGATTGAAGTGCTGGAGTGTCCCACCCCGAAACTGTCGTACGGGCTTTCGTGCCGCTCCGGGAATGGCGCCAGGCCACCCCAGCGGCGAATCGTCTCCAGCTGCTCGCGGCGCCCGGTCAGGATCTTGTGCCCGTAGGCCTGGTGGCCGACATCCCAGACCAGGTAGTCGTCCGGCGTGTTGAAGGCATAGTGCAGGACCACGGTCAGTTCGACCGCGCCGAGACTGGCTCCGAAGTGCCCGCCGCACCGGGCCACGCTTTGGATCAGGTATTCGCGAAGCTCGTTCGCAACCGTCGGCAGGTTCTCGCGGTGTAGCCGGCGCAAATCGATCGGGCTTTCAATCTTCGACAGAAATGGAAACTCTTTCACAACTCACCGTCCTTGTCGTTGTCTTCATCGTCCATGAGATTCATGGGGTCTGCGGTCGTCTCCCCGCTCTCCTGCTCCACGATCTTGTCGACCCTCTGCTGCGCCTGATCCAGGCGCTCGCGCAAGGTGCGCACCAAGGCGACGCCATGCTCGAAATCCTGCAGCGATTCTTCCAGTGAAATTTCACCAGCTTCCAGCCGTTCGACCAGGTCCTCCAATTGCTTGAGAGACTCCTCAAATGGAAAACCCTGGGCCTCGCTTGACTGATTCCCCATACCTCGCCACCGGAAATTGTGCTCCCGAATAGTTTATCATTTAGGGTCCAGCCCACCGGCCAACCGGAATTCCAGACCCGCCATGCCCAAAAAAGATGCCCCGAACCTCTACACGATCGGCGACTGGACCCTCCTCGGCATCGACGGTGCCGATGCCCCCGACTTCCTGCACGGCCAATTCACCAACGACCTCCTGGCCCTGCCCGAAAACCGGGCCCAGTTGTCCGCCTATTGCCTGCCCAAAGGGCAGATGATCGCCAACTTCCTGGTCTGGCGCACCCGCGGAGGCCCCTACCGGATTGCACTGCCGGCAGACCTCGGCGAAGCCGTCATCCAACGCTTGCGCATGTTCCAGCTGCGCTCCGATGTCAAAATCGAATCCTTGGCGGACTCCTACACCCTGTTCGGCGTCACCGGGCCCTACCTCGAAAAGCATCCCGAGTTCCCGGTCGAATTGCCCCGCTCCCCCCTGAGCCAGATGGAAACCAACCCGTATGCCGCCATTGCCTGGCCCGGATCGCCGGGCCGATGGCTGGTGATCAGCCCCCAGGATGCGGCGACGGGCTTGTGGGAAGACGGCCAGGCGCCCGGCCCGGGCACTGACCTCTGGCGCCTCTGGGACATCGAGGACGGCATCGCGTTCGTCCGGGCCGAGAACCGGGAGCAATTCGTCCCGCAGCACCTGAACCTGGACCTGGTCGACGCGGTCAGCTTCAGCAAGGGCTGCTACCCCGGCCAGGAAGTCGTCGCGCGCATGAAGTACCGCGGCGAGGTCAAGTTCCGCACCTACCGCCTGAGCGCCCACTGCGACGAAATCCCGGCCCCGGGCGACCCCATCCACCTCGGCGAGAATCCCGGGGCCCGGCCCTGCGGGCGGATCGTCGATGCCCGCATCCCGCCCGACGGCGGTCCCTGCCAGATGCTGGCCTCCGTGCGTGCGGTGGATGCCGGCCAGCCGTTGCGCGCGCAGCGCCCGGACGGCCCGGCCCTGGAGCCCCTCCCGCTCCCCTACCAGTTGACCGGAGGCGACTGACATGTCGCGGATGATGCTGATCCTGTACGTGGCGATCCTGCTGCTGATCGGCGGTTACATCCTGTTCAACCGCCAGCGCGACATCGGCATCCTCCTCTACATCCTCGGCGCGATCGCCGCCGGGCTGGCGGTCCTCGGGTTCCTGGAAATCAGCTAATCCGGATCAGCCCGCTTCCGGGCGCATGTGCGGGAACAGCAGCACATCGCGAATCGACGGCGCGTCACAGAAAAACATCACCAGCCGGTCAATCCCGATGCCGATGCCGGCCGTCGGCGGCATGCCGTACTCCAGGGCGCGAATATAGTCGGCGTCGTAGTGCATCGCCTCCGGGTCGCCGGCATCCCGCTTCTGTGCTTGCGCCCGGAACCGTTGTGCCTGATCCTGCGGGTCGTTCAACTCGGAAAATCCGTTCGCGATCTCCCGTCCGGCCACGAACAATTCAAAACGGTCCACCACATCGGGGTCATGGTCGCACCGCCGCGCCAACGGCGAGACTTCGAGCGGGTATTCGGTCACGAACGTCGGTTGCGTCAGTTTTTCTTCCACCGATGCCTCGAACAGGTCGAACAGCAGTCCGCCCTCGCCCCGGTTTTTATCCACTTCCACGCCCTGGTCCCGACACAGCCCGGCCAGCAAGTCACGGTTGGACAGGTCGGGCCGCTCCAGGCTCGGATGATGCGCCAACACCGCATCGGCCAGCGTCGTGCGCTGGAACGGCTGCTCCAGGTCGTATTCCTGGCCCTGGTAGGACACGGCCGTGCCGCCTAAGACGGACTGCGCCATCTCCCGAATCAGCGTTTCCGCGAGGTCCATCAGGTCGCGGTGATCGGCGAACGCCTGGTACAGCTCCATCATGGTGAATTCCGGGTTGTGCCGCGACGACACGCCCTCGTTGCGGAAGCTGCGGTTGATCTCGAACACCTTCTCGAATCCGCCGACCACCAGGCGTTTGAGGTACAGTTCGGGCGCCACGCGCAGGTACAGGTCCTGGTGCAGCACGTTGTGGTGCGTCACGAAGGGGCGCGCCGCAGCACCCCCTGCGATCGGATGCATCATTGGCGTCTCGACTTCCAGGAAGCCGCGCTGCTCCAGCTGCCGCCGCAGGCAATTCAGCAAGCGGCTGCGCTTCTGGAACACGCCGCGGGCCTCGCGGTTCATGATCAGGTCCACGTGGCGCTGCCGGTAGCGCTGTTCGATGTCGGTCAAGCCGTGGTACTTCTCGGGCAACGGCCGCAGGGACTTGCTCAACAGCCGCGCGGCCTGCACGTCCACCGACAACTCCCCGGTGCGGGTCTTCATCAGGCGGCCGCGCACCCCGACGATGTCGCCGATGTCCCAGGCCTTGAAGCCAGCGTAGTCCGCCTCGCCCAGCCCGTCGCGGCGGACCAGCAGCTGGATCCTTCCGGTCCGGTCCTGGATGTGCGCGAACGCGGACTTGCCCATCACGCGCCGGCTCATCAGCCGCCCGCCCAAGGCGACCTCGACCGGGCCGTCGGCCAGCGCCTCCGCCGTCTGCCCGTCGTGCGCATCCTGGAGTTCCTGCGCCGTATGCGTGGGCCGGAAATCATTCGGGTACGCCCAGCCGGAGGCCCGCAGTTCCTGCAGCTTCTCCTGGCGCTGCGCGAGCAGGCGCTCCTCGCCGGTTTTCGTCTTCGCCATCACAACCCCGCTTTCAGGCTGGCTTCGAGAAACGCATCGAGATCGCCATCCAGCACGGCCTGCGGCGTGCCCGTTTCGACCTGGGTGCGCAGATCCTTGATTCGCGACTGATCCAACACGTAGGAACGGATCTGGCTGCCCCAGCCGATATCCGCCTTGTCCCCGCTTTGCTGTTCGGCCTCGCGCCGCTTCTGCTCTTCCAACTGGTAGAGCTTGGCTCGCAACTGCCGCATCGCCATCTCCTTGTTCTTGTGCTGGGACCGGCTATTCTGACATTGTGTGACGACGCCGCTCGGCAGGTGCGTGAGCCGCACCGCCGATTCGGTCTTGTTGACATGCTGGCCCCCGGCCCCGCTGGCCCGGTACACGTCGACCCGCAGGTCGCTCGGGTCGATCTCAATCTCGATCTCGTCGTTGACCGCCGGCGAGACCACCACCGACGCGAACGAGGTGTGCCGGCGGTTGCCGGAATCGAAGGGCGATTTGCGCACCAGCCGGTGCACGCCGGTCTCCGTGCGCAACCAGCCAAAACAGTGCTCGCCGGTGTACTTGATGGTCGCGCTCTTGATCCCCGCCACCTCGCCCGCCGAGGCGGCGATCAGTTCGGTTCCGTAACCGCGCTTCTCCCCCCAGCGCAAATACATACGCAGCAGCATCTCGGCCCAGTCCTGTGCCTCGGTGCCGCCGGATCCGGCCTGGATGTCGAGAAAGGCGTCGCCGGAGTCGAAACGCCCGGAGAACATGCGCTGGAACTCCAGGTCGTGCACCTGTTTCGCGCAGCCGCGGACATCGACTGCCAGCGCTTCCAGAGTGTCCTCGTCCTGCTCCTCCAAGGCGATATCCAGCAACTCGCCGGTGTCGCGCAGGGAGCCGCCGAGTTCGTCGAGCGTCTCGACGATGGCCGCCAGGCGGGCGCGGGCCTGGCCCAGCGCGCGGGCCTGGTCCGGGTCCTTCCAGATTTCGGGGTTTTCCAGCTGCTGCTTTATGTCGTCCAGCTGGCGGCGCTTGTCGTCGAGGTCAAAGATACCCCCTGAGCGCGTCCACCCGCTGTGTCAGGTCGCGCAACTGGTCCGGTAGTGAGAATTCTTCCATGGTCTGGGCCTCGCAGGCGGCGAAATTATACGCGGACCTGGCCGTCGCCGTAGACCACGAACTTCTGGCTGGTCAGCCCTTCCAGGCCGACCGGGCCGCGGGCATGCAGTTTATCCGTGCTGATCCCGATCTCCGCGCCCAGCCCGTACTCGAAGCCGTCCGCGAACCGGGTCGAGGCATTGACCATCACCGAACTGGAGTCCACTTCGCGCAAGAACCGCTGCGCCCGCCCCTCGTCGGTGGTGACGATGGCGTCCGTATGGTGGGATCCGTAGGTGTCGATGTGGTCCATCGCCTCGTCGAGTCCGGCGACGACCCGCACCGACAGGACCGGCGACAGATACTCCTCGCTCCAGTCGTCCTCGACCGCCGGCACAGCCTGCTCCAGCAACGCGCAGGTGCGGGGGCAGCCACGGATCTCCACGCCATGCCCGGCGTAGGCCTCGCCTAAGACCGG
This sequence comes from uncultured candidatus Poriferisulfidus sp., assembly GCA_965214545.1. Taxonomy (GTDB): domain Bacteria; phylum Pseudomonadota; class Gammaproteobacteria; order Poriferisulfidales; family Poriferisulfidaceae; genus Poriferisulfidus. Next base: position 79,373 of record OZ243950.1, on the reverse strand, counting down.
CAACAACTCTTCGGCGCGAGATTCCGCGACCAGCAGGGTCTCCATCGCATTGCACACCCCGTAACGCTGAGTCTTGGCGTTGACCGCGATCCGGATCGCCTGCTCCCGGTCGGCCGCATCGTCGAGGTACACGTGGCACACGCCGTGCAGGTGCTTGAGGATCGGGATATGGGTCTGGTCGTGCACCCGCTTGATTAGTTCCGTCCCGCCGCGGGGGATGATCAGGTCCACCCACTGGTCCATCTTCAGCAAGGCATCAATCGCAGCCCGGTCCGTGGTCGGCAGCAACTGTGCGCCTTCCGCAGGCAGCGACGCTTCGCGCAGGCCGTCCTGCAGGCAAGCCGCCAGCGCCTGGTTGGACCGGTACGACTCGGAGCCGCCGCGCAGGATCACCGCGTTGCCGGACTTGATGCACAAGCCACCCGCCTCCACGGTCACGCCGGGGCGCGCCTCGTAGATCATGCCGATGACGCCGATCGGCACCCGCATGCGGCCGATTTTCAGGCCATTGGACCGGTCTCGCACGTCCGAGACCCGGCCCAGGAGGTCCGGCAATGCGGCAATATGTTCCAGTTCCACCGCCAACGCCTCAAGCCTCGGGCCGTCCAGCGCCAGGCGGTCGATGAAAGCCTCGTTGCGATGCGCCCGCGCCGCGTCCACGTCTTCCGCGTTGGCTTCGAGGAGGGTGTCGGTTCGGTCCCGGATCAGCCCGGCCGTGGTCTTCAAGACCTGATTGCGCGCCTCCGGGCCGGAGGCCGCGATCACCCGCCCGGCCGCACGCGCGGCCTGGCCGAGTTCGGCAATCCGGGCATCCAGGTTTTCGTCAGGCATGGTCGGAGACTCCCTGTACCGGCAACAATCGGTCTTTCCCTGAAAAAGCCAGGCAGGCGTTCTGGATGGCGGGCCACGGGCCTTCCGGCCCCTGCCCCTTGACCACCCGTTCCAGGTGAATGAAGCGTTTCAGTATAACGCGAAAGTGCTCCGGGGAGTGTTGCTTCAAGGCCCGGCCCAGCAGGTCGCGCCGGGTGAACGGGAACACCTTGTCCAACCCGGATGGCTGCCGGCTCAGGGCGAGCAGCTGGCGCACCTCGCGCATCAGCATGGCGTGCGTCGCGACCGGGTCGTGCCCTTCGCTTTCCAAGTTCCGCGCCACGCTGACGATGCGCCGGCCCCGGCCCTGCAGCATGGCCATCGCCAGGTCCATCGCCTCGTAGCGGGCGTCTTGGCCCAGGAACTGCTGCAGGGACGCCATCGAGACCGGTCCCGGTCCGTTCAGGATGTGCAGTTTGTGCAATTCTTGTTCAGCCGCCAACAGGTTGCCCTCCACGCAAGACAGGAAATAATCCATCTCGAAGTCGTCCATCTCCAGTTCGCGCTTGCGCAGGGCCCCGTGCAACCACTGCCGGGTCTCCCGCTCGTCCAAGGGCATGATCCGCACGACTAGGCCAATCTTGTCGATAGCGCGCACCCACGCCTCGCTCAGGGCCCGGTTGTCCAAGCGCGGCACCTGCACGGTGATCAGGCTGCCCTCCGGGGCCTGGTCGCACCATTCCCGGAGCCGGGCTTTCGCCGTCGCGTCCGGCTTGCCGCTCAGCACCCGCATGTCGAGCATGGCCTGGTCCCCGAACAGGGACGGACTGCACAGAGTCGGCAATTCCTCCCAGGCAAACCCCCGCTCGATGATCCGCAGTTCACGGCGGTCGAAACCTTCCTGCTTTGCCCGACGGCGAATCATCCGCGCCGCATCCCGCATCTGCACCGGTTCGTCCCCGGTGATCAGGTACACCGGCAACAGCGGCCCGTTCAGGGCCTCGCGGAGTTTTCTGAAATAGACTTTCACGGTACAGGTATGATGCGGTGAATATTGTAAAGGGAACCGACGTTATGAGCGATCTGTCCATTGGCTGGGTCGGCCCCGGCATCATGGGCCGCCCGATGGTCCTGAACCTGCTGCGCGCCGGGTATCCGGTCCAGGCCTACGCGCGCCGGCCCGGGCAGCTGGACCCCCTGGTCGAAGCCGGGGCGACGACCGGGAACAGCCCGGCCGAAGTCAGCGCGGCAACCGACCTGACCATCGTCATGGTAGCGGATACGCCCGACATGCGGGACGTCGTGACGGGAGAGAGAGGAATTGATAAAGGGGCCCCACCCGGGCACATCGTGGTCGACATGAGCACGGTCTCGCCAACCGAGACACGGACCGTGGCCAAGCAACTGGAAGCCCAAGGCATCGCCATGTTGGACGCCCCGGTGTCCGGAGGCGAGGCCGGGGCCATCGACGGTACCCTCTCGATCATGGTCGGCGGGCCGGAAGACGTGTTTGAACGCGTGCGCCCGATATTCGAGGTGCTTGGCGGGCAGGTGCACCGGATCGGCGAAGCCGGGGCCGGACAGGTGGCCAAGGCCTGCAACCAGTTACTCGTGGCGCAGACGATGGCCGCGGTGGCGGAAGCGTTCCTGCTGGCGGAATCCAGCGGCGTGAACCGCGAACCGGTCCGCGACGCGCTGCTCGGAGGGTTCGCCTACAGCCGCATCTTGGAGGTCCACGGACAGCGCATGCTGAGCGGCGACTACCAGCCTGGATTCAAGGCTGAATTGCATCTGAAGGATCTTCGGATTGTGGAACAGGAGGCCCGGGAGACCGGCCTGTCCCTGCCCGGTGCGGCAGACGCGCTGCACCTGATGGAGAAACTGGTCGCGCAGGGCGATGGGGGATTGGATTCCGCCGCTTTGGCGAAGATTGTGCGCCGGCGGTCCCTGAAGAAAGGATAAGCCGGAAAGCCATCATTGCATTAGCACACGGCCTGCACACACCTTAGGTATCGATCTGGACCAGGCCCACTGTCAGACGTGTACCGGTTGCTTCAGCGTAGCGGCGCAGCGTGGCAAAAGACGGGGACACCCGCCCACCCTCCAACCGTGCGACCGCTGACTGGGTAGTTCCAAGACGCTGGGCAAGCTCTGCCTGTGTCAGCTTTGCCGCCGTACGTGCACGTACCAGCGCCTCCACCAGCGCATACTCCTCATCGGCCCGCGCATATTCCTCCCGGAAACCGGAGTCCTTCATGAACTGCTTTTTAAGCTCTTTGAGTTTTGTCATCGTGTCACCTGTTTCATCCGTTCCCTGGCCGTCGCGAGTGCACGCCGCGGTGTCCTGCGCGAATTCTTTACAGGCTCTTCGTCCATTGGTGTGGGCAATAGTATGATGATTTTGGAAGATCATCAAGGCCGGGAGGCGGTCAATGGAAGAGATGCGCAAGGTTTCGGAGGCCTTTTCCCGAATGGTGGGGCTGGGCCGGGGGTGGAAGGTGTCGCGAGTGGAGTTTTCGGAGTCTGACAAGGCTTACCACGTGCATGTGGCGCGGACCTCGCGGGCGGCGCTACGTTGTCCGGAATGCGGGGCTCGCAGCCCCGGCTACGACACGGTGCTGCGGAAGTGGCGCCACCTGGATGCCTGCGAGCATCAGCTGTACCTGGTGTGCGAGGTGCCGCGAGTGAACTGTGCGGAGCACGGCAAGCGGATGATCGAGCTGCCGTGGGCGGAGAAAGGCTCGCGCTACACGGCGCTATTCGAGGCGTATGTGATTCGTTTGCTGAAGGAGGCGTCAGTGTCGGCGGTATCGCGGCAGGTCGGGCTGGGCTGGAAGGCGGTGGCCGGGCTGATGAAGCGGGCGACGGAACGCGGGCTGGCGCGGCGCCGGGCGGAGCACCGGGAGCTGACCACGCTTGGCGACGAGACGCTGAAGGGCAGCCGCTACCAGTGGCTGACCCGGCCGGAGCACATGAATCGGGCGCAACGGCGGGCGTTCAATGCGTTGATGCGGCGCACCACGCTGCGCACGGCTCGGGCTTGGGCGCTGAAGGAAGAAGCGGCGCAGTTGTGGGATTACCTGAGCCGGGCCTGGGCGCTGAAGGCGTGGAAGCGCTGGCTGGCCTGGGCCTCGCGCTGCCGGCTGGCGCCGGTGCTCAAGGCGGCGCGGATGATCCGCGAACATCTGTGGGGCATCATCAATGCAATCGTGTTGAAAGCCAGCAATGGCCCTGCGGAAGGCATCAACAGCCGTATCCGGCTGGTCAAGATCCGAAGCCATGGCTTCCGTAGCGAAGAACGCTTCTGCGATGCGATCTACTTCCACCTCGGCGGCTTGAATCTCTACCCTGCTGGCGTCCCCTCAGCTGACTGACTCACCCACACCAATGGACGAAGAGCCTCTTTACAAAGGGAGTTATAAAAGAGAGTTGACAGGAATTAGATCCACACTTCTTCCATGCGCGGCTTTCCTTTCCGGTCAACCCTGATTCGGAATTTCCGTTCTAAGTCCTCTTTGGTAGGAGTTGGCGGACGCACACGGGGCGGAGCAGAGAGCCGAAGCAATGCCCACATCATCTTATCCAGTTTGGCATTCATCGGACATTGAAAGGCTCTTCCTGTGCCACTAGTTCCAATGGGATTTTCCACCAAATTTGCCAACTCATCGACGGACACACAGAGAATTCTATCCCTTGCTCGTTGGTTTGCCGATACTGTGCGCCCACTTTCACCCATGCGTTGGCCGATATGTTTTTCAGCAAATCGGCCGCTACATACGAAACCTGATAAATATGCTTACGGCCTCTCTCGTCATTGACTTGCTCATATGCTACGGACAGGATATTTGCGTCTTTTGATTTTAGATATTCAGTAATCGCTGGCCAATCGTTCTTGTAAGTTCCCATCCGATAGCCTGACAATACTAAATTGTCTTTGCTATCTATTTTTCCCGATTTGATTTGGATGGTATGAATATCGCCATTAGTCCTAACCCGTATGTCGGCTCTGCTATCATGGCCTCCCTCTTTCCAAATTACATGATGATGGGCGGCAGTGTCAGACTTGATTGCATTCACAATTAATTCTTCCTGCTCCCATCCTTGACACCTGCCACCGGAAAACAGGTCATGGTATTGGAGCAAGGATCGCTGAAACCGTTGGAGCATTCGGGCCGTCAATCGATACATCAGAAATTTTCCTTGTGGGCTAACCACTTTTTGGCGAAACGGGCGTATTCTTTGTTCAGTTCCACACCTACAAAGTCTAATCCTAGATTCTGCGCAACTACGCATTCTGATCCAGAACCTGCAAACGGGATTAGCACTCGCCCGCCGGTGCCATTGATGCGCGAACGGATAAGTCGATGCGTCAAGGCCATTGGCTTCTGGGTCGGGTGCTTAAGAATGTCATGCCCATCGTGTTCGGCAAGGTAGCGGGGCGGGTAAATTCTATTTTTGCAACTCCGGCAAACAAACCATCGTTCACTCCGCCCCGCACCTCCAGCCAGTGCAGGAACTTTTAAAACATCTCTGGGTAAAGCTCCATTTTCATGGCCGTTGTAAATACTTCCTTTTCCGTTGCGGTTGTATCGGCATTTAGTCTCGCGTCTAGGCTTGCCAATACACTTTTGATAGTGTTCCGTGTATTCTTCGCGTATCTGGTCAATTTCAAGATTCGGTCGACGGCCTTTCCATAAACACAAAATACTTTCATGGCTTCGTTGCCAGAATTTAGACCCCGGTACTGTCTTATTCGTGTAGTGCCAAACCAACCAGCGTTGCCTCTCTATCGGATGCCTGACAGCTACACGCGCCAGAATTTCAGGGAAGCCGTACACGTACATAACTCCGGTTTCAGCAAGGTTCTCCATGCACACCTGCAACCACTTATCCGTCCATTCAAGGTATGCTTCTAAATCCTGCCGGTCAGAATCATTGCCAAAGTCTTTGCCAATATTGTAGGGCGGGTCGGCAATTACCAAATCAAATTTTCCTTCCAACGATTTGGAGACTTGCAGAAAATCGCCTTGCAGAATCATGCCACCAACTCCTCATGGTTAACAGTTTTCCCGACCATTCCCCGAGACAGGTCATCCAGTTGGTCCTGTGTATCCCTTTCGTAATCCCCCTCATTCAGCCGAACGGCAAATTCATTAACATAGTCCCGGCAATACTTCTTCGCCCAATGATGGCAGATGCCGTTGAATCCCCGCTTGAGTACCACCCGCACATTTTCAATTCCGTTGGTATGCGCCATGCCATTGACATATTCCTTTGCGGAATGGTTGACCGTCCGGTACCTGTTTGCAATCCCCTCGTAGCGCCTTTCTCCATCGGTGTAGAAAGTAGAGCCAGGCCGGACATCCTGACGGACGATAGATTGAATTGTCGGCTTGCTGGTATCGGGAACAGGCATGGCCTTAACCTTACCGCCCCGTTCCCTCATGCTTAGCACGGCCTGTTTGCCGACAGTTCCGCGTCCGGCTTTCAATTTCTTATGTTCGTGTTTGTTTGCTTCCTTGCCGCCGAGATAAACCTCGTCAATCTCTACATTGCCGTGCAGTGCTTCCATCTGATCGCCACAGGCTACGCGGAGACGATGAAGCAAGTTCCATGAAGTTGGATAACTAATGTCCAGTTCTTTGGGCAGCTGCATTGCGGAAATGCCCTTGCGGGAAGTCATTAACAGACAAGCGGCATCAATCCGCTTGTGAATAGGGACTTTACCATACTCAAGAGGGGTGTCCGTCCGCGCATTGAAATACTGGCGACAACACCCGCACCAGAAGCGTCCGGGCTTCTTCTGCTTTGTCAGTTGGTCGGTCGCACCGCAACGGGAACAGCACGGACTGTCTCCCCACCAGATGCGCTCAAGATGCGCAATCGCTTCCGTCTCTCCCGGACAGGTCCGCATCAGATTGAAAAGTCTCAATATTTCAGATACTTGTTCCACTCAAAATCTCCAATAGTTTATCTGTTCCCATCAGTAGTGTGTTCCTATGTGAAAAATTTCTGACATGGGGTGCGCGAAGTGCCTCCAGCCCAACGTTCTCCACGGTCTCCAGCAACCGAATCAGCCGGGCGCACAATGCGACCGGAAGCGCCCTGATTTCAGCATCGACGGCTGAAACGGTTTCAACTGTCCATGCCATTGCAGTAGTATAGCGTATACGCTATGCATTATTCAAACGCACAATCTTCCCGAGCCTTTGGGGTTACCTTTCGTATACTTTATCGTCTACCTTTGGTATACTGCTCAACAAGGTCTAAATCACTACAGGAGATTTCGTTATGCCTGCAACCAACATGACGACAACCAAAATTGACCGCGATTCTCTTGCCAAACTTCGTATGCTTGCGGATCGCGAGAAACGTAGCCAGCCTGGCCAGCTGGCCGTTTTGATCGACGCTGCGTTTCGAGCAAACCCGGCTGAACTTGCCGACCGGGAATTCCTCGGCAACGTCATGGATTCTCTCGCCAAAAATGCCGAAGCTGGAATTGCCACCGAGACCGCAATTCAACGCGCGAAAGAATTCTCCGCCGCTGGCCGCATTAGCTGGGGTGAAGAAGACGGCAAGATTATCGGTGTATTGGCCGATGGCTCTCGCTGCGATATGGACGGCAACGTCTTGAGCCAATCATGATCTTTCCGGGCATATCCCTTCGGCTGGGTCGTGGCCGTCGCTCGTTCAGGATGGCCACTAGATAAATATGGCTGCCGAGAAGCCCGTATTAATACTCATTTGCGGCATCAATGGTGCGGGGAAAACCACGTTCTACTACGAACAGATCAAACCCCTCCTTGATCAGTCCGGGCGGAAGTATCCATTCGTCAATGCGGACGAAATGGAGGAAGCCAAGTTTCCCAACGAAGCCGGAAAACACAGCCTCGAAATGGGCAAGCTGGCCGCTGAAATTCGTGGTCAGTACTTAAAGGCGAGGCAGTCTTTCATCACTGAAACGGTTTTCTCCCATGAGTCGAAAAACCAACTCGTTGAAGATGCCCAACAAGCCGGATTCGAAGTCATGCTGAACCATGTCCATGTGAGTTCCGCGGAACTGGCTTACAAACGAGTTCGAGATCGAGTCGGCTCCGGCGGCCACGACGTACACAAGGGCACAGTCCTCTCCCGTTACGGTCGCACCGTGGGCAACATCCAGAAAGCGAGCATGGCCGCCGACCGCACCTATGTTTGGGATAACTCTCAACAATCCGGCCACTCAGGCGTGATCTACCGGTTCGTTATGACCATGGTCAAGGGCAAAATCACCAAACTAGCGGACCCCATACCCGGCTGGGCACAGAAGATGTACCGATCCCAGATCGAGAACTTGAATAAAAACTGATGCGGGCAAGTAGCTCGTCAAAATAGTCCCAGCCTCCGAGAGGCTTGAGACGCTCGCCGTCCATGATGAATCCTTTAACGATGTATTCCTTGAGGTGGGTCGTCGCCCACTGACGGAGTTGTGTTCCCCGTGGAGACCGCACCCTGTAGCCGATAGCGAGAATGAGGTCGAGGTTGTGATCTGAAACTTGCGTTTAACCTCGCGTTTCCCTTCGGATCGAACTGTCAAGGATTCCTTGACAGTTGCGCCCTGGCTTAACTCTTTGATTATTGGCGGAGAGGGAGGGATTCGAACCCTCGATGGGGTATTAGCCCATACTCCCTTAGCAGGGGAGCGCTTTCAGCCACTCAGCCACCTCTCCGACTAACGGTCTGCGTCTCTCACGGGCCTGCGCGCCTTGCCGCTCTCATCACGCGGGAAAATTTCTTCACGGTAGATACGCACAGTCCTCGGCGCATCAATGCCGAGCCGCACCTGATTTCCCTTCATACCCATGACCGTCACCGTGACCTGGTCATCGATAATCAGGGATTCTCCAATTTTTCGCGTCAGAATCAGCATTCCTTCGCATCCCGAGCATTCGACCCAGGCACAAACGGACAATCAGTGTATCACTATTCCGTTCCCGCCAATTCGAACTCCTTGTGCAACACCTGCACACAGGTCTCAAGCAACGCCTCCTCAATCACCACCGAGATCTTGATCTCCGAAGTGGCGATCATGGAAATGTTCACGCCCGCGTCGGCCAAAGCCCGGAACATACGGCTTGCGATCCCCGCATGCGAGCGCATCCCGACTCCGACCAGCGACACCTTGACGATGTCCCGTTTGCCGCAGGCCTCCCGCGCGCCGAGTTCGCTGCCGATTTGCTCCAGGATCTCCAGGGCCTTGGCGTAGTCATTCCGGTGTACCGTGAAAGTGAAATCGGCCGTGCCGTCCTGCCCGACGTTCTGCACGATCATATCCACTTCGATCTGGGCCTCGGCGATCGGCCCCAGGATGCGTGCCGCAACGCCCGGCGTGTCTGGCACGCCGGAGATGGTCAACTGCGCCTCGTCGCGGTTGTGCGCGATACCCGCGATAGTGGCCTGTTCCATGTTTTCAGCCTCCTCAGAGATCAGCGTTCCGGGGCCCGGCCCGAACGCGGAAAGAACCCGTAGCGGAACATTGTACTTTTCCGCGAACAACACTGAGCGCAATTGCAGTACCCGGGAGCCCAGCCCAGACATCTCCAGCATTTCCTCGTAGGTGAGATGCCCCAGTCTGCGCGCCTCCGGCACGAGCCGGGGATCCGCCGTATACACTCCTTCGACGTCGGTGTAAATGTGGCATTCGTCCGCACCCAGCGAGGCCGCCAGCGCCACCGCGGTCGTGTCCGACCCGCCCCGCCCCAGGGTTGTGACCCGCCCGGATTCGTCCATGCCTTGGAATCCGGCCACCACCGCCACCTGCCCCTCATCGAGCAGGCCGTTCAGGCGGCTGCCGTCAATATCTTTGATCCGAGCCTTGTTGGCCTGCCCTTCCGTCAGGATGCCGGCCTGCCGCCCGGTCAGCGCCACGGCCGGGCACCCGAGTGCCTGCAACGCCAGTGCCAGCAACGCGATACTGACCCGTTCGCCGGAGGACAGCAGCAAATCCAATGCGGCACCCGCCGGCTGCGCACTGACCTGCCGCGCGAGCGACATCAGGTGGTCGGTCTCCCCGCCCATCGCGGACAGCACCACCACCAGGCGGTGCCCCTGAGCCTTCTGCCCTTGTAGCCGTTCGGCGATCGCCAGGATTTTCTCGGTGCTGGCCACCGAGGTCCCGCCGTACTTCTGGACCCACAGACTCATGTCAATGCAACCGCTCGCGGACCCATCCCGGAATCGACTCCAGTGCTGCCCCCAGCGCCTCCGGACGGTTCCCTCCGGCCTGCGCCATATCCGGGCGACCTCCGCCTTTCCCGCCCACCTGCCCGGCCACGGCGTTGACCAGGTCCCCGGCCTGGATCTGCTCGGTCTGGTCCGAGGTCACCCCGGCCACCAGCGTCACTTTTTCGTCCTTGACCGAAGCCAGCACGACCACCGCGCTGCCCAGCTTGTCCTTGAGTTGGTCCAGCATGCTGCGCATCGACTTGACATCGGCGTCCACCCGGGCGCCCAGCACCTTGACGCCTTCGATCTCGACCGCCTGTTCCGCCAGGTCGCCGCCGGCCTGGTGCGCCTGACGGTTTTTGAGTCGTTCCAACTCCTTCTCAAGTCTCTGGTTCTGGTCGACCAGGCGCTCAAGCTTCTCCCGGAAATTGTCCGGCACCGCCCGGATCATCTCGGCCGTATCGCGCAACAATTCCTTTTGCTCCCAGGCCGAGCGGTGCGCCACCGCCCCGGTGAGCGCCTCGATCCGGCGCACGCCGGAAGCGATGCCCGACTCGCCGACAATGCTGAAGAATCCGATGTCCCCGGTCCGCGAAACATGCGTGCCGCCGCACAGCTCCATTGAGAAGTCGCCCATCCGCAGCACCCGCACTTCATCGCCATACTTGTCACCGAAAAATGCCAGCGCCCCCGCATCCATCGCTTCCCTAAACGGCATCACCGTCGCTTCCGTCTCGTAGTTCCGTCGAACGGCGGCATTGACCCTATCCTCAATCCGGTGCAATTCCTCCGCCGTCACCGGTTGCGGATGCGAGAAATCAAAGCGCAGCCGGTCCGGGGCGACCAGCGAACCCTTCTGCATCACGTGCTCGCCGAGGATCTCGCGCAAGGCCGCGTGCATCAGGTGTGTCGCGGAATGGTTGAGCACAATCGATTGACGGCGCTCGGCGTCCACTTCCGCAGCCACCGGATCGCCGACCTTCAGGCTTCCTTCGCGCAACCGGCCCAGGTGCAAATGGGCCTGCCCGTGTTTTTGCGTGCCGCGGACCTCGAAGCGGCTGTTTTCGCCGCGCAGCCAGCCGGTGTCGCCGACCTGCCCGCCCGATTCAGCATAAAACGGGGTCTCCTCCAGCACGGCGACCGCATCGGTGCCCGCCTCCACGGCTTGCACGCTTTGCCCATCGGCGTAGAGCGCGACGACCGAACTGTCCTGGACCATCCGCTCGTAACCGCTGAAACGGCCGTCCTGCGCCACATCCTTGAGTTGCGAGTAATCCACCGAAAACTGCGCGGTATCCCGGGCCCGGTCGCGCTGTTCGTCCATGCGCCGTTCGTAATCTTTCACATCGACCGTCAGGCCGCGCTCCCGGGCAATGTCCTGGGTCAGGTCGATCGGGAAACCGTACGTGTCGTACAGCAGGAACGCAAGATCTCCGGGAATGGTCTTGCCTGGAAGCTGGGCCAGCCCGTCATCCAACACCCGCAAGCCGGTCTGGAGCGTCAACGCGAAGCGCTCCTCCTCCTGGGTCAAGGCCTCCTCGATACGGCCCCGGGCTTCTGCCAGGTCCGGATGGGCGGCCCCCATCACGTCGACCAACGGCCCGACCAGGCGGTGGAAGAAAGGCTCGGCCAGGCCGATCTTGTTGCCATGGCGCAGAGCCCGTCGGATAATCCGGCGCAAGACGTAGCCTCGTCCCTCGTTGGACGGCAGCATGCCGTCCATGATCAAAAATCCGCTGGTCCGGATGTGGTCCGCGATCACATTGAGCGAGGCCGGATGTGGCGTCTTTGCATCCACCATCTCGGACACGGCCTGCCGCAGCGGCTTGAACAGGTCGGTCTGGTAGTTGTCATGCACGCCCTGCATGACGGCCGCGATGCGCTCCAGCCCCATGCCAGTATCTACCGACGGGCGTGGCAGCGGCTCCATGCTGCCGTCCGCTTCGCGCCGGTATTGCATGAACACCAGGTTCCAGATCTCCACGAAACGGTCGCTGTCGTCGTCCTGTCCGGGCGGCCCTCCGGGAATCCCTTCCCCGTGGTCGTAGTACACCTCGGAGCAGGGGCCGCACGGCCCGGTGTCGCCCATCGACCAGAAATTCTCCTCTTCGCCGAGTCGGACCAGCCGATCCGGTTCCACGCCGACCCCGTCGCGCCAGATTTTCTCGGCCTCGGCGTCATCCCGGTACACCGAAACCCACAGGCGGTCCGGCGGCAGCGCCAGGGTGTCGGTCAGAAACTCCCAGCAGTACTGGATCGCCTCTTCCTTGAAATAATCGCCGAAACTGAAATTCCCCAACATCTCGAAGAACGTGTGATGCCGGGCGGTATAACCGACGTTCTCCAGGTCATTGTGTTTCCCGCCGGCGCGGACGCAGCGCTGTGCGCTGGCTGCCCGGGGCGGCGTGCGGGTTTCGTGCCCGAGGAACACGTCCTTGAACTGCACCATGCCGGCGTTGGCGAACAGCAGGCTCGGGTCATTCGCCGGAACCAGCGAACTGGACGGCACGACCGGGTGGTCGTGGTCCGCGAAGTAATCCAGGAACGCCTGGCGGATCTCGTCGCTTTGGCGGCTAGTCATCCCGGTCCTCCCGAACGGCCTGGTCGACCGCCCGCCGCGCGACCGCGCCCGGATAGCCGCGTTGGGCCAGGAAACGCAGCTGCTGCTGCCGCGTCCCTGTCTTTCGGCGCAGGGCCTCGCAGGCGCGCTCAAACTCCCCGGCCCGGGCCACAGACTCGAACTCCCCGGCAATCTCCCCCGACACGCCGCGCTCGCGCAACTCTCCCGCCACGCGGAGGCTGCCGTAGCCGCGGTCCATCAGGGAACGGGTGCAGGCGTGTGCAAAACGGTGGTCGCTCTGCAGGTCCTGTTCGCGCAGGGTCGCCAGCGCCGACTCCACCGCCTCGGCAGAAAAACTTCTCGCCCGCAGCTTGTCGCGCAACTCCCGGCTCGAATGTTCGCGTCGCGCCAGAAGACTGACTGCCTGCTGCACGGCGTCACGCCTCGGTTGCGGCATGCTCCGGTTCGGTGGCTTCCGGTTTCGGCGGCGCCTTGCAGTCCGGCAACAGCACCTCGCGCAGGCTCCGCTCCAGCGCGTCGGCGATCTCCGGGTGCTCGACCAGGTACAGCCGCGCATTGTCCTTGCCCTGGCCGATGCGGTCGCCCTCGTAGCTGTACCAGGCGCCGGACTTCTGAATCAAGCCATGATCGGCCCCCAGCGTCAGCAGTTCCGCCAGGCGGCTGATGCCCTCGCCGTAGCGAATCTCGAATTCCGCCTTCTTGAACGGCGGCGCCATCTTGTTTTTCACCACCTTGACCCGGGTCTCGTGCCCCATCACCTCTTCGCCCTTCTTGGTCGCCCCGATGCGGCGAATGTCCAGCCGGACCGACGAGTAGAACTTCAGGGCATTGCCTCCGGTCGTGGTCTCCGGGTTGCCGAACATGACCCCGATCTTCATGCGCAGCTGGTTGATGAAGATGACCAGCGCGTTGGAGCGTTTGATGTTGCCGGCCAGCTTGCGCAAGGCCTGCGACATGAGCCGCGCGTGCAGGCCCATGTGGCTGTCGCCCATGCCGCCTTCGAGTTCGGCCCGCGGGGTCAGCGCGGCGACCGAATCGACCACGATCAGGTCGACCGCGCCGGATGTGACCAGCGTATCGGCGATTTCCATCGCCTGCTCGCCGTGGTCCGGCTGCGACAGCAGCAGGTCGTCAACCTGCACGCCCAAGTTGGTGGCGTAGCCCGGGTCCAGCGCGTGTTCGGCGTCGATGAACGCCGCCACGCCGCCCTGCTTCTGGCAATTGGCCACGACATGCAAGGCCAGCGTAGTCTTGCCGGACGCCTCCGAGCCGTAGATCTCGACGACCCGCCCGCGGGGCAGGCCGCCGATGCCAAGGGCCGTGTCCAAGGCCAGCGAGCCGGTTGAAATGACTTCAACCTCCGGCACCGCCACGCCTTCGCCGAAGCGCATGACCGCGCCCTTGCCGTACTGGCGCTCGATTTGTCCGAGTGCGGCCTCCAGGGCCTTTTTCCGATCTTTGTCCATAACTGATTCAAGCTCCCTTATTTAGGGCGGCCCGGTTTCGCAAGCGCTATTATTCCACACGCCCCGCCCCGGATTAAACTGGGCGTGATCGGCCCTGAAACTGCGGCGAAATTTCCTCTGCCAGCCGGCGCAGCGCGTGCAGTACGGACGCGCGTCGGACCGCATCGCGGTCCCCGGGGAAATCCCGCCGTTCGCAGCACGCCTCCCCGCCCGCGCACAGGAACGCGAACCACACGCAACCGACCGGCGCATGCTCCGTCCCGCCGGACGGCCCGGCCACACCGCTAATCGCGCAGGCCAGGTCGCACCGCGCACGCTGCAGGGCGCCCGCCGCCATCGCCTCGACTGCGGCCCGGGAGACCGCGCCTTCGCGCTGGATCAGATCGGGGTCCACGCCCAGCAATCGGCTCTTCGCCGCGTTATCGTAAGTCACCCAGCCGCATTCGAACCAGTCCGAACTGCCCGGCAGGTCGGTGCAGCATTTGGCTAGCCAGCCGCCGGTGCAGGATTCGGCTACCGCCACGCGCAGGCCCTGGGCCCGGCTGTGGCCCGCCAGCACTTCTGCCGCCCCAAGCAGTGAACGCTCATCCATGCCCCAATCTTACCCGCCCGGCGAACGAGACCTTGATGCCCCTCCTCCATCACCCGGTTTGTCGCCGCGATATCGGTATTCTGATTCTCTCCAGACTTCCCGCAAATCCACCTGCGCATTGGCACATTGGGGATGAGGAAAACCGGATGCGGCCCCATGCTATGATTCCGCAATGCACGCAAGGGGCTGCCCATGACCCGCCGCAAGCTACCCATTGGAATCCAGGACTTCCGGGCGATCCGGGAGCGGGGCTATTACTACGTGGACAAGACCCCTCTCATCCGGGAGTTGGTCGAAGGGGGGCGCCACTATTTCCTGTCTCGTCCGCGCCGGTTCGGCAAGAGCCTGCTGGTGAGCACGCTCGAAGCCCTGTTCGAGGGTCAGGAGGAACTGTTTGAGGGGTTGGACATCCACAACCACTGGGATTGGTCTGTGCGCCATCCGGTGGTGCATCTGAGTTTTGATGGAAAGCATACGGAGCCGGAGGACCTTGAAGGGGAGATTCTCACGCAACTGGCGATCATTGAGCGTCAGGCCGGTCTTTCCCCGACAACCCAGGTGCAGAATGGGCCGCAGCGGCTTCGGGACCTTCTGAGCCGTCTGCACGAGGAGAGCGGCCAACCGGTGGCGGTGCTGGTGGACGAGTACGACAAGCCGATCCTGGATACCTTGAAAGACACGGCGTTGTCGGAGGCGAACCGGGATTACCTGCGTGCCTTCTACGGCGTCATCAAGGGCAGTGCCAAGCATGTGCGGTTCGTATTCGTGACCGGGGTGAGCATGTTCTCGAAGGTGAGCCTGTTCTCGGGGCTCAACAACCTGAAGGACATCAGCTTGAACCCAAGGTATTCCACGGTCTGTGGGTACACCGATGCCGATCTGGACACGGTGTTCGCCCCGGAACTGGAGGGCCTGGACCGGGATCAGATCCGCGCCTGGTACAACGGCTATCACTGGCTGGGTGAGGAGAAAGTCTACAACCCGTGGGACATCCTTCTGTTGTTCGACAGCCGGAAATTCAAGCCCTACTGGTATGAGACCGGTTCGCCGAACTTCCTGTTCCGGTTGATGATGGAGAAGGAAATGAACCCGATGCAGTTAGAGCAGCGGGTGGCGAGCGAGAAACTGGTCTCGAAGTTCGATGTGAAGGACATTGGGCTGGATGCCTTGCTATTCCAGACCGGCTACCTGACGATCACGGCCGAGGAGACAATTGGGGACAAGACCTTTTACACGCTGGACTATCCGAACCAGGAAGTGCGGCAGAGCTTGAACGACGGGCTATTGGAGCACTTGGGACAACGAGGGGAGGACGTGGTGGCCTGGGGCCAGCAGTTGTGCGGTTGCCTGGAGTCGGGGGACTTCGAGGGATTTGGAGACGAGCTGAAAAGTTTTTATGCGGGAGTGCCGTACCAGTGGCACACGAGCGGGGAGTTGGCGCGGTACGAGGCTTGGTACGGAGGCTTGCTGTATGCGTGTTTCCGATCGAACGGAGTGGACCTGCGGGTGGAGGATGCCTCCAGCCGGGGCCGGGCGGACATGGTGGTGTTCCGCGGGGGGCAGGTGTTCGTGCTGGAGTTCAAGATGGCGGCGGAGGGCGAAGACGGGGAGGCGGCACTGGATGCGGCCCTGGCGCAGATCCGGGAGCGGGGCTATGCGGAGAAGTACCGCGACCGGGGCGAGCCGATTCACTTGGTCGGGATCGCGTTCGGACGGGAGGAGCGCAACCTGCTGGGAGTGCGAGCCGAGCCAGCCTGATCGGGGGGACCCGCATCAGCAGGTCGAATATGAAACTCTGGCCACCCCCGGAGCATGATGGGACTATCCTTGCCAAACTAGGCGACTTTCATAATAAAACCAGCGACGCAAATCCACGTGCGCTCCAAACCGCCCACAATTTTGCTAGAATCACGGTACCAGTCATATGCGAGGGACGACTGGCAGGCAAACCGGTGAGGAAGATTCCCGGGAGGCTTGGAGCATGACGGTTCATGGGACGGCTGAAAGATGGCGTGTCCTGACCGCTTGCGATCGCCCTGTCTGCGTGCCCTCGACGACGCCGAGCAACGGAAGGAAACCACTCAAGTTTCGGGACCAGGCAGCAGATGAATCCAGAACCCAGTACCCCCCCGTCGGCCTCGGCCGCGCCCGCACCCGTTTTCGTCACCGGCGCGGCCGGGCATGTGGGCGCCAATCTCGTGCGCCGGCTGCTCGGCGAAGGCACCCGAGTCCGGGTGCTGCTGAGACACGGGGAGAACAACGCGGCGCTGGACGGCCTCGACGTCGAACGCACGTTCGGCGACCTCCGCGACCTGCATTCCATGCGCCAGGCGATCGAGGGCTGCCAGGGCGTCTACCACTGCGCGGCCATGGTTTCGACCATTGAAGGAAACCACGCGCACCGCCGGGACATCTACGAATGCAACGTCATCGGCACCCGCAACCTGCTGCAAGCGGCTCGGGAGACGGATGCCGGCCGGGTGGTGGTGACCGGCTCCTTCAGCGCCGTCGGATACAACCTGGACGACCCCTCCGCCCCCAGCGACGAGACCATGCTGTTCTATCCCATGGAACGCACGATGCCCTACGAGCGCAGCAAGACCCTCGTCGAACAGGTGTGCTGGCGCGCCGCGGCGGCCGGCCAGGATGTCATCGTCGCGACCTGCTGCGCGGTGGTGGGAGGCAACGATTTCTTCCCCTCGCGGCTAGGCCGAACCCTGTGCGACTACACCAGCGGCAAGCTCCGCGCCTACATCGACGGCGGCTTCGAGTTCGTCGCGGCACGGGATATCGTCGAAGGGCATCGCTTGTGCATGGACCGCGGCCGCTCGGGTGAGAAGTACATCTTCAGCACCGAGTACAAGACCATCTCCGAGATCGTCGGCCTATGGGAGGAAGTCTCCGGCATCCCGCGCCCGAACCGGCGGATCCCGGTCCGCGCGATGCTCGTCTTCGCGGAAGTGGCGAGCTTTTACCTGAGCCGCTTCCACCCGAATTTCCCCCAACGTTTCACGCCCGGTGCCATCCGCCTGCTGCGAAAGTGCCTCCACACCAGCACCCGCAAGGCGCAAGAGGAACTCGGCTACCGCCCGACCAGCATCCGCGCCGCCGTCCAAGAAGCCTACGCCTTCCACTACTATCAGCGCAAGGCCATCACAAACCCGGACGCGAAACCCCCGAGCATGGACCCCCTGGAACACGCAGAAAATCCCACGCCGGACCCCCGCGCACCCCTGACTCCCGACGGAGGCTGAAATGAACCTGACAAGCTGCCCACCCCCTGACTTTGATGCCGCCCACAACCTGCGCCAGCAGGCGCGCGCCGCGGGCATGGACCCGGATTACTGGTACGCGGTCGAGGAAGTCCGCCGCGTCAAGCCGGGGACCGTGGTCGAGGTCGTGTTCTGGAAGCACTCCATCGCCCTGTTCCGGGCGAAGGACGGCACCTTCCATGCAGTCGAGGACCGCTGTGCCCACCGCCAGCTCAAACTCTCCATCGGCGAAGTCCAGGACTGCCGCCTCGTGTGCGCCTACCACGGCTGGCAATACGAAGGCAACGGGCAGCGGGCCGGAGGGCCGCGCGAACACCTGGGCGAAAGTTGCCAGACCGTCTCGATCCGGTCCTATCCCGTGAAAGTCCGTTACGGCCTGGTCTGGCTGTTCCCCGGCGACCCGGAGAAGGCGGAATCACGGCAGATCCCGGACATTCCCGAACTGGAGGGCCCCGGCCGATGGGCCTGCGTCCCGCTCACCTTCACCTGGTCGGCCCACCACTCGATGGTGATCGACAACGTGAGCGACTTCACCCACGCCCACCTGCACCGGAAATACCGCCCCTTCGTCGGCGCCACCCTCACCCACTGCGAGACCGTCGGCGACGACGTGCACCTCTCCTACGACACGCGGGTCGGGCGCGGGCGCGTCTCCGGACGGTTCGTCGACCACAAGCGGCTGGACACCAACCACATGAAACTCTGCTACCAGTACCCGTACCAGTGGTCAAACACCGATGATGCGATCAAGCACTGGCTGTTCGTGCTTCCCATCGACGAGCGCACGACCCGGACGTTCTTCCTGTTCTACTTCCGGTCGCTGAAACTCCCCCTGCTGCCGGTGCGCATCCCCCGTTTCGCCATGACCTGGGTCTTGAAAGTCTCGAACCGCATGCTCATCGGGCCCCTGCTCAGCCAGGACCGGTTCGCGCTCGAAGCAGAGCAGGAAGGCTACGAGAAGCACTGGGACGCCCCGAGCGTCGAATTCAACCCCGTGGTCGAGGCCTTCCAGGACGTGACCGTGCGCAAGTGGCGGGAATACCTGGCGCGCAAGGCAGAAAACGGCAGCGCCTATGTCTGAGCTGCCCGCCGCGTTGATGCTGTCGGGCAGCGCCCTGTTCGACGCGTCGGTCATGATGCTGGGCTTCTTCGGCGTCCTGTTCCTGGGCTCGATGCTGCTGCCCGGACGCCGGATCACGGGACCGGATTTCGACGGCAAGCCCCGGGTCTACCGCAGCAACGGCCTGGCCCTGTTCCTGCTGGTCATGATGACAGCGGGGCTGTCCCAGGCCGCAGGCGGGTTCTCCCTTTCGGTGCTGCACACCCACTTCCTCGCCCTGTTCGTGGTGGCGAACGTGTTCGCGTTCACCCTGTCCGCCTGGCTGTACTACCGGGGCACCCGGGCCCCGGGCGAATCCCCCGGGGGCCTGGCCGGCTTCTTCTACGGCAGGGAGGGCCATCCGGCCTGGTTCGGCGTGGACCTGAAATTCTTCAGCTACCGCCCTTCCCTCATCGGCCTCGCCCTGTTCAACGTTTCGTTCGCCGTGGTGCAGTACGAAACCTATGGCGAACTGAGCCTGGCCATGATGCTCTACCAAGCCTTCACCTTCCTGTACGTGCTCAACTATTTCCTGTTCGAGCGCGGGATGGTCCACACCTGGGACATCGTCAGCGAGCGCTTCGGATGGATGCTGGTCTGGGGCGACTACGTGCTGGTGCCGTTTTTCTACTGCCTCGCCGGCTGGTGGCTGGTCCACGCGCCGGACCCGCTGTCGCCCCTCGCCGCCGCCGCGATCGCGTCGCTGTTCGTCTTCGGCTTCTGGGTCTTCCGCGGCGCCAACGGGCAAAAGCATCGCTTCAAGCGCAACCCCGACGCCACGATCTGGGGCAAGCCCGCCGAATCCCTGGACGGGCGCCTGCTGGTCTCCGGATTCTGGGGGATCGGGCGGCATCTCAACTATACCGGCGAGATCTGCATCTACCTTTCATTCGTCCTGACCACCGGGTTCGCGTCCTGGCTGCCCTACCTGCTTCCCGCCTGGCTGGCCTGCCTGTTGTGGCATCGCTCCCGGCGCGACGACCGCCGCTGCCGCGCCAAGTACGGCGCGTTGTGGGAGCGCTACACGAAACGGGTGCGCTTCGCGATGGTGCCGTTCGTCTACTGAGGCGCAAGCTGGACCATGAGCACCGCCCGTTCCACCCCGATTTCGCCGCAGGAGACGCGGGCCATTCCCGAGGTGGGCGGAGGCTGGCCACTGCTCGGCCATCTGCTGGATTTCCAGAAGGACCCGGTCGCCATGCTGCAGCGCGGCTGGCGCGCGCAAGGCGAACTCCTCCAGTTCCGGCTCGGCCCGCGCGATTTCTTCCTGTTCACCGGGCCCGAGGCCCATGATTTCTACTTCCATGTGCCCGAAGACCAGCTCAGCGCCAAGGAGGTCTACCAGTTCACGGTGCCCATCTTCGGCCGCGGCGTGGCCTACGACACCACCCCCGAGCTGATGGCCGAGCAGGTCAAATTCCTGCACCCGGCGCTCAGCGAGCCCGCCCTGCGGAAATTTGCCCTCATCATGTTCGAGGAGACCCGGCAATTCGCCGATGAGCTTGGCGAGAGCGGGGAAATCGACCTGCCCCACGCGATGAACGAGCTCACCGTCAAGATCGCCAGCCGCTGCCTCATCGGCGAGGAAGTCCGGGCCCAGCTCGACTCCGGGTTCGCCGAGGCCTACCACGAACTGCAAAACGGCATCAACACCCTGGGCTTCTTCTTCCCCAGGCTTCCCACCCCGGCGCATCGAAGCCGCGACCGGGCCCGGCGGAAAGTGGCGAAACTGTTCGGGCGGATCATGGCCGAACGCCGGCGGACCGGGCACCGTGCCGACGACATGATGCAGGCGCTCATGGATGCCCGCTACCAGGATGGCCGCGCCCTGAACGACGAGGAAATTACCGGGATTCTGCTGACCTCGCTGTTCGCCGGCCAGCACACCAGCGCGGTGCTCGCCGTCTGGACCCTGCTGGAACTGCTGCGGGTGCCGGACTACCTGGCCCGGATCCGGGACGAGATGCAGGCCACCTACCGCGAGTCGGGCGCCATGGATTTCGACACCCTCAAGCACCAGCCGACGCTGGAACACGCCATCCGCGAGAACGAGCGGATGCACCCGCCGCTGATCCTGCTGGTCCGCAAGGTTCTGAAGCCCTTGCGCTACAAGGACCATGTCGTGCCGGCCGGGGCCATGGCCATGGTGTCGCCCGCGGTCGCCCAGCGGCTGCCCCATTTGTTTGCCGATCCGGACCGGTTCAATCCGGACCGGTTCGCCCCCCCGGCGTCCGAAGGCAAACAGCATCACTATGCCCTGATCAGTTTCGGCGGCGGCAAGCACCGGTGCATCGGCGAGCATTTCGCGTATATGCAGTTGAAGGCCCTCTGGACCGTGTTGCTGGATCGCTTCGATTTCTCTCCCGTCACCGCGTTTCCCGAACCGAACTACGGCAGTTGGGTGACCGGTCCCCGGGAACCCTGCCGGGTCCGATACCGCCGCCGCCCGCAGACCAGCCTGTTCCGGTGAACAGCGCCCGCGCCCGCCGCTACGACGTGGCGATTGTCGGCGGCGGGCCGGTCGGCAGCCTGTGCGCACTCGCGCATGCGCGAAATGGCGCCCGGGTGGCCCTGCTCGAAGCCAGCCCCGAGGCGTCCAAGCGACTGGCGGGAGAATGGCTGCATCCCCCCACCGTGCGCATCCTGCGCGAGCTCGGGATCCGTCTCGACACGCAGCCGCCGATTGGCGCGGGCAACGGCTTCGTGGTGTACCCGGAAGACGATTCGGAACCGATCGTGCTCCCGTATCCGGACGGAGCCCACGGCCTGGCTTGCGAGCACTCGGTGCTCGTTTCGCACCTGCACGAAGCGATCGAGAGCGAGTCGGCAATCGATTTTATTTTCAACGCGCAAGTCCGCGAGGTCGAAGACGGGCGGATCACGTATACCTGCAACGGCGCCGACGAGTCCGTGGCAGCCGGGCGGATTGTCGGCGCCGACGGCCGGGGGTCGGTCGTGCGCCGGTCGCTGGGCCTGCCGACCGACCATAGAACCTGCTCGTGGATGGTGGGGGTCTTGGTCGATGACGTCACCTTGCCGCTGGAAGGCTACGGATACGTGCTGGGAGGCGGACCCGGGCCGATCCTTATGTATCGCCTGGGAGGGCGCGGCGTGCGCATCGTCGTCGATGTGCCCGCGGATCGCTGGACACCCCGGGACCGAATCGGGTTCCTGCTGGACTCGTACGCCCGCTGGTTGCCGGAATCCGTCCGGCCGGCATTCGTCGAAACGCTGCGGGCGGGGCAATTCCGCACGGCCAGCAACAAGCTGAGGCCGCGGGTCAGCTACGGCAGCCCGCACCGGGTGCTGATCGGCGATGCGGCCGGGCACTACCACCCCATGTCGGCGGTCGGCATTACCTTGGGCTTCGGCGATGCACTGGCGCTCGCCGGGAGCGAGGACTTCCGCGATTTCACCCACCAACGCTTCGAGGCCATCCGCGCCCCGGAATTCCTCGCCATCGGACTCTACGAGGTGTTCGCCGATCACCGGACCGAGGCGGTGGCACTCCGGCACGCCGTCTACCGGGGCTGGCGGGCGAGTTCCGCGCTGCGCGATCGAACCATGCGCCTGCTCGCCTGCGAAGACACCTCGATCGCCCACCTGAGCCGGGCGTTCTTCACGACGATGGTGCGAGCGGTGCTCGGAGAGATCCCACACTCGTTCGACCGGCTCGCCTGGCGGCGGGCCCGGGACACCTACCACTCGCTCACGCGCCGCTTTATATGGCTGCTGCGGGGAGCCCGGAAACTGCACCGGGCGAGAATCACGGGCGAAGGGGAAGACAAGCCGATCCGGGACGCCTGGTCGCACACCTTCCTGGTTTCCATCCCGTCTCGTGCCGACGGCTCCCGGCCGACCCGCCCGTGGTCGGTCGAATCGCCCGATGCCGGCCCGGCATTGAAAAACGCGAACGCGCGCCTGCTGGACCTTCAGGACGAGCAAGGCGGCTGGGAGGGCGAGATGGTCTGGTGCCCCATGCTCACCGCGCAATACGTGCTGCTGCACCACATTCTGGAGAAGCCGCTCGACCCCGGCCGGCGCCGGCGCGTACTGCGCTCTTTCCAGCAGACCCGTCTCGAAGGCGGCGCATGGGGCCTGCACGAGCACCCGCCGCCCAACCTGTTCGTCACCACGCTGGTCTACGTCGCGGCGAGACTGCTGGGGGTCGAACGAGAGGACCCCCTGCTCGATCCGGCCCGGCGCTTCCTGCAGGTCGAGGGAGTCCTCGGCATTCCGAGCTGGGGCAAGTTCTGGCTGGCGCTCCTCAATCTCTACGACTGGCGCGGGGTCAACGCCATCCTGCCGGAACTGTGGCGCCTGCCGCGCTGGATCCCCCTGCATCCCTCCAACTGGTACTGCCATACCCGGCTCATCTACATGGCGATGTCGGCCGTCTATTCGCATCGGTTCCAGGCCCCCGTCACGCCATTGATCGCGTCGCTGCGGGAGGAACTGTACCCGGAAGGCTTTGCCAACGTCGGCTTTGCGGCAGGCCGCAACCGGCTGCGGAGCGCCGACCTCCACGCGCGGCCCAGCGTCTGGCTGCGGGCCGGATACGGACTGTCCCAGTTATTCGAACGATTCCACAGCAAGCGCCTGCGGGTGCGCTGCGTGGACGCGATCCGCGAGCGCATCCGGTGGGAGTTGCGAACCACCAGCCACACGAGCATCTCCCCGGTCAGCGGGTTGCTCAACATCCTGGCCTTGTGGCTGCGCGATCCGGATGACCCCGACAGCCGTCAGGCGCTCGCGAAACTGGACGACTGGATCTGGGAGGACGAAGAGCACGGTGCACGGGTCACCGGAGCGAGAAGTCTCTCGTGGGATACCGGTTTCGCCCTGCAGGCCCTGGGGTCGATGGCCGGGCGCGACCAGACCCCCGAAGTCCAGAACGCCCTGAAGCGCGGGGCCGATTTCCTGGAAACGCAACAGATCAAGACCCGCTTCGAAGGCTTCCGCGAGGCGTACCGAAACGACCCCAAGGGCGGCTGGTGCTTTGCCGGGCAGTGGCATGGCTGGCCGGTGACCGACTGCACCGCGGAAGCCGTACTCGGGATTCTCGCCGCGCACCGCGAGGCGACGAACACGGCCATGCTCGAAGATGCGATTCAATTCATGCTGCGCGGCCAGAACCGCGACGGTGGGTTCGGCAGCTATGAAGCGCAACGCTCCGTGATCGGGCTCGAATGGCTGAATCCAGCCGAGATGTTCGGCGAATCGATGACCGAACATTCCTACGTCGAATGCACCGCTTCCTGTCTCGCGGCGCTCGCCGCCTGCAAGGAGCGGTTCCCGGGCATCGTGGGCCCGGAGGTCTCCGACGCCATGCTGCGCGCCGGTGCCCGACTCCGACGCAGCCAGGCCAGCAACGGGTCGTGGCGCGGCGTCTGGGGAGTCCAGTTCATCTACGGCACGGCCTTCGGCATCCGCGGCTTGCTTGCCGCCGGAGCCCGTCCCGGCGACCCGGCGCTGCGCCTGGCCTGCCGCTGGCTGCTGGACCGCCAGCGCGAGGACGGGGGCTGGGGGGAACACTACAGCGGTTGCTTCACCGGCCAGTACGTCGCGCACGAGGAAAGCCAGGTCATCCAGACCGCATGGGCGTTGATCGCCCTGCTTGAGGCGGACGACCCCAACTGGGCCGCGATCTCGCGCGGCGCCCGATTCCTGCTCGACACCCAAGACGCTGCCGGGACCTGGCCCCGACAGGACATGGCCGGGGTCTTCTTCCGCACTGCCCTGCTCGACTATGTCCTGTACCGACACTACTTCCCCTTGCGCGCACTCGGCCTCTACGAGCAACGGCGCCGGGCCCGGCTGGAACTGGCCGCCCCCGACCCCCTCGCCACCGAAACGGTCGCAGACACCCCGCCCGCCTTGGCGCTGGCCGCATGCGAACCGCCGCGCAGCGCGCAGGCCTCGACTGGATGAACCCGCATCCCGATGGGCCGCGCCCTGGCCCAGGGGGTACTGAGAGCCGGGGAGAAGCTGCGGCTTTTTCCCGAAGGCACCGCGATGGTCAGCAGCCTGCTGAACCGGGGGGGGCGATGCGCTGGTCGAGGGCGGCAAATCCGAAATTTTTACGCCTCCCTTCTTTTTCCTGGCCCGCAAGCCTGAAGGTCCATAAGACGGATAAAGCCTCCTTCCCGGCCTGAAGCCTCCGCGAAGCCATCCTCTCGCCATGGGTCTGTGCGGACGGTTCCCCCGAGAGGCTCGGAATTTGTCACAATAGCGGTTATGGCACCGCAACCGGCTCCCCTGTTGACCTCACCCGCGCCGCAACAGCAGCACACCCCCAGCATGCGCCAGTACCTTGAGTTCAAGGCGCAATACCCCCAGCATTTGCTGCTCTATCGGATGGGAGACTTCTACGAGCTGTTCTTCGAGGACGCCAAACGCAGCTCCGAACTGCTGGACATCACGCTCACCGAGCGCGGGCGTTCCAAAGGCCAGCCCATCCCGATGGCGGGCATCCCGGTGGTCTCGCTCGATTCCTATCTCGCCAAACTCATCGGACTCGGCGAATCCGCGGTCGTTTGCGAACAGGTCGGCGACAGCCCGTCCGGCCGAGGGCCCATGGAACGCCAGATCTCACGCATCGTCACGCCCGGGACCCTGATTGAGGACGAGTTGCTGGATGCCGGGCGCGACACCTTGCTGCTCGCGTTGTGGCCGGGCTCCCCGATCGGGCTGGCCAGCCTGAACCTGAGTTCGGGCCAGTTCAACGTGATGGAACTTCCCTCCACCGAAGACCTGTACGCCGAACTGGAACGCCTCCGTCCAGCGGAAATCCTGTACCCGGAATCGAACACCCCCCCGGACTGGGACGGCACACACTGGCAACCGCTTTCGGATTGGCATTTCGACGCCGAAACCGCGACCCGGCTCCTCTGCCAGCAACTGGGGGTCCATGACCTGTCCGCCTTCGACTGCCAGGATGCGCCCGCCGCCACCGGCGCCGCCGGCGCCCTGCTCTACTACGCACAGGAAACACAGCGGGCCGCCCTGCCGCACATCACGAGCCTGCAACGGGAACGGCGCGACACCCATATCTACCTGGATGCCACCAGCCGGCGCAACCTTGAACTGGAGCAAAACATCTCCGGCGACACCCGCCACAGCCTGCTCGGCGTACTGGATAAAACCGTCAGCGCCATGGGCCGCCGCTGCCTCAGCCGATGGATCCAGTCCCCTCTCCGCGACCGGGAAGCGCTGGCGACACGCCACCGAATCGTCTCTCACCTGCTGGACAACACGCACCGAGCCCCGATCCGCGAACAGTTGAGGAGAACCTCCGACGTCGAGCGCGTCATTGCCCGGCTCGCGCTGTACACCGCTTCTCCACGGGACCTGTGCGGCCTGGCCCAGACCCTGCAGCGCCTGCCGGACCTGCGCCGCCTGCTGGAACACACCGGCGCGGTGGAATTCGAGTCCTACCGTGCCGCCCTGCAATCGGACCCGGAACTGGCCACGCACCTGGCCTCGGCGCTCGCGGAAAATCCGCCTCCGAGCATTCGCGAAGGCGGCGCCATCGCGCCGGGATTCGATTCCGAACTGGATGAACTGCGCGAACTATCGCACGGGGCCGACGAGTTCCTGCTGGAAATGGAGACGGCCGAACGGGCGCGCACCGGCATCGCCCAACTCAAGGTCGCCTACAACCGAGTCCACGGCTACTACATCGAGGTCCCGCGCAGCCAGGCCGAGCGCGTGCCCGACCACTACCGGCGGCGGCAGACGCTCAAGAACTACGAGCGTTACCTGACCCCGGAACTGAAAGAATTCGAGGACCGCGTCCTCAGTGCGCGCAGCCGGGCGCTGGAACGGGAGAAACAGGTCTACCGGGACCTCCTGGAGGGCCTGGTGCCGCACCTCGCCCTCTTCAAACAATGCGCGACCGCACTGGCCGAGCTGGATGTGCTGTGCAGCTTCGCCGAGCAGGCCCAGGCCCACCACTACTGCTGCCCCGAACTGGTCGACGACCCCGGCATCGAGATCGAAGCCGGCCGCCACCCGGTGATCGAGCAGACCTGGGACGAGCCCTTCGTGCCCAACGACACCTCGTTCTCCGGGCAACGACGCCTGCTGCTCGTGACCGGCCCGAACATGGGCGGCAAA
Organism: uncultured candidatus Poriferisulfidus sp.; assembly: GCA_965214545.1. Taxonomy (GTDB): domain Bacteria; phylum Pseudomonadota; class Gammaproteobacteria; order Poriferisulfidales; family Poriferisulfidaceae; genus Poriferisulfidus. The sequence goes on along the minus strand of OZ243950.1, from coordinate 52,231 downwards.
TCCACCTACATGCGGCAGACCGCGCTGATCGTGCTGATGGCCTGCATCGGCAGCCATGTGCCCGCCAAGCAGGCCCGGATCGGGCCCATCGACCGCATCTTCACCCGCATCGGGGCCACCGACGACCTGACTTCCGGCCGTTCCACGTTCATGGTCGAGATGACCGAAGCGGCCAACATCCTGCATCACGCCTCCGAATACAGCCTGGTTTTGATGGACGAGATCGGCCGCGGCACCAGCACGTTCGATGGGATGGCGCTGGCGCTGGGCTGCGCCGAATACCTGGCCACGCAAAACCGCGCCTTCACCCTGTTCTCCACGCACTACTTCGAACTGACCCAGCTGGCCGAGATCCACCCCGGGATCGTCAACCTGCACCTGGACGCCACGATGCATGGCCAGCAGATCATCTTCCTGCACGCAGTCAAGGAAGGCCCTGCCAGCCAGAGCTATGGCCTGCAAGTCGCGCGCCTCGCGGGCATCCCCGCGCCGGTGCTGGAACGGGCCCGGGCGTACCTGCTGGAACTCGAGGACGACAGCACCCAGCGCTGGGCGCGCAGCAACCCGCAAAAAGACCTGTTCGTCCCGCCAGCCACGCCCCCGTCCGTGCCGGTTGCCCTAGAGCGTCTCCGGCAGGTGAAACCCGATCAACTGTCACCGAAGGAAGCCCTCGACCTGGTCTACGAATTGCAGAAACTGGATGCGGATTCGGGCCTCGACGACTGACCCGCGAGCCATGTATCATGATTAGCGAGCGATCCTGCTTTGTCGCACCTTCTCGAGGGTGGCATCGGGCCAGCGATACACTCACCGGCGGGGCAGAAATAGAGACGCCACCGCGAGGGTGGCGTCGGGCCGGGGATGCTATCCCCGGGGAACTAATGCCGAAGACTATAGGTTTAGGATCTCCCATCGTCAAGGGTTGCCACGCAAGGGGCGAGGATTGCGAACCGCGTCATCAGCTATATCGACGGCTAGCCCGCAGCCCATTTCTAAAATCTGAACCACCAGAGAAGATTAAGCAGTACGACCACAAATTAGTCTAACGACATACCCCCTGAACCCTTACCAGGACTTGCCATTCGCTACGATCACCTGTGGCGATGCGAAGCGGCAGAGACCGAACCTGCACAAGTTGGCAACTTCAGGTATATTGTCTTCACAATGTCGGAGCTTCTAACCCAGCAAGTTGCCACAGTTGGATTACCCGCGGGTCAGTGTTGGCGGTAGGGCGTGTTCGACTGGCTTGAGCGAAACCGAAAACACGAGCGATGGAGAAAAAGATGACCAGAGAAGCCGAATTACTTAACCGCATTTCGATATGCCCGGATATTTTTGGAGGCAAACCCATTATCCGCGGAATGCGGATTGCGGTGGAACATGTCCTTGGAATGCTAGCTGCGGGAGATACGGTAGAGACCATTCTCCGGGAATACCCAGACCTGGATTCCGAGGATGTTCAGGCTTGTCTGCTTTTTGCACACCGGTCAATGGCTGGTGAACATGTGCATGAGCGAGTCACCATGCGCCGGGCTTCGTGAGATTTCTTCTCGACTCCTGTTCGGCGTCGCGGGCACTGCAAAAAACACTGATTGACCTTGGCCATGATGTCTTGTCCGCCCGGGACGGATATTCCCGTGCTACGGACGAAGAGTTACTCACTCTGGCATATAAAGAAAACCGAGTGCTCATTACTGCGGACAAGGATTTTGGCGAACTGGTCTTTCTGCGCCGCCGTCCACACCCGTGCATCGTGCGGTTAGTCGAATTGCGGGTAACGGAAGAAGTGGACGCGATACAGGATTTGATCGAACGTCATGATGATGCGATGCGCAATGGTGCCATCATCGTCATAACCAAAAAACAGGTAAGGGTTCGACCCACAGTATCCGGGAGACGGAGCGACAACCAGTGATGCAACTGAATTGACAGGAAGGGTATCCAGAAAAGGACGTCGGGAGGTTGCCAGCAGTGATTCAAAATGAAACCTAGTGATCCCTCCGCCGGAAAGTACTGAAAGGAATTGTTGCCCGCCTGAACTCCCAATGCGCCGTAAAAACCGAAAAGGGATTACCCAGTACGCAACGTGATGCCTTTGTTCTTTTTCCTGAAATCTATTTTTGGAACACTCACCGCACCGTGGGTGCGGTTGTACCGGAACCTCCGCCAGGGCCCGGCCCGGCTACCGGAAGAACTGATCGAGCAAGGCCCCCGCATCCGGGCCAGCGCCCAATACGGCGGGATGGGCGAGCGCGAACTGGAGTTACGCATGGAACAGGTCATCGAGCGCATCCTCTCCAACCGGCGCCGCGTGCACGAACCCGCGAAACAACTGGCCGCCTTCAACCATTTCGAGCAACGCCGTTTCCTGGAATCGGGACAGGCCCTAGCCAACAAAGACGTCGAACTGGCCTACCAGTTCTTCCATTTCGGCATCCCGTCGCTGCGCCTGATCGACGAAGAACACTGGGATGGCTGGCTCGACCACCTGCGCGCCTGCTACAACCAGACCGGTGTCGACGCCGCCGTGCAGGCCATGCTGGAAACCGACGCTTACCTGCAGAAAATTCTCGGCGGCGCCCGCAGCGTCCATCTCAACGACGTGGAACGGCTGGTCGAGTCGCTGCTGGTCGGCTTCGGCGGGCGGGCCCTGAAAGTCGAATCCGCGGCCGAACCGTACACCGACACAGAAACCGTCTACCTGCCCGAACTGACGGACGCCTGCGCCACCCGCGAAGAGAACTTCGACCTGCTCAAGGCCACCGCCGCACACTTGTGGGCGCAGACCCGCTATGGAACGTACCGGGCCCCCGCTGGCGCCTTCTCCGGCTACTCGGACCGTGCCCGCGCCCGCCGCTACTTCCACGCATTGGAAATGCTCCGCCTGGAGGCTCGGATCCGGCGCGACATGCCCGGCATCGGCCGCATCCTCGCGCGCCACAATCCGCCCGACGCATGGACGGGGCTACCCGACGCATGGGCCGCGGCCACCTCGGAAGTCTCGGACCCAAAATCCACGGTCGAAGATTCTCTGCGCCTGCTCGACCGGCTCTACCCGACCGAAGTGACGCTCCCGGACGTCCCCTACCAGGGCGTGCTGCGCCCGGAACTTGCCTCGGAAATCCTGGCCCAACGGGTCGGCGAGGAACGGCATCAACTGGCGGGTGCCCTGCTCGGAATGAAACGGGAACTGTCTCCTTTCCAATCCGAGAAGGAACAAAGCGAACGGTTCACCGTGCGCAGGGAGCCGGGCCCGGCCGCCGACGAATTCGCGTTTTCCCTGGAATTCGGCGACGAAACCGTCACCCCGCCCGAGGAGGTCCAGCAATTGCTGGAATCCATCCTCCAGGACCTCGGGGAAATTCCCGACGACTATCTCGAACCGGCCGGAGCCGGCGCCTACGACCCTGCTTCGGAAGAACCGGGGGCGACATCGCCACCGGTGGACGGAGACGCCGATTACATCTACCCGGAATGGGACCATTCCCGCCAGAAGTACCGGCCCGACTGGTGCCATCTGTACGAACGCCCGATCACCGGCGCCAGCGAGCAATTCGCGCAGGACACGCTGGACCGGCACCGCCGCCTGCTCGCCGGGCTGAAACGTACGTTCGAGGCCCTGCGCGACGAGGAGAAGCGCGTCCGTCGGGAAATGCACGGCGACGAAGTGGACCTGGACAGTTTCATCCACGCCTACAGCGACTACGTCAGCGGCTCGGAACTGGACGAACGGCTGTTCACCCGGATGAAAAAACTAGACCGCGACATCGCCGTGATGTTCCTGGTCGACATGAGCAGTTCCACGTCGGGCTGGGTCAACGACCTGATGCGCGAGGCGCTGGTGCTGCTGTGCGCCGCACTGGAAGCGCTGGGAGATCGCTATGCGATCTACGGGTTCTCCGGGCGCACCCACCGCAATTGCGAGCTGTACCCGATCAAGCGGCTGGATGAAGCCTACGGCGGCGATGTCCGCCGCCGCATCAGCGGCATCACGCCGCGGAACTACACCCGCATGGGCGTGATGATCCGCCACCTCACGCAATTGCTGAAGGATACCGAAGCCCGCACCCGCCTGCTCATCACGCTGTCCGACGGCAAGCCGGACGATCAGGACGGCTACCGGGGCAGCTACGGCATCGAAGATACCCGCCAGTCGCTGAACGAGGCCCGGCATTTGGGAATCCACCCGTATTGCATTACCATAGACAAAGAGGGTATGGAGTACCTCCCGCACATGTACGGGGCCTCCAACTTCGCCGTGGTCAGCCACATCGAGAAACTGCCAACCAAGGTGTCCGACATCTACCGCCGCATCACCCTATGAGTACCATTGAATCCCCTGGAATCCGCATCGGCTTGGCCCTGACGCTGGCCTTGGCCGTAGTCGGCTGCACGAAGGACCTCCCCGAAGGCGTCAAGAGCGTCGCCAAGACCAGCGTGGACTACGCCCTGGACGCGCACCTGAACGCAACCACCGAGGGGCTGGAAGACCTGATGCGGGAGTTGTACCGGCTCAACCCCGGGGAACTGGAGAAAGTGCCGGGCGCCACGGTCGACGAACGGGTGGCCCTGGTATTGCCGGATCGCACCTACGACGAATTGCGTTTCGGCGAACTGAACAGCCACCGCGGCACCGAGGCGATGCAGCTGGCATTCGAGCCCCGTTTCATCGGCGACCGGGTGTTCGCGCTGATGGTCGGCATCATCAGCCAGATGCGGATCGCGTACAACGACAAGCTGGAATTCTTCGCCCTGAACCGGCTGGATCCCGGGAATCTCGAAAACTTCGCCGGCAATCTGGAAATCGTCCGCGTCAGCCTGGCGCGCCGAACGGGCCCGGACGGGGCCCCGCTGTTGCAGTACCGGGGAGACGTCCCGATCCTGGAAACCGGGCTGCCGCAGCCGACGGCCGAACAAAGCCTGGACCGGCTCATCGGCCACCAGCGGGTGCTGGTCAGCATTGCGAGCGGCTGGCGGGACCGCGCCCAACAGGCCGCCGTGCGCACGATGGGCGCCGTCATTATGCTGCCCATCCCCTGACGCTGCGCGGCATGGACGCGACCGTCACGATCTACCACAACCCGCGCTGCAGCAAGTCCAGACAGACGCTGCAACTGCTCCGGGATCGGGGCGTCGAGCCCGACATCGTCGAATACCTGAAGACACCCCCCGACGCGGCAACCCTGGCCGGCATCCTGGAACAACTGGGGATGTCCGCGCACGCACTGGTCCGCACCGGGGAGCCGCTGTACCGGGAACTGGGGCTGGACCAGAACCGCTCCGACGAGGCGCAGATGCTTCGGCTGCTGGTCGAACACCCGAAACTGATCGAACGCCCGATCGTGGTGACGCCGCGCGGTGCGGCGATCGGGCGACCGCCCGAAAACGTCCTGGACCTGCTGTGACGGACGTCGAAATCCTGGTGCTGTACTACAGCCGGACCGGCGCCACCGCCGACATGGCGAACCGGGTCGCGCACGGCGTCGAGGAAATCGAGGGCGCCCGCGCGAAGATCCGCACCGTGCCACCGGTCTCGGCCCACTGCGAGCAGACCGAACCGGACATCCCGGACGACGGCCCGCCCTACGCCCGCCCGGAAGACCTGGAACGCTGCGACGGCCTGGCGCTGGGCTCGCCGACCCGCTTCGGCAACATGGCCGCCCCGATGAAATACTTCTGGGATCAGACCGGGAGCCAGTGGCAATCCGGCGCGCTTCTCGGCAAGCCGGCCGGCATGTTCACTTCGACCAACAGCCTGCACGGCGGCCAGGAAACCACCCTGGTCAGCATGATGCTCCCGCTGCTGCACCACGGGGCGCTGATCGCCGGGGTGCCCTACGACGAACCGGCGCTGAACGCCACGCACAGTGGCGGGACGCCCTACGGCCCCAGTCACTGGGCCGGCCGCGAGGAATCTGCGGCCCTGACCGAACACGAGATCGCGGTCTGCCGGGCGTTGGGCCGGCGCCTCGCCCGGCTCGCCCAAGCCCTCCGGACGGTGCCCGGCTAGCCCGGATTTCTCACCAAGCTGAAAATCTGCTTGGTCTTCCCGGCATTCATAGGGTTACATATCAGCGTTATCGGCACTCAGGTTCTTCGCCTGTCCCCGGACCTTTTCCAGCAAAGCCTCCACAAGGGTCAACGCGCCGACCCGGTCAAACGACCTTCCAAGGTCGGTCGGCTGGTAGCGAACAACTCCAGCGTAGTCGGTGAATTCGGCCAACGCCCTGAAGCCTTCGACATCTGCCCCATGCCCAGCCAGTTCGTCACACAAGGATTCCAGGTCATAAGTAAACGGGTAAGAGTGCCCCAACAGGCACGTCCAGGCTTTCAAACATTTTTCCGCTACTTGCTGAACGCCGTGGCCAAAAATCCGATCCGTCAGAGCCGGCCGGTCTGTTAAGTCGCGCAACAGGTTCAGGTCTTCCTCTGCCGCCTCCAGCAGGAATCGGGCCTGCTTAGGGTCGCTCATACAATACCTTGCCTTCTCTCAGCGCCCGCGCCAGGACATTATTCAGGGAATCGCGCCAATACTCGACTTCTTCAAGGCTGAAGACCAGGATGTCCTTGGGCACACGGAACTCCCGGATTGCTTTCCGAACACGAGCCCTTTCGGAATGCCGGCTTCGCCTGCCCTCGAACGACTCCCTCTCAATGACGATCAAGTCAACATCCGAATGCTCTCCCGCATCACCCCGGGCGTGCGAACCGAACAGGATGATCTGCTCCGGGTCTACCTCCTTCACTATGGCCTGAGCCATACGCTCAAGAAACCCTTCGTCGACTCGTGTCTCGCCTGTCATTCCGTATCCTTGTCGCAACCGGCAACACGCCGGAACACCGTTTATATATCCGGGCTAGACTTCGGAGGCGGCGTCCGAAGTCGGAGCCCGGGCCAGCACCTCGCGCACGAACGGCACGGTAATCCGGCGCTTCTGGCTGAGCGACGCCCGCTCCAGACGGTCCAGCACGCGGCAGAGCTGCCCCAGGCCGCGCACCACGTGGCGCTGCATGTAGCGCACCGCATCTTCCGGCAGGTCGTAGCCTTGGCTGTGCGCTCGTCGGCGCAAGGCCTCGGATTGCTGCTCGTCATCCAGGGCTTGAACCGAAAACGCCACGGCGCCGCGGAGCCGGGAACGCAAATCGGGCAAGGCCACCGACACGTCTGCCGCAGGCGGGCGCGCCGCCATCAGCAGGCGGGCGCCATGATCCATCGCCTGATTGACCAGGCCGAACAGCCGCGGCTCCCAGTCCCCCTGCTCCAGCACGGCATCCACGTCATCCAGGCAGATCCACGAACACTGCTCCAGGCCGTCCAGGGTGTCCGGGCCCAGCTCCCGCATCAGTTTCAATGGCAGGTAGGCGGCGGATTCATCCTGGCCTTGCGCCCGATGGCAGACCGCCTGCAACAGGTGCGTCTTGCCACTGTCCCGGGGACCGTGCAGCCACAGGGATTGCGGGCAGGAGCCCAGCGCGTCGAGAATTCCCTCATTGCCGTCCGGACAGAAATTGGCGAAGGTGTGCCGCGGATTGGAGCCGAGCGGCAAAATCAACTGACTCATCCGTCGGCATCCCCGGGGTCGGCCAGCAGTCCGCCCCAGACCAGCATGTAGCCGATTGCGCTGACCAGCGTGGCGAATACGGTTGCCCACAGCAGGATGGCCAGCAGCATCGGCGGCAACACGACCAACTGGTTGCCCATGAAGGCGAGCACCGTGACGATCTGCGCGAATGTATTGATTTTTCCGACCTTCAGGACCGCAGTCTTCCGGCCGGGGTGGAGCAGGTGATTCATCAGGGTCCCCCCGACGACCAGGACGTCACGCCCGACCACCAGCGTCACCAGCCACACCGGAAGCAATTCCAGATGCCCCAGCATCACGAACGCGGCCACCAGCATCACCTTGTCTGCAAGCGGGTCCAGCCCGGCCCCCAGCGTGCTTGAGGCTTTCAGGTATCGGGCCAGGAAACCGTCCAGGGCATCCGAGACGCCCATCACGACAAACAAGACCAGCGCCAAGCCGAACTGCTGCTCCAGCAGCAGCATGGCGAACCACGGCACCAGGAGCAGGCGCAGAACGCTAATCAGGTTCGGGATATGCTGGATCATGGTTCGGCCCGACATTTTATAATGAGCAGGAGTAAAATGGCGCGCGTACCGAGCGGTATCGTGCCAGAACAAAAACCTTCCACTTCCGCCTACCGAAAAGCCGGGGTCGACATCGATGCCGGCAACCGCTTGGTTGGACGCCTCGCACCGCTGGCGCAGCAGACCTTCAACGAACAGGTCCTGGGCAGCCTCGGCGGCTTCGGCGGGCTCTACCAGTTGCCTAGGGACTGCGCGCAACCCGTATTGGTGTGCGGGACGGACGGCGTCGGCACCAAACTGCGCCTGGCCCAAAAACTCCAACAACACGAAACCATCGGGATCGACCTGGTCGCCATGTGCGCCAACGATGTCCTGACGCACGGCGCGCGCGCCCTGCTGTTCCTCGACTACTACGCTTGCGGGTCGCTGGATGTGGGGGAAGCGGAAGACGTGGTCCGTGGCATCGCAGCGGGATGCCAGCAGGCCGGTTGCGTCCTGCTCGGCGGGGAGACGGCTGAAATGCCTCGGCTCTACCGCCCCGGGGATTACGACCTTGCCGGGTTCTGCGTCGGTCTCGCAGACCGCGACCGCCTGCTCCCGCGTCCGGATATCCAACCGGGCGATGCCGTGATCGGAATGGATTCCAGCGGCGTGCACGCCAACGGCTTCTCCCTGGTCAACCAACTGCTGGAGGTCGGGCCGGAAGATCCGGCTCGGCTGGAGGCGCTGCTGTGCCCCACCACGATCTACGAGCCACACCTGCGGGAGGCGATCGATTCCGGGAAAATCCTGGCGCTATCCCACATCACGGGCGGCGGCCTGACCGAAAACGTCCCGCGCGTCCTGCCGGAGGACCGCTGCGCACAGATCAACCTCGACAGCTGGACCCGCCCGGAATTGTTCGACTGGATACAGGCGCAGGGCGACGTTGACGAAGAAGAGATGCGGCGCATCTTCAATTGCGGGATCGGCATGGTGGCTCTGGTTCGCCCGGACGACGCAGACTCCGTCACCCGGAACATCCAATCCACCGGCTTGGACGCCCGGATCATTGGCGAAGTCATCGCCCGGGAAGGCTCCCCTCAAACTATTTATAATAGGTCGCCATGATCCCCATGGCGATCCTGTTCTCCGGCGAGGGAACAAACCTGCAGGCCCTGATTGATGCGGTGCATCAACGCCGCATCTATGCCGAAATTCGCTGCGTGATCAGCAACAAGCCACAGGCGCACGGGCTGGACCGCGCACGCGCGGCCGGGATCGAGACCCTGGTCATCGGCGACACCGACCGGGTGGCCCGGGAAAAACAAACACTCGCGGCTCTTCAGGAACGCGGCGTCGAACTGGTCTGCCTGGCCGGCTACATGCGCATCCTGTCTGAAATCATGGTCGCGCCCTACCTCGGGCGCATGCTCAATATCCACCCCTCCCTGCTGCCGGCCTACCGCGGCGCGAACACGCATCGCCGGGTCCTGGAAGCCGGCGAAAAGCACCACGGGTGCAGCGTGCACTTCGTGACCGTGGAGCTGGACGAAGGACCGCTGATCATCCAGGCAAGCGTGCCCGTGCATCCGGACGATACCGAAAAGGCGCTGACCCACCGCGTGCTGGAACAAGAGCATTTGATCCTGCCGCTGGCGGTGCAGTGGTACTGCGATGGCCTCCTGAAAATGCAGGATGGGGCCGTCTATCTTCGCGGAGAACGGCTCGAAGAACCGTTGGTTTATGAGGCCGGCCCCTAGCCTCTGCGGCCTTCTGCTCCTGGGCTTGTCCGCCGCCGCTGCGGACTCCACCGAAGCCACCTACGACCTGTACTACCAGGGCACGCACACGGGAACCGTCACCGTCACGCTCACACGCGAGACGGCCCATACCTACTACAAGGCCGTCGCGACACCGAACTGGCTGGCCCGCCTGTTCGGCCAGGGCACCATCATCGAGCGCGGCACCATGAGCAGCGAGGACCTGCGCCCCCAAGAGTACTTCTACCACGATTCCGGCCGGGGCCGGCACTACCGGTACGTCTACGATCCGGCCCACGATCAGGTGCTGATCACGACCCCGGAAACCGAATCGGTCGAACCGCTCGGGGACGGCACGCTGGACCCTGCCGCCATGGCCGTGCGCCTGTTGCGCGACCTGCCCAACCCGTCACCCAACTACAGCGTCCTCTCCAAGGGCTTGCTCAAGGTGTACCGCTTCGAGACTCCGGTGTTGGAGCCCCGCGACGTGCTGGGCCAGGAGACCCTGGTCTGGAAAGTGGTCCGCGTCCGCGGCAGCGCCGAGGACTCGCGCATCATCACCTGGCATGACCCCAAGCGCGGCCAGTGGATGGTCCGCACCGTGCGCATGGAAGACGGCGAGGAAGAGATCCGGCTCGAACTGACCGGCCTGGACCGTTCAGGCGCCGGCGATCTGCATCCGGTCGACCAGTAGCGCCCCGGTCTGAAGGGACCCGCGCCGGTCCGGCTCCGCGCCCACCGCGACGATGCCGCGATACATGTCCGGCAGGAACCCCGCAATGGTGATTTCGTGCACGGGATACGCCACGGCGCCGTCCTCGACCCAGAACCCCGCCGCGCCGCGGGAATAATCGCCGGTCACCGGGTTGACGCCCTGTCCCATCAGTTCCGTCACCACCAGCCCGCGTCCCAGGCGCTGCAGCAGCGCCTCCCAGGACAACGCGGGCTCCCGGGATTCCAATACGAGGTTCCGGACGCCCCCGGCATTGCCGGTGGAGGCCAGCCCCAGCCTGCGTGCGGAATAACTGCTCAAAAACCATCCCCGCAAAATGCCGTCGTCCACCACGACCCGCTCCTGCGTCACCACACCTTCCGCATCGAACGGCGCGCTGGCCGCGCCCCGGGGTTCGCACGGGTGCTCGGCCAGGCTAATGCCCTCCGCCCAGACCGGCTCGTCCATACGGCCCAGCAGGAACGAGGCTTCATGGTAGAGAGCCTGGCCACTGGCCGCACCCACGAAATGCCCCAACAACGACCGCGCGACCGGAGCCTCGAACAGCACCGGTGCGACGCAGCTGGCGAGCGGCCGGGCCCCCAGGCGACGAACAGTCCGTTCCGCCGCGATGCGCCCCACCGTCCCGGGATCCTGCATCTCGCGCCAGTCGCAATGAGTGCTGTGCCAGTAGTCCCGCTCCTGCGCCCCCGTCTCGTCCGCCGCCACGACGCAGCAACTGAGGTCGTGGTGGCTGCGCCGGTAGGCACCGATGAAGCCCAGGCTGTTGCCGAGCACCCGGATGCCGTCGTAGCGGCGGACTTCCGCCCCTTCCGAATTTGCAATACGGGAATCGGCCCGTGCGGCATCTTCGCATTCGCGTGCGAGCCGGGTTGCTTCGTCGCTGTCGAGGGCCCAGGGATGGTGGAGATCCAGCTCCGGGTATTCGTAGGCCAGCCGGTCTTCGTCCGGCAGGCCATGGCACGGGTCTTCCTCGGTGCTGCGGGCAATCTGGCAGGCGGCCTCGACCGTGCGGGCAATCGAGTCTTCGCGCAGGTCCGTGCTGGACGCGTTGCCGCGCCGCTGCCCGAAGTAGGCGCTGATCGACAGGCCTTGGTCCTGTTCGTGCTCGACAGTCTCAAGCTCGCCGAGCCGCACCGCAACCGTCAGCCCCTCGCCGCGCTCCAGCGATACCGCCGCGGCACTTGCCCCGTGCGCGCGGGCCTGGTCCAATGCTTGCTGAACGCACGTGCGCAAGTCCTGCGCCGAGGTGGATTCAGCCGTCATGCATCCGGGTCCCCCCGACCGTCAACTCGTCGACCCGCAAGGTCGGCTGGCCCACGCCCACCGGCACCTGCTGTCCGTCCTTGCCGCAGGTGCCCACCCCGTCGTCGAGCTCCAGGTCATCGCCGACCATGCTGACGCGCCGCAGCACGCTGGGGCCGTCCCCGACCAGGGTTGCGCCCTTCACGGGATGGGTGATCTTTCCGTTCTTGACCAGGTAGGCCTCAGACGCGGAAAACACGAATTTCCCGGACGTGATGTCCACCTGCCCGCCGTTGAACCCGACCGCGTACAGGCCATGGTCGACCGATGCCAGGATCTCTTCCGGCGAGTGGGTGCCCGCTTGCATGTAGGTGTTGGTCATGCGCGGCATCGGCTGGTGCGCGTAGGACTCGCGACGGCCGTTGCCCGTCGAGTCGGTCTTGCACAGGCGGGCATTGTGCCGGTCGTACAGGTAACCGCGCAGGATGCCGTCCTCGATCAGGACCGTGTTCTGGGTCGGGGTGCCCTCGTCGTCCATGCGCAATGAGCCCCGCCGATCCGGCAAGGTCCCGTTGTCCACCACGGTGACCTCGGGGCTGGCCACGCGCTGGCCCATCAGGTGGGTGAAGGCCGACGTGCCCTTGCGAACCGCATCGCCTTCCAGGCCGTGCCCGACCGCCTCGTGCAGCAGCACGCCGGGCCAACCGTGCCCGAGCACCACGGTCATGGTGCCGGCCGGGGCATCTTGGGACTCCAGGTTGAGCAAGGCCACGCGCACGGCCTCCTGCGCGAACCGGGCCGGCGCCCCGGCCTCCAGCAGCCGGCGATATCCATAGCGTCCGCCACCGCCATGCCCCCCGCTCTCCCGCCGTCCGTCCCGTTCGGCGATGACGCTGACGTTCAGGCGCACCAGCGGGCGGATATCGGTCTGGTACACGCCTTCGGTCGACGCGACCAGGACCACCTCGTAGGCGGACGCCAGGGTGGCCGTCACCTGCTTGACCTCGGGCGCCAGCCCGCGGGCGGTTTCGTCGATTTCGCGCAGCAGGGCGATCTTCCGCTCCATGTCCAGGTCCTGCAGCGGATTGTCGTAGGCACAGACGGCCGGCGGCGGGGCCGAGGACGACTGCGGCAGGCGTGCCTGCCGGTCACCGTGCGCGATGGACCGCGCGGCCCGGGCCGCTTCCAGCAATTGCGCGGGGCCCAGTTCCTCGGAATACGCAAAGCCGGTCTTCTCGCCCAATGCCGCCCGGACGCCGGCGCCCTGTTCCAGGCTGAACGCCGCATCCTTGACCACTCCGTTCTCGATCGTTAGCGATTCATGCTGCGAATGCTGCAGGTACACGTCCGCGTAGTCGCAGGCGCGCGACCAGGCCTGGGCCAGGGTCTGTTCCAGGGTTTGCGGCGTCAGATCTCCCGGATCCAGAAGATAGCGCTGCGCCGCGCCGTCGGTTATACGCTCATCCGGCATGTCAGCCTCCGGTTGTGAATACTGGGGAAGTTCTTCCGGATCTCTTCGAGCCGTTGCCGGTCGATGTCCGCAACCACCACGCCCGCCCCGTGGGCACGCTCTCCCTTGATCGTGCCCCAGGGGTCGACGACCATGGAATGCCCGTGGGTCTCGCGCCCGTTCAGGTGGTAGCCCCCCTGTGCGCTGGCAATCAGGTAGACCAGGTTCTCGATCGCACGGGCGCGCAGCAGGCTCTCCCAGTGCGCCCTGCCGGTCAACGCCGTGAACGCGGCCGGCAGCGTGATGATCTCCGCCTCCTGGTCCAGGAGTGCGCGGAACAGTTCCGGGAAGCGCAGGTCGTAGCAGACGGTCAGCCCGATGCGCCCGAACGGGGAATCCGCCACTACCGGCTCGCTCCCGCTGCGAATGATGGCCGATTCGTTGTAGCTCTCTCCGCTTGCGACCAGCGTCACATCGAACAGGTGGATCTTGTCGTAGCGCGCCCGGATCTCCCCCTGGTCATCGAACAGCATGCACGCCGCCGCCGTCTTGTCCTCGGCCTCGCAGTGCAACGGGAGGGTGCCGCCCACGACCCAGATCTGGTGCCGACGGCATTGCTTGCGGATGAATTCCTGGATCGGCCCGTCTCCCTGTTGCTCGCGGTATTGCAGGAGGTCCTGGTCCTGCAGGCCCATCATGGCAAAGTTCTCGGGCAGGACCACCAGCCGCGCGCCGTCCTCGGCCGCCGCCTTGATCAGCCGCCCGGCTTCCAGCAGGTTGGCCCCCAGGTTGGGGCCGGACGCCATCTGTACCGCAGCCACCTTGTCCATAGTCCCTCGCAAGATCAACGGGGCCGGTTTTGGGCCGGCTCCCGGGGAATTCGTTCCTGAAATCGTAGCATGTCCTCGCGCCCGGGTTTCTGCTTGAGCCGGATCCGGTAGCGTTCCGTCACGAACATCCGGGCCGCCTCGTGCAGCAGATTGTGGGAATGTTCGCGGCAATACTTCTCCAGCCATTCGTTGGTGCGGGTGAGCCCGGAGTATTCCGCGATGCTGTACGTGTCGCGTACGAGGTAGTTGTATGCCGTCAGATAACCGGCCAGCCAGCTGTAGTACAGGCCGCGTTTTTCGACCGGGACATCCAGGAAACTGGCGCAGGTGTCCAGGCCCAGGCCCTGGGCCTTGTACTGCTGGTTCAGGTCGCGCGCGGGCGACGGCGTGGCCGCGGCACAGACCAGGATGCCGACCAGTCCGCACACGGGCCAACGGCCAGGTCCTCGCTGCAGACCGGCTCCCGCTGCCTTCATTGCTCGCATAGCGCTTTGATCGGAAACGGCACACCGGTCCCGCCGTGACCGCAGTAGCCGCCCGGGTTCTTTCCCAGGTATTGCTGATGGTAGGACTCGGCAAAGTAGAACGTCTCAGACGGGACGATCTCGGTGGTGATCGGGCCGCCTCCTTTTTTGGACAAGGCCGCTTGGTATAGCGCAAGGCTCCGGCCGGCCCACTCCTGCTGTTCCCGGTCGGCACAGTACACCCCGGAGCGGTATTGGCTGCCGATGTCGTTCCCTTGGCGCATGCCCTGGGTCGGGTCGTGACCCTCCCAGAAACAGGCCAGCAGCTCCGGATAAGTGATCAGGCCGGGATCGTAGACGACGCGCACCGCCTCGGCGTGCCCGGTCTGCCCGGCGCAGACTTCTTCGTAGGTCGGGTCCGGAGTCTCCCCGCCGGTATAACCCACCGCGGTCGTCCAAACGCCCTTCAATTGCCAGAAGCGCTGCTCCGCCCCCCAGAAGCATCCCAGCGCGAACTCCGCAACCTGCAGCTGTACCGGATACGGCGGAGCCAGAGGGTTGCGCGTGAACAGGTGCAACTCCCTCGCCTCCTCCACCCGGCCTGCCTCCGTCATCGTCGTCGCCCCCTAAAACAAGGCCGCCTTGCGGCGGCCTGAGTTTTGGAGGTAATAGTTATTATTATTAGTTGGGAACCCTGACCGCTGGAATTCTGATCAATCCGGGCCATAGGTGAAGTTCGAAGCCAGGCTTACGGTGCCCGAGTGCTCATGGGTTGTTCCGTTGTCGTTGTACGACACCTTGACGGTTTCGCTGATCGTGATGTCGTTGCCCGGGGCGATAGCCAACGGCGGGTTGGACACGATGACCGGTCCCCCGTCGGCACCATCGACTTCCACGACTTCGCTCTCGCCAATGCCGTCGCCGACTTTCAGGCGGCGGGTCTTGCCGTCCACGGAATACCCGATCGAGGTCTGCTTGACGCTGACCACCTCGCCAACCAGGCTGCACACGACCGCCAAATGGCCGCCGAGTTGGCCGGAATACATCTGGGTGATCGCGTCACACTGCGCTTCGCTGGCTCGCTCATCGATGTACAGGGCCACTTTGAAGTTCCCTTCGGTCAGAAGACCAGGGGCTTCAAGAAACATGGCGACGTTGAGATCGTTGATTTCCAGGTCGTCCAGATGGCCTTCGTCGATATGCCATCCCAGCAAGGCGGTACACGTTCCAGTGGTGGGGGGTTTTAGGGTGATGCACGGGCAGATGAGGTCGCACGTGCAGGATTCAAAGTAATTGCCTTTGATGCTCCAGTTGTCTGATGCCATGGCTGTTCCTCCTTGTTTTAGAGTGCGCGGGCGCTGTTCGGATGGGGAGTATAGCACGGCCCACAGGCGACTTTCCGCCAATATATTCGACCTGTTAAAATGTTTGCGGAGCCTCGCTCATGCCTGCCACCCCCTCCACTCCCGAATTCGCGCCCCTGCCGCCTGCCGAACGCTGGACGCTGATCGGCGCCGTCACCGCCGTTGCCGCCAGCGGGTGGGGCTGGATGCTGTATATGGACTGGGTCATGCGCGACATGATGCGCGGCGGGTCCTCCACCGCATGGATGCCCCCCTCCGCCGGGGCCGGGGGCTGGAGCGGCTACGACTTCTGGATGCTGTTCGCCATGTGGGCAGTCATGATGGTCGCGATGATGACGCCCAGTGCCGTGCCGATGCTGCGGATGTACCGGGTCGTGCAGCGGAACCGGAGCCGGCAGACCTTGGAGGTCGTCCCTTGGGCGATCTTCCTGATTGGTTATCTCGCCTCTTGGGCCGCGTTTTCCGCAGTGGTCTCGATCATTCAGTGGCCCCTGCACGAATGGGGGCTGCTCGACCCCATGATGGACAGCCGAAGCCAATTGTTCAGCGGCATCCTGCTGATCGTGGCGGGCCTGTACCAGTGGACGCCATGGAAAGACGCCTGTCTCACCCTGTGTCGGACGCCCATGCAGTTCCTGCTGGCCCGCTGGAAAGACGGCCAGGCCGGCGCCTTGCAGATGTCCTTCGAGCACGGCCTGTATTGCATCGGATGCTGCTGGGCGCTGATGCTGGTCCTGTTTGCGGTCGGCATGATGAACATGCTGTGGGTCGCAGCCATCGCACTTTTTGTGATCGTCGAGAAGGCCCTTCCAAGCCCCGCGCGGCTGTTCCGAACAATAACCGGGCTGTTGCTGGCGGGTTCGGGCTTCTGGCTGCTGCTGCTTCACTTCCAGGGCCCGGCATGAGTTCAGAAGGCGAGCAACGGGTCCGGCAGCTGTTCGAGGACAGCCTGGCTACCCACCGGGATTCCCGGGATCGGCTGGCCAAGCCGGTCGCCCGGGCCGGAGCCTTGCTGGCGCAGGCCTTGTCGGATGGCCACCGGGTGTTGAGTTGCGGCAACGGTGGTTCAGCGGCAGATGCACAACATTTTGCCGCCGAATTGATCGGCCGCTTCGAGAAAGAACGGCAGGCCCTGCCCGCCGTCGCCCTCTCCACCGACACCTCGGCGCTCACCGCCATCGGCAACGATTACGGATTCGAGCGCGTCTTCAGTCGCCAGGTCGAAGGGCTCGGGCGAGAAGGCGACCTCCTCGTGGCCCTCAGCACCAGCGGCAATTCCCCCAACGTCGTACACGCCATTGAGGCGGCGCAGTCCCGGCACATGCGGGTGATCGCCCTCACCGGCCGCGACGGCGGCACCATTCGCGGGCGCATGCGCACGGACGATATTGAGTTGTGCGTCCCCTCCGACTCTACGGCCCGGATCCAGGAAATCCATATCCTGATCCTGCACTGCCTGTGCAGCCTGACCGATCAACTCGTGCATGAGTGACCCGGGCTGGCTGGCCGCACTGCGCGACCTGGTCGACCCCGGGGACCTGCTCGACGACCCGGCCGATTGCTGGACCTACGGTTACGACAACAGCCGGCAACACAGCGCCCCGCAGGCCGTGGTCTTTGCCCGCGAAGCGGGCCAGATCCAGGACCTGGTCCAATTCTGCCGGGCCCACCGCATTGCCCTGACAACCCGAGGCCTTGGCACCAACACCACGGGAGCCGCGGTTCCCCTGCAGCAGGGCATCGTCCTCTCCACCGAGCGCATGAACCGGCTCCTGGACATTGATCCGCGTGAGCAGACCGCACGGGTCGAACCCGGGCTCATCAACCAGCAACTCCAGGATGCGGCGGCCGAACACCAACTGTTTTGGGCGCCGGACCCGTCCAGCTCCCCGTTTTGCACCATTGGCGGCAACCTGGCCTGCAATGCAGCCGGGCCCCGGGCACTCAAATACGGCACCACCCGCGACAACACGCTTCAGGTCCGGGCCATCACCGGCACCGGCGAATCTCTGAAAGCCGGCACCCTGACCCGCAAGGGCGTGGTCGGGTTCGACCTGATGCGCCTGTTGATCGGTTCGGAGGGAACGCTGGCCATCTTCACCGAGGCGACCCTGCTGCTGCGCCCGCGCCCGCAGGCGTTCGCGACGGCGCGCGCCGTTTATGCCGACTCCCAGCATGCCATGGAAGCCATCGAAGCCATCCTCGCCCAACCCAACCTGCCGTGCGCACTGGAATTCATGGACGCCGCCTGCCTGGATCTGATCCGCGGCGACGGACAGGTCGAACTTCCGGAAGACGCGCGTGCCCTCCTGTTGATCGATATCGATGGCGATGCCGACCGGCTTCGACAGATTTCCGCGCCCATTGCCCAAGCGGCTTCAACCGTTAGGTGCCTGGATTTCCAGATGGCCTTCGGAGATGAGGAACGCGAGACCTTGTGGCAGGCACGGCGCACACTCTCGCCCGCACTGCGCCGCATCGCCCCCGAGAAAATCAACGAGGATGTCGTGGTCCCCGTCAGCCGGCTGGCGGAACTGCTGGAAGAACTGGACAGAATTCGTGCACGCCATGCCCTCCCCATCGTCTGCTTCGGCCACGCGGGCTCCGGAAACATCCACGTCAACCTGATGCCGGACGGCTCGGATGAACAGCGGGAAGTCGCCCATCGTTGCCTGGACGAAGTCTTCAGCGCAGTGTTGCGTCTCGGCGGCACCCTGTCGGGCGAACACGGCGTGGGCATGGCGAAGCGGGAACACATCGCCCGTGAACTGGACCCTGCTTCACTGAAAATGATGCACGCGATCAAGCGCGATTTCGATCCGGACGGGATCCTCAACCCGGGGAAGAACCTGCCGGACACCGGAGAACTTGCCGATTCATCTGATGTATGGCCTTGAAAACCGGGGGGCTCCACACACTTCCGTAAAACCCCCAGAAACTCAGGTTGGCCTATTTGCCGTGATACGTGGTGCTGTCCACAAGGCCGCATCCCCTTCCGAGAAACAGCAGCACACCAAACGATCGAAATCTGATTCGTGCGGACGCAAGGCTTCCAATGCGGCCCGTGCCGCCTCGGCTTTCGGATAGCCATAGACCCCGGTGCTGATCGCCGGGAACGCCAACGACCGGATTCCTTCCTGTGCAGCCAACCGGCAGCTATTGTGGTAACAGGACGCAAGTAACGCTTCCTCGCCTTCCTGCCCGCCTCTCCAGATCGGACCGACCGTGAGAATCACGTGGCGGGCCTTCAGGTCGAAGCCGGGCGCGATCTTCGCCTCCCCCGCCTCGCACCCCCCCAAAGTGGCGGTAAAGCGGGCCAGTTCCGGGCCGGCCGCCCGGTGAATGGCACCGTCCACGCCTCCGCCCGGCATCAGGCTGGCGTTGGCGGCATTGACGATCGCATCAACCTCCAGGTCGGTGATATCGCCGACGACGATCTCGATCACTTGACGACTTTCAGGTGAGGCGGTCCTTTCGGTGGTGTCGGGTCGTCGCCCGAGGGCGAGGGCAGTTTTTCCTCGGCCCAGGGGAACACCAGCCCTTCGTTGTTCTCCTGGCAGAAGATGCGGGCCACCTTCTGCACATCCAGGACCATGTGCCGGGACACGCCCTGGAAACGCGCATGGAAACGGACGCTTTCCTCGTCGATCACGAGGTCGCGCACCGCCCGGGGCGAAATGTTGTAGACGGTGAGGCCGTCGTTTTTCAAGGCCGCGCCGGCCTCGGCCCCGCCATCGTGGACGACCAGCATCGGGGTCAGGTCATTGTCGACCACCCACTCGTAGATGGCGCGAATCAGGTAGGGACGATTGGAGGTCACCGCCGGGCCGGCTGGAGGGAGCCCGTCAAGATAGGTGCAGGTCCCGTTCGACTTCGGTCAGGCTGCGCTGAAAGCACGGACGCGCATAGACCTCTCGGGCGTATTTCCACAGCGGGCCGGAGCTGCGCGGCATTTCGATCTTGTAACTTTTCAGGCGCCACAGGATCGGCGCCAACGAGGCGTCCAGCAGGGTAAAGCTGTCGTTGGTGAAGAATTTCTTGTTTTCGCGCTGCTTCAGTTCCGCCGTCACCCGGATCAGGAAATTCCGCATGGTCTCCCGGGCCGTGGCGGATTTTCTCGCCCCCGGCGAGTGCAGGTCGCCCAACTGGCCGTACAGGCGGCGCTCGATTTCAAGCAGCCACACCCGTGCCCGCGCCTTGCCGACCGGATCCACCGGCATCAGCGGCGGATGCGGGAATCGATCGTCCAGGTATTCCATGATGATGCGCGGTTCCAACAGCGTCATCCCCCGGTCGGTAAACGTCGGGGTCGTGCTGTCGGGATTGATCACGGCCAGGTCCTCGCGGTGCTGCGGGTCGTCCGTGTAGGCGTAACGAGCTTGCGTCTCCTTCTCGTTCAGGACCATTCGAACCCGGTGGCATTGCGGGCACTGCGGAGATGAGAAGAGAAGCATGGGCCTAGTGGACATCCTTCCAGTATTCGCGCTTGAGGAAATATGCGAATCCTCCCAGCACCAGCAGGAACAGCAGCACCCACGTCCCCACGCTCTCGCGCGTCAGCCGCGCCGGTTCCGACACATACACCAGGAACGAGGTGAGATCGACCACGAGTTGCTCGTATTCTTCGGGGGTCTTCAGCCCCGGGGTCTCCAGCGTCAATCCCGTGATCACCGGTTTCTTGCCGTTGCCGTTGTCGACCTCCTCCCACTGCGCGCGTTGCAGACCCTGCTCCCGCCACAGCACGTGCGGCATGGTCGTGAACGGGAAGCGCCAGTTGTTGACGCCCCACGGGCGGTCTTCATCGGCGTAAAACGTCATCAGGTACTGATAGATGTAGGTGGCCCCCTTTTGCCGGGCCAGCATGCTCAAGTCCGGCGGCTGCGCCCCGAACCACCGCTCGGCGTCGTCCCGGGACATGGCGATGTCCATCCGTTCGCTGACCCGCCGGCCGTTGAATATCAGGTTATCCTCCACCATCTGCATGCCCATCCCGAGGTCTTCCCCGACCTGGCTGTAGCGGCTGTATTGCAGCGAATGGCAGCCCATGCAGTAGTTGACAAAATACTTGGCGCCGCGCTGCAGGGACGCCCGGTTGCTGAGGTCGATCACCACCTGGTAGCCGGGCAGTTCGGCGCTGACCGCGGCGAGTGCGGGCCCGACCGGACCCAGGCACAAGGCCATCAGGAGGAGTGCGCGCTTCATTCGGTCACCCGGTCCGGGACCGGCCGGTCGCGCCCCAGTTTCTCGATCCCGCTGCCGAGGACCATGCCGGCGACGAACACGGCCGGCATCAGCCAGCCCAAAAAGACCAGCATCCCTTGGCCGGGCTCCATCCTCACGATGTCGTAGAAGCTGATCAGCCCCAGGACCACCACCAGGGTCAGCAAGCGTTCCATCTCGCGGCGCGGGCGGCTGAAGAACCACAGCGCGATGAAAAACAGGAAGTACCATTCACCGAAGCGCAGCGCGAGCTCGCTATACAGCGGGGTCGGCGGGTTGAAGCCCAGATAGCCCAGGGCCGCGAACGTGACAACGAATACGGCCAGATTGATCTTGTACAGCGGGCTGCGGTAGCGCACGGACCGGACCGGGTTGCGGTCGATCCAGGGCAGGAAAAACAGAATCAGGATGGACAGCAGCATGGCCAGCGCGCCGAATTGCGGATCCGGGATCGCCCGGAGAATCGAGTAGAACGGCGTGAAGTACCACACCGGGACGATGTGTTCCGGGGTCAGCAGCGGGTTGGCCGGCGTGAAGTTGTCCGGCTCCAGGAAGTAGCCGCCCATCTCGGGGGCGAAAAACACCACCACCGCAAACAGGAACAAAAACGCGACCGAGCCCCAGATGTCCTTGACGGTGTAGTACGGGTGGAACGGGACGCCGTCCAGCGGCTTGCCGTCCGCATCCTTGTGCTCCTTGATCTCGACGCCATCGGGATTGTTGGAGCCGACTTCGTGCAGGGCCATGAGGTGCAGGGCCACCAGCGCCAGGATCGCCAGCGGGATGGCCGACACGTGCAGCGCGAAGAACCGGGTCAGGGTCGCATCGGAGATCGCGAAATCCCCGCGCAGCCAGATGGCGATATCCGGCCCGACCCAGGGGATGGTGCTGAACAGGTTGACGATCACCTGCGCGCCCCAGTACGACATGTTCCCCCAGGGCAGCAGGTAGCCCATGAAGGCTTCCGCCATCAGGGCCATATACAGAAACATGCCGAGCAGCCAGATTAATTCGCGCGGCGCCTTGAACGAGCCGTACATGATGCCCCGGAACATGTGCAGATACACGACGATGAAGAAGAACGACGCGCCGGTCGAATGCATGTACTGGATCAGCCAGCCGAGGGGGACGTCGCGGCGGATGTACTCAAGGGAAGCGAACGCGAGTTCCGCGTCCGGCTTGTAGTGCATGGTCAGGAAGATGCCGGTGACGATCTGGATGACCAGCACCAGCAGCGCCAACGAGCCGAAGAAGTACCAGAAGTTGAAATTCTTGGGGGCATAATACTGCGCCAGGTGTTCGTTCCACAACCGCATCAGCGGGAAGCGGGTATCGATCCAGCCGATCAGGCCTGCGAAATAGGCTTTCATGCGGAATCCTCCGGCATCTCGCCGATCAGGATCCGCGTGTCACTGACGAAGCGGTACGGTGGAACCCGCAGGTTGGCGTTGGCCGGAACGTGCGCGTACACGCGGCCCGACAAGTCGAATCGGGAACCGTGACAGGCGCAGAAAAATCCGCCCGGCCACTCGGGGCCCAGGTCTTCCGGGGCGGCGTCGGGACGGTAGGTCGGGTTGCAACCGAGATGCGTGCAGATGCCGACCAGCACCAGGAACTCCGGATTCAGCGAGCGGTGGGGGTTGCGCGCGAATTCCGGCTGTTGCTCCTGTTCGGATTGCGGGTCCCGGAGGTAGTCGACTTCGGATTCCAGCGCCGCCAGCATCTCCGGCGTGCGGCGGATGATCCAGACCGGCTGCTTGCGCCAAATCAGGTCGATCTTCTGGCCCCAGTCCATCCGTCCGATGTCGACTTCGATCGGGGCGCCGGCCGTGCGGGCACGAGCGCTTGGCGACATGGATGCGACGAATGGCCACATGGCCACGACGGCACCCGTTCCACCCACCAAGGCCGTGCTGCCGGTTAAAAACCGTCGGCGACCCACATCAACTGTGTCATCTGGCATGTGTCGGGAATCTCCGGGCGATCAAAAAACGCAGCCGGCAGCCATCGGGCGTGCCGGCCGTGTCGGTTTCGTTTGTGGCGGGGAATTTTAACATACGGGCTCGATCCCGCACAAATCTCCGGACCCGTCATCCCCCTTCCTCTTTCCGGTCCGAGGGATGCGGGGTGCCCGACGCAGAAGGAGTCGGTTCGGCAAAGGGGATCAGGGCCAGGCCGGGCGGCGCCGAGAGTCTCGTGCGGTCAGCCGTGCAGATGCCCCCGGCCTCGCAGGCAATGTGGTCCAGGACACGCACGGTCAGCGGTGCATCGCCGTGCGGTTCGAAGATCAGCCGGTAGCCGTACGCGGGCTTGCCGGGTGCCAGTTCGGGCTCCACCGCCACCAGGGCCGCACCTTCGGCCTGGATCGACGGCGTCTCCACCCCGAAGTCTGCCACGGCCCGAGAGAAGGCCATCTCGATCACGATGCGGGAACCCGGGCCTGCATGAAATTCCGGGAGACGGTCAGGAAAGTACCCCGCAAGCGGCCCCGGGTTTCGGGACAGGACCAGCGCAGACACCGGCACCGCCCTCACCGTGCCGCCCGGCACGTCCTCGGAGCGAATCTGCCGGATCGAAAAACTCTCCTCGCCGGTCTCCGGCTCTACCCGCGTGACGATATCGTCCGGCAACGCAGTGCCGGGAGCCGCCTCGGCGCGCCCGCGCCCCCAACTGACCAGCCAGTCGCCATCGTCCAGCATCGCCACATGCCCCCCGATCCAGTTCAGCACGTCGTGCCGGCCCGCCAGGGCATGGTCGCGCACGAACACCGCCTCGCCGTGTTCCAGGTCGAGTGCATACTCCACCGCACGACTGAACGTCTCTCCCTGCCGCAAAAGCGGCGCCCGGGTCCCCGGGTCGGCCACGCAAGCCACTCCGTTGTCGAACAGCAGCAAATTCCCGTTCGGCAGCAGTTGCGCCGCATGCTGGCTGCAGAAAGTCCCTTCCGGGTCACCCGAAACGCGCAACGGCACCGGTCCGAACCCGCGCTCGGACCACTCATGCGGCTTCAGGTTGCTCTGCCCGATTCGCCACACGATCTCCTCACCTGCCGGCGCTTCCGGATCGAGCAACAGGACTGAAGAACAGTCGCGGAACGAGGCAAGTATGCCGTTTCGGAGGCCGGTCTCCCCGGCCCACCGGGCCGGGGCGATCGCGTCCAGATGGGCGAAGTCGTGCGGGAAACTGCGCTGGGTGCAATCTTCGAGCGGCAACCGCCCCCACGCGCCCCAGCTCCAGCGAATACGGCCCTCGGGTTCGAGTATCTGGATCACCGAATCACGGGTCTCCGTCTCTTCCTCCCAAGGCTCCCCCTCCGGACCGGCCAGACCCCAGGCATTGAGCGGACTGAAATCGAGTTCCGCAGGCTCGTACCCCATCAGCACCATCGCGCCGTCCTCAAGCAGACGGAAGTCGTGCCGCGCCGTGGCGCGCAGGGGCGGAGCGGTATCAATCTTCAGCCGGGGGGCGAACGCCCGGTCCAACACCACCCAGGCCCACTCCGCGAGCACCTTCCAGCCCCACTCCAGAGCCTCGCCCGGCTCGGCATAGGCCCAGCGGCGGCCCTCGCCCTCGCCGAACGGCAGCAAGAAGAACCCGGCGTTGCCCGGGGGCGCCTCGGTGCGCCGCTGCACCCGGGGGACTGCCTGGCCGTCGATCACCGCCACCCAGGCCCCCGCGGCGATGGCCAGCAAGGACTCCAAGGGCCGCGCACCGGGCGGGAAATGCGTCCGGATCGCAGCCAGAGCCGGGGGCATGCAGTGCACGGTGTAACCGGTGTGCCCGCCATCGGCGGCATCCAGGCTGATGGCCACATCCTCCGACTGCGTCACCGCTACCGCTACCGTGTCGCCGGCTGTGCGGGCCCCGTTGACGGCCAGACGCACACCCGGTGCGGCCGAGACATTCAGCACCAGTACATCGGGCTCCGTGCAGGCAATCCCGTAATGCAGGATTTTCGGGTCGAAGGCCGGTCTCAAAACCTGTTCGGGATCGCTCTCGACGTGAACCTCAAGACTGGCTAGGCGCGGGCCCAGCACCGGATTCGGGCTTGCCGCGGCCGCTTTGGCGACGCCATGGCGGTCGACGTACGAAGCGGCCGCCCGCAGGTGCCGGCCAGTGTCGCCTGCCTGCGGCGTATAGCGCGCCTGCAACGCCCCCGGTATCTCCTGCCACTGTTCGATGCCGACCGAACGTTCCCAGCGCCAGGCCACGTCTTCCAGGGCTCCGTCCGGATCCTGCAAGGCTGCCGTAACGGGCTCGCCCTGCACCGGATGCAGAGAATCCAGGCGCACCCGCCCGGGTTCATCGCGGTCTCCCACCTGCACGACGATCTCGTGCACGACCTCGTCCCCATCCACCTGGGCCTGGGCCGCCAGGTGGAACCGGTTGTCGCCGTCCGCATCGCGGGGCGCTTCGAAATCGGGCCGGAAGGCCCGCCGGCCTTCGCGGGAAAACCGCAGCACCCCGTGCGCAACCGAGAAGCGAGCGGCGTCCTCCCCGGACAGGGACCACTGGGCCTGCTCTGGCGTGAGCGTCGTCACGCGAATGGCGCGGTTCTCCGGGTAGTCGATGACCGTCGCATCCGAATCGGCTGGCAACAGGCCTGCGCCAAAAGCGGGGTATAGCCAGAACCCGCCCAACGCAACGGTGATTGATCTCGCAAGGGCACCTGCGTCCATCTTTATGAGGCCAAGCCTATGGGATCCAAGTCTGATTCAGGGACCCTGGTTTCCCAAACACCATCAGCATAGGGCAGCCGGAAACGTTCGCGGGAAATTATGTAGGCAGAATCCGCAAGGGCGGACTTGCTCCCGCTTTTCATTCTGCTACCCGCGGGACTTCCGGAGGCTTTAAAGGGGAAGTTTGACGAACTGATTTATTCCGTCTGTTTCTTTTTGCCTTTCTTCTACCGCTCATTTACGGCATCATGGATTGCTTCCCGCATATCTTTGCCAATGCGCACAAGATCACCAGATTCCCTTAAATAACTAGGATCATAGGACTGAAGCCGGAAACGGCTTGTGGCTCCTAAATGTTCCATACCGTGCGTATCAATTATAAAGCGCACCGCATCTTTGAAACCTGAATAAAAGGCTTTCCTATTTTCGGCGTTAATTTTTTGCATTGGTCAAAGTGTTAGTCTATAACTTCAGGCTAACATCATGATATTTATATGTCAATCTTGCTGTCAGCCTTTTCACGGTGCGGCATTCAGGAAGACCCTCATTGCCAGCGCAATCACTCTCATACATCGGATTCCACACGGAATCCTGAAGCCCCTGTCTCTACCAGCGTCCCTGCAACTGGATCCGGATCTGGTTCTCCGAACCGTCCGCGCGCGGGTTGTAGTGCCCGGCCTTCAGCCGCAGGTCGAATTCCTCCGCCACCAGCCGCCAGCCAAGCCCCAGATCCCAGGCGTCCGCCGACCAGGTCGCGTCCAGCTGCGGCACTGCCGTGAAGCGGTCCCCGAATGCTCCGACGCCATAGCCCAGCGTCGCCTGCCATTGCGCGGCGCGTTCGCGTTCGGGCCGCTCCCCAAACGTCTCCGGCTTGAGCAGGCCCTCCCGGTCGGCCGCATGCCCGGCGCTCGCCGCCAGCGAGAATTCCGCTCCCCGCAGGGAACCCGGACGCGGGTCCCAGGCCACCGAGCCCGAAATCCCCTTCTCCTGCGCCCCGTCTTCTTCGTGCGTCAGCAACGTATGGGCTTGGACCTGCACCTTCAGGCCGTGCCGCGCATCCCGCCAGTCCGCCCCCGCGCGCAGCTCCGTGCCGAAGCCGTCTTCCGCGTCCCCGCCGTCGTGGCGCAGGCTGAGGCGCAGCCGCGGGCTCAACTGCCCGTGGCTCACCGGCAAGGCAGCCCAGGCGCCTTCCAGCCCCACCCGAAGCCGCGACACTTCCGCGTCCACGGCCGGAAGCACCTCTCCGAGCGCATCCGACCCGGTCTCAAGCCACAGCACATCCGCCACCGCCGACAGTTCCGGCCAGATCCCGCCGCCGGCCCGCAACTGCCCGCGCAGCCCGCCCGCCGCCATCCAGAGGTCTACATCCGTCTCCAGAGTTTCCGTCGTGCGATGCAATTCCACGTCGCCCTCGCCGTAGCCGGCCACGCCCCACAGCGACAGGCGCTCATGGATCTCGTGCCGGGCATACGGATAGATGCCGGTCAGGTCCGACTCGAAGCGCCCGCCGGATTCCGTCCGATAGTCGCCTTTCCCCCGGCTGTGCGACAGCAAGATACCGAGAGCGCGGCCGTCCTGCATGAAGTCCGCCCCCAGCATCCAGCTCTCCACCCGGCCATCCACGCGCGCGGAGCCATCGCGACCGTCGAACTGGGAGACCGCGCCGCGGCCCCACACGGACTTCAGGCCGCCGTCCAGGTTCCCGCGGGCATAGTGGAAGGAAGACCTGCCGATCCAGTCGAGGCGGCCGAGGGGGTCGGGAGCCGCAGTCTCGCTCCGCGAGAACGGGACGTCTTCACCGGACATTAGAGGCGCCGTGCGCAGGTCCGTCCCTTCCCGGACCCCGGAGTGCGCGGGCAGGCCTGCGGTGGGATCCGAAGCGGCGGGATTGGAGTGAGCGTTCAAGGCCTGCTCGTCCAAGGGCTGCAGCGAGTCCAGGCTGCGTCCGGCCAGGCTCAGTTGCAGGGAGGTGTCCCGGGTCGGGACCGGCGGATGGCGAAGCCGGTCTTCCACCGCCCCGATCACCTGGTCGGCCACCGTGCGCCCGAAACGGGCCAGCCACTGCCGCATCATCCGGGTGGCCGCCAGGCTCTCCACGTGCAGGACCATTTGCACAGGGTCGGCACTGTACTCGAAACCGTCGTAGACCTGGAAGCCGAAACTCGTGTACGGGCTGCCGCCTTCGCCGGCCTCCGGCATGAACACCAGGGCGCCGGCCTCCAGTTTCTCGCGGGAGACGGCGGTATTCGGCGTCACCGCCGTGTCCTCCAGGGCCAGCATGCCTTCCTCCGGCGGCGCGACGATCATGATTCCCGCCAGCGAATCACCGTCGGCGTCCGAGTACAGGTCCCTGAAGTCTTCCAGGCCAAAGGCATGGGGCGTGTCCGAACTCAGTCTCGCCTCCCCGTCTGTGGCCACGGGCGGCTGGTTCGCGACATCAATGGCCAGGGTGTAGCTGCTCACGCTGTCCGCACTGCCGTCGTTCACCTTGAAGGTGAAGCGGGCGTACGGGCGGCCTTTCAGGGGCTGTTCGGC
Organism: uncultured candidatus Poriferisulfidus sp.; assembly: GCA_965214545.1. Classification (GTDB taxonomy): domain Bacteria; phylum Pseudomonadota; class Gammaproteobacteria; order Poriferisulfidales; family Poriferisulfidaceae; genus Poriferisulfidus. The sequence goes on along the minus strand of OZ243950.1, from coordinate 23,880 downwards.
CGGGGTGAACTTCAGGTCTCCCGCTGCAATTCGTGCTCGTGCGATTTGAGCGTCGACGGTCACGTCCGTGCCGCCCAGCGTCAGCGTGCCCGGGCTCGGCAGGGTCTCGATCGCGACATGAGCCAGAGGATCGCCGTCGGGGTCCTGGTATCCGAAGTCCCCGACCCGGAACGCGTAGGCCCGGCTCGGGCGGGTGCGCACCGTGCCGTCGGAGGCCGTCGGCGGGTTGTCGCTGCTGTCAATCGTCAACGTGTGTGCGCCGGGCGTGCCGACCATGTAAGCCGCATCGGCCGTCAGCGTCAGGATCACCGTCTCGGCGGGCTCGGCGTCTCCGTCGTCCGTGATCGACACCGCCAGAGTCGCCGTGGTGTCGCCCGGGCTCACCGGGATCGTCCCGGACAGGCTCGCGTAGTCGCTACCCGCCGTCGCCGTGCCGCCGACCGCGTACCGCAGCGTGACCGGCGTGCTCGGCGCCGGGTTGAGGTGGAACGCGATGCTCTGCGGGCCAGCATCCTCCGCTGCGCGGGACGTCGCCGGGGAGAAGCGCACCGTCGGGACGACTGGCGGCGGATCCTCGATGTTGAAGTTCGCGAGGTTGTCCGCGCTCGTGGCTCCGCCGCCGAGCCCCAAAAAGGTCGGCGATCCCAGCCCGATATTTACCGTTTCCGGGCTTTCAACCGTCCCGTCCGACGTCGCGCTCAGCGTGAGCCGCGCCGTGCGCGCGCTCGCCCCTGTACTCGGGCCGGTGAAGACGACCGTCGCGCTACCGCTGCCGAGATTGTTGTAGCTCACCCCCGTGGCCGGCGTGCCGGACAGGCCGTAGTCGGTGCCGCGCGTCGCCGCGCCTGCGAAAGTCAGCGGTACCGTCAGGCGCTCGCCGGCCCTCAGGCCGCGGTTCAGCGTCAGCGTCAGCACCTTGCTCCCACCTTCCCGGATCGAGCCGGCCGGGCCCGCCAGGGTCGCCGTGGTCGCGTCGTCGTCGGCGACCGCCACCGTCGCGCGGCTGGACGAGCCCACCGTGTAGCTCGTATGCGCGGCCACGGTGGCCGACACCGGACCATTGGCTTCGTCGGTACTGTCCGTGGCCGTCGGGACGCTGAAGCTGGCCGATGCTTGGCTGGCGGCGACGGTCACCGTGCGCACCCCCTCGTTCGCGGCGGTCAAGAAATTGCTGCCCGGCGCATCTGCCACGCGCACTCGCACGCTCAAGGCGGCGCTCGGCACCGGAGAGACGCGCAGGGTGAAGCCCGCCGCCGTCCCCTCGGTTATTGCGGACCCACTCTCGATGGTGACGGTCGGCCGGTTCGTGGCGTCGTCGGTTAACTCGATTTGACCATTGCCTGTCCGCGCGCCGGTCGCCCCGCCGCCTAGCCCTCCGGCGGTCAGCCTCGGCGACCCGGTCGAGGAGGATCGGGGGATGTCGACCGTCACCGTCCGGTCCGCCGTGACGGCATTGCCCGGGACGCTCAGGGTCAGGTTCGCCGTCGTCGCGGTGGTGCCGCTGTTCGGGCCGGTGAAGGTCACCGCCGCATTGGCGGCACCCAGATTGACGCAACTCACCCCGCTCGGGCGGGGGCTCGGGCAGGCCAGGGTGAAGTGCGTGCCGATCGTTCCACCGGTGAACCGCAGCGGGACCGTCAGCGTCTCCCCGTTCACCAGGCCCCGGTTCAGAGCCAGCCGCACCGTCGCCGTGTCGCTGGTGCTGCCTTCCTCGGCGCTCGCGTCCGGCGTGCTTAGCGTCACCGTGGTCGCGTCGTCGTCGGCCACGGCGATCGTGGCTGAACCGTTCGTGCCCGACGGCGAATAACCGCTGCCGGTCGCCACCGTCGCCGTGATCGTGCCGTTCGGCTCGTCAGTGCTGTCCCCGGCGGTCGCCACCGTCAGGCTCGCCGAGCCGGAACTCATCTCGACCGTCCGCGCTCCTGTCTGCCCGCCGCTGGCAAAGGCCCCGCTGTCCGCCACGGTCACGTTCACCGTGATCGTGCTCGACGGAGCCGGATCCGCGCTCAGGTTGAACACCGCATCCCCGCCCTCCGTGACCGTGCCGCTCCCCGCAATGCTCACCACCGGCCCGCTCGCCTGATCGACCGTGCCGTTGACGCGAATCTGGATGGAATTGCCGAAGTCGCCCCAGTTCGAACCACCAAACTTGGATCCGTCGGCGATGCTCCAGCCGCTGGCCGCGCCCGCGTCTTCCGCGTCCGAACTCATCGCGGTGACTCCCATGCTTCCGCTCAATCCCCCACTGAAATGGACGAAGTAGGTCGTTCCCGCCTCCAGCTGGATGCCGCTCCCCGGCGCCGCATGCTCCAGCACGTGCCGGTTGGTCACGTTCGGAATCGTCGGATTGCCCAGGGTGCCAAGCGTCGCACCCGGATTCCCGCTGTTGTTGGCGCGTCGGAGGGTGACCGTGAGGCGGTTCTGGTTCGCCGCCGACGGACTCCAGTAGGCGACCTCGACGCTGGCCAGCGTGTAGCCGCCGGTGTTGCTGCCCGTCGTGAACGCCTGGGCCCGATTGTCACTCCCGGCCAAAGTGGTCCAAGCCCCTCCGGATTGACCCAGGTTACTGACCAATGCCTGCTGGGTGCCCGTCGTGTCGTCGTCGGTCAGCGTCACCGTCACCGGGTCGATGCTGATTAAGTTTGGACGGTAGCCCGCGCCGTCGCCGTGCCCGCTCTGGATCGAGTGGCTCACCGTCGCGCTGCGCGCAGGCGTATTCACGATAGAGTCGTCCACCCCCCGCACCGTCACCGTCTGCGCCGCGTTCCAGTTCGTGGTCGTGAACACCAGCGCCTCCGAGGCGCTGTACGTCGAGCCCGCATCCGGGCCCTCCAGTTCCACCGCCGCATTGCCCGAGGCCGCCGTGATCGTTACGCTCCCCGACGGGCGGCTGTCCAACACCACCGTGTAGCTCGCCGTGCCCCCCGCCTCCGCCACCGTGCGGCTCGTCGGCGACACCGTCACCCCCGCCGTGTCGTCGTCCGTGATCGTCAGCGTGTGGATAGTCGGCGAACCCACCGTGTAGCCCGTGCCTGTGCCCAGCGTCAGGATCACCGTCTCGTTGCTCTCGTCGTCGGCATCATCCGTGATCGTGATCGCAATCGTCGCAGAGGTCGCGCCCGCTGCCACCGACAGCGTCGCCGAGTTGCTATTCACCCCGCTGATCGTGTAGTCCGTGCCCCGCGTCGCACTCCCCGACAGCGTGTAGGCCAGCGTCAGCCCGCCCGAAGGCGCAGCCGACGTGAGATTGACCGTCACGTTGTGCGTGCCCGCGCCCTCGCCCGCGCTGCTCGCCGTGCCCGAGGCGAACGATGCCGCCGGGGTGCCCCCCGGCAGGTCGTCGTCCGTCACCGACACCGTCGCGCTGCGCGTCGACGCGTCGCCCGCGAAGATGTAGCCGTCGCCGCGGCTCAGGGTTACCGACACCGCGCCATCCGCCTCGTCCGTCGTGTCGTTCACCGTCGGCACCTCGATCGTGTAGCTTGTGGTGCCTGCGACCAGCGCCAGCGTCTGCGCCCCCTCCTCGCCCGAGGCCACGAAGTCGCTCGTGCCATCGTCCGACACCGTGTAGTGCAACGTCGCCGCCGCCGCGCCGCTCACCGTCAGCGGGAACCGCGCCGGGCTGCCCTCGGCCACCGCCGCGCCCGCCGTCACCGTCTCCACCTGCACCGGATTGCCGTCGTCATTGCCGATCTGGTAGTACGCCGTGCCGCCCGAGTCCGGTTCCGCAATCTCCACCCCCGCCGGCGCATCGCGCAACTCCAGCACCACGTCCTCGGGTCGCTCCGCGCTGCTGTCGCCGAACACCCGGATCTTCACGGTCAGCGACGTCGCGCCCGCCGCCAGCGACAGGCTCGCGCAGTCGTCGCCGTCCAGCCCCAGCGCCGTGCCGCCGGAATCCACCAGGTCGTAGTCCGCCGCCTCGTGCCCGTGGGCCGTGCGCAGCACCGCCGCCGAGGTGGAGCCTTCGTCCGGCGCCGCGCACAGCTTGAACGCCGTCGCCCCGGTCCGCGCCACGCTCAGCGACACCGTGAGCTCCACGTCGCGCTGCCCCGAGGCGCCCTCGTTGCCTCTCGAGGCCACCGACAGCGACAGCTCCGGCGTCGCCTCCTCGTCGTCGGTCAGCGCCACCGTCACCCCCTGAATCGTCGGTGCGCTCGGCGTATAGCCCCCGCCGTCGCCGTGCCCGCTCTGGATGCTGTGGCTCACCGTCGCGCTGCGCGCAGGCGAATTCACGACATTGTCGTCCACCCCCCGCACCGTCACCGTCTGCGCCGCGTTCCAGTTCACGGTCGTGAACACCAGTCGCTCCGAGGCACTGTACGTCGAGCCCGCATCCGGGCCCTCCAGCTCCACCGCCGCATTGCCCGAGGCCGCCGTGATCGTCACGCTCCCCGACGGGCGGCTGTCCAGCACCACCGTGTAGGTTGCCGTACCGCCCGCCTCCGCTACCGTGCGGCTCGTCGGCGTCACCGTCACCCCCGCCGTGTCATCGTCCGTGATCGTTATCCCCGCCGTGCCGGTCGGCGTCGTGCCCGCCGTGTCCGTGCCCGAGGCCCGGTCCAGGTTGCTCATTACCGCCCGATTGCCGCTGCCGAAGCCCACCGTCAGCGACTCCGAGGCGCCTTCGTCATCCCGGTCCTGCTGGGCGGAGATGGTGAGCGTGGCGATGCTGACCGTGTTGGTTCCATGACCGGTGAATACCACCGCCGGGGCCGCCGCGCTGTGCGGGCTGGACGTGTCCAGCGCCACCCCGGAGTTGAGGGTGGTGCCGGACTTCAGACCGATCGCGTAGTCCGACCCCGTCACCCCCGTCCCCGAGACCGCCAACGGCACCGTCACCGACTCCCCCGCCACCAGGGCCCGGCCCAGTGTCACCGTCACGTCCGCCGAATCGCTGCCGTCCTCCGCTACCGTGCCGCCTCCGGCCAGCGTCACCGCGGTCGGGTCGTTGTCGATAACCTCCACCGTCGCCGTGCCCGGATTGCCCACCCGGTAGCCGGTGCCAGTGTCCACCGCTACCTTTACGCTGCCGTTCAACTCATCCGTGCTGTCGGCCGTGGTGTCCACCGTGACCGTCGCCGTCCCCGACGTGCCGACCGTCACCGATCGGGTGCCCTCATCGGCGGCCGCCACGAAATTATCGCTCTCGGAGACGTCCAGGTTGACCGTCAGGTCGGCGCTCGGCGCCGGAGTCACCGTCACCGTGAAACTCGCCGCCGTGCCTTCGGTCACCGCCGAGCCTCCCGTGATCGTCACCGCCGGGCGCGAGTCCGCCGTCACCGTCACGGAGAGCGAGGGCATGGTGGTGGTCGTCGGGTAGTTTGTCGTCGGGGTCGTCACCGCGTGGCTGATGTTCGCCGGACCCGGGGTCCCGCCGGTCACCGTCACCGTCTGCGCCATCGACCAGTTGCTGCTGGTGAACGTCAGCACGCCGCTGACACTCGCGGTCGCCGTCGCGTCGCTGCTCGGCGTCACCACCACCGTGCCGCCCGGGTCGCTCTTCAGCGCGACCGTGTAGCCTGCCGTCAAATTCTCCACCACCGACAAGCTCGACGCCGACACGACAATGCCATGCCCGGCGTCGGTAGTGGTCACGCTCACGTCGCTGATGTCGATTTCATGGTAGGCGTTATTGGTGTCCGACACCGCCGCCGTGTGGGACAGGACGACAGTCTCGCCCGCGGCGTCGGCATCGTTCAGCGCCCGCACCGTCACCGTCTGATCCGTACTCCAGTTGCCGCCGCTGCCGTGCGTGAAGGTCAGCGTGTTCTGGTTGCCCGTCGTGCTGCCGTCGGTGTCCACCTCCACCGCCGTTGAATCCCCGTTCGCCACCGTGATCGTGACGTCCGCGCCCGGGTCCGTGTCCAACACCACCGTGTAGGTCTTCTCGACCGTGCCAGGCACACCCAGCTCGGTCACCTCCAGCGTGGCCGGGTCGACCGTCACGCCGTCCTTCGATTGGCACTCGGAGTGCGTGGAGTCCCAAACCGTAATCCATGCGCTATCCCAGTACAAATTGGCGCTCTCGGTAAACCTAAAAGTTTTGGTCGAGTCTGTCACCACATCATCGAGAACCTCAATGCTTACAGTGAATGCACCGTTTACGATATTTACGTTGGTACCATGGTTCCCACCAGCAAACTTTAGTTGATTGGGAGTGAGAGCATTATTGCGGGGGAAGAATATATTGATCGTCTGATCTGAGCGATTACCTAATCCAGTACCTGAAACGGTGACCTCCGTCGTATCGCCCTCGCAGACGCCTGCAGGGTTGACATTTCCTTCCTGTTGAGCTTGAACCTCCGGGATCAGAGCCGCTAGGAGGAGTGCTGGAAACAGCCCGACCCCCGCCCTTCGGAGGGCACGGCCGGGCCCTGCAGTCAGGCCGCGATGAGAAAGTCTATCTCTGCGGGGGGGGGGGGGGGGGGCTACGGGTATTATCGGAGTGCGGCTCGCGACCTTCAGGCGCAAGGATTCAGGCGCCTGAATCCCCCCAACGCCGGGGGCCGACGGCCGAACCGGTACAGAAACCTGCTCCTCTAAAACCCGCATTCGCCCCCCAAGGCTAAGGACCCGTCTCCGGGTACATCGCAATCAAGCCGGATTATACAGGGGAAACGGCCGCAGGGCACTGAAAAAGGGAGAAAAATTCCAGGGCAGAACAGGATCCGTCAACGAACCGATGCCTCGGCTTCTCTTGAAAACTCTATGGTGACTGACCCCGGTACATCCGAAAGCGTCGTCCCATCGGCTGCACAAATGCCCTCAGCCCCAAGATCTTCGCCCTTGCAGCCCATTTCCTCCAGGAGACGCAGCGTCACCGGCTCCTCTCCACCCGGTGCAAGAACAAGAACATAGCTGTTTGCAGGCAACCCGAATCCGATCCGGGGTTCGACCCCGACCAGTTGGCCGCCCTCGACCTCGATCGACTCCGTCCCGGGCCCGAATGCCTTCACCGGTCGGGAGAAAGCCACCGCAATCCTGATTCGTCCGCCCGGTCCGGGATGACCCGCCGGGGCAATGTCCGGAAACTTCGCCGTGAGCGCCCCTCTCGGCCGCGCCAGTACCAGCGGACTCACCGCCAAGGCCCGGATATCCCCGCCAGACGAACTCCTGCCCAAGGCAAACGTGGTCTCTCCGGTCGCAGGCTCGACCCGGGTGACGGCATCCTCCAGCCGAGACCCCCAGCTGGTCAGCCAATCCCCATTCTCCAGCACGGTGACATGCCCGCCCGACCGGGCCACATGACTGCGATCCCCACCCAGCGAATGGGCCCGCACAAACACCGCCTCGCCGTTTTCATAATCCAGCGCATACTCCACCACGCGGCTGAATTCGTCGCTCTTGCGGGTCAATGGTTTGCCCGTCCCGGTCTCGTTCACGCACATCGCCCCGTTGTCGAACAGCAGCAGATGGCCATTCGGCAGGAACTGCGCTGCATGCTGCCCGCAGAACGCGCCTTCCGGGTCTCCGACGAGGCGCATCGGCGGCGGACCCAGCTCCCCGCGTGCGCGCCAGTCTTCCGGGGTCAGATTGGTCTGTCCGATCCGCCAGGACGCGATGCCGCTTTCCGCATCGATCATCAGGATCGACGAGCAACTTCGAAATGATGCAAGCACCCCCATCCTGCCCGTCCGCACCCCTGTCGTGTCGATCCACTGCAGGGAATTGACGTGGGCGTAATCCTGCGGAATGGAGGTATGCGAACAATCTTCCAGCGGCAACTGGCCCCAAGAGTTCCAGGTCCAGCGCTCGCTCCCGTCCGGATTCAGAATCTGGATCACCGAATCCTTGGCTTCCATTTCCGTCCCCCAGGCTTCGTCCTTCGGGGGTGGAAACTCCAGGCCGCTGAGGTCGCGCACGGCAGGCTCGTAGGCCATCAAAAGCATCGCGCCGTCGTCCAGGATGCGAAAGTCGTGCCGGCCCGTCACCTTCATCGGCGGCGCGGTGGTCACGGTGCGCACCGACTCAAACTCCCGGTCCAGCACGATCCAGGCGAAGCTGCGCGGCTCCGAATCGATGGAAATCCCGTACGCCCAGCGCAACTGCGCCTGCGTCGGATCGCGGGCATGCGCCGGCGTGCGGGGATCCACGGAGGCCGAGGGCAGCAAGAACGGGCGCAGGAAGAACCCGGAAATGCCCCGGTCCTCTTCGCCTTCGCGATGGAAGCGCGGCACGGCATGCTCGTCCACGACCGCCGCCCAAGACCCGGCCGACAAGGTGATCAATTCCCCGAATGGCGGAGCGCCTTCCGGGCGATGCGTTTCCAGCGTGGCCAGGTTCTGCGGCATGCAATGGATGGTGTAGTCGGTGGCCGCCCCATCCGGCGTGGACACGGTCACCGTCACGTCGCGGGTCTGATCCACCGCCACCGCCGCCCCGCCGGCCTCGCCCGGAAACGGCTGAATCCCGTCAACGGAAACGAAGCGCCCGGAAACATCGGGCGGGAGCGCGAAGGACAGCGTCAGGACGTCCCGGTCCTCGCAGGGAATCGCGTAATGCAGGACATCGGGGTCGAAGTCGGGTTTGATGCGGGCGTCCCGATGGTTGTCGGTTCTCGCCTCCAGGTCCCTCAGGCGTGGGCCCCGGACCGGGTTCGGAACAAACGCCCGTACCGGCGCGCTCTCGCCATGCCGGTCGGCGTAGATGGCAGTGACCCGAAGGTACTGGCCGGTATCCGCTGCGGACGGCGTGTATTGTTGCCGGGTGCCCCCCGGAATTTCTATCCATGCCCCGGCGCCGTTCCAGCGTTCCCAGCGCCAGGCCAGCTCCCCCCGGATTCCGTCCGGATCCATGACGGCCGCACGGATGGCCTCGCCCATGCCTGGGCGATGGGCCGATACCTCCACCTGCCCGGGTTCGTCCTGATCCGTCACCCGGACGACGAGTTCGTGTTCGAGTACCTCCCCGTTCTCGCCTCCGGCGCGCACCGTCACCTCGTAGCGATTATCCCCATCCGCATCGCGGGGCAACTCGAAATCCGGCAGCACCACACGCCCGCCATCATCCGAAAAACGCAGCACCCCCTCCGCGATCCGAAAACGCCCGGCGTCCTCGCCCTGCAGCACCCAGGCCATTTCCGCCGGAAAACTGGCCACCCGAAACGCCGAATTCTCCGGGTAGTCGATCCCGCGCGCCCCCCAAGGCATCCAGACCGCCATCGCGGCCGCCAAGCCCCCGCCCACCAGTGCCGCGGCGAGGAAGAATGCCTTGCGCCTCATCATTCAGGGTCTTCCGGCAGCACTGTCACCCGGATGGACGGAATCGCCAGGCCGGCCAACGGATAATGGGCCGCATCCTCCGTCGCGCTGATCGCATGGCTGATCACCGTGTCCCCGGCCGTTTTGCCGATCACCGCCACCCTCTGCGGCGTCGCCCAGTTCAGCGGCGTGAACAGCAACCGCTCCCCCGCCTCCGCCCGCATCGGTGCCGCGCTGGCCACCGCAATCTCTACCCGGCCCGAAGGGCGGCTTTTCAGGCGGATGCGGTAACCCGCTTCCCCTCCGTTCTCCGCGACCTTCACCGAAACCCCATCCACCACCACTCCGTGGCCCGCATCCGTGATGTCGACTTCCACCGGATCGACACGCAGCCCCGCATAGGGCCCGTGCGCCGCATGCACCGTGTGCGTGAGGCGAATCCCCTGTTCGCTCACCGTGTTCCCGTCTTCAACCGCCCGCATTGCCACCGTCTGCGCCATATTCCAGTTGCCCGAATCCCCGGCCGTGAACACCAACCTGTCTGCCTCGACGTCCAGTGCGCCCGGATCACTGGCGGTCACCGTGATGGTCACCGCGCTTCCCGGGTCGGCACTGAGCGCCACCGCATACCGGGCCGCCGCACGGGCGGCATGCCCTTCGACCAGGGCGAAGCGGGACTGCGAGAGAGTGACTCCGGCGGCGCCATCCGGCCGGGAGCCCTCTTTCAAGGTAACCGCGATCGACCCGTACGTCAGGTAATAGCCGTCCGTGAACTGAAGCAGGATAACTTCGTCCCCCTCCCTTTCATCATCTGCCAGGGCGGTGATGAAGAAACTCCCCCGGGCGTCCGGATAGTCCCGGGCGGCATAAAGGACGGAGCCGGCCGCAGGACTGGAGTCTGATCGCTGCCTCCGGACCTGGTAGTCCACCCCGATCTCCGCCGAGCCCCCGACGCCGCGTCCGAAATTCACCTGGAGATCGCCCGCGCCGATCGGCCTCGACGGATCGGCGAAAAAGGAAAACTCAAGGGTCTCCCCCTCGTGGATTTCCAGCGGGCTCAAGGTCACCGGATTGTCTGCCGCGGACGCCGGGACCCACAACGAAAACGCGACTGCCGCGCCCGCAAGCCCGGCCCGCAAGCCGGCTCCGGAAAACGGGTCTCTCACGCGCCGCGCCGACATGGGAAATCCTTGGATACGGAAGGCCCCGTCACGCCGGGTTCGGGATGTCGACGAACCGGTGCCGCAGCCCGAATTTCTCCTCCAGGTGCTGGCCGACGGCCTGCACGCCGTAACGCTCGGTCGCATGGTGACCGCAGGCAAAATAATGCACCCCGCATTCGCGGGCCGTGTGCACGGTCTGCTCGGAAATCTCCCCGCTGATGAAGGCGTCCAGCCCCAGGCGGGCCGCCTGTTCGATGAACGACTGCCCGGCGCCGGTGCACCACCCGACCGTGGCGATCGGATCGTCCGTCTCGGGGCCGGCCCACACCACCGGGTGTTGCAGGCGTTCCTCCAGGGTGCCGGCGAATTCCTGCACCGGGCGCGGGCCTTTCAGCCGTCCGACTCTCCCGGTCTCCCTGGCGCCCGGCTTCAGGAGGCCGGTGACCTCCAGGTCCAGGCGGGCCGCCAGTTGGACGTTGTTGCCGAGTTCATCATGCGCGTCCAGTGGCAGGTGGTAGGCGAACAGGTTGATCTCCGAAGCCAACAGCGTGCGCAGCCGTCGCGCCTTCATCCCGGTGACCCGGGCGTCTTCGTTGCGCCAGAAATACCCGTGGTGCACCAGCACGGCATCGGCCTCGTGCTCCCGGGCGGCTTCGATCAGCGCCTGGCTCGCGGTGACCCCCGAGACCAGGGTTTCGATCCGGTCCCGGCCCTCGACCTGCAAGCCGTTCGGGCAATAGTCCGAGAACGCCTCCGGCTGGAGCAGTTCGTCCAGGTATGCGGCCAGTTCCGTTCGCGCGACCATCACTTCGAACCGCGGCGCCAACGTGCCGAAGCGGCATGCGCCCCCAGGCCCTCGGCCTCCGCCAGGCATTCGGCCAGGCCGGCGAGTTCCGCGGCGCCTGCCTGCGACAGGCGGATGGTGCTGCTGCGCTTCTGGAAATCGTAGACGCCCAGCGGCGAGGCGAAGCGAGAGGCCCGCATGGTCGGCAGCACATGGTTGGGCCCGGCGCAATAGTCCCCCATCACTTCCGGGCTGTGCGCGCCTAAGAAAATCGCGCCGGCATGGTGGATTCGGGCCATCACCGCATCCGGCTCCTCCAAGGCCAGCTGCAGGTGCTCGGGGGCCAGCCGGTCAACCAGTGCCGCGGCCTGCTCCAGGTCATCGGTCTGGATCAGCGCGCCGTGAGCCGCCAGGGATGCGCGAAGGATTGCGGCGCGCGGCAGGGCGTCCCATTGCGCAGCCAGTGCGTCCGCGACCGCGCGGATGTGATCGGGATCCGGGCTCAGCAGGATGGCCTGCGCCTGTTCGTCGTGTTCCGCCTGGGCCATCAAGTCTGCCGCCAGCCAGCGCGGGTCCGTGCGGCCGTCGCTGACAATCACCACCTCCGAGGGCCCGGCCACCATGTCGATCCCGACCCGGCCGAACACCTGCCGCTTGGCCTCGGCCACCCACAGGTTCCCGGGACCGACGATCTTGTCGACGGCCGGGAGGCTGTCCGTCCCCCAGGCCAGCGCCGCGACGGCCTGCGCGCCCCCCAGCGCCCATCCGCGGTCGATGCCCGCCACATGCGCCGCCGCCAACACGACCGGATTGGCCTGCCCGTCCGGCGTCGGGCTGACCATCAGGATCTCTTCCACCCCCGCGACGCGCGCCGGGATCGCGTTCATCAGCACCGAGGACGGATACGCCGCCGTCCCCCCGGGGACATAGACACCGACGCGCTGCAGGGCATTGACCCGCTGCCCGAGCCGGGAGCCGTGTTCATCCTCGAACTCGAATGATTCCAGTGCCTGCCGCCGCGCATAATCCCGGATTCGGTCAGCCGCGGCCTGCAGGGCTTCGCGCAGGGATTCGTCCAGCGCCTCGAATGCGGCCTGGAAATCGGCCGGCTGCCAAAGCAGCGAGGCTACCGTCTCGGCATTGTGCCCGTCGTGCTGCCGGGTGTATTCGAGTAGGGCACGGTCACCGCGCGTGCGGACCGCTTCGATGATGGCCGCAACCGCCGCGGCCTGTTCCGGGTGCGAGCCCGGTGCCCGACCGTCGATCAGTGCCTGGAATTCCTCTTCAAAGCCCGGCGTTCCAGCCGACAGTATGCGAGGAAACGACGTGCTCATGCCGCCCGGCTGGCACACTTCCGCCGCGCCCGGACCGCCTCGGCCAGGCCGTCGAGCAACTGCTCCGTCTGCTCGAAGCCGAGACAGGCGTCCGTGATGCTCTGGCCGTACTGCAGGGACTCGCCAGGGACCAGTTTCTGGTTGCCGCCGACCAGGTGGCTTTCCACCATGACTCCGATGATACGGCGATCCCCTGCGCTGACCTGCCCGCCGATGTTGCCGGCCACCTGCATCTGCTGCTCGGGGATTTTCCGGCTGTTCGCGTGGCTGCAATCGATCATGACGCGAACCGGAAGTTTCGCCTGTTCCAGGCGCGCGCAGACTTCCTCGACCGCGTTGGCCTCGAAGTTCGGCTGCTGCCCGCCGCGCATGATGACATGGGAGTCCGGATTGCCGGTCGTGTGAAAAATTGCGCTCCGCCCTTCCTTGGTAAGCGACAGGAAGCGGTGCGGCTGGGTGGACGAGCGCAAGGCATCCACCGCCACCTGGATGTCCCCGCTGGTCCCGTTCTTGAAGCCCACCGGGCAGGACAGCCCGGAGGCCAGTTCCCGGTGGCACTGGCTCTCGGTGGTGCGGGCGCCGATCGCCCCCCAGCTGACGCTGTCGGCGACATACTGCGGCGTAATCAGGTCCAGGAACTCGGTGCCGGTCGGAAGCCCTTGCTCGCCGAGCCAGACGAGCAGCCCGCGGGCCAGGCGCAGGCCGCGGTTGATGTGGTAGCTGTCGTCCAGGTCCGGGTCGTTGATCAGGCCCTTCCAGCCGACCGTGGTGCGCGGCTTCTCGAAATACACCCGCATCACGATCAGGAGGTCTTCTGCCAGCCGGTCCCGGACCGGCTGCAAGCGTTGCGCATACTCGTGCGCCGCCTCCACGTCGTGGATGGAGCACGGGCCGACGATCACCATCAGGCGGTCGTCCGATTGCTGCAGGATCTCGCGGATTTGCGCCCGCGCCTCGAACACCGTGCGCGCCCCTGCTTCCGTCAGCGGGGATTCCGCCAATACCGCTTCCGGCGCCACCACATTGTGTACGTCCTTAATGCGCAGATCGTCCGTTGGGTATTTCATGTGTCGCTCCCCGCCTCCTGTGCGGCGTCCTGCAGGCGTGCCAGAATCGGCATGATCCGGTCATGCTGCATCTTCCATGCCCCCTTGTTGACCACCACGCGCGCACTGATTTCGGCGAGCGTGACATACGGTTCCAGTCCATTGGCGGCCAGGGTTCGGCCGGTCTCCACCAAGTCCACGATGCAGTCCGACAGCCCCGCCAGCGGCGCCAGCTCCATGGAACCATACAATTTTATCGTAACGGCCTGCCGGCCGCGCGCGGCAAAAAACTCGCGGGCGAGGCGCACGTACTTGGTCGCCACCCGGACCCGGGGCTGTTCCAGGCAGGCGTCGCCGCCGGTCGGCCCGGCCACCACCATCCGGCAACGCGCGATGCCGAGATCCAGTGGCTCGTACACGCCGGGCACCCGGCTCTCCATCAAGACGTCCCGCCCGGTGACCCCGAGCTCCGCCGCGCCCAGCGCCACGTAAGTCGGCACATCCGCCGCCCGCAGCACCACCAGTTCGAGATCCGCCCCGGTGCACGGCAGGATCAGTTGCCGGCTCTGCGCGGGATCCTCTTTCGGCGCGATCCCGGCGCGCGCGAACACCTCCAGCGCCTCGCGCATGATGCGGCCCTTGGACACAGCGATTCGCATCGGTCTGCTCCTCAGCTCAAGCGCTGGATGCTGGCGCCGAGACGCTGGAACTTCTCTTCCACGCACTCGTAGCCTCGGTCAATGTGATAGACCCGGTCCACGACCGACTCCCCTTCCGCGGCAAGGCCGGCCAGGATCAGGCTGGCCGAGGCCCGCAGGTCGGTGGCCATCACCGGCGCGCCGGACAGCTTCTCCACGCCCTGAATCACGGCGGCGCTGCCGTGCACCTCGATGTTCGCGCCCATCCGGACCAATTCCTGGATGTGCATGAAGCGGTTCTCGAAAATCGTCTCGGTAATGGTGCTGGTCCCTTCCGCCACCGTGCTGACGGCCGTCATCTGCGCCTGCATGTCGGTCGGGAACCCCGGGTAGGCCGCCGTATAGACGTCGGCCGCCCGCGGGCGGCGGCCCTGCATGTCGAGCTCCACGTAGTCGTCGCCCAGGTCGATATCCGCCCCGTATTCGCCCAGCTTGACCAGCACGGCTTCCATGGTGTCCGGGCGCACCTGGCTCGCCCGGACCTTCCCGCCGGTCACACAGGCGGCGGCCAGGTACGTCGAGGCCTCGATCCGGTCGGGCAGCACCTGATGCGCCGCGCCGTGCAGTTCGCGGACGCCTTCAATCTCGATGCGGCTGGTCCCGGCCCCGCGAATGTGCGCGCCCATCGCGGCCAGGCAACGCGCCAGGTCCTCGACTTCCGGTTCGCGCGCGGCATTCTCGATCACGGTCGTGCCCTCGGCCAAGGTCGCGGCCATCATCAGGTTCTCGGTACCGGTCACCGTGATCTGGTCCAGAGCCAAATGGGTGCCCCGCAGGCGCTTGGCCCGGGCCCGGATATAGCCGTTGCTCACGTCGATGGCCGCCCCCATCGCCTCCAGCCCATGCAGGTGCAGGTCGATCGGGCGGGTCCCGATCGCGCAGCCGCCCGGCAGCGACACTTCCGCCTGGCCGTAGCGCGCCAGCAGCGGCCCCAGCACGAGAATGGACGCCCGCATGGTGCGCACGATGTCATAGGACGCATAGCAGCGGTTGACCCCACCGGTGTCGACACGCAGGCTGTTGTCCTCGCTCAAGGTCACCGTCGCCCCCATGCTGCCCAACAGCCGCATGGTCGAAGCCACGTCCTGCAAGTGCGGGGCGTTCTGGATCACCAAGGGCTCCCCGCTCATCAGCGAGGCGGCCAGCACGGGCAACACCGAGTTCTTGGCGCCGGAGATTGACACCTCGCCACACAGCGGCGTTCCGCCTTGAATCAGCAGCCTGTCCATGGGAAAACCGGACGCGGCTCAGGCCGTCGCATGCAGCGTAAATCGCCGGGAGGTGTTCCCGGAGGTCTCGCCACGCAGACGCTGAATTACGGCATCCAGGCCATTCTGTTTGATTTCGGGACGCAGGCTGTCCTTCAGGCTCTTGATCAGGAAAATCCCGTCGGCGCGGATTTCAAACACGTACCACTCGCCCTCGATCTCACGCATCAGGTAGGTCAGGTCGACCGGGGCCTTGCCGGACATCAGGAATTCCGTGCGGACCACCTGGTAGGCCTTGTCCGGCTTGAGCTCGAACGGCAGGTACTGCACCTTGCCGTCGGCGTACTTGAGGATGACTTTCGCGTACAGTTCGAGCAGCTGCCGCTTGAGGGAAACAATGAATGCGTCGCGTTGCGCCGGGGTCGCTTCCCGGTAGATCTTCTTGCCGAGGATGATCTTCAGGATCTGGTCGTAGTCCAGCACGCTGCCCAGCGTGGTGTCCACGAAATCATACAGCGCCTCGTCATCGCGCTTGAATTCGTCCATTCTCAGCCGGATCTGCCCCAGCAGTTCATCGCTGACGCCCTGCAGACGGACTTGCGGGGATTCCGCCGTGGCCCCGGCACTCGCCCACGGCAAAAGGACGGCAAGCGCAAATGCGCCCCCGGACAAACGCAGCGATGCAATGTTCGTCACGATCGGTCTCTCAGTAGGACGCGCGAATTATAGCAAGCGGCGTTTCGCACTGCGCAAACCCCGGACAGTCGTTGCGTAAAAATGTGGCCGACAAAAAGCCGAGAAGTCATCAAGCCCCGGTTCCGTTGCCTGCGCACGCAGGCGGTCCAGTTTGTCGAGCAATTCCAGCCCAAGCGCTTCAATCAGGATGAGCCCGAAAACGGATCGCGCGTACTCAACTCCGGAAACAAGGAAAAATCTCGATCCCGGGTAAGCAGTTCCTCAGCCCCATGAGCCACGCACAAGGCCGCGATCCTGGCATCATGAACGACTCCCCCAACAACATGGGGTCGTTGGACAAAGCGACCCAAGACCTCCTCGAAATCTTCTGTCTCGCCAATCATCCGGTTTGAAGGAGAAGCCGTCCACGCCTGAAATTGGCTCCAAGCATGAGTCGGCGGCGTCGCTCTGTCTTTCCAGATTCGGCGATTCGTCGCCACGCTCAGGAACTCATAGCAACAAGGCCAAGGAATCGCCCAGACCCGATCCCCCTCGGCAAGTTCGGTCATGAGCGCATGGGCCGCCTCGCCCATGCGCGTTTCACGCCGATGGGCGTAGACCAATACATTGGTGTCGACGGCGATCATCAAGTGTCCGAATCGCCATAGATGGCGTCTCGCAACTCAGGCCAAGAGTACTGCTCAAGAGGATCGCTCGCATCCGGGTCTCCCACCCTAAAGTCGGGGAGGGTATATTTATTTTGGGAAGATGAAAACGCCAGTATATTGCGAAGCCCCTCTTCCACTACGGCACGCAAAGGCTTCCCAACCTCTTTCGCATGGCGCTTGGCCCGGGCGAGCAATTCGTCGTGAATATCCAACGTTGTCTTCATAAATCCCATATTACCCATATTTATTTATATGGCAAGTATGGTTTATCTATTCCAGCCCCTTGAATCGGAATCCTGAAGCCCCGGAAGAATCGACTTTATAATTAGCGGTTCCACGCCGTTACACGTTCCTCCCACGTTCCATAGCCTTTCGAGCTCCCCCACTCCATGCGCCCTCTCATCCTCGGCAGCAGCTCCCCCTACCGGCGGGAACTGCTCGAACGCTTGCACCTGGACTTCACGGTGGACGCTCCCGACATCGACGAGGCGCCCCATCCCGGCGAAGCCGCGTCGGATTACGTGCGGCGGCTCGCCCACGAGAAGGCCGAGGAAGTCGGAGCCCGGCACCCGGATGCCTGGGTCATCAGCAGCGACCAATGCGCAGAACTTAATGGACAACTACTCGGCAAGCCCGGCACGCACGACCGGGCCGTGGAACAACTGCGCCGACTCAGCGGGCAGAAAGCGACCTTCCGGACCGGCCTGTGCCTGCTCGATACGGGCAGCGCGACCTGCCGCTACTTCGAGTCCCACCACACGGTGCACTACAAGGAATTGAGCGAGGGCACGATCGAGCACTACCTGCAGAGCGAACAGCCCTACAACTGCACCGCGGGCTTCAAATCCGAGGGCCTCGGCATCAGCCTGGTGCACCAGATCAACGGCGAAGACCCGACCGCCTTGATCGGGTTGCCGATGATCCGTTTAATTGAAATGCTGCGGGACGCCGGTCTCGACATCCCGGGCGCGGACTAAAACCGTACCGGGCTGCGCAGCCAGGACTCCGCCACCTGGCCCAGCCGGGCCCCAACCCGGTCCGCCACGCGCTCCAGGAAATCCGGCTTGTAGGTGTAATTCACCACCGCTTCGGCGCCCACCTGCTCGCGCGCGACTTGCGCGACATCCGAAAACCCGTCCACCAAACCCATCTTCTGCGCCTGCTCGCCGGTCCAGATCCGCCCGTCGAACACCGCTTCGTCCGGGGCCGTCAGGCGCTCGCCCCGGGCTTCCCGGACCACCGCTTCGAACTGCCGGTGAATCCGGTCCACCAGGGCCTGCAAGTGCGCCTCGGCCTCCGGGTCCTGCGGCAGGAACGGGTCGAGCATCGCCTTGTGCCGCCCGGAAGCCGTCACGCGCCGCTCGATGCCCCACTCCTCGATCAGTTCGACAAAGCCGAAGCCGCTGGCGATCACCCCGATGGAGCCGACCAAGCTGGACCCGTTGACGTAGATTTCATCCGCCGCCACGGCAATGTAGTACGCGGCGGACGCGCACAGGTCCTCGACCACCACATAGACTTTCTTCTCCGGGTATTCCGCCTTCAGCCTGCGGATCTCCGCGCCGATGCGGTCCGCCTGGACGGGCGAGCCGCCGGGGCTGTTGATGCGCAGCACCACCCCTTTCGCCCGCTCTTCCTCGAAGGCCTCGCGCAGCGACTGGTTGACAAATTCCGCGCTGGCCGGGGCCTGCGGCAAGATCGGGCCGAACACGTCGATCCGGGCAGTATGCGCATCCTGGCTCGGCCGCGTCGACTCCCCTCCGAGCAGCGCGAGCAGGATCACCAGCAGAAGCACGAACGGGAACAGGCCGAACGCGGTCCGCCAGCGCCGGGCGCGACGGGTCTCGGCGGTCAGTTCGCGAACCGCGACGACCAGGGCGGATTCTTTCTCATCCATGGAAAACTTCCTCTAAGACTCCGATTGTACTGGACGCCCGGGGCCGACCATCAAGCGCCGCGGCTGGAGCCCCTCCTCCCGTCCCTCGGCCACGCCGAAGAACCGGCCCTGCGCATCCTCCAGCTTCCAGAACCCCGCAGCGCCCTCATGAGCAATCGGCTTCCCATTGCGCAGCGCAGCCTCCTCGCTCTCGGTACAGGAACGAACCGGCCAGTCGGGCAACGCCGCATCCGCCGGCAGCAGCCGGGCTAGGCGCCCTTCTTCGGAATCGGCCTCGAGCACGTCCAGGCCCACCCCCTGCGACTCGCCGAACGCGCCGAGCTCCGTGCGCCGCAACCGGCTCACGTACGCGCCGCAGCCCAAGGCCCGGCCGATCTCGTGCCCCAGCACGCGCACATACGTGCCCTTGCCGCAGGAGACCTCAAGGTCCCATTCCTCCCGGCGGTCCGCCAGCAGTTCCAGGCGCTCGATCCGCACCTCCCGGGGAGGCCGCTCGACCACCTTGCCCTCGCGGGCCAGCTCGTACAGGCGCCGCCCGTCGCTGTGTAGCGCGGAGTACATGGGCGGGACCTGCTGGATGGTGCCGGTGAAACGGGCCAGCACCCGATCAATCTCGGCCCGCTCCAGTGAAGGAATCTCGGTACAAGGCGGGGCCGCCTGCTCCAGGCTTTCCGCGTCATGGCTGTCCGTCTCCTGGCCGAGCCGGATCGTGAAACGGTAGGATTTCGGCGCCTCCAGCAGGTAGGCGCACCAGCGGGTGGCCGGGCCCAGGGCGATCGCCAGCAGCCCGCTCGCCAGCGGGTCGAGGGTGCCCGCATGCCCGGCGCGCTTCACCTGGAACAGGCGCTTGACACGGGCGACGGCGCGGGTCGAACTCAAGCCGCCCGGCTTATCCAGCAGCAGCCAGCCACAGGGTGCCGGCGGAGTCACGGCGCCGTCTTGGCGCGACTGGACGCCTCCAGGAGGCTTTCGATCCGCTCGGCCCGGTCCTCGGTATCGTCCAGCACGAAGCGCAGCTTCGGCACATAGCGCAAGCCGCCCCGGTGACCGAGCAGCCGGCGAAAGAATGGCGTGCAGCGCACGAATCCGGCATCGATTTCCGCGCGCCGGCGCGCATCCGGCGTCTCCGCGCTGATGACGTACACGGTGGCATGTTTCAGGTCTCGGCTCATGACGACCTCGGAGACCGTCAGCCGCCGCAGGCGCGGGTCGTTGACTTCTTGCAGCAAGGCCGGGCCGAGGAGCCTGCGAACCTGCTCGCCCACCGCCACCGGGCGCTGTCCGGGGATCACCGCCTGCCCCTACAGTGTGCGGGCGGTCTCCACGCGCCGGTAGACCTCAATCTGATCGCCCACCTGGACATCGTTGTAGTTCGCCACGGCGATGCCGCACTCGGTCCCGACCGGCACATCCGTGACGTCGTCCTTATGCCGGCGCAGGGACTCGAGTTCCCCTTCGTAAATGACCACGTTGTCGCGCAGTACCCGGATCGGGTAGCCGCGCTGGACCGTGCCTTCGGCGACCCGGCAGCCGGCCACCGGCCCCATCTTGCTGGAGCGGAACACTTCCCGCACCTCGGCCAGGCCCATGATCTCTTCACGGACCTCCGGCGCCAACTGCTTCTCAAGCAGCGTCTTGACGTCGTCGATCAGTTCGTAGATGACGTTGTAGTAGCGCAAATCGAGGTTGCGGTCCGCGATGGTCCGCCGCGCCGCGCTGTCGGCGCGGACATTGAAGCCCAACAGAATGGACTGGGACGCATCCGCCAGCAAGGCATCCGATTCGTTGATGCCGCCGATTCCCGAGAGCACGATCTTGATCTGCGCCTCGTCGGTGGACAGTTTCTCCAGCGACTCGCGCAAGGCCTCGCCGCTGCCCCGCACATCCGTCTTGATGATCAGGTTGAGGGCGGCTTTCTGTTCCTCGCCCATCTGCGCCGCCCAGGCCAGGCTGGCCTCGCGGGGCTCATCCGTCTGCAGGTGCCGCGCCATTTCCTTGCGGTGATCCACGATTTCCCGCGCCTTCTGCTCGTCGACGACCACGTGCATCGGGTCGCCCGCCTGCGGCACGCCGGACAAGCCGAGCACCAGCACCGGAAACGCCGGCTGTGCCTGTTCGACCTTCTGGCCGCCGTCATCGAACATGCCCTTGACGCGCCCGTATTCCTGGCCGCACAGCAGCAGGTCACGCGGGCGCAGGCAGCCTTCCTGTACCAGCACCGTCACGGTCGCGCCGCGGCCGCGGTCCAGGCTGGATTCAATCACCACGCCGCGGGCCATCCCCTCGGCCGGCGCTTTCAGGTCGAGCACTTCCGCCTGCAGGGAGATCGCCTCCAGCAACGCCTCCATGCCCTCCCCGGTCTTGGCCGACACCGCGACGAACATGGTGTCGCCGCCCCAGTCCTCGGGCTGCACCCCGAGCCCCGAAAGCGCCGTCCGCACCTTTTCAGGGTCTGCGTTGTCGCGGTCGATCTTGTTGATGGCCACGATGATCGGGACTTCCGCATCGCGGGCATGCTGGATCGCTTCTTCCGTCTGCGGCTTCACGCCATCGTCGGCGGCCACCACCAGCACGATGAGGTCCGTGCAGCGCGCGCCGCGGCCGCGCATGGCGGTAAACGCGGCATGGCCCGGCGTGTCCAGGAACGTGATCTTGCCGTTCGGGGCCTCCAGCTGGTAGGCTCCGATATGCTGGGTGATCCCGCCCGCCTCGCCGGCCGCCACCCGGGTTTTCCTCAGGTAGTCCAGCAGCGAGGTCTTGCCGTGGTCGACATGGCCCATGACCGTCACCACCGGCGGACGGGCCACGGCCTCGCCGGTCGGCGCGCAGCCCACCAGCAGGTCGGCTTCCACGTCCTCGACGCGCACCCGCTGCACCTTGTGGCCCATGTTCTCGACCACCAGCTCCGCGGTGTCGGGGTCCAGCGAATCGTTAATGGTCGCGGTCTCACCCAGGTCCATCAGCGTCTTGATGACCGCCGAGGCCTTGACCGCCATCGCCATCGCCAGTTCGGCCACCGTCATCGGGCCGCCCAGGGCGACTTCGCGGATGATCTGGGCGGTCGGCTCCGTGAATTGATGCTTGTTGTCGACCACTACCCGGGCCTGCTTCTTGGTGCGCGGCTTGCGCGTGCGGCGCTGGTCGTCGATGTGCAGCTGGCCGCGATGCCGTTCCCGGCCCGGACCCGGCTTGCCGCGGGATTCCCGGTCGTCCCGGGACTTGGTGCGCGGCTTCGTCTTGCGCCCGCCGCGCGGCGCGGCGGACGGCGCCGACTTGCGTTTCTCTTCCCCGCCCTTGGCCTCGGGCTTCGCCTTCTTCTCTTTCGGTGCCGCCTCCTGCGGAGTCTCGGGCGGAGTCTCGGCCGGGGTCTCCGACGGGGGTTCGGGGGCCGGTTCCGGCTCCGGTTCCGGCACTGGCGCCGGCTCCGGCACCTCGGCCTTGGGCCGCACCAGGCGGTACTTGCCCTTGACCTTGACCTTGACCCGGTTGCGCCCGGGGCCGCCGGTCCGCGGAATCTCCACCTGCCCGGCCGACGGCCGGGACTGCACCAGGGTCGCGCCCGTGGGCCCGCCGTTGCGCATGTAGCGCACCAACTGCTTCTTGTCGTCGTCGCTGAGCGTGTCCGCCTCGTTCTGCTTGGCCAGCCCGGCGCTCTGGCACATCGCGAGCAACTGCTCAGGCGACATGCGCAGGGACGGGGCGTATTCGGCGATCGTGGCCATTCCGGTTCGTCCTGCTCAGGCTTCCGGCAATTGCAGCACGAGATTCTCGCGCGCCTTCATGATCAGGGCGCCGGCCCGTTCGTCGTCCAGCGAATCAATCTCGGGTAATTCGTCCAGCGCCAGTTCCGCCAGTTGGCGCCGCGTGGTGATGCCGTGCAGGGCCAGCTGCATGGCCAGGTCGGGATCCATGCCCTCCACGTTGAGGATGTCCTCGTCCTCCGCCATCTCCGCTTTCTGCGCCAGGCTGTCCTGGGCCCGCTCCTTCAGTTCGGACACCACCTGCTCGTTGAACTCGTCGATCTGCAACAGGTCCTGGTCCGGCACGTACGCCAGCTCCTGGACCTCGCGGAAGCCGTTCTCCACCAGGATCCCCGCAATATGCTCGTCCACATCCAGGTCTTCCTGGAACCGCTCTTCGAGGACCCGCTGTTCCTGGTCACTTTTCTCGCGCAATTCCTGCGCCGTCATGACGTTCAGCGTCCAGCCGGTCAGCTGGCTCGCCAGGCGGACGTTCTGCCCGTTCCGCCCAATCGCCTGCGACAGGCGTTCCTCCTCGACCGCGATGTCCATGACCTTGCCCTCCTCGTCCTGCACGATCTCGTCGACCGAGGGGAGCGACATGGCATTGATCACGTACTGCGCCGAATTCTCGTGCCAGGTGATGATGTCGATACGCTCGCCGGACAACTCGTTGGAGACCGCCTGCACCCGGGAGCCGCGCATGCCCACGCAGGCGCCGACCGGATCCAGCCGAGAGTCATTGGTGCGCACCGCGATCTTGGCGCGGATGCCGGGGTCGCGCGCCGCGCCCACGATCTCGATCAGGCCCTGCTCGATTTCCGGGACCTCCAGGTGGAACAGCTGGATCAGGAATTCCGGTACGGTCCGCGACAGGATCAACTGCGGGCCACGGGTCTCCTGGCGCACTTCGCGCAGGTAAGCGCGCAGCCGGTCGCCGGTGCGGATGATTTCACGCTGGATGGTGTCTTCGCGCGGAATGAAGCCTTCCGTGTTGCCGCCCAGGTCGATGTAGGCGCCGCTATGCTCGACCCGCTTGACGATGCCGATCAGCAGCTCGCCGATCTTGTCCTCGTAGGCTTCCGCGATCTGCGCCCGCTCCGCCTCGCGCACCTTCTGCACGATGACCTGCTTGGCGGTGTGCGCAGAGATCCGCCCGATGTCCACAGAATCGATCGGCTCCTCGATGTAATCGCCGACTTCCCATTTCGGGTCCCGCTGCTGGGCGGTGCTCAGCAGGATCTGTCCGTCGGGCGACTCGAACTCGGGGTCTTCGTCGTCCATCACCAGCCAGCGCTGAAACGTCTCGTAGGCGCCCGTCTCCCGGTCGATCGCAATGCGCACGTCGGAGTCGCCGCCCAGGTTCTTGCGGGTCGCCGCCGCCAGGGCCACCTCCAGCGCATCAAAAATGATCTCGCGCTCGATGCCCTTCTCCGTAGAGACGGCGTCGACCACGGCCAGAAT